>NZ_JASLER010000056.1 GCF_030151085.1 Bacteroides sp. | reverse complement strand
TGGCACTCGTTCTGAAACCATAATATAGTGCTCCGATACAAACGCAAACAGCAATAGCGATTATTGCTATCCATCTTATTTTCTTTGTACTCCAAGAGTTGGGTTTACTTTTCAAATAACGTTTTAAGCGGTCGATAGATGCATCGAAATATTCATGTCCCCCGGCTGCAATGCTTTGATATTCATTCAATCCTTTCAGCTCTTCCGGCATTACTTGTGGCCATGTAAACCCGTTCAACATCACGGGAATAATGTTTTTGTTATGTTGCATGGCACAAAGCACTTCCAGACGCAGCCAGTCCCCTTCATTGGCACACCGCTCCAGCCCATCTTTAGGAAGTATTAATATAAAGTCCGTGCACTGCTCAATAACCGCATACAATTGCTCATTGAACTTGCCCGAACGCAACGATTCTACATCCAGGAAGACTTTGTAACCAGCGTTTCGCAGTTTCTCGGCTATGAGACTGGCGGTTTCAAAAGCTCCATCACGACGGTAGCTGATGAAAATATTATAGGCTATTATCATTTTTCTGTTGTCTATAAGTGCTTATTATTTGTTGCTTTTCGTTTTCTGATATAGATCGGATATCAATACCATACTTTATATTTTTATCATTTGGCAAATTTTCAATAATTTCCCCATTTAACATTAAAAGTATATCCTGAAATTCGTCAGTGGTGGTAGCTATATAGGGGAATAAACTATTCTCACTTTCACAATCCCAATCTTTATATTTGAGTATATAATATATGTTGTTGTCATAAACTGTATTGTCTTTTCTTTGTAGTGTTAAAGTGAAAATTATGTTTTCTTGTATAGGAATTTGTTTGAATGAATTGTTCCTTATTTTATTACTGATTTGCTCTAAAGTATTTAAGAAATCTTTGCTTGTAGTGATGGTATATAAAGGAGAATCTTTTAAATTATCACCTACGGTTCCAAGAGCATCACAATAGTAATTTATTGCTTTTTCATATCCTCCTAACTTGAGATAAGCATTTGCTATATTTTCATAAACCGCTATAGTATTAGGGTTGTTTTTCAATTTGGAACTACAAATTTGTATTGACTTTTTGTAATACTCTATAGCATCTATAATGTTGTTGTTTTTATAATAAATATTTCCTATATCATTATATGTAAAAGCATTTTCTATATTCATAGTATCTAAAAAGTTCTCGCGTATTTTTAATGCCATTGAATAGTTCTTCAGCGCTTCTGTATAGTTCCCTTGCATAGAATAAACTGAACCTATGTCATCATATGTTGCTGCGATATTGGAATGGAAAGTTCCTAATTTTTTCTTTTTTATTTGTAAAGATTCAGTGTAATATTGTAAAGCTTCATCATATTTTTTTAATGTATAAAGTTCTTTTCCTATATTATCCAATAAAATGGCTATATCAAGATGATCAGTACCTAAATATCTTTTTTTTATTGTTAATACATACTTATACAGATCTAATACCTCTCTTTCCTGTAACTGATAAATTGATGCTAAAATTCCGCAAATATTTGCAATTTTCAAGTTGTTATCAGTAACTCTTATGCTATCAATTTTTATTTCTTGATTGCCCCATACTTTATATAAGTGTATAGAGTCTTTTAGTGCTTGCTTAAAATAGACGGCACTTATATTACTACCTGTAAATATTCTGTTATTTTCATTGTGTTTCATTTCAATGATTTGCTTATTTTCAATGATTGATAGCTTTGCATTTTGTTGTGGAGTGTATTGATATTCTTTTTCTTGAATCTTTTTTTTAAGAATATTCTCTGATATTTCTGAAGCTTTATCAAAGTATTCCAGCGCTTTTGTATAGTCTCCACTGCTGTGCAAAACATTTCCAATATTACTATAGGTAATAATGATATTTATATAAGGTAATGTAGAGTTACTTTTCAATTCATGTAATACTTTATTGTAATAAGATAAAGATGTTGAATTATTTTTGTCTAAGTAGTAGCAATATGCTAGCTTATCATAAAGTTCTATGATGTGTTGTTTACTTAAATGCTCTGTAACTAGTTTTGTTTTTGTTAATAAACATGTATATGTATTTATAGCTTCCTTAAAATTAGAAGTGTTATTGCACAACCAATCAGCATAGCTTATGGAATAATCATAATTATCGGGGTCTAAAATTACTCGTTTTTTTAGATAAGTGGTAACAGAATCGTTAATATATTGTAATGCAAAACCGTCTGCAATATTTTTGTAGCGTTTAATCAGAAAATTGCGATACTCCTTTTGTCTTTTGAATTTTGTTTTTTCTTTTTGTAATGCAATTTCTAAAGTGTTAATATTCCCTTCCAAAAGATTAATGTTGTCCGTAATCTTATTTATAATTTTATCTTCATATTGTGGTAAGAATATTTTGTTTAATTCTACTAATTCCCTTCCTTTCCCGGCTTTACGAAGTTCAATGCTTTTTAGCTCTATGGAATCTAAAGATTGATAATCTGTACGAGCTAATTCTTCGGCTTCCTTCTGGATCAGCTTATCAGATTGGTAATATTGTGCAGAGAATTTTAGGTATGCAGTATAAATACTATCACGTTCATTTAGTAAAATTCGGTAATGCTTATTCTTATCTATCAATTGTGATAGAATTGAATCTTTCTGATGAATCGTTTTAAGATACTCATTAATTTCTTTTTGTTTCTGATTTCGAATTGTTTCTTCTATCCGTAGTCGTTCTTCATACAAATCTTCATTCCTGGCCAAGATGATTTCTGTTTTTGTTTTGCTATTTAAAGGAATTGCACTTTGAAGTTGAGGGGCGACAAGTGTGTATCCTGTTTTTATTATATAGTCGAATGTAAATGTATTATTTTTGTTATAGGCGATACTTAAAAGAAAATTACCGTTTTCATCACTTTCTGTCTCTACTTCTGCTTTAATCCTTACTCCTTTAATAGGTTGATTTTTATGCTGTTTACTATAAGTAATAGTACGTACAAATCCATGTTGTCTAACGGCTTCTTGCTGATACTGAGCAAATAAACTTAGAGAAAATGATATTAATAAATTTAAGCAAATTATTCTGTGCATAACTATTCAATATATAAGGTGTTTATTCTTATTTCATCATTCAATGTCGGATATGTATCTCTTGGAATTTGGTATGTCTTGTTTTTCCATTTTAGAATAGTTTTATATCTCCTTTTTTGTAAGGCAACTGGAATACATAATTCAAAATAGCCATTTTTGTTTGTTTTTGTTGTCTGATTTTCAATGTATACCGTTACATCTTCAAGAACTTTGTCTGTTTTTAGATTCTTTATATAGCCTCTTACTTTACTATATGCATTATTTCTTCTAATATTTATATTCATATTAGGAAGTAATTGCATTACTGTATCTATATTTTCATATCCAGGCATTGTAAAAAGAATGTGGTAATTATGTTTCCTATATTTACCAGCAATATTATTGAAATATACAGTTTGTTTATAATCAGTGATAGAATGCATAATAGTTTCTTTTTCAATAATAAGAGTAATATTGCCACCTTCGAACGGTAGGTTTGCATTATGGTCAGTTGTTTCATATACTTTTACCTGTGCATCAAATGGTTGATTAATGAACCATATCAACACCAGTGCAAAAATAAGACTAAGAGCAAGAATACCATATGAAATTACTTTTTGTATGAAGTTACGACGGTATCGGTTCCAAAGACTATCAAAACTCAGATTTAGCATCCCAGCTATTACTCTGATAAATGCTTTCTCTCGTTTTATTAGTACATTTTCATTTCCCTCTTCATGTATATTAGCTCCCAGAATTTCTGGAAAATGTTTTTTGATTACAGAATGGCAACATTCTGTTTGGATATGATTACTGTAAGGAATACCATCAATAATAAACAAGATTATCTGTTCCTTTTTGCCCATTGCAATAAACTCTTCAATTTCTTTACCTACCCAATCGGATTGAGCAGAATGAGGCGAACATACGACAATCAGATACTTCGACTTTTCCAGTTCCTCATGAAGAATCTGTTGTAGGGAAGTACCTATACGTATATCCGTCCCATCCCTGAATATCTTGAGTTTCTTAGGAATATCAGGATACTGCTTTCTTACTATACTTGGAAGGCGATAGGATTCTAATTTTCGTTGAAGCCATTTAGCCCATTTCTTATCATCCCAACTATAGCTGATAAAGGCATAATATTCGTAATCTTGTTTCATTTCAATTTACAGCTTATTCCCGCATCCACAGCAAAATACCGCATCCGCCACATTCTCCTTCCCGCATTTTGTACAGAATTTGCCTTTTGCTTTTCCACCCGAATTACCACCATTCTGATAACTTTCACGTGCAATTGTATCACCGGCTATTTCCATTACCCGATCATCCATTTTAGCCTGTGAGATCATGCCTGATATTTGTGTAATAAGTACCGGCCAGAAGAAAAACATGGATATGACGGCAGGAATAGCTTGCTGGCCAAAGATTCCGATACCGGCATTAATCTGAATGTAATTCCCGCTGGGCAGGATCTCTACTTTTAAAGCAGTTTTCATGCCTAATACAGCTTTGAATACTCCGCCTTTGGTAATGGATATATCATATCCGCCGCTTAGCAGATTGTCCGATTGTACCTGATAGCCTTCATTGGAGAAAATGGTACTGATATCTTGTGCGATAGTCGGTATTAATGCCGGCGATGCGAAAAATGTCTTGGTAGATTTAAATGTTCCCATGATGATAAACAATTAATTAGTGACGTAACTCTTGTAACTCCTTATATTGGTTGGCGGCATACAAAACACTGGTTTCCGCTAGTAATTCTTCCACTTGTTTCAATTGTTCCGGCGGAAATGTTTCTTCTATACGTTTCAGTATAGATACTACTAGGTTTGCCTGCTCTTCCAATTCGGCATCTGTTACTACTTGGTCTTCCATAATTTTTTTGAATGTGGGTCGCTCTGCAACCGCTTCGTCTAAACGTAACATTCCATTTTCATCGAAAAACATACTTGTTCTATTTATTTAGGATTATACTTATTTCAATTTATACCCGCACTCTTTGCAATAGATCCATGATTCTTCTACTGCTTTGTTGCAATTAGGACAGATCAATCCTTTTTCTTCCAACTGAACAATATCTTTTATTCTGTGCCATTGTTCGGTTTTCCCCCATTTTAAAATCTCTCTTACCCGAATGGCGGCATAAGGGTGACTGGATTCTAGGATAGACCAATTCTGAAGGAATTTATCCCAATTATTATCTTGCAAAGTATCGTAATAATCTGCCTGTTTTACAAATTCGTCAATATTTACGTCTTTTGTAATGCTTGCAGGACCACCAGCCAAACGAATTTGTACTTCTACCATTCTTTCGATACTGCCAAGAGCTACAGCTCCGGCTCTATCTGCCGATAGCTCACTTCTTCTGCTCCAATACTGCAATGCCCAGAATATGGGCGTGATGGCATCTCCCAAAAGCCCCATATTGTTGATGTTTTGAAGAAGTAGTTGCGCCATAGTGTAATACAGCATGTGGCGGCAGGCAATATGTCCGCATTCATGTGCAATAACGGCAGAAACTTCTTCATCTGTAAGATATTCTAATAATCCGGAAGTGACTGTTATCATAGTGCGTGTATCTCCCATAGCGTATGCATTAGGGAAAGGGCTCATTTCCAGATAAAACTCCGGCTCTTTAATACTTAGCTTTTTGCAAATAGGAGGGAGTTTCTCATAAATTTTAGGCAATTGTTTGGACGAAAGCCTGATTTTATTGGCCATATTAAGCCCGTGAAATAATTGCTCACTGTAGTAGCGCATGAACAGTTTCATTGCTGCAGCAAAACCGGGAATAGCTTCCATATTTCTTCTGGCAGCTTCATCTTCGGGATGGATGTATTCGATAGGTCGTATCATTTCTATAAGTATTAGTAGTTGTTAATCAAAAGAAAAAGCCGGGAGTAATAATCATTCCTACAAAAATAAGTTATTTTCCTGTAAAAAAGAAATATACTAATTCTAATAAATTGCTATAGAACTGTATTTATGTGTTATTGGGCTGAAATAGCGAACTATTCTGCTGAATTTAACTTCCATAAATAAATTAGGAACGAATTATAAACTTTTGGTTCTATTTCCCCCACTTTTATTCCCTAATTCCCTGAATTTAACTACCTTTGTCAGCGATAATACTTCGTATAACAATTGTCTACTTTTCGTATGATATATGTCATACGAAAATAAGACATACGTCATACGAAAAGTAGACAACTGTTATACGAAGTAAAAGTCCTACTTTACTATTTATAAGTCCCAAGTTATTAACTTAATATTGCCACTATATACCTTAAATATCCATGAGTGCATACTATGATTTATACCAAACGCCCGATCCTTCGGGCGAAGAAGACAAAAAGAAACTGCATGCCCGTATCTTGCCTAAGGGAACGATCACTGCGGATAAGTTTTTTGAGATAGTACATAATGCTACAGGTTTCAGTCAGGCTATACTGGACGGAACCCTGCAAGCCATCACAGACGAGTTGCAACGTTGGTTGGAAGATGGTTGGATTGTAGAGGTAGGCGAACTGGGTTTCTTTTCCGTGTCTTTGAAATGTGACCATTATGTGCAAGATCCTAAAGATATACGTTCTCCTTCCATAAAGTTTCAAAATATGAATCTGCGCATAAGCAGTAAGCTACGTAAACGCTTTGTTACGATGGCATTAGAAAGAAAGGCATCTCCGTATATATCCCATTCTTCCTTGTCTGTAGAGGAAAGACGTAAACGGTTGCAACAACATTTAGATAAATATGGTTGCATAACTCGCGCAGATTATGAAGTATTGACCGGAAAAACCAAACAGCAAGCTGTAGCTGACCTGAATAAATTTGCAGAAGAAGGCGTCGTACGCAAATATGGCAGTGGACGGACAGTAGTTTATTTGAAAGGAAGCGGGATATGAAAAAGATAGCAATTGTTCTTATAATTCTGATTACCTGCACCTATTGTCAGAAGAGAGAAACGGATATATCCGAAGCTCAAGCTTTCGAAGCTTTCTACCGTGCGAATGGTGATTCAGTTGCCCTTGCTCCCCGCAAGGTGAGGGCAGAGGCTTTTCAAAAAGTGAAAGAAGTAAAAGATAGTCTGGTGAAGTATCGCTACTTGTCTATGACTTTGAAAACCTATCTGATTACCTCGGAACTAGATTCGGCAAGGATTGTTATCCGCCAGATAGAAAATTTTATAAAGAAACAACCTGCGTCAGAACGAGATGCCGATTTGACGTCGGAATGTTTCAATATGAAAGGAAATATATTTGCGCGGACCGGATATTTGGATTCTGCGGAAGTTAATTTCAGGAAAGCATACGAGCAAAGGATGCAGGGTACAAATATGGAAGTTGTACCGGATATTCTGATGAATCTGGCTGATGCCAATAATCGACTGGGAAAACTGGATGTGGGAGCTGCTTGGTATCGAAGGGCATTATTGCTATGCGATTCTCTGAATCTGACCTCGGCAAAGAAACCTCCTATTTATTACGGGCTGGCACAAATCTATGTCACTATGCGTGATTTTGAGCAATGTGATTATTACTACAATCTTGCTGCTAAGAGTTTTGCAGAAATGCTGCCATACGAGAAATATATTTATTTGAACAATAGGGGAACTTCTTACTATTATCGCGAAGATTATCAGGCGGCAATGGGGTACTTTAAAAAAGTGCTCGACTTAACAAAAGGATACCCTGATATGAGCTTTGAACAGAATCTGAGCAGACTGAATTTGGCAGATTGTTATCTCCAGTCGAATGAAGGGGATTCTGCCGCCCAATGTATTGATAAATGCAAACTTTTCTTCGAAGAAATGGGAGTGACCACTGCCTTATATTACATTGATACACAAAATATAGAGCTGGCTTTGTTACAAAAAGACCTTTCCAAAGCACGTCGTTTACTGGCAAAGAGCGTTACTCCTCGGGATATTGATCCTGATATGGTGCATATCCGTAATAAATACCTTCAACAATTCCATGAAGAGGCGGGTGATTATAAGCAAGCTTATTTCTATATGAAAGAGAATAATCAACTGGATGACTCCATTCGTAATGAGCGTGTTAAAATGCGAACTGCCGATCTTGCTTTGCGCTACCAACAAGACTCCACAGTGATGGCACAGAATGTTTTTATCCAAAAGAAAGAAAATGAAGTGCTTGAACTACAACAAACCAGGACACTATGGATTGCGCTTTTTATTATAACTTTTCTGACTGTTGTCTTTGTTTATATGTATAGTAAGAAGAAACGTGCTTTGCTGCTTGCCAAGAATCGGCGTACTGTTTCAACACTTCGTTTGGAGAATATCCGTAACCGTCTGTCTCCTCATTTTATATTTAATGTTCTCAATCAAGAAATGGCGGGGCGAAAAAATGAGGAGCAGTACGAACTGTCATCTTTGGTTAAACTGATGCGTCGCAATCTGGAACTAGCGGAACAACTGTGTGTCACGCTTACCGAAGAACTGGATTTTGTAAAGACTTATATTGATTTGGAGCGCCGTTCACTAGGTTCAGCTTTCTATTTAGTGATCGAGATAGGAGAGAATGTTTATCCTGACAGGACACTATTACCCTCCATGTTAATACAAATTCCTGTTGAAAACGCAGTGAAGCATGCTTTGAGAGACAAAGAAGGGGAACGGAATTTATGGATAACGGTATCTCGTCAAGAAAATAGTACCTGCATTAGGATAACAGATAATGGTGGAGGATATCGTCCGAATAGTTCGCATCGAGGTACCGGTACTGGTATGAAAGTTATTATGCAGACTATCCAGATTCTGAATATGAAAAACAAAGAAGCTATTGACGTTTCCATACATAATATATCTTTACCAAGTGGAGAAACTGGATGTCAAGTAACATTCTTATTACCTGATAAATATAATTATGAAATTTAAGAATGACTACTTAATCTCGTTTTTTATGAGGATAAACCTCTAAATGGTACAAATGGTACATAAATAGGCTATACCTGTTTTGTATAGAAAGAAGATAATCCCTATATTCGCAAAGAAAACATAAAATGACATGGATAAGTACAAGGTTGTCATAGTTGATGATGATGAAGTGGCTCTTGAGAATCTGAGCTTCGAATTAAATAAAGATGCTCGCTTCTCATTGGAAGGGACTGCTCGGAATGGTAAGCAGGGAAAGAAACTTATAGCTAAAGTACAGCCTGATTTATTGTTTCTGGATGTTGAAATGCCGGATACTACGGGCATGGAGATGCTGCAGGATATACGTGATAGTATATCATGGAGTATGCGGGTAGTCTTCTATACGGCATACGACAAATACATGGTACAAGCTATTCGTGAGGCTGCGTTCGATTATATGCTGAAACCTTTTGAGGAACAAGACCTGAAAGATATTCTTGCACGTTTTGTGAAACAAGTGGAAGCAGCGCAACGTGTACCGTTATCGGTTGGATTGCCTTTGCACACAGGACAGACTTTTATCGTATTTACACCAACGAATGACATGCGTGCTTTACGTCCGGCTGAAATAGGTTTTTTCCGTTATTGTTCCGATCGTAAGCAATGGGAAGTGATATTGAATAACCAACCACCATTGGTATTGCGTCGTGGAATGACTGCCGAGCAAATAACCCAGTATTCACCTAGTTTTGTGCAGATACATCAATCCTATATTATCAATATTGACTATTTGATGCTTATTAAAGATAACAAATGCATCTTATATCCACCTTTTGATAAAGTTACGGAATTGCTTGTTTCAAGAAAATATAAAAAAGAATTACAAGACCGATTTTGCTTGTGAAAGTAGAGGGACTAATATAAAAACTGGTTAGAGAGTTGGCATCGTATAACTGGCGGTGTTGACATAAAAGAAGGGCATTGAATATAGATTCAGTGCCCTTTTTATCAATTAGTGAAATACGAATTTCGCATTTAATCAGAAGTGAAATTTATTTCACTTCGATACCTTTGTTCTGCAAGGTAGCATTCAATACTCTGGCATAATCAGCGTACTGCTTTTCGCTCAAAGTCTGCTTCATCAACTTTAAATTTCCGTAAACTGCATTGCGAAGAAGTTTCTCTTGGTCTTTTCTTGACTTTGTAGCGCGTTCCATCTGCTGATCGAAGTATTCGCAAATGTTAGCGACTTCTTCATGCTGACCAGCATTTAATTTCAAATATTGACTCAACTTAGTTACGTTGATGTTACCTTCCCATTTTGCAGTTGTAGGTTGGTTCCCTGCTGCGAATGTCGTAGCGGTCAGACACAATGCTGCCACTAAAGTTAATCCTAATCTTTTCATAATACCTACTTTTTTAATTTGTTATTCCTAAAAACTAATCTAATATATAAGCTAATACCTATTGAAAACTATCAAAGCATTTAGCTTTTCTTTTTACCTATGCAAATATAGAAATATGTTTTATAACACAAAAATAAATAATATAGAAAGTGTATTATCTACTCTCATTTCTTGATTTAGATCAATTTTTAGGTGTGAAAATGACTGTTTTATTCCATTTATGTAATACGAATGTAATATTTAGTAGGTTTAAAATTGTTCATTCTGATAGGTTAAATGATGTTTTGCAGACAAAAAGATATAGTAGAATGGTTCTCGTTAATCCCAACGTGACTTTTCCGGAAACTCCATATTTACTTTTGCTTGGGCTGAAATTCCTACAAAGCCTAATCCACCTTCGACGTTGGATGGGAGACTGACAGGTTCCATGAGTGTGGTATCGTAATCGTCATCGTCCATGCAGTTAAGTCCCTTCAAGTAGAGATACTCTTCTTTGCTGATACTAAGCAGACGTACAGTCAGGGATAGGAGGGTTGAATGTACACTATCGTATCCGCTTAAGTAGTCCAGACTGAGTGCGGTATACACTTTTAGCGTAGCGGAAGAATTGGTGAATTGATTGTCTGTGAAGATGTTGTACTTGTTGCTGATGCTAGGAAACATTTCATTGTCTTCATCTTGATCGGAGTGAGAGATGTGACCATCTGTCAGGATAATGTCTTCACGGTTTATCAGTTCACGATCTGTATAGTTGAAGACAGTGTCTTTGTACCAATAAAGGAACGAGCCGTCTTCATCGGTTTTTTGGCTTCCATCTTCGTTCAATGAAGGAAGGGGGTATCTGGCATTTACATGATAGTTATTCTGTATATCTAGGCGATAGCAATTTTTCTCATTTGGAAGATCGTTCAGGGTAACCAGTATTCTACGGTAGCTTCTCATGCTATTCCATTGGAAAATCTTTGTAATGCATGTATCTACCTGTATATTTAGTACCGGTTTGGGAACGACAACTTCGGAGCTGACCTTATATTCCCCATCTTCGGCTGTAGCTTCCAGACGGATGTGGTCACCAGGCTGGAACTGTGTACGTAAGCGAAACTTTTTGAATTTGATATTTTTAATTATTTGTTCATATATGTCTTTACCGTAGCTTTCTTCGCTCAGGCCTTCGTAGATTTCTTGAGGAGTCATCGGTTGAGGTTCTTCCGTTAGCTGCCCGTTTACGTAGAGAGAAAGTGTGGCTCGGTTTACTCGTCCGATGCTGTTGCCTTCGCTTAGATGGAGATATACAAAGTTTTCTGTCTCTCCCGCATCAAGCAGTGCGTTCATCACGATTAGTGGCTTCCGGTTCCCGGAGTTATAGGGAATCTCATTCTCGCAGCTCGTTAGTAGCAGAGCGGCTACTGCATACATATATATAATAAGGTGTAATTTTGCTTTTCTTGTTTTCATATCTTGTATAAACTTTATCTGTATCTTTAGAACCTGTAAGTATATGTCACGGACGGTATGCAAGGTAATATTGTCAGTTTCTTGACAACGCTTTTGCCTTCTTCACTTATTTGTGGAATGTCTCCCGGTTTCCCATTGTAGTAGTTATTGTAATAGCCATTCAGGTAGTTGCTCGTTGTTTGCCATTTGCTGTACACGATATTCGGATTCATTGCGTTGTAGGCGTTGTATACGCTGATATTCCAGGTCCGAATGCCATGCTTTGTTTTTTTGTTGAAATTGATACCGATGTTCAAGCGATGGCTGGCGGGTAAGCGGTAGTTGTTTCGTTGTGAAATATAAGCTCCTGATTCTGTGCTGCCATCGGGGCGGATGATGATGGTAGTCCGTTCGGGTACGGTGATGCAGCCCCCGGTATTGAAAATCCAAGAGGCGCCTACGTCTATGCGTTCGCTGAACTTATGGTTCAGGCAAAGACTGATGCTGTGACGGCGATCGTATTTATAAGGAAACCAGCGTCCTTGATTGATGCTCCCATCCGCAAAACGATGTTCGGTTCTCGATAGCGTATATGCTAGCCAGCCGGTAGTACGTCCTATATTTTTTTGCATCATTATCTCTAAACCGTATGAACGTCCCTGGCCGGTTTCTACCTTCTCTTCCCAATTGGTGGAGGTTCCGAAGAAAGATACACCATCTTGGTACTCCAGTATGTGCCGCATTTGCTTGTAATAGCCTTCTACGGAGAATTCCCAACCAGGTAATCCTGTATAGTAGCTGCCTACGGAGTATTGATTGGCGTACATCGGGCGTATATTTTTCGTAATGGGTACCCAAAGGTCAGTAGGCATGGAAAGAGGAGTAGATGAAAGTAGATGTACATACTGGCTCATGCAAGTATAAGAGGCTTTTGCCGAAAATCCACGTCCCAGGTCATAGCGAGCTGACAGACGTGGCTGGGCTGAAAAGTAGCTCTTATCCTGTGTGTGAAACATTGAGAATCTTACTCCGGCATTCAGACTAAGACGGTCGCTGAGAACAAAATTGTCTTCGGCGTATACAGAGAGCTCCTGTCCATTCATATCGCGGCTGGTACTGGTGTTGTAGAGGGTATCGGTCTGTGCTATGCCATTTTCTACTTCCTGCATCTTCGACGTAGACACGCCAGGACTGAATGTATGATAAATGAATTCTCCTCCAAACTTTATATGGTGTTCCGGCACAGGTGTGTAATCGAAGTCCATCCGGGCACTCCAGTCACGAATACCCGAATAGAATTTCGAGGCGTAGTGGTTGCGGTCCTGCAATACGTTGTTCCTGTGTGTCACATCGTCCATGCTACCTGTCAGTGTCATTTGGTAACTGTTGTAGGAGACGGTTGTATTGCCGAAGAGTTGATTATTGAATACATAGTTCCAGCGAGCATAGCCAATCATATTTCCCCAATTCAGGTGACTTTTGCTGTCATAGTATCGCACTTCTTTATATCCGGAATTATCGGGATAGTCATCTCGTGTGTCCATGTGATAATGATCTTTGCCCCGGTAGAAGCCGAGGAAAAGACGGCTGCGATCGTTGAATTTGTGATTCAACTTGGCGTTCATATCATAGAAGTAGTAGTTGTATTTGTCAGCGTAATGTACATTAGGCGAATCATCATCCTTGTCTACGATGAGATTCTTGAAGAAAGCAGTAGGCATAGCCCGTGCGCTGAGGCTGAAAGATGTTTTCCCTTTTATGATAGGACCTTCTATATGCAGCTTGTCCGTTAGCAGGCCTATGCTGATTGCGCCGTGATACTTTTTCATGTCTCCATCATTGGTCCGTACATCCACTATAGACGAAAGACGCCCGCCGTAGCGGGCGGGAAAGCTGCTTTTAAACAATGTTACGTTCTTCACTGCTTCGGGTGTGAAGATGGAGAACACCCCCAACAAGTGATCGGCATTGTAAATAGGGATTCCATCCAGTAACACAAGGTTTTGGTCGGGTCCTCCGCCACGTACGTACATGCCGGAAAAGCCTTCCATGCCTGCTTGCACACCAGGCATCAACTGGATGGTTTTAAGCAAATCAGCTTCACCAAGAATGGAGGGGGTATTCTTAATTTGTGCTATTGGAATTTCATTGGCTCCCATGGTGGTACTCTCTATGCCTGCTTCCCGTTTATCGGAAAGCACCACCACTTCTTCCAGCTGATTATTACTATTCAGACGGATATTGAGTAAAGTATCTCTGTCCAGTTCGAACAGTTTGTGAAGAGTTTCGTAACCGAGATAAGAGAAGGTTAGTTCGGCATTTCCTTCGGGCAAAGTAAGCGTATAGAAACCGAAAGGATTGGTGGCAGTACCTGTGGAACGACGACTCTCAAGGATATTGGCACCAATCAGCGTCTCGGAAGACGCCCCGTCTGTCACGTATCCGCTGATCGTGAATTTTCGGCTTGCGGATTTCTTCGGCGTAAGCCGCTTGTAAAGTAGAATATGCTTTCCGGAAATCTCAAATCGGATGGGTTCATTCTCGAAGGCTCGTCGCAGTATTTCATAAATTGTCTGCTTCTTAGCCTCAAAGGTGATGCGGCGGGATAATTTCACTTCTTCTCCATAGATAAAAGAGAAGCCGGTGGCATTTTCCAGTTGCTTGACAAAGCTTTCCAGGGTTGCATTACGGAAATTCAGGTTTAGGCGTGCTTCTTTATTTTGCGCATAAAGCGAATTGGTTAAAAGAACCACACACATCAGAAGTGTGACTCTGATGTGGTGGTGTGAACAGCTTGTAGAATAGTACATAGTAGTTTAGTTAAGCTTAGTAATGGTAATAGTTTCGTTTGTTTTAGTATAAGTAAAGTTACCTGCTGCATTTTTCAGCAGATCGAGGATTTGAGTCAGCTCTTCACCATCCTGGAAGGTAGCGGTCATGCGATAGTTCTTCAGACTTTCGTCTTCAATGCTAATCTTCGTATGGAATCTTTCGGAAAGTTGACGGACAATTTCCTGAAGCGGTTGTTGACGGAATACCAAAGTATCGTGGTGCACAAGTGGTGCTACGATATGGGTATCGGCAGGTGCCGGTGCAGGTTTGGGTGCTGTAGGAAATATGGCATAATAGGCTGCCCAACTTGCTACGCACAACACGACTACAGCGGCAGCACTGGCGGCACGCAACCAGAATCTACGCAGGCTACGGTGTCTATGCATGTGTGCTTCCAATTGTTTCCAACTGTTTTCTGCCAAGTAGCGTCCGCGTGGCGAGCGGGTAGACGCAATCAGCTTATTTAGTACCTTGTCAATATCCTCGTTGTTAACTTTCATCTTTTTTTATTTAGCCACTAACCTTAGTGTTAGCCGGGATTGTTTTACCTCTTTATCGTTAGGTGAACAGATCAGATATATTTCACTGGAATTCTTTATCATCTTTGGATAAACACGGATGCGGACAGTGGCTGACTTCTTTTTTGCCGGAATTACCACTTTTGTATCCAGAAGTTTGAATACTGGTTTTTCTTCAGGATTCCATTTACCTGTGAGACTCACTTCTCTATCCACATCTTTCTTATCGGCAGCGATAATCTTAATACTGATATCCTGTTCATCTACCTTTTTATCCAGAGCATAGTTTTCTTCGATTTTGTCGAAACCTACGTATCCATCCGGATATTTGTCGTTACTGTTACTACATGCACTCAGGCAGAGCAGGAAAAGCAATAAGCTTCCTCCTTGTTTACAAATCATTTTCATAAGTCTAGTTCGTTTAGTTTTCATAGGTAAAGACAGGAACATTTGAGAAACTCCCTACGCTTATGTTGCAAAATAATGTTAAAGATAAATTGGACCTCATACAATGTCCAAAGTGATGAGCAATGTAAATTTAGTCCGTGAGAAGTATTTCTTTCAGTCGGGTAATCGCTTTTTGTAGTTGGGCATCTACGGTTTTTACGCTGATTTCTAACTCGTCCGCTACTTGTGCATAACTTTGTTTTTCTTCACGTATGCGGATGAATACTTCACGACAACGTTCGGGCAGACGGTCGAGAGCTTTAACATAGCGTGCAAAAAGTTCTTCGCTAATAAGGACTTCTTCCGGAGAGTTAGCCTGATCAGGAGGTTCGGGAAGTTGTTCGGAAGGTTGTGTGGTATGTCTGCTCTCTTTTTCCAGATAGTTGAGTGACGCATTTTTGGTCAGGATAAAGCAATAATCTTCTATATTATTAATTTCCGGTAATTTAGTGCGTTGTTCCCACAGACGCATAAAAACATCGAGTACAATTTCTTGTGCCCAATCTTCATTTTTTACATAATAATATGAAATACGGAATAAACGGTCATAACATAGGTTGTAGAAATCATGAAAAGCTCGTTCAGAGTCTTCCTCTTTCATTTGACGTAAATATCGTCTGACTTCTTGTTCGGTCATGTTACTATTCTCTGATTGTGGGCAAAGATAGAATTTATTCTTCAATAAACATCAGGTCGCTCATAATGTCGTCAGAAACGAAAACACCTTTGCGGGTGAGGCAAAAATGGTCGTTTTGTATTACTAATCTGCCATTGTGAAGGTGTGGCGTAGTCATCTTTTGAAAGTACTGCCAGAGTTTAACGCCGAAGTTTTGTTTTATATGTTCGGTAGAAACACCCCATACGGTACGCAATGAGGTCATGATATACTCGTTATAGCGGGTGTTTAGATGCAACTCTTCTATTTCGTAGGAACGATTTCCTGTTTCGATGGAGGTTATATATTCTTCCAGTGAAGACACATTCCATTCTCTTGTCATTGTGTCGAAAGAGTGCGCCGAAGGTCCGCAACCTAGATAGGGAATACCTTTCCAGTAAGAGGTATTGTGGCGGGAGTACATGCCGGGCTTGCAGAAGTTGGATATTTCGTAATGTTCGTAACCGGCGGCACTAAAAGTATCTATCAGAGTGGAGAAGAAGCGGACACTACTGTCTTCATCTACCTCACGAATGTGATGGGCTTGTAACATTTCATAGATGCGGGTTCCTTTCTCGTAGGTCAGATGATAAGCAGAGATATGCTCTATGTCGAGGCTGACGGCTTGATTGAGGTCGCGCTGCCAACGCTCGTCTGTTTCACTCGGAAGGCCGTAAATAAGGTCGATACTGATATTCTGAAAACCCGTTCGACGGCAACGTTTTACTGCTTCTATGGCTTGCTTGGCGTTGTGCCGGCGATTCAACAACTTTAAAGTAGAATCATCAAAAGTCTGAATACCCATGCTGATACGGTTGAAAGGCAGGGTGTGCAGCATATTTACATACTCTTCCGTTAAATCATCCGGATTGGCTTCGAGAGTGATTTCTTTAGCGGTGTCCATTCCATAGACCTCTTGAATGGTTTCAAATACTTGCCGAAAGTCCTCTTCAGCAAGTTGAGAAGGAGTGCCGCCACCAAAGTAGATGGTTTCTATGGGTTCGCCTTTCAGATAGTCTTTACGCGATAGCAATTCCTGGCACAAAGCATTGATGTAACGCTGTTTCAGTTCGCTACGCGTGGTAGAGTAGAAGTCGCAATAAATGCAACGTGTCTTACAGAAAGGAATATGGATGTAGATGCCTGCCATAAGTAATTATGTATATAGACTGCAAAAGTAAGCTTTTGATAGTAGAAAGAAACTGATTTCAGAACTTTTACGTATATTTGCCATCATCTAATACACATCTTTTAGCTAAACAGCTGCACTATGAAACAGAAAATCTGGATCGCTTTCTTTGGAATCCTAATCTCTATGGTATGTCAGGCTACCGTTTTACCACAATCTTTGTCGGGTACGTTCAAGACTTTGCCAGCTCTGAACAATCTGCCAAGTAAAGATGTGCAGTCCATTTATCAAGATCGGGATGGCTATATATGGATATCTACCCGCAACGGACTTTTTCAATACGACGGTTATTCTATTACTTCTTATAAATCTAATCTTTACCGCCCGGACTTACTCACTAATAATAATATCTTTTGTACTGCCGAAGATGCTGACCATCACCTATGGATTGGTACTTATAGTGGGTTAAATGTGCTCGATAAGCGTACTGGAGTAATTCGTAAACTCGATAAACCAGAAATGGTAGGTAATGGTGTATCTGCCATTGCCGTAACAAGAGACAATCGTATTTGGCTAGGAACGGAGCGTGGATTATATGAGTATCTTGCAGACCGTGACAGTTGCTTGCTTTATGAATTGGAAAATACGAATAACATCTTACCTTACACTACTATTAAGTCATTGTTTGAGGATGATCGTGGCGATATTTGGATTGGTACATGGGATAAAGGACTATACCGATATGAGTATAGCACTGGTAAATTCATCAAATATCCTCAAATGAATTCAGGTAACTCTGCACACGTTATTTTTCAGGATAGTAATAAGAATATATGGATAGGTACCTGGGGAGCAGGATTGCAATTATTGCATAATGCATACGAACCTTCGAAAGTCAGCTGGACTACCTTTACACACGATGAGAACCATACAGCCAGTATCTCGGACAATTTGATTTATGCCATCTTTGAAGATATAAACAATCATACTTTATGGGTAGGTACGCGTAGTGGGCTTAGTGTGCTTCCCTTGAATCAGAATTATACCTCTGCCTCTTCTTTCAATAACTATTATTCCGATGAAACTGACCGTTCCATTACCAGTAGTGAAGTAGCATCATTGATGCGTGATCGTCAGGGTATTCTTTGGATAGGCATGATTGGCGGTGGAGTTAATATGGTGAATACACGTAAACCTGATTTTTATCTGGACCCTTTGACAGATGCGAAGCAAAGTTTGAAAACAAACTCAGTCCGTAGTATGATGGTGGACGATGAAGGATTGCTATGGTTGGGTATAAGTACTTACGGTTTTGGTGTAAAAGACCGGAAAACAGGCAAGTTCACCCACTTTACTCAAATGCCGGAGTTTGCTTCTTATAAAGGAGTTTCTTCTGTAATGTCTATTCTCCAGTCGCCTACAACGCATCACATTTGGTTGGGTGTGTATAACGGAGGTGTATATGAGTACAATAAAAAAGCTCCAGTTGGACAACGAGTGAGATTATATAATGCAGAGAATACTCCCTGGCTCACTAATTCGTGTGTCTATCATATCTTCGAAGATTCTCGCCGGGATCTTTGGTTTGCTACGCGAGCCGGGATTTCGATGCGCTTGGCTGATGGCACAGCTTTGAGATTCGACTCCTTACAAGTAGTAGACAATGTCATAATGAAGGATGTGGTTGCCATGCAGATTGCAGAAGGGAATAAAGGTGAAATGTGGGTGGCTTCCAATACGCACGGGATTATCCGCATTCAAGGTCATGGCAGCAAATTGAGTGGATATAAACTTTCAAGCTATTCATCTTCTAACGGTAAATTGAATGGAAATTATGCCAACTGTGTCTATAAAGATATTGATGGACGAATTTGGGTAGGTACGGGAAGTAATGGGCTGAACTTGTATGATGAAGTAAATGATACATTTCTGTCAGTGCATGCTACCTGGAATTTACCAGGCGATGTTGTTAACAGTATTTTGGGGGATATGAACGGTAACCTTTGGTTGGGTACCAATGTCGGATTGGTGAAACTTTCTGTTCCACTTGATTTTGAACATATCAGTTTCCGTTTATATACTACAGCCGATGGATTGCAGGATAATATTTTTGTTCGTGGTTCTTCTACAGCAACACTCGATGGTGAATTACTGTTTGGGGGACATAGAGGCTATAATAGCTTCTATCCGGCAAAACAGAAGGATCAGGATTTCTCTACTCCGGCAGTTATTACTGATATAAAGATATTCAATCAGTCGTGGGATAAACTTCAGGGTGGTGAGCGTGAAGAAGTTTCCTTGTTGTCTCCCGGTTTCACTGATGAAGTCAGACTAGACTATCGCCATAATAACTTCAGTATTGAGTTCTCGGCATTAGAGTACGCCAACCCGGAGCGTAACCGCTATGCTTATAAGCTGGAAGGATTTGATGCTGACTGGCAGTATGCTGATGCTGCCAAACGTTTTGCTTATTATAACAACTTGAAGCCGGGTACTTATACCTTCTATCTGAAAGCTTCCAATTCCAACGGAATCTGGAATGATGAAACTCGTAAACTGCAAGTCGTGATATTGCCTCCACCTTGGCGAACTTGGTGGGCTTATACTATTTATATAGTTTGCTTTCTGGCGGTTGCCTATTACGCTTATTGCTTGGTGCGTAATCGCATCCGCCTACGTAATGCCCTGCATCTGCAAGAGATGGAGAAAGCGAAAGTGGAAGAAGTGAATCATGCCAAATTACAGTTCTTTACTAATATTACTCACGAATTACTTACTCCGTTGACCATTCTTTCGGCCTCAGTAGACGAAATGAAACAGATGGCTCCGGGTTATAAGGATCAGTATAAGGTAATGGCTAATAATATTAACCGATTGATACGACTGTTGCAACAAATACTTGAATTCCGCAAAGCAGAAACAGGTAATCTGAAGCTAAGGGTATCAGAAAGTGATTTGAGTCAGTTTGTACAACGAAGTATCGAAAGTTTCCGCCCATTGATGAAGAAGAGGGATATGCAGTTCAGTCTGTCTTGCTCTCTACACCCATTCATGGCATATTTCGATCCCGATAAAGTGGATAAAATATTGTATAACTTGTTGTCCAATGCTTCGAAATACAATCGTCCGGGGGGAATGGTCGGTGTAGAATTATCCGGAGAAATAGAAGGCTTTGCCCGACTGGTGATAAAGGATAATGGTCCCGGTATTTCACAGGAAGCTCAGAAGAATCTGTTTAAACGTTTCTATGAAGGTGATTACCGGAAATTCAAGACAATAGGTACAGGCATTGGTTTATCATTGGTGCGCGATCTGGTACTGCTACATCACGGAACTATTACAGTAGAAAGTGAAGAAGGGCAGGGAACGACCTTTATCGTCACCTTTCCTATTCTGGCATCATCTTACGAAGCCGAAGAAATAGAAGTAGGAGGAACTACTACCGAAGAATCAAATCTTCCAACTTCTTTTGTTGAGACTGCCGAGAGAGATGATACTGTTATTAGTGAATTTGAAGATGTGGAAGGCGAAAATATAATAACCGAAAGCCAACATACTTTATTAATAGTAGAAGATAACGAGGACTTGCTGCAATTGATGGTGAAGCTCTTGGGCACAGAATACGAAATATATACGGCAACCAATGGGAAAGAAGCACTGGAAGTAATAGAGCAGGAAGAAATCGATTTGATAGTCTCCGATGTAATGATGCCCGAGATGGACGGCATCGAGCTCTGCCAATATATCAAAAATAATATAGATACCAGTCATATTCCCATTATCCTCCTCACTGCCAAGAATAAAGAAGAAGATAGGGTTGAGGCTTATGAATCGGGTGCCGACGGCTTTATCAGCAAGCCTTTCAATCTGAGTGTGCTACATGCACGTATCAGTAATTTGCTACGTAGCCGCCTGCGTATAATGAAGGACTTTAAGAAGCAACTGGTCTTCGAAGCAAAAGATTTGAATTATACAACTCTTGATGAAGAATTTTTGCAGCATGCTATAGAATGTATCAACCGTCATTTGGATGATGCCGACTATGATCAAACCCGCTTCCTCGAAGAGATGCACACCACGAAGTCTACCTGTTTCCGTAAACTGAAATCGCTTACCGGTTTGACGTATGTGTCGTTCATCCGTAACATCCGCATGAAAGCTGCCTGTCGCATTATGGAAGAAAAGAAGAATCTTCGCATCTCTGATTTGGCTTACGCAGTTGGATATAATGATGCACGATATTTCAGCAGCAGTTTTAAGAAAGAGTTTGGTATGCTGCCTTCGGAGTATATGGAGCGGTTTACTACAGAAGGGGGAACTGTGGAAGGATAATAATCTCTGGTTCCAAAGTCCCATTTGCTTCAAAGTTGTCATCTACCTTCATCAGCAGTTAGAAAAGAGTATATCGGATTATCTTAAATGATTAACAAGATTATAATTGTGCCACCCTATAGTAACAAGTAAGTCTATTGGGTGGCACATTTGTGTGTAATATGTAGAAAAATCATTCAAACAATGTGGATGAATGTTTCATGCACTAATTTTCTACATGTTTGAAACCTTAGATTCAGGTTACTATAATTCATTGTTTTATGTTTGCGGTGCGAACAGAGATAACGCATGCACATCTTGTTTCGCAATGAGTGTTATTTTGTGATTTATTAATTATCTTAAATTTATATGATGGAAAAACAGAAGATTTCTGCAAGGGCAGGGATGAGTCGGGTACTTTATACCTTAGCTATCTGCATGGCTCTTATCCTGAATGTTCAGTTCGTGAACGCTCAGAAAACTACTATCAATGTAAGAGGTGTGGTGAACGATGCAATGGGACCGGTTATCGGTGCTAGTATTGTGGAAAAAGGTAACACCGGCAATGGAACAATTACCGATATGGATGGTAATTTCTCTCTCAAGGTGCCTTCAAACGGTGCAATTATCGTTAGTTTTATTGGTTACAAAGCGCAGGAGATTCCTGTAAATGGAAAAACGTCATTTAATGTCAATTTGAAAGAAGACAGTGAAATGCTTGAAGAAGTGGTGGTAGTAGGTTATGGTACCATGCGCAAGAAAGACTTGACAGGTTCTGTCGTTCAAATCCGTCCTGACAAACTTGCTAATGAAGCCCCAAAAACCATACAAGATGTATTGCGTGGTACTCCAGGTTTGAATATCGGTTACAATGCTGATGCCAAGGGTGGTGGCACTATGATGGTGCGTGGACAGCGCTCTGTTTATGTGACCGATAAAGATAATCCTGCAAATGATACGCACAACACACCGCTGATTATCCTTGACGGTATGCAGTTCTATGGTGAACTTTCTGAAATCAATCCCGAAGATATTGGTCAGATAGATGTATTGAAGGATGCTTCTGCTTCTGCTATTTATGGTGCTAAAGGTGCCAATGGCGTTATTGTAGTAACTACAAAGAAGGGTAAGATGGGTAAGCCGACTATCAATGTCAGTGCAACACTCGGTATCAATACGAAGAGTGCTTACCGCGATGTATTCAATGCTTCTGAATACATGCAGTATCGTGAAGATTGGTATAAAGTATCTACGTATGGAGTGAATCCTACAACAGGTAAGTATGAAGCTTACCAGACTGGTAAGACAAGTCCTGGCTATTACGATCGTCCGGACAATTTGAGCGGTTATGGAATAACACAGGATCAATGGATGGCTTATAGCAAAAATGAATCAGGAGAATCAGCTCTTAGCGTTTACGCCAAGCGTTTAGGATTGGAAGATGCTGTGTTGCGCAACTACTTATCAGGAAATACACACGATTGGTATGACCAAACTTTCCGTACCGGTATCAATCAAGATTATAATGCCAGTGTATCCGGTGCCAGCGATCGTATGAGCTATTATATGTCTTTCGGTTACCAGAAGAATGAAGGTGCTGTGAAGGGTAATGACTATAGTGCGATGCGTGCCAATTTGAAAGTTTCGGGAAAAGTGACTAACTGGTTGGAAATTGGTGCTAATGTGAACTTCCAGGATCGTACAGATGGTGATATTACCGTTAGTTTAGGTACTAACTACTGGGATGCAAATATGCTTCGCAACAGCCCGTATTCCAATTACCGTGAAGAAGATGGTAGCCTGTCGCAGTATCCAATGGGTACTATTGTAAAGCGAGGTTACAACTATGAGTTCGATCGCCAATATCTTGATTTGGATAAAGGTTACACGGTATTGAATACTATATTTAATGCTAAGGTAAAGTTACCGTTTAATATTACGTATGACTTTAACATTGCTCCACGCTATGAGTTTTTTCATAACTACTATTTTATGTCGGCCGAATTACCGGATAGTAGCCCTACAAGCCGTGGTGTAGACCGTGAAAGCCGTAAACGCTTTGATTACTCACTGAATAATACCATTACTTGGGATCAGACTTTTGCTGAAAAACACCACGTAATGTTGACATTGGCGCAGGAAGCTGAAGAACGTCGTTACTGGAGTGATAAAATTGAAGCTCGTAATATCTTGCCTTCAGATGCATTGGGTTTCCATAATACTCAGAATGGAACAAAGGATAACAGCAGCTTTAATACAAATGATACACATGAAACGGCTGCCGCTTATCTGGGACGTTTGTTCTATTCTTACGATGATCGGTATATGTTTACTGGTACTGTACGTCGCGATGGTTATTGTGCTTTCGGTGCCAATAATCCATGGGCTACCTTCCCGTCTCTTTCTGTGGCATGGTCATTTGTTAACGAGAAGTTCTTCAAGTGGGAGCCGATGAGTACCGGTAAATTACGTATATCTTGGGGTAAGAATGGTAACCGCCAATTGGCAAACCCTTATCTGGCTTTGGCAAACTTGGCTTCCGGTACGGGAGGAACGATGGGCTATTACACTGGTTCGGATTATGTTGATATGAAATACCTTAGCGTAGATCGTTTGGCTAACGCCAACTTACGATGGGAAAAAACTTCTTCCTGGAACTTCGGACTTGATTTTGGCTTCTTAAATGACCGTATCAACGGTAGTTTGGAGACTTACTTCATGAGCACCAAGGATATGATTATGAGTCAACGCCTGCCTGGTTTCTGTGGATTCGGTGAAGTAACAACCAACTTGGGTGAAGTACAGAACAATGGTTTTGAATTCTCTTTGAATACAGTTAATATCATTAATCGGAATTTTGAGTGGCGTACAACTTTTGGTTTTGCTTATAATAAAAATCAGATTAAACACCTCTATAATGAATATGAAGATGTTTTGGACGAAAACGGTAATGTTATCGGTCGCAAGGAACAAGATGATACAAGTAATAATTGGTTTGTAGGTAAACCTATTGGCGAAATCTGGAACTATAAAGTTACAGGCATTTGGCAAACAAATGAAGTCGAAGAGGCAGCTAAAGTAGGTCAAAAGCCTGGTGATCCCAAAGTTGAAAACTATTATACAGCCGATGACAAGATTAATGCTGATGGTAGCCGTACACCGGTGTATAACGATAAAGATAAGCAGTTCTTGGGGACTACGAATGCTCCTATTCGTTGGTCATTGCGTAATGAATTTACTATCCTGAAGAATATTGATTTCTCTTTCAATCTTTATTCTTATATGGGACACAAGAGTCTTGAAGGCTACTATCTGAATGGCGACAATGGTGGCTCATTGATGACTTACGGATTCAATACCTTCAAGAAAGAATATTGGACACCAGATAATCCAAGTAATACTTATGCACGTCTTGAGGCACAAGGTCCCGATGGTGCAGGTAGTCCAAAGCGTCTGTATAACCGCAACTTCATCCGTCTGGATAATATTTCACTAGCTTATACGTTGCCACAAAAGTTAACCAAGATGTGGCAGATTGATCGTGTGAAACTGTATGCTACCGTACGTAATGTAGCAACTTGGGCTGCTGATTGGGAATATGCTGATCCTGAAACCGGTGGTTTGGCTACACGTACCTATACTTTCGGATTAAACTTAACCTTCTAAAAACTTGAAACAATGAAAAGTTATATCAAAAATAAACTCTCTAAGGGTATCTTGATTCTTACAGGAGCTGCACTATTGTCGGCTTGTACAGATGATTTCTTGAAACCTGACCCACTGTCGTTCTATGAACCGGAAACGACGTTTGCAACCGAATCCGGTCTGCAATCTGTATTAGCTATGTGTGACCGTCACCTGCGCTTATACTGGACCAATTACGAAGCCAACAATATCCGTGTACCTATCGGAACCGAATATTTGTTTTCGGATGTTGCTATTTATGGCAAAACGGATAATGTAGGTGGAGCTTATGGTACATGGGCTACGCGATTGACTCCTACAAGTGGTATAGCCAATGGAGATGATAACCAGATTAAATATTTCTGGGATCAACATTACTCCGGTATCAAATATGCCAACACAATATTGAGTTATATTGATGCTGTAGAAGGGATGGATGAAGGTGTAAAGCAAGAATATAAAGGTCGTGCTTACTTCCATCGTGCTTATCGTTATTTGGCTCTTGTATTTCAGTTTGGAGATGTTCCTTTGGTAACAAAGATTCTGGATGGCCCGAAGCGTAACTATAAATCTACCAAGAAAGAAGCTATTTTGGAGATGATTACTCAAGACATGGAGAAGGCTGTAGAATGGGTACCGGAACAAGCAAAAACGAAATATATTGGTATGGTGAATAAAGGGGCATGTCGTCAGTTGCTCATTAAGTGCTACTTGGCAACCGGTCGCTTTGCAGAAGCGGAAGCACAAGCAGACATCTTGATCAATCAGTCGGGTTACTCATTGATGCAATCAACTTTTGGAACTTTCAATGATGGTGGAGAACCGGAAACCTGGAAAATCACGGATAATGTGATTTGGGATTTACATCGTCCGGAAAATAAACTGATTACTGCAAATAAGGAGCTGATTATGGGAATGCCTAATAATACGGTAGATTCTCACACTGACTTTTTGACAATGCGTATCTTTGGTCCTATGTGGAATGATAATTCTTATCTGAAAGCTCCTGACGGAAAATCCGGTGCAATGAACTATGCACGTAATAACAGCAACTATGACAAGAGTCTTGACCTTGTACGCGCTTTTGGTCGCGGTATTGCTACCGTCAGTGGTGCCACTGACTTTCAGCAGCACGGCATGTGGGTAGTGAATGGTGTAGAAGATACAGAAGACCTGCGACACAACCATGAGGTGGGTAACTGGGTACGGATGGAAGATATGAAGTACAACAATCCGGAATCAGAGTACTATGGCAAGAATTTCCAACTCTATGATGATGAGGGTAAAGTTCTTTGTACAAACCAAATTCGTGACTGGTTCGACTATCCACACTATAAAATCTTCTTGGATGATGCGACAGCGGAGGCTAACCAAGGTGCCAATCAGTTTAATGGTGCGACTACTGGAAGTAATGCAAACTGGTACCTCTATCGTCTGGCAGAAACCTATTTGCTACGTGCCGAAGCCAAGTATTATCAAGGAAAGGATGCTACATCGGATGTAAACGAAGTACGTATGCGTGCTAAATGTTCACAACTTTATACTTCTGTGACTATCGGTGATATCGCTACCGAACGTGCTCGCGAACTGTATCTTGAGGAGTGGCGTGCTATGGAATTAAAGCGTATCTCTTATTGTCTTGCACTGAGTGGTAAAGTTGATGAGTGGGGAAATACATATAGTAAAGACAACTGGGATATGCAGTCGGGCACTGACGCAACAGGCGGTAGCTATTGGTATCAACGTTTGACGCACTATGCTCCATACAACCAAAATCCTAATGGCATTACGTCTGGTCCGAATACTTTGTATTTCACCTTGGATAAGCGCAATGTTTACTGGCCGATACCTAATGATGCTATTACTGCGAATAATAAAGCTCAGTTAGCTCAGAACTACGGTTACGACGGCTATGATGCTAACATTTCAGTGTGGGATAACTGGGAAGATGCTGTTGCTGATGAAAATAAGACTGAATAGGGAATTTGTGATTAAGTCTTTCATTTCTCAATAGGTAGATATAATTTGAACCCACTCTTTAGATAAGAAGGGTGGGTTCTTTGTATTTTGAAACTTAGTAAGTTATGGAAAAACTGTTTTGCTTTATCTTGGTATAAGATATTCAAGGAAATACTTTTCTTTAGTAAAATACACAAATTATTTGCGTATGAAAAATTTGAAATTGTTTTTCGTTCTGCTTTTTGCTTTGGGAACGACATTGGGACTTTCCAGCCAAAATACCGAATCAGCAGAAGATATTATAGGTATTATTCATAAAGTAAACCGTTACTGGCAGGAAAATAATTCGCCGCAAGTACGTTCTTTTTGGGATAATGCAGCCTATCATACAGGTAATATGGAAGCTTATACTTTGACAGGGGATAAGAACTATTTGAAGTATTCTATTGATTGGGCGGAATATAATCAATGGAAAGGTGCTACCTCTGATAATAAGGCTGAGTGGAAATATAAGTATGGTGAAACCCCTCAGTATGTACTCTTTGGAGACTGGCAATGCTGCTTCCAAACTTATGCTGATTTGTACAATCTAGCTCCGGCTGACTATAAAATAGCACGTGCACGTGAAGTAATGGAGTATCAGATGAGTACGGATAATAATAAATATTGGTGGTGGGCTGACGGATTGTATATGGTGATGCCTGTGATGACTAAGCTATATAAGATAACTGGAGATTCACTTTATCTGGATAAGTTGAACGAGTATTTTTCGTATGCTGATAGTGTGATGTACGATGCAGAGGTCGGTTTGTATTATCGGGATGGAAGCTTTGTATATCCCCAGCATAATATCCTGGGAGGCAAAAAAGACTTTTGGGCACGTGGTGATGGATGGGTTTTTGCTGCTTTTGCCAAGGTGTTGCAAGACTTGCCCGGCAAAGACAAACACTGCGAACTATATACAGATCGCTATTGTGCCATGGCTAAAGCATTGGCTCAGTGCCAGCATCCTGATGGTTACTGGACACGTAGCTTGCTTGAACATAATTTTGCTCCCGGCCCTGAAACAAGTGGTACAGCTTTTTTTACCTATGGCTTGCAATGGGGAATCAATAATGGGTTACTTGACTGGGCAGTTTATCAACCGGTTGTGGATAAAGCTTGGAAATATCTTACGACTATTGCTTTGCAAGCTGATGGTAGAGTAGGATATGTTCAACCTATAGGAGGAAGTGCTATTCCTGATCAGGTTCTAAGTTCTAACTCTACTGCTAATTTTGGTGTGGGTGCATTCTTGCTGGCTGCTTGTGAGAGATATCGTTATCTCAAGAATAACTGGACGGACGTAGATGGAAATTACATCAATGCCCATGGTGGTGGCATTCTCTCATACAATGATAAGTATTATTGGTTTGGCGAGCATCGTCCCGACAAAGGTTTCTCCACCCAAGTTGGTGTGACCTGCTATTCATCGTCCGATTTGAAGAATTGGAAATATGAAAGTGTGGCTTTGGCTGTTTCCGAAGAAGAAGGTTCGGATATAGAGCGCGGTTGTATCATGGAGCGTCCCAAGGTGACATACAATAAGAAGACTGGTAAGTTTGTAATGTGGTTTCATTTGGAATTGAAAGGGAAAGGTTACGGGCCGGCACGTGCGGCGGTTGCGATCAGTGACAAGATCGAAGGCCCTTACCGCTTATTGAAGTCGGGGCGTGTCAATCCGGGAAAATATCCGCAAAATATGTCTGAAAAAGAGCGGAATGCAGTTTGGAATGATGATAAATATAAGGAATGGTGGACTCTTGAATGGCGGAAAGCTGTGGAGCAGGGGATGTTTGTGAAACGTGATATGAAAGGTGGGCAAATGTCTCGTGATATGACTTTATTTGTGGACGATGATGGTAAGGCTTATCATATTTATTCGTCAGAAGAAAACCTTACTTTACAGATTGCCGAGTTAACGGACGATTATATAAGTCATACGGGGCGATATATCCGTGTTTTTCCCGGTGGTCATAACGAAGCACCTGCTATTTTTAAGAAGGGAAAGACCTATTGGATGATAACTTCCGGTTGTACCGGTTGGGATCCTAATGCAGCACGTTTATTTTCAGCTTCTTCCATTTGGGGACCGTGGAAGCAATATCCTAATCCTTGTAGGGGAGAAGGGAGTGAAAAAACGTTCAATGCCCAAAGTACGTATGTACTTGAACTTCCGGGAGATGAATTTCTCTTTATGGGCGATATTTGGAAGCCTAAAAGCCTGATGTATTCGGGGTATCTCTGGCTTCCTATCCAGTTTGATGAAAAAGGAATACCGTATCTGGAACAGAATAATGACAGATAATTACTCCTTTTTGAGACATTTGTATCCGTTGTCCTATTCGAAAACGGGATATATTTGCAACAATGAAAAACTAAAGAATATCATGAAAACAAAAAGTTATATAGGGCTGCTTTTAATAGTAGCCATGTTGATACCCATTCAAGCGGTATCAGCCAAAAAAAAGATTGAAAAAGAAGTATCCGACCGTGAGTTGTGGGCAGGAGTACTTTATCAGATGGCTGCTCCGGTACTTAGCAGTATGAGTGAAGGAAAGTTACAGGAGAATATGCTGGTAGAACTAAGCCCTACGTGGGACGGACGTGACAAACGAGTGACTTATATGGAATGTTTCGGACGATTGATGTCCGGTCTGGCTCCTTGGCTATCGTTACCCGATGATGATTCATTGGAAGGAAAACAACGGAAGCAGTTGCGTGAATGGGCTTTGAAGAGTTATGCACAAGCTGTTGATCCGGAGAGTAAGGATTATCTGTTATGGCGTAATGAAGGTCAGCCATTGGTAGACGCTGCTTATGTTGCCGAAAGTTTCTTGCGGGGATATGACGCTCTTTGGTTACCATTAGATAGTGTGACAAAACAACGGTTTATAACCGAATTTACCCAACTGCGTCGTGTAGACCCTCCTTATACCAATTGGTTGCTTTTTTCATCTACAGTTGAATGCTTTTTGAGAAAAGCAGGTGCTCAGGCTGATAATTATCGGATTACCTCTGCACTACGTAAAGTAGATGAATGGTATGTGGGTGACGGATGGTATAGTGATGGCCCTGGCTTTGCCTTTGATTACTACAATAGTTTTGTTTTGCATCCGATGTATGTAGAATGCCTCGAAGTCATGACAAATGGTGGCAAGAATAAAATATGGAATGTAAGTGGTGGTGATTTTGCCAAAGCAATGAAGCGTATGCAACGCTTCGGAATGATACTTGAACGTTTTATATCTCCGGAAGGAGCATTCCCTGTATTTGGACGCTCCATTACTTATCGTACGGGTACGCTTCAACCTCTAGCCATGCTGGCTTGGCGTGAATGGTTACCGAAAGAATTGCCTAACGGACAAGTACGTGCAGCTATGACCGCCGTAATTAAACGAATGTTTGGTGATAATCGGAACTTCAATGAAAAAGGCTTTCTTACCTTAGGCTTTAATGGCTCACAACCTAAAATATCCGATTGGTATACTAATAATGGTAGCCTTTACATGGCATCATTGGCGTTTTTACCGTTAGGATTACCTGCCGACCATCCATTCTGGACGGATGCTCATCAAGCATGGACTTCTAAAAAGGCTTGGGACGGTGAAGACTTTCCTAAAGATCATGCTTTCTATGAATAAATAAAGAATACGGAATGAAAGAATCTGCAAAACGCTTAGGTTTGTTCGTTGGGTGTATGGTAGTTTGTAGTGTAGCACTGTATGCCCAAAATATCACCTCTTTTTCTCCTAAGTCCCATTTAGTTGAGGTAGGGAAGGGGTATAGTCAAACCTCTGTCAATACTACCGTTTTTCGTAATAACTCATTGGTGACACAAGGAGACGAACAATACATCAGCTATTATGATACAGATAGTTTTCTTGTTCTTGGAAAACGGAATTTGAATGCAGAACAATGGACTTTGCATCGCACACAATATAAAGGAAATGTAAAAGATGCCCATAATATTATCAGCATGATGCTGGATGGAGCAGGTTATATTCACGTTGCTTTCGATCATCATGGCAATAAACTGAATTATTGCCGGAGTATTGCTCCGCACTCTTTGGAGTTGGGAGAAAAAGAAGCGATGATAGGAGAAGGTGAAGAAGACGTGACTTATCCGGAGTTTTATCCATTGACAGGAGGAGATTTGCTATTTGTATATCGCTCGGGCGCTTCAGGTCGGGGTAACTTGGTAATGAACCGTTATTCTGTAAAAGATAAAAAATGGATGCGTGTGCAAGATGTATTGATTGATGGTGAGAATAAACGTAATGCTTATTGGCAACTGTATGTAGATGAACAAGGTACGATACATTTATCTTGGGTTTGGCGTGAAACATGGTTGGTTGAAACTAACCATGATTTATGCTATGCCCGCTCGTTCGATAATGGAATCACTTGGTATAAATCGAACGGAGAGAAGTATGTATTGCCCATCTGTCTTGCTAATGCAGAGTATGCATGTACTATTCCACAGAATTCAGAATTGATAAATCAGACCAGCATGAGTGCCGATGCAAAGGGTAATCCGTATATTGCTTCTTATTGGCGCGATGCGGATAGTGACGTTCCTCAATACCGTATTGTTTGGAATGATGGGAGTAAGTGGCATAGCCGCCAGGTGTCCGAGCGTAAGAATCCTTTCTCCCTAAAGGGAGGAGGAACGAAGATGATACCGGTGTCCCGTCCTCGCATTGTAGTGGATAATGGAGAAATATATTATGTCTTTCGGGATGAAGAACGGGGCAGCAAGGTGTCTTTGGCATATACAAAGGATGTAGCGAATGCCCAATGGACTACTACCGATTTGACTGATTTCCCGGTAGATGCTTGGGAGCCTTCGCACGATACCGAACTTTGGAAACAGAGAAGAAGCTTGCAACTATTTGTGCAACATACCAAGCAAGGTGACGGTGAACGAACGGTAGAGTTTGAACCTCAACCGGTATATGTATTAGAAGTAATTAAATGAAGCTTTAATCAATAAAGAAATGAAATTAAAATACTTTATTCTGATGCTTTGTGTGAACTTCGTCTCATGCACAGCCCAAAAACCGAAAATAGAAGATGTTATCGGCATAATAAGTAAGGTGAATAATTATTGGCAACAGACACACCCTGAACACGAACGTGCCTTTTGGGATAACGCTGCCTATCATACCGGTAATATGGAAGCGTTCTTCCTGACCGGTAATTCCGATTATTATGACTATTCCGAAGCATGGGCCGAACACAATGAATGGAAAGGTGCCAAGAGTGACAATAAATCGGAATGGAAGTATAGCTATGGCGAAAGCGATGACTATGTTCTTTTTGGTGATTATCAGGTATGCTTCCAGGTTTATGCTGATTTATATAACGTGAAGCCCGATTCTCAGAAGATAGCCCGTGCCCGTGAAGTTATGGAATATCAGATGAGTACAGATAAGAATGATTATTGGTGGTGGTCAGACGGCCTTTACATGGCTATGCCGGTAATGACGAAGCTGTATAAATTGACTGATAATCCGCTTTATCTGGAAAAGATGCACGAATATTGGACGTATGCCAACGGCATTATGTATGATGCCGAGGCTGGTTTGTACTATCGTGATGCCAAATATGTCTATCCCAAACACAAGAGCGTGAATGGTAAGAAAGATTTTTGGGCACGTGGTGATGGTTGGGTACTTGCTGCATTAGCGCGGGTATTGAAAGACCTGCCCGAAACAGATCCGCACCGGCAGGAATACATAGAACGTTTTCAAACATTAGCCAAAGCAGTAGCTGCCTGCCAACAACCCGAAGGTTACTGGACCCGCAGTATGCTTGATCCTGAACATGCTCCGGGGCCTGAAACCAGTGGTACCGCTTTCTTTACTTACGGTCTGCTGTGGGGAATGAATAATGGATTATTGGATAAGGCAACTTACCAACCGGTTGCTCTGAAAGCATGGGACTATCTGACTACCGTAGCCTTGCAACCCAACGGACGCATCGGTTATGTGCAGCCCATCGGTGAAAAAGCGATTCCCGGTCAAGTTGTTGATGCCAATTCTACCTCGAACTTTGGTGTAGGTGCTTTCTTGCTTGCATCTTGTGAGATGGTGCGTTTTTTGAATTAACATTAATCTAAGGTGATAAATAAGTGTATATGTTACACAACATATACACTTTTATTGTATAATACCTGATAAAGTGTTATTTTTACACCATCTAATTAGTTTAATATAAAAAGATTATGATTATTAGAATGAAAAACACTTTTCAGATGAGTTTTCTGGCAATAGTATTGTCATTGTTTTCACTTCGCGGCTATTCTCAGCAGATGCCTTTCCCCGAGAAGGATTATGTAGCATACTTGTTCACTTATTTTACAGGTAATCATATAAGTGAAGAAGCTGTTTGCTATGCAGTTAGTATGGACGGATATACGTACTGGGCATTAAATAATAACAAACCTATACTCGACTCCAAAGTGATTAGTTCGACTGGCGGAGTACGCGATCCGCATATCTTGCGTTGCCAGGATGGTAAAACTTTTTATATGGTGGTGACCGATATGGTTAGCGACAATGGCTGGGATTCTAACCGGGCTATGGTATTGCTGAAATCTACTGACTTGGTGAACTGGTCACATTCGGTTGTCAACATGCAGAAACGTTATGCCGGACAGGAGAAATTAAAACGTGTATGGGCACCACAGACTGTATTCGATCCCGAAGCAGGAAAATACATGGTCTACTGGTCAATGAAATATGGAGACGGTGCGGATGTAATTTATTATGCTTATGCAAACGAAGACTTTACCGACCTGATAGGTGAACCTAAACCTCTCTTCTTGCCCGAAAATGGAAAATCGTGTATCGATGGCGATATAGTATATAAGGACGGTGTTTTCCATTTGTTCTATAAGACAGAAGGACATGGCAATGGCATTAAGGTGGCTACCACCCGTTCGCTTACCTCGGGCAAGTGGACAGAAGAACCCGATTACAAACAACAAACCACGGACGCTGTAGAAGGTGCAGGTACCTTTAAACTTATCAATCAAGATAAATATATATTGATGTATGACGTATACATGAAGGGCAAATATCAGTTTACTGAAACTACCGATTTGCAAAACTTCAAAGTCATAGATGCCGACGTGAAGATGAACTTCCATCCACGTCACGGAACTATTATTCCTATTACACGTGCTGAATTAAAACGTATTACCGACAAATGGGGCAAACCGGCTGAATTAGGAGAAATTCCTAATAATCCTGTATTGCCGGGCTTCCATGCCGACCCTGAAATATTGTATTCACACCAAACACAGAAATATTATATATATTCCACTACCGATGGACAGCCGGGCTGGGGTGGATGGTACTTCACTGTGTTTTCATCTCCCGATTTGAAGGAGTGGACGGACGAAGGTATCATGTTAGATCTTAAATCCGAGCAAGTGCCTTGGGCGGATGGTAACGCATGGGCACCTTGCATTGAAGAAAAGCTTGTTGATGGTAAATACAAGTATTTCTTCTATTATAGCGGCAACTGGACCGAAGGCGGAGGCAAGCAGATAGGAGTGGCTGTGGCCGATTCTCCTACCGGACCTTTCGTTGATTTGGGACATCCCATCATTACAAAGTCCCCCGCTGGCGGAGGGCAACAAATTGACGTGGATATATTTACCGATCCGGTATCAAAGAAGTCTTATCTGTATTGGGGCAATGGCTATATGGCTGGTGCCGAGTTAAATAAGGATATGCTTTCTATCAAAGAAAAGACAATTAAAGTAATGACTCCGCAAGGAGGAACATTGCAGGATTATGCCTTTCGGGAGGCTGCATACGTGTTCTATCGCAACGGACTTTATTACTTCCTGTGGTCGGTAGACGATACGGGGTCGCCCAATTATCATGTGGCATACGGCACTTCCAAATCTCCATTAGGACCGATTGAAGTAGCAGAGAAGCCTGTTATCCTGATTCAAGACCCGGCAAAAGAGATATATGGCCCTGCGCACAATGCAGTTTTACAAATTCCGGGAACGGATGAGTGGCTCATCGTTTACCATCGTATTAATAAAAACTACTTGAAGGATAGTCCCGGCATTCATCGGGAAGTGTGTATAGATCGTATGGAGTTCAATACGGACGGCACAATAAAACCGGTAGTACCTACACGTTAAAATACAAATCTAAAAAACTTTATAGTATGAAAAACAAACTTACAGGACTTGCTTGTTTAATGCTGATGGCAGTGATGCCGCTTGCAGCACAAAACGTAGTAGTGAAAGGACCTGATGGAAAATTACAACTTACAGTATCATGCCCGGAGAGTGGAGAGGCATCATACACTATTGATTACAATGGCAAACAAATGTTGGCATCCTCACCGTTGGGGCTGGAAACGAATGTTGGCGACTTTGCCAAGTTCCTGAAACTGACCGGACATACCGAGAAGGCGATAAACACTGTTTATAATCAGTCGCGCATTAAAGTATCTCAGGTACATTATACGGCTAATGAGTTGGTATGTTCCTTTGCCAATGCCGCAGGCCAGAAGATGGATGTAACCTTCCGCATAAGCAATAACGACGTAGCATTCCGCTATACCTTGTCCCGCCAGGGCGAACGTGGTAGTGTAACGGTGAACCAGGAAGCAACCGGTTTCCGTTTTCCGCAGCAGACTACTACTTTCCTTTGTCCGCAAAGCGATGCCATGATAGGCTGGAAGCGTACAAAGCCCAGTTACGAAGAAGAATACAAAGCAGATGCACCGATGAATGTGCGTTCGCAGTACGGACATGGATATACTTTCCCTTGTTTGTTCCGGATAGGAGATGATGGTTGGGTGTTAATTAGTGAAACCGGTGTTGACAGCCGTTATTGTGGTTCACGACTGAGTGATGCACAAGACGGCATGTACAACATCGCTTTCCCTATGCCCGAAGAAAATAATGGCAATGGAACCTCTGCGCCCGCTTTCTCACTGCCGGGTTCTACACCTTGGCGCACGATTACAGTAGGCGAGACTTTGAAACCGATTGTGGAAACTACCGTCCCCTGGGATGTGGTGGAACCACTTTATACGACACAACACGACTATAAAATGGGACGTGGTACATGGAGCTGGATTCTTTGGCAAGATAACAGTATCAATTACGATGACCAGGTGAAATACGTAGACTTGGCAGCTGCTATGGGTTATCAATATGTATTGATAGACAACTGGTGGAACACTAATATCGGTCATGAACGCATGACGCAATTCATTAAATATGCCAATTCCAAAGGTGTGGATGTATTCTTGTGGTACAGTTCGAGCGGTTACTGGAACGACATCGTGCAAGGACCTACCAATATGATGGACAATGCCATTGTGCGCAAACGTGAGATGAAGTGGCTGCAACAACAAGGTGTAAAAGGTATCAAGGTCGATTTCTTCGGAGGTGATAAACAGGAGACGATGCGCCTCTACGAAGATATTTTGAGTGATGCCGACGACCACGGTCTGATGGTGATTTTCCACGGTTGTACCATTCCTCGCGGGTGGGAGCGCATGTATCCCAATTACGTGGGCAGTGAAGCCGTCTTGGCATCGGAGAATATAATCTTCAACCAACACTTTTGCGATGAAGAGGCTTTCAATGCTTGCCTGCATCCTTTTATCCGCAATACAATAGGTAGTATGGAGTTTGGCGGTACTTTCCTGAACAAACGTATGAACCGTGGTAATGATGGCGGAACAACCCGACGCACTACAGATGTATTCCAGTTGGCAACTGCCGTCCTTTTCCAAAACCCGATTCAGAATTTTGCTTTGGCTCCTAATAACTTGACGGACGCACCGCAAGTCTGCCTCGACTTTATGAAACAAGTACCCACTACATGGGATGAAACTCGCTTTATCGACGGTTATCCCGGCAAGTATGTGGTTCTTGCCCGCCGCCATGCCGACCGTTGGTATATAACTGCTGTAAATGGTAGCAAAGAAACTCTGAAACTAAAACTCTCTTTGCCTATGCTGGCAGGAAAGACGGTTTCTTTCTATAGCGATGACAAGCAGCTCCAACCGCAGATGAAATCACAGAAGATAAAGGCTGATGGTAGCTTCCAATTGATGATACAACCGCAAGGCGGAGCAATACTTGTTGCTGACTGATATAGTATATATATTTTACTTCAAATACCGAATAAGCACCATGAATAAGTTATTTTACTTCTTTGCTACCTGTTTGTTTCTATCTTGCACCACGATGTTGCAAGCTAAGACAACCAAAGTAACGAATGAACCCGATTCCGTTTTCTTCTTCTCTTACGCTGATGCAGAAGGACAAAGTGGACTACGATTTGCCTGGAGTCCGGAAGGTACTCAATGGTTTTCCATTGCCGATGGCTACGATTATGTAAAATGTGATTTCGGTCCTTGGGGACGCCAAAAGAAGATGTTTCGTCCGCAATTAATGCAGAACCGTGCCGACGGTCATTGGCATTGCCTTTGGACAGCCACCCAAAGTGGAGAAGTATTGGCACACGCCGCTTCTGCCGACCTGCTGAAATGGGGACCGCAGAGTTATTTCACATCAGCAAACCGTGCCCGGTATTTGCCTTCAAGTATTATTCCCGCTATTGAAAAGAAAGTCATAGTGAATGGTAAAGAAGAGAATGGCTGGATGCAGCGCGTACCTTATTCTACCATCGAGCAACTGGTTCGCTTTGCCGAACATAGGAAATATCGCCAGTCGCTTTATGACGAACGTACCGAGCAAGATCCCGTCCGCTTTGCCGGATTGAAACCGCTCGAAGCTACTATCAACGTACAAACCTCACAAGCAAAACCTATCAGTGAGCATCTCATTGGTGTGTTCTTCGAAGATATCAACTATGCAGCCGATGGCGGACTATATGCAGAGCTCATACAGAACCGCGACTTTGAATATTCCTCAAAAGACGGTTCCCGCGAAGGTTGGGATAGTAATTATGCCTGGTCAGTGCGGGGTGACGATGCTACATTTACCATTGCCACTGCGAATCCTATCCATGAGAATAACCCTCATTATGCTGTGCTCAACATCGCCAAACCGGGTGCATCGTTTCAGAACCCCGGTTTTGACGGCATCACATTGAAGAAAGGTGAGAAGTATGATTTCTCCCTCTTTGGTCGAGTATCCCAGGGCAGTAAGGGCGGCAAGGTACTTGTGAAACTGATTAATCATGATGGTAGCGAAATAGCTTCTTCATCTGTAAATGTATCTTCTAAAGAATGGAAAAAATACAGTACTGTACTTACCGCTAATGCAGATGTGCGTTCTGCCGAACTGGCGCTTGTGCCGCAGGTGCCCGGTACCTACGAGCTCGATATGATTTCCCTCTTCCCTCAGAATACTTTCCGTGGACACAAGAACGGATTACGTGCCGACCTTGCACAAACACTTGCCGATATGAAGCCCCGCTTCGTCCGTTTCCCCGGTGGTTGTGTAGCTCATGGCGATGGGGTAGACAATATCTACGATTGGAAAGGCTCCATCGGCCCGCTCGAAGCCCGCAAGCCTTTGCGTAACCTATGGGGTTATCATCAGACTCGTGGACTGGGTTACTTTGAATACTTCCAGTTCTGTGAAGATATGGGTGCCGAACCTGTGCCTGTACTAGCTGCCGGCGTGCCTTGCCAGAACTCCGGTTCTTGCAGCCACCACTCCAAAGGCGAACTGGGATGCAACGGTCAGCAAGGAGGTATCCCGATGGAAGAAATGGGAGCTTATATACAGGATGTGCTCGACTTGATAGAATATGCCAACGGCGATGCTAAGAAAACAGTATGGGGACGAAAACGAGCCGAAGCCGGACACCCAAAGCCTTTCAACCTGAAGTTTATCGGCATTGGTAATGAAGATTTGATAACCGATATTTTTGTAGAGCGTTTCACGATGATTTTCAATGCCGTCAAAGAGAAATATCCCGAGATAACGGTGATTGGCACTGTAGGTCCTTTCTACGAAGGTACTGATTATGACGAAGGTTGGGCACTTGCTTCCAAACTGAATATACCAATGGTGGACGAACATTACTATGTTGCTCCGGGCTGGCTCATTCATAATCAGGATTATTACGACCGTTACGACCGCAATAAATCAAAAGTATATCTAGGTGAATATGCAGCCCATCTGCCCGGTCGTCCTAATAATATAGAAACGGCATTGGCAGAGGCTTTGTACCTCACTTCTGTAGAAAGAAACGGTGATGTGGTATCCATGACTTCATACGCTCCCTTGCTTGCCAAAGAGAATCACACGCAATGGACTCCTGATTTGATCTACTTCAACAACGAGGAAGTGAAACCTACCGTCGGTTACTATACCCAGCAGATGTACGGTCAGAATGCAGGTATCGAGTATGTTGCTTCCTCAGTCAACTTGAATAATAATGGAGACGCAGTGAAGAAACGTGTCGGTGTTTCGGTAGTGAAAGATGAACTTACAGGCGATTATATTGTGAAATTAGTAAACCTGCTTCCGGTAGAAATCACTTCTCAGATAAAACTGGATGGCGCTGCTTTAGTAAATCCTACGGCTACGAAGACTATTTTGTCGGGTGATCCGAAGGATAAGGAAGCTAAATCAGTCTCTTCTGACTTTGAAGTGAAAGGAAATGACTTCCCTTATACAATGCCGGCTTACTCGTTTACGGTGATACGTATTCATCAAAACATAGCAAAGAAGAAGTAATCTAGAAGATAATAACCATGAAAACATTAGTAACCTTGGCGCTTGTCGCCACTTTCGCGGGTAGTATGTCGGCTCAGAAAAAGCAGACTATTCATTCGGGATATCCTATTGATCCCGTATCTTTTACCGCAGTTAAAGTAACGGATGGCTTTTGGGGTCAACGTCTCGACGCCAGTCGTAAAGTAACTATTCCTCTGGCCTTCAGCAAGTGTGAAGAGACTGGCCGTTATGAGAATTTCATAAAAGCGGCTCATCCCAGTGATGACTATAAGGTCGAAGGATTTTCCTTTGATGATACCGATGTGTACAAGACAATTGAAGGTGCCAGTTATTCTCTTCAGACTTATCCGGATAAGAAGTTGGAAAAGTACATCGACAGTGTATTGGTAATTGTAGCCGGGGCACAGGAACCGGATGGCTATCTTTATACAGCTCGTACTATGAATCCTAAGCATCCGCATAACTGGTCGGGACCGGAACGTTGGTCGGAAGTGGAGAACCTGAGTCATGAATTCTATAACTTAGGTCACATGGTCGAAGGTGCAGTAGCCCATTATCAAGCTACCGGCAAGCGTAATTTCCTCGACATCGCCATCCGCTATGCCGATTGCGTATGTCGGAATATAGGCGAAGCCAACGGGCAGAAGCGAGTTATCCCGGGGCATCAGATTGCAGAAATGGCATTGGTGCGCCTTTATACGGTGACGGGAGATAAGAAGTATCTCGATCAGGCCAAATTCTTCCTCGATGCACGCGGCACTACGGCACGCAAGGATATGTATTTGCAGTCGCATAAGCCGGTATTGGAGCAAGACGAAGCAGTAGGTCATGCCGTACGTGCAGGTTATATGTATTCCGGCATGGCGGATGTAGCTGCCATCACGGGTGATAGCTCCTATATCAAGGCTATTGACCGGATTTGGGAGAACATTGTCGGCAAGAAGATATACATTACCGGTGGTATCGGTGCCCGACATGAGGGTGAAGCCTTCGGTGACAACTACGAGTTGCCCAATCTGACCGCTTATAACGAAACTTGTGCCGCCATCGGCAATGTTTATATGAACTATCGCCTCTTCTTGCTGCACGGTGACGCTAAATACTTTGATGTACTGGAACGTACTCTTTACAACGGTCTTATTTCCGGTGTATCGCTGGATGGCGGGAAGTTCTTCTATCCCAATCCGCTGTCATACGACGGTAAGTATCACTTCAATGCCGACCATACGATAACGCGTCAGCCTTGGTTCGGCTGTGCTTGTTGCCCCAGTAATATCAGCCGTTTCATTCCTTCCTTGCCGGGTTATGTCTATGCTGTAAAGGATGACCGTGTCTATGTAAACCTTTTCCTCTCCAACCGTGCGGAACTGAAGGTAAATAATAAGAAAGTAACGCTTCAACAAGAAACTGCCTATCCTTGGAATGGAGATATCCGTTTGACAGTAGCACAGGGTAATGCACCGTTTACGATGAAGATTCGTATTCCGGGATGGGTACGTAATAACGTATTGCCAAGTGATTTGTATGCGTATGCCGACAATCAGAAACCTACTTACCGTGTTCGTTTGAATGGTCAGGAAGTACAGGGGAAACTGACGGATGGTTATCTGGATATCAACCGCAAATGGAAGAAAGGAGATGTTGTAGAAGTGCACTTCGATATGCTTCCCCGTGTAGTAAAAGCGAATGATAAGGTAGAAGCCGATAAAGGTCGTGTAGCCGTTGAACGGGGTCCTATTGTATATTGTGCCGAATGGCCGGATAATAACTTCAATGTGAATACTGTCTTACTGAATCGTAATCCTCAATTCAAGGTCGTTGAAAAACCTGATATGCTTTACGGTATCAACGAACTTGTAACGGATGCTCAATCTTTGAGTTATAATGAAGCAGGGAAGTTGGCTGCGAAAGATGTTCAATTGACATTGATACCTTATTATGCTTGGGCTCATCGAGGTGAAGGCAATATGGATGTTTGGTTGCCGATGGAGGTAAGTGCTGCTTCCGCTATGCCTCAAAAGGGCGAATAAGCAGGAGGACAACGGGTTCTTTAAAAAATTAGAAAAGATAAATATATCAAAAAGAGAATTCTTAAAAACGTCTTGCTTGGCAAGTATGTGCTTTTGCGGGTTTGGACGACTTATGGGAGCCGAGAACATTCAATTGAACAACTCCGATGGGGCTGATACATTAACTTCAATGTCTAAAGGATGGATTAAGGAACTTTTGACAAATCTTGATACTAACCTGAATGAAGAACAGCTTCGACTATTGGTGAAATCAGCATCAATAGCACATTTTAATTTGCTTGAAATGGAAACTAAATTAATTCCTTTTAAAGGTAAACTAAATGAGTATATAGCCTATATTGAAAAAGAGTGGGGGTGGAAATGCCATTTTGAAGACGCAGGTAAGGTTCTAATAGCAGATGAAGCAAAGCCTTATTGTGTCTGTCCGTTGATTGATCAAGAATCTAATAAGCATTTACCTGCTCTTTGTTATTGCTCAGAAGGTTTTGCTGAAAGGATGTTTTCAGTAGTATGTGCACACCCCGTCAAAGCTCGAATAATTTCTGCTGTATTGCGCGGAGATGATAGATGTATGTATCGAATAGAATTATAACAAAATAAAAGATGAAACAATGAAAAAAATAACCACCTCTTTACTGGTATTATCCCTTACCTTTGGCATGCAAGCCCAGCAGCATATAATGACGGTAGACGTCGCAAAGCCAATAACCAAGATTAATCCTGCTATGTATGGCATCTTCTTCGAAGATATTAACTTCGGAGCTGATGGCGGACTGTATGCCGAACTTGTGAAAAACCGTTCTTTTGAGTTTCCTCAATCTTTTGTAGGTTGGGTACCTTTTGGAAATGTGACGGTTAATGAAGAAAATCCTTGTTTTGACCGTAATCCGCACTATGTACGTGTTGTTAACGACGGTCGTTTGCTGCGTGCCGGACTTGATAATGAAGGTTTTCGTGGTATTGGCTTAAAGCAAGGGGAAGATTACCATTTTTCCGTTTATGCCCGTACTCCGGATACCAAGCCGATGAAACTTTCCATTGAATTGGTAAACTCCAACGGTCAGAATCTTTTAAAGAAGGAACTCGAAGTCAGTGGCAATAACTGGCAGAAGCTCACTGCTACTTTGAAATCTCCTTTCACCGATGCCCATGCCCGTCTGCGTGTTGTATTATCGACGAAAGGTACCGTGGACATGGATCATATTTCCCTATTCCCTGCCAATACCTGGAAACAGCGTGAGAATGGTTTGCGCAAAGATCTTGCCCAAGCGCTCTATGACCTCAACCCCGGCGTATTCCGTTTTCCCGGTGGCTGTATCATCGAAGGTAACAATCTGGCTACTCGCTATCAGTGGAAGAACAGTGTGGGTCCCGTAGAGAATCGTCCTTTGAATGAGAATCGTTGGAATTATACTTTCACACACAAAGCATTCCCCGACTATTTCCAAACACTCGGTCTGGGCTATTACGAATACTTCCTCTTAAGTGAAGACCTTGGTGCAGAACCTCTGCCTGTATTAAGTTGCGGACTTTCTTGCCAGTACGAAAGCAATGAAATAGTACCTATTGCCGAGCTTGATCCGTATGTGCAAGATGCTCTTGATCTGATAGAGTTTGCCAATGGTCCTGCTACCTCTAAATGGGGCAAAGTACGCGCCGATATGGGACATCCGGCTCCCTTTAACCTCAAAATGATTGCTATCGGCAACGAGCAATGGGGTGAAGTTTATCCCGAGCGTCTCGAAGTATTTATAAAGGCTATTCGTGCCAAATATCCTACTATGCAGATCATAGGTTCTGCCGGTCCGAATGCCGATGGCGATAAATTTGATTATCTCTGGCCCGAAATGAAGCGTCTCGGTGCGGACTTAGTGGATGAACATTATTACATGGCTCCCGATTGGTTCTTTGCCAATGCCGCCCGTTATGATAACTATGACCGCAAAGGTCCGAAGGTGTTTGCCGGTGAGTATGCTTCGCACGACCATCCTACAGGTAAAGCCAATAACTTCCTCGCTGCTCTGTCCGAAGCCGCCTTTATGACGGGACTTGAACGCAATGCCGATGTTGTTCGTCTGGCTACATACGCTCCGCTCTTTGCCCATGTAGACGCATGGCAATGGAACCCTGACCTGATATGGTTTGATAATCTTCGTATGATGCGTACACCTAATTATTATGTACAACAGATGTACGGCATGAACCCCGGAACCGACGTGCTCTCTTTAAAGATGAACGGTAAGCCTGTGACCGGACAAGACAGCCTCTATGCAACTGCTGCACTGGATGCTCCGACAGGAGAAATCATCTTGAAGCTTGTCAATGCAAGCGCTCAGCCTGCAAAGATAAAGATTGACTTCAACGGATTGAAGAAGCAACAAATCGTATCGGGTACTTGTACTTATTTGCAGAATTGTGATTGGAAGGCGATCAATACATTAGATCAAGAAACAATAGTGCCTCGTGTCCGTCCGGTAGATATAAATGCTACTTCTTTGGAATTAGAGGTACAACCACGTTCATTCGGGGTGTATCGGTTACAAATGAGTAAATAGCCGCCCTTTTTGAACGATAATTCCTCTTGAATACGTTATAACTTTTCTATCTTTGTAGCGGTATGTGAGCTTCGTTTGCATGCCGCTACAAACATTTCATAAACATATTACCATGAAGAAACATCTCCTTACCGGACTGTTTGCCGCTCTGGCTCTTACTGCCAACGCACAGTCCTTTAATGAATGGCAAAACCCTGAGGTCAATGCCATGAATCGTGCCCCGATGCACACAAATTATTTCGCCTACGAATCGGCTGATGCAGCCGCCCGTGGTGTAAAAGAACAATCTTCCAATTTTATGACGCTGAACGGTACCTGGAAGTTCTTTTGGGTACAAGATTCCGATTCCCGTCCTACCGACTTCTGGAAAGTTGGTTACAATGACAAAGGTTGGAGCGAAATGCCTGTTCCCGGTGTTTGGGAATTGAATGGCTTTGGCGATCCTATCTATGTGAATGTAGGCTATGCATGGCGCAATCAGTTCAAAAACAATCCTCCGCAGGTGCCCACACAAAATAACCATGTAGGCTCTTATCGTCGTGAAATCACGGTTCCGGCTGATTGGGGTGGCAAGGAAGTCATCGCACACTTTGGTTCTGTTACCTCTAATATATACCTGTGGGTAAACGGCCGTTACGTGGGTTATAGTGAAGATAGTAAGCTCGAAGCTGAATTCAATTTGACTCCTTACTTGAAAGCAGGTCAGAAGAATCTGATAGCCTTTCAAGTATTCCGTTGGTGCGACGGTACCTATCTCGAAGATCAGGACTTCTTCCGTTACAGTGGTGTAGGTCGTGATTGCTACCTTTATGCCCGCAATAAAAAGCGCATTGAAGACATCCGTGTTACTCCTGACTTGGATGCCAATTATCAGAATGGTTCATTGCGTGTAGCGCTCAGCCTCAAAGGTAGCGGTAATGTCAACCTCGAATTACTTGATGCAGCAGGCAAGTCTGTTGCCACAGAAACTGCCCACGGCACTGGTACAGTCGTAATTAATATCGAGAATCCTCAAAAGTGGACTGCTGAGACTCCTTACCTCTATACTTTGCGTGCCACTCTTCAGGGCAGCAATGAAGTTATCCCCGTTAAAGTAGGTTTCCGCAAGATCGAACTAAAGAATTCTCAGATATTAGTGAACGGTCAACCCGTTCTCTTCAAAGGTGCCGACCGTCATGAGATGGATCCGGATGGCGGTTATGTGGTATCTCCCGAACGTATGATACAGGATATTCAAGTGATGAAGCAATTCAACCTGAATGCTGTACGTACTTGTCACTATCCGGATAACAATCTGTGGTACGACCTTTGCGACAAATATGGTATCTACGTCGTTGCTGAAGCAAATATTGAATCCCATGGTATGGGTTATGGCGATGAAACGCTTGCTAAACGTGCCGATTACAAGAAGGCTCACTTGGAACGTAACCAACGTAATGTACAACGTAGTTTCAATCATCCTAGCATAATCTTCTGGTCACTCGGTAATGAAGCCGGATATGGATCTAACTTTGAGGCTGCTTACGATTGGGTGAAAGCCGAAGACGGAAGCCGTGCCGTTCAGTATGAACAAGCTCGTAAGGATGGCAAGACTGATATTTTCTGCCCTATGTATTATGGTTATAAGGCTTGTCAGGATTATTGTGAAGATGCTTCTATGACCAAACCTTTGATTCAATGTGAATATGCGCATGCTATGGGTAACTCGCAAGGTGGCTTCAAAGAATATTGGGATTTGGTTCGTAAATATCCTAAGTTCCAAGGTGGTTTCATTTGGGATTTCGTAGACCAATCCGTGCGCTGGACAGGCAAGAATGGCAAGACGATTTATGCATACGGTGGTGACTTCAACCGTTTTGATGCCAGTGACGGTAACTTCTGTGACAACGGACTTATCAGTCCCGACCGTGTTCCTAATCCGCACATGTACGAGGTAGGTTATATCTATCAGGACATCTGGACAACTCCCGCTGATCTTCAGAACGGAGAAATCAATGTATATAATGAGAACTTCTTCCGCGATCTTTCTGCCTACTATCTGGAGTGGGAAGTACTGAAAGGTGGTAAAGTAATTCGTACCGGTCGTGTAGAAAATCTGAATGTTGCTCCTCAACAAACAGTCAAATTGAAACTGGATTTAGGCAAGACTTGCCAATGCGCAGAATGGTTACTGAACGTAGCCTACAAGCTGAAGAATCGTGAAGGCTTGTTGCCTGCCGGTTATGCCGTAGCTAAGGATCAGCTTACATTGGTTCCTTACAAAGCAGCTGCCATGGATTTGAAGAACCTGGAACAAAGCAATATTGCTGTTACCGCTCCTGCCGTACAAGAAAATGACTGGACATTCCTTATTGTTACCGGCGATGCTTTCCGTCTTGAATTTAATAAGCACAATGGCTTCTTGTCTAAATATGATGTAAACGGTCAGGATCTTATCAAGGAAGGTGAAGCCCTGAAACCTAACTTCTGGCGTGCACCTACCGATAATGACTTTGGTGCCGGTCTTCAACGTAAGTATGAAGCATGGAAGAATCCCGAAATGAAGTTGACTTCCTTCAATCAACGTACTGAGAACAATCAGGTAATTGTAGAAGCTGCTTACGATATGCCTTCTGTATCTGCCAAACTGAATCTGACGTATGTTATCAATAACGAAGGTGCTATCAAAGTCACTCAGAAACTGACTGCTGATAAGGATGCCAAAGTAGCTAATATGTTCCGCTTCGGTATGCAAATGCCTATGCCTCGCAGTTTTGAGATTGTAGAGTATTATGGTCGTGGTCCGGTTGAAAATTACAGTGACCGTAATCATTGCACTGATCTGGGTATCTATCGTCAGAGTGTTGCCGAACAATTCTACTCTTATATCCGTCCGCAAGAGAATGGTACTAAGACTGATATTCGTTGGTGGAAGATGTTGAGTCCGATGGGCAGTGGTATCAAGGTGGTATCTGCCGCTCCGTTCTCTGCATCAGCATTGCACTATACTATCGAGTCTTTGGACGAAGGTTGGAACAAGCAGAACTGGCACTCTCCCGAAGTGGAAGAGGCTGACTTGACTAACTTCTGTATTGACAAAGTACAAACTGGCTTGGGTTGTGAAGATAGCTGGGGACGCATTGCCCGTCCGGAATATCAAGTGCCATACGGTGATTATGAGTTTACATTCATTCTCTCGCCGGTAGAACAGGGTATTGATATAGAGTAAAGAGATTAACTAAGTGATTTTTAGGCATGGATTATACGGAGTCCACGGATATTTAGTAAGATAAGGTCTGTGAAATCCGCATAATTCGTGCCTAAACAATTTTATATCTAATAGAAACACATATGAAAATACTATGAGAAGAAAAGAATTCCTTTTATTGTTTTGTCTGTTATTCCCTATTTTCTTGTCGGCTCAACAAAAAATATCCGGTCGTTTTCGTATCAATATACCATTAGATTCTATTCGTCTGAGCGATCCTTGTATCCTTGCCGACAAGAATACTAACATGTACTATATGACTGGTACCGGTGGACTGTTGTGGAAAAGTCCGGATCTTGCTTCATGGGAAGGCCCTTACTGTGTAACAGAGATTGATACCACTTCTTGGATGGGACATAAACCCGAAATCTGGGCAACTGAGTTGCACGAATACAAAGGCAAGTACTACTACTTTGCCACTTTCACAAATAATGCCATCCGCATAGATTCGGTAAAAGGAAATGTAATACCCCGTCGCGCTAGCCATGTGCTGGTAAGTGATGCTCCCGATGGTCCTTATAAACCCATGAAAGATCCTGCTTATCTTCCTGCAAATATGCCTACTCTCGATGGAACTTTTTGGGTGGATAGTGATGGCAAGCCTTATATGGTATATTGCCATGAATGGCTACAGAATTGGAATGGTACTATCGAAAAAATAGAATTGAAACCTGATCTGAGCGGATCTGCTGGGAAAGGGCAGATTTTGTTTCGTGCCAGCGATTCCCCCTGGAGTCGTGAGATGGTGGATGGCAAGGTACAACCGAATCGTGTGACCGATGGTCCCTGGTTATTTCGTACTGCTACCGGACGTTTGGGCATGATTTGGACAAGTTGGATATATTCTACCTATACCCAAGGGGTAGCCTATTCTGTGAGTGGGACTTTAGATGGTCCGTGGATACAGGAAGCGTCTCCGATTACTCCGCCTGACTTCGGCCATGGGATGCTGTTTCAAACCTTGGATGGTAAATGGTTGATGTCCGTACATAGCCATAAGGATGTGAACGGCCGATATATCCGTATTCCACATTTATTCGAAGTGGACTTGTCGGGCGATAAATTAGTAGTAGGCAAGTCTTTATAGAACATACATAACTATGTAAAACTAGAGTAAAATAAGATGATGAAAAAAAGAAATATACTGTTATCTATCTGCTTGTTGTGCACTGTATTTGTATCTGCCCAGCAAAAGCAGATCCCTTCAGAAAAAGATATGGGGGCCTATCTGTTTGTATTCTTCAGTGATCCTACCCATAGTCTTTTCATGGCAACGAGCCATGATGGCTATACTTTTACTGCGGTTAATGACGGTCAGCCCATCATTGCTGGAGATACGATTGCCGAACAACGTGGTATTCGTGACCCGCACATCACCCGTGGTCCTGACGGTGCATTTTATCTCTGTATGACCGATTTGCATATCTTTGCTAAGCGTGTAGGGCTTCGTGATACGGAGTGGGAGCGCGACGGAGATAAATATGGTTGGGGAAACAATCGTGGTTTGGTACTGATGAAATCTGTAAACTTCCAATCACCTAAACATGGCTCGGTAATTCAGATTACAAAGGATGAAGCGGAAAACTTGGAGAAGCATTGGAAAAAATAAGAGCAATGAATAAAACAATTATCCTTCTTTTATTAACCTGCTTGCTGGTGGCTTGCTCCGATGGTTCGGTAAGTTATTATTTGGATGCTACTAACGGTAATGATAGTAATAGCGGAATGTCATCGAAAGAAGCTTGGCAAAGTCTGGATAAGTTGAACCGGGCAGTATTGAATCCCGGAGATAAAGTCTTATTGAAACGTGGTGATGTTTTCAATGGTGAGTTAGAAATCTCGGCACAAGGTACACCCGAACGTCGCATCTATGTGGAAGCGTATGGTGAGGGAGATGTGAAGCCTTGTATTGTAGGTCATGATACGTCGATGTATGCTGCCCGTATTTATAACTCAGATTATGTGACATTCCGGGATATTGAGATAATCAATACCGGAAAGCAACCTGTACCTTCTCGTTCGGGCTTGAAAATAGAGTGTACGAATTATGGTATTTCGCATAATATTGTAATTAATAATGTTACGGTAAGAGATGTGAACGGTTCGCTGGTAAAAGAAAAAGGTGGTGGGTGTGGCATCTATGTAGTCAATAGTGGTAAAGATCAAGTTTCGGTATTCGATAGTTTGACGATAGAGAACTGCCATATTCTACGCTGCACTCGTAACGCTATGATTTGGTCAGCATATAGCAGCCGTGGAGATTGGCATCCCAGTACGCATACTTTGATACGGGGAAATCTGATAGAAGAGGTTCCGGGCGATGGCATTGTGCCTATTGGTTGCGACAGTACGGTGATAGAATACAATGTGATGCGTAATTGTCCTGAATTACTTCCCGAAACCGAAGCTGCTGCGGGCATCTGGCCCTGGAGTTGTGATAATACGTTGATTCAGTTCAATGAAGTGAGCGATCATAAGGCTCCTTGGGATGCGCAAGGCTTTGATTCGGACTGGAATTGTACAGGTACAGTGATTCAATATAATTACAGTCATAACAATTATGGAGGACTGGTACTTGTCTGCAACTCAGGAGAATCATCCGCTTCTTTCAATATTGGTAATGTGGGAACACAAGTACGTTACAATATTAGTATCAATGATGGTATCCGTCCCGGTCCGACACGTGCCGGAATGTTTTCACCTATTATCCATGTGGCTGGTCCGGTGAAGGATACACACATCAGTCGGAATATTATACATGTTAATAAAAAGCCGGCAGCAGATATTGACCGCACTATGATGATGTTCGATTCATGGGGAGGATATTCCGATAGTACATTTGTTTCGGATAATGTATTTTATACTCCCGAAGAAAACTGTTTTAACTTAACTAAGTCTACGAATAACTTCTTCAATGGAAATTATTATCTAGGCAAATTCAATACATTGCCCGAAGATGGCAAAGCCCGTTTGGTCTCAGATATTTATATAAATAAGATCTTGCTCGTTGATGAATCGGGATTTGGTGGCTTGGCACAGTTAATGGACACGGTGGAAGTTGCCGGAACGAAAGGAGTATTTGTTAATAAAGAAGCAATCGAGGCCTTTTTCAACCAAAAAGACATATAATTCTCCCTCTTATAACCGGAAACTCACTATTTTTGTCTTCATCCAAAAGTCTAATGATATGAAGAGAATAGAGAGTTTCCTTTTTTATATATATATTGTTTGGTGTGTATTTTTCTCTATAGCAGCAAAAGCGACAAATACAGACATCATTTCACATCTGAACTTCAAGCAAATAACCACTTTCAATGGACTCCCCACTGATGAAGTCCAGAAGATCTATCAGGATAAGGAAGGATTTATCTGGCTAGCTACCCGCTATGGACTTGCTAAGTATGACGGTTATCAGGTTACTGTATATAAATCCAATCTGGATACTCCAGGATTGCTTACGAATAATAATATTTACTGCTTGGCCGATGATTATGATGGTAATTTATGGATCGGCACACAAGAGGGCTTGAATAGGCTCAATAAAAAGACGGGCGAAATGCATCCCTATAGTTTGCCCATTATTCCTAATAATACTGTTTCTTGTTTACTTGTTACAAAAGACAATATGGTGTGGGTGGGTACCGATTATGGATTATGTAGATATTCCCCTACCAATGACTCTTTTATTGTATATGACAATCTACAGGATAATGGTGAATTGGCGCAGGCAGCCATTAAATCTTTATTCGAAGACTCCGAAGGAGACTTGTGGATCGGCACTTGGTCTAGCGGACTTTACCGTTACTCTCCTAAGGAAAATAAGTTTTATGCTTATCCCAGGATAAACGAACGCAATTCGGCACATGTCATTTATCAGGATGCCGACGAACGCATTTGGGTTGGAGGCTGGGACTGTGGTCTGTTCCTGCTGAATCATCCTAAAGATTTGCTGAAAGTTTCTTATACCCGCTATGCCCATAAGTCCGGAGATGACTCTACTCTTTCGGATAATATAGTTTATGATATTGTAGAAGATTTGAATACCCATACTTTGTGGGTTGGTACCCGTTCGGGATTAAGTATCATGGAGCATGATAAGCCGGGAAGGTTTGTTAATTATAAGTCGAGACGTTCGTCCTACTACCTACCGTACGACGAGATAAATTCATTGTTGCGCGACCGCTTTAATAATATTTGGTTAGGTTCTATTGGTGGAGGCGCTCTGATGGTAGATACGGAGCAACCGCCCTTTACCAGTCATTTACTGAATGTAAAAGAAGATGATGTGCCCACTACTGCCGTGCGTGCCGTCTTTGCTGATTCGGATAATGACCTTTGGCTCGGAACGGGCAGCTATGGTGTGGCTCGTAAAGACTCTAAGACCGGTGAGCTAACCTTTTATACCCGTATTCCCGAATTTTCTGAAGTGAAGAGCGTTCCTACCGTCAATATGGTTATTCAGCGTGCTAATGGAGAACTTTGGTTTGGTACTTACGATGGTGGTATCCTCATCTATCGCAAGGGAGAGAAGGTAAAATTACTGACGGATGCTGACACTCCTTATTTATATTCTGTCTGTGTGTCGGCATTGTGTGAAGATAGCCGGAAGAATTGTTGGGTAGGATGTCGCGGAGGAATGGGAGTAAGTCTGGCAGGTGGTGGTTATCATAAATTCAGTGTACTGTCTTTTGAGAATGGTGGCGTTGCCGACTGGTATCATGTGAAAGATATCCTGGAGGATATTGATGGCAGCATTTGGCTTGCTACAGCCAACTGTGGTATTATACATATTCGAGGTAATGTAGCCCAAACCGAAACACTGAAATATAATAATTACAGCCTGAATAACAAGCAACTGGCAGTAAACTCCGTCTTATGTATGCATGTTGATAAGTCCGGCAGGCTGTGGGCAGGAACGGAAGGGGGAGGGCTGTATCTTTATGACCGCAAGCAAGACTCTTTTGTAGAAAAGAACCATTCTTACAACATTCCCGGTGACTTGATAGGCTCTATCGAAGAAGATAAACAGGGAAAATTATGGATGGGAACGAACGTTGGTTTGATACAGTTAAATGTTCCGGTAGATGAATCCTTAACTACAGTCCGTGTATTTACTACAGCGGACGGACTGCTTGACAACTTTCTTTTAGCACTATCTTCGTGCAGCCGGGGCGATGAACTTTTCTTTGGAGGAAATAAGGGATATAATAGTTTCTTCCCGGCTTCTCTGACGAACACCAACAAGAAAGTACCTTTTCTGATTACAGATATAAAGATATTCAATCGTTCTTTTGCTTCACTTGATCCCGAAATTAAAACTGAGATTTCTACTGTGATGCCTTCGTTTACCGAAAGAATCGAACTACCTTATTCCTACAATAATTTCAGTATCGAGTTTGCTGCGTTATCTTTTAAGAATCCGGAGTTGAACCGATATGCTTATCAGTTGGTGGGCTTTGATGACGATTGGCAATACACCGATGCCGGACGACGATTTGCATACTACAATAATTTGAAGAGTGGCACATACAAATTCCGCCTTAAGGCTACCAATGAGAATGGTATATGGAGCAGTGAGATACGTGAACTGACTGTAGTCGTTTTGCCTCCTTTCTGGGCTACATGGTGGGCGTACGCTATCTACACCCTGATTCTTGCCACGTTATTGTATTTCATTTATCGCACAGCCCGCAACCGTATGGTATTGCGCAACGCCCTGCGCCTGCGCGAGATAGAAAAGTCGAAAGCCGAAGAACTGAACCATGCCAAATTGCAGTTCTTTACTAACATTACCCATGAATTACTGACACCGCTCACCATCATTTCGGCTACGGTGGACGAACTGAAAATGCAAGTTCCCGGTTACGATGACCTTTATACGGTGATGACTAACAATATCCGCCGTCTCATCCGTTTGTTGCAGCAGATACTGGAATTCCGCAAAGCAGAGACGGGCAATCTGAAACTACGTGTCTCGCCCGGTGATGTGGCTGCTTTTGTGAAGAATGAAGCTGAATCCTTCCAACCGCTCATCAAGAAACGTAAGATTCACTTCTCTGTGCTTTGTGACCCGGAGTCCATTGCTGGTTACTTTGATACTGACAAGCTTGATAAGATATTATATAATCTTCTGTCCAATGCGGCGAAGTATAACAAGGAAGGTGGCTACATACAAGTAACGCTTTCGTATGCCGAAGATAAAGACTTCATCCGCTTGCGTGTAAAGGATAACGGTTGCGGCATCTCCAAAGAAAAGCAGAAAACTCTCTTCAAACGATTCTATGAAGGTGATTACCGCAAGTTCAATACTATAGGGACGGGTATCGGTCTTTCGTTGACCAAGGATTTGGTAGAGTTGCACGGTGGAAATATCTGTGTAGAGAGTGATGTAGACCAAGGTGCCGAGTTCATCATAACCTTGCCTATCGACCGTTCCTACTTTACCGGAGAACAGATTGATGAAGAGGCTGTATTGCCGGTGCAGAAAACTATTACATACGACGGCAACTCAACTACAGATTATATCAGTAATCAATCTATGGAGGAAGCTAAGCAGCATACCCTTCTGGTAGTAGAAGATAACGAAGAATTGCTTCAATTAATGATGCGCTTGCTTCAACGCGATTATAATGTATTTACTGCCGAGAACGGACAAGAAGCTGTTACGATAGTCGATAATGAGGATATTGACTTGATAGTGACTGACGTTATGATGCCCGTAATGGATGGCATCGACTTGTGCAAGTATGTAAAGACCAAACTCGAAATCAGCCATATTCCTGTTATTCTCCTCACTGCCAAGAACAAGGAAGAAGATCGTGCTGAGGCTTATGAAGTGGGAGCTGATGCTTTTATCAGCAAACCTTTCAACTTGGCTGTGCTTCATGCCCGTATCCGCAATCTGCTGAAGACCAAAGAACGTACAGCGCACGATTTCAAGAACCAACTGGTTTTTGAAGTGAAAGACATGAACTTTACGAGTCTTGACGAAGACTTCATGCAGCGTGCCATTGATTGTGTGAACCGTCACTTGGAAGACAGTGAATTCGACCAACCTCAGTTTGTAGATGAGATGGGTACCAGCAAGTCTACTCTTTATAAAAAACTCAAATCTCTTACCGGGCTGAATACTTCAGCTTTTATCCGAAATATCCGTTTGAAAGCTGCCTGCCGCATCATGGAAGAGAAAGGCAGTTCCGTTCGTATTTCCGATTTGGCTTATGCCGTTGGGTTCAATGATCCGAAATACTTCAGCTCCTGTTTCAAGAAGGAGTTTGGTATGTTACCTACTGAGTATGTAGAACGGTTTGCACAATAAAACTCAAGACACGAATCAAATATCCCTATCCTTGAGGTAGAATTATGCATCAAACATGTCTGAAAACTATAATTCGACCAAGCGGAACTATTATTGGAGTCATGTTTATTGGTTGTACTCTTATATTTGCATTGGTATTCACGACACGATATAACGTGAACTTATAATATACTAATGTTTAATCTTAAATGATGTTTGTACAATGAAAAGACAGAGATTCGTTGAAGAACTCGGACTGAAAACGTATAGCGCTTTGGCAGTTTGTTTGATTCTTCTGTTGAATGTTCAATTCTTGAATGCTCAAAGTTCGACAATCCAGGTAAAAGGTGTAGTTAACGATGCAATGGGACCGGTGATTGGTGCCAGTATCGTGGAGAAAGGCAAGGCTACCAATGGAACCATTACCGACATGGACGGTAACTTCTCATTAACCGTTCCCGCAAATGCAACCTTAACGGTCAGTTTTATCGGTTACAAAACACAAGATGTGCCTGTTGCCGGAAAAACATCTCTTAGTATTGCTTTGAAAGAAGATACGGAGATGCTGGACGAAGTGGTAGTAGTAGGTTTTGGTACACAGAAGAAAGTGAACCTGACAGGTTCCGTAGGTATAGCTACCGCTAAAGAAATTGAGTCACGTCCGGTAGCAAACGCTACACAAGCCTTGCAAGGTTTGGTTCCGGGTTTGCAAATCACAACCAATACCGGTGAATTGGACAAGAACATGTCCATTAATATTCGTGGTAATGGTACCATCGGTGATGGTTCGAGCGGCAGTCCGCTGATTTTGATTGACGGTATGGAGGGTGATATTAATACGGTGAACCCGCAGGATATCGAAAACATCTCCGTACTGAAAGATGCTGCTGCATCTTCTATTTATGGTTCGCGTGCGCCATTCGGTGTTATTCTGGTAACTACAAAGAAAGGTCGCTCAGGCAAGGCAACTATCAATTATAACAATAGCTTCCGTTTCAACAGTCCGGTGAATCTGCCGCAATCAATGGACTCTTATACTTTTGCCAATTACTTCAACGAAGCTGCTCGTAATGGTAATCAGGGGCAACAATTCTCTGATGCCGTGATGCAGAAGATGCTTGACTTCCAGGCAGCCGGTGGTACCAACACAGGTGGTTTGCCTACCGACGGCAATGTATGGGGTAAGCCAGCCGGCGACCCTTATACCGAGGCTTATGCCAATACCGATTGGTTCTCAGAATTCTACAAGGATAGCAGTTTTTCACAGGAACATAATCTCAGTATGAGTGGGGGGGGAGATAAGTACAATTATTATGCTTCATTGGGTTATTTGGATCAGAACGGATTGTTGCGCCACGGTTCCGATGAACTATCACGCTTCAATGCTACGGCAAAGTTTGGTGCTGAACTGACTAAGTGGTTACGCTTCAACTACAGCTTGCGTTATGTACGCCAGGATTTGTCACGCCCCACTGCTTTCGGTGGCGGACTGTACGAGAGTATCGGACGTCAGACGTGGCCCAACCTCCCGGTTTACGACGAAAATGGATATTATCATAACAGTAACGGCGGTGGTCCGGCTATGTCTCTTGCTTTGGGCGGTGATCGTGGTGTACAAACCGACAAGACCTACCAGCAGGCAAGCCTTGTATTCGAGCCAATTAAAAACTGGATTACCAATGTTGAGTTCAACTATAGTACCAATACTATAGATACCCGTGAAGTATCTCTTCCTTACTACAATCATGATGTGAATGGTAATATTGTAGATACGAATGGGGATACCAGTCTCTATCAGGACTTCAAGAAAGAGAACTATATGAACTGGAATATCTATTCAACCTATGGATTCTCCATCAACGATGCTCATAATATTAAGGTAATGGCAGGTTTCCAAACCGAAGAAATGCGTCAGAAGTTCTTCAGTGCCAAAGGCTACGGCTTGCAGGTAGAAGATTTGCCGGAACTGGACTTGATTTCCAACATTGACGGAGCAGGTAAAGACAAAGTTCCTGAAGTAGGTGGGTATCGCAACGAATGGGCAACTGTCGGTTTCTTCGGTCGTGCCAATTACGACTACTTGGGTCGTTATCTGGCCGAATTCAATCTTCGTTACGACGGTGCATCCCGTTTCCGTCGTGGCAATCGCTGGCAACTTTCTCCTTCGTTCTCTTTAGGCTGGAACGTAGCACAAGAAAACTTCTGGGAAGACTTCGCTGATGTTTGCAACCAATTTAAACTCCGTGCTTCTTATGGTGAATTGGGAAATATGAATACCAACGAGTGGTATCCCACCTATCGCTCCATGACATTGGGACAAGCCAATGGTAAATGGTTACAAAATGGTCTTAAACCGAATACTGCTTATGTAGGTGGCCTTATCAGTACTGCTCTGACTTGGGAGAAAGTACGTACCTGGAACATCGGTGTCGATCTGGGTTTCTTTAATAACCGTTTGACGGCTTCATTCGATGCCTATGTACGTTATACCGATAATATGGTCGGACCTTCTGTAGAACTTCCCGCTACTTTGGGTATTGCTTCTCCTAAAACAAACAACTGTGACTTAAAGACCAAAGGTTGGGAACTCACCCTCGGTTGGCAAGATCAAACAAGATCGGGCTTTGGTTATGGAGTGAAGTTTAATCTGGCAGATGCCCGTACATACATTGACAGCTATCCCGGTAATCCGACAAATTCTATCAGTACCTACATTGCCGGTCGCGAAATCGGTGAGATATGGGGATTTGAAACTGTAGGCATCGCCAAGACGGATGCTGAAATGCAAGCGCATCTTACTAATGTCGGAGGTCAGGACGCTCTTGGAAATACATGGGCAGCGGGTGACATTATGTATGCCGACCTTGATGGCAAACCGGGTATTACGAAAGGTGCACAGACTTTGGAAGATCATGGTGACTTGAAGGTAATTGGTAACAACACCCCTCGCTTCCAATTCGGACTAGACTTGAATGCGAATTATAAAGGTTTCGACGTACGTCTCTTCTTCCAAGGAGTAATGAAACGTGACTACTGGCAAGGCTCCAACATGTTTTGGGGAGTAGGTCAGTGGGGCATGTGGTGGTCAATGGGCTTGAAAGAGCACGAAGACTACTTCCGTAGCGAACCTATCGGACTTTCCGGTCACGAGATAGCTGCTAATACAAATGCTTATTATGCACGTCCGCGTTTTGATAGCACACAGAATCAGGAAACACAGACCCGTTATTTGCAGGATGCCAGCTATATCCGTTTGAAGAACTTCCAACTTGGTTATACTCTTCCCAATGCGCTTACTCGTAAGATCGGTATCAACAATTGCCGTATCTTCGTATCCGGCGAGAACTTGTGGACAGGTACGAAACTATCCAAGTTGTTTGATCCTGAAACCATCAATGGAGGTAACACCGATACTAATGGTTCTGCACCTATCAAGAGTGGCGGTAACTCTTACCCGCTTTCAAAAACTTGGTCTGTAGGACTCAGCGTTTCACTTTAAACCCTTAAAAAGAATAATCATGAAATCGAAATATATAGTCAAAGCTTTCCTTGCGGCAACCATTGCCGTTGGAACTACTTCTTGTGAAGATTTTCTCGATAGAGAGCCTATGTCAAAAATCTCTCCCGAAACTTATTATTCAACGGCAGCCCAGTTGGAAGCCAACCTGAATGATGAATATCCTAATATACTTCCTTCGTACGGACAATGGACATACGGTATCTTCGGCGAAGATAAAGGAACCGACAACCAGATAGAGGTGAATGCCAATGACCGCTATACCGCCGACCGATGGAAAGTAGCGCACAGTGAGAGTGACAATTGGAAGTTCGAACGCATTTATCGTGTTAACTTCTTCTTATCCGAAGCACTGCCTAAATTCGGTGAAGACATGAGTGGAGCACAAAATACAATATCCGGTAGTGTGGCAAATATCAAGCATTATATAGGTGAGATGTACTTCCTTCGTGCTTATGAATACTTCAAGAAGCTTCAGCTTTTCGGAGATTTCCCTATCATAGATAAACCGCTTACAGACGATATGGCGGCACTTCGCGAAGCCAGCAAGCGTTCACCGCGCAATGAAGTGGCACGGTTCATTCTTTCGGATCTTGACAAAGCTTATGCTTATATGAGCGATGTAGATATGGCAACTACACGTATCAATAAAGATGCTGCGATGTTGATTAAATCACGTGTGGCACTGTTTGAAGCCTCTTGGTTGCAAAACTTTAAAAGTACGGCATTTGTACCTGCCGGTGAAGGTTGGCCGGGGGCTGCCTTGTACAGCGGTTATCAGTATCCTAGTGGAAGCATTGAAAATGAAGTGAAATATTTTTTGGAACAAGCTACGGAAGCTGCTAAGATCGTTGCCGATAAATACAAGGGAAGTTTGACTGTGAACACTGGAGTAGTACAGCAATCTGCTACGGATGCTGCCAATCCTTACTTCGATATGTTCGCCCAAGAAGATCTCTCAAATGTTCCGGAAGTACTTTTGTGGCGTCAATATGCCCGTGGTCTTTCTACCCATAATATCAACTCGGCTGCCGGTCGTGGTAACTACCGTATCGGTCTGACCCGTGGATTTGTACAAAACTTCCTGATGAAAGATGGTACTCCGGTATATGCTCATGGCAATTATGCCGATGGTGATGGCTACTATATGGGTGACAAGACCATTGCTGATGTGCGTGCCAATCGTGATCCTCGTCTGAGCATCTTCTTGAAAGAACCGGGACAGAAGAACATTCTTTTTGAAGTGGATAATAATGAAGGTACTGAGGTGGTAATGGAAGAGCCTTATCCTTCTATTACCAATGGCGATGGTGAACGTGGATATGCTACCGGTTATGCCCTTCGCAAAGGAGGTTCGTTCAACCGCAAGTACTATGCTAATGGTGGCGGATATACCGCAGCCGTATGCTTCCGTGCTGCCGAAGCTCTGCTGAATTATATGGAAGCGAGCTATCTGCTTAATGGATCATTAGATGGTACTGCCCGTGATTATTGGACTATCCTTCGTCAGCGTGCTGGTATCAGTACTGACATCGATAAGACAATTGCTGCTACAGATATGAGCAAGGAAGCGGAAAACGACTGGGGAGCTTATACTGCCGGCACTATCCTTTCGGACAAGACACTTTATAATATCCGTCGTGAACGTCGCAGTGAGTTCCTAGCCGAAGGACTTCGTTACATGGACCTTTGCCGCTGGCGTTCAATGGATCAGCTTATCACTACACCCAGCCACATGGAAGGTATGCATTTGTGGAACACACCTATGGAAAGCTGGTATCTGGATGATAAAGGAACGACAACATTGGTTGCCGATGGTTCAGACAAGTCGAATGTGTCTCCCAAAGATAAGAGCGAATACCTCCGTCCTTTCGAAAGAACCAGTTCACAAGCCGGTTATAACGGTTGTACATGGAAGATGGCGCACTATCTGAATCCTATTATGGTGAAACAGTTCCAGTTGACGGCAACTTCGGGCGCAGATGTATCTACTTCGATACTCTATCAAAACCCGTTCTGGCCTGTTGTAGCGGATCAACCTGCTGAGAAATAGAAGTATCGTTCAATAGGTATTTACTTAAGGGGACTAGGATACACTTTTCAGTGAGAAGACATCCTATCCCCTTTTTATATATAATTAAGATATAAACATGATGAACATTAATTTTAGAATGATAGTTGTCTGGCTTCTTTGTTCTTTTGTAATCAGCGCACAGGCACAAGACAAGTTTAAAAAGAAACAGGTAGAGATTGTCCCTTCCGGAGTGTGGAATGATGTGAACGGTGAATATATCAATGCACATGGTGGTGGCATACTTACCTATGGGGACAAGTATTATTGGTTTGGCGAGCATCGTCCTTCAACAGGTTTTGCCACAGAAGTAGGGGTGAGTTGCTATTCTTCTACAGATTTGTGCAACTGGAAATATGAAAATGTAGCTTTGGCTGTATCACAGGAGCCAGGAAGTGAAATTGAGAAAGGATGTATTATGGAACGTCCTAAAGTGATCTATAATAAGAAGACGGGGAAATTTGTATTATGGTTTCATCTCGAACTGAAGGGTAAAGGATATGAAGCGGCGAGGGCAGGAGTTGCAATTAGTGATACTCCGACGGGACCCTATCGTTTTGTTCGTTCCATGCGTCTCAATCCGGGGATTTATCCGTTGAATATGTCGCAGGAGGAAAGAAAGATGCAATGGGATTGGGATAAATACAAAGAGTGGTGGACTTCCGAATGGCGGAAAGCTATAGCCGAAGGATTATTTGCGCAACGTGATTTAAAAGATGGCCAGATGTCTCGTGACATGACTCTGTTTGTTGACGATGATGGCAAGGCCTATCATATCTATTCTTCTGAAGAAAATCTAACCTTGCAGATTGCCGAACTGACTGATGATTATCAAGCTCACTCTGGAAAGTATATTCGTATTTTCCCCGGAGGACATAATGAAGCTCCAGCACTTTTCAAACACAACAATATATATTGGATGATAACCTCCGGCTGTACCGGCTGGGCGCCTAATGAAGCACGTATGTTTTCGGCTCCTTCCATTTGGGGACCTTGGACACAGCATCCACATCCGTTTGTCGGACCGGGAGCTGAAAAGACATTTGGCGGACAAAGCACTTATGTTCTTTCTTTGCCCGAAAACAAGTACATTTTTATGGCGGATGTATGGGAGCCGGATAGCCTGATGTATTCGCGCTATGTTTGGTTGCCTATCGACTTTGATAAAGCCGGAATGCCCGTAATCGAGTGGAAAAATAGTTGGAAACCCCCATTTTGATTGTGATTTGTGCTTTTTTATGACGGAGTTACGGTATGATTAAATAGCTATATTACTGTGTCTTTGAACTGTTAATAGTATGTAGGTTATTAAAATAAAGGTATAAGTTAGGGTATAGAAAGATTGTTTTTAAGAGGAACTTATTCCGTGATGGGAGTAAGCTCCTTTTTTCATATATAAAGCAGATTTGTATGAGACATTCGTGAGTGTCTGTTCTCTAATACAAGCGGATTTACTATCTTTGCGCTCTCTTTTTAAAATAATGTCATTATGACACAACTGAAACTAACTATTCTCTTTCTTTTCCTTTGTCTTTTGACAAGCTGTTCTAAAGATACAGTCATTAACTATATCGATCCTCCCGCACCCGAAGATCGCATTCAGGGAGTAATAAGGGTAACAGCCGAAGACTACACGCCGGATGTATCTATATTGATGCTGCAAGATGATGAGCCAGAAGAGGTACGCTTTGATGCTACTAAACGGAGCTTTCGTGTCAATGTCCCATTGCAGGTATCTATTAATGAGAAGCAGGAATTATTTATCCGCTTCTTCTGTCCGCGGGCCATCAGCAATGTAAAGATATGGGGAACGATTACGGGTTATGAGGAAGAATTTCTGTTGGCCGATTTTGCAACTATCCCAGGCTTCGTAGAGTTTCATAAAGTACTTCCAATGGTGTTTGAAGATAAGGAATATAGAACGGCTTCCGGCAAAACCATCGTGATAAAGGCTAATTCGAATATAAGTGCTACCGACTTGAGTCTCAGAATTGATTGTGATGATCTGCTTTATAAGAAGATGATCAGTGTGATTCCTGCTTATAAGATATCTTTCTCGGCTTATAGTCGGGACGGTAGTTGGGCATATCCCATACGTCCTGCGCATTGTCGGGAAGCAGTGGCTTTAATACTGAATTTGGCTTATGCTTTTTCTACACAGGAGTTCACCGATGAACTAGAGAAGTATAGAGGCAAACTGCACAGTGACAACAATAAAACCATCGTAGATGTCGATAAACTGAAACAACAGGTGTTGACGCATGGTGCCTATATGTTCGGGCATGTCAGTGGGGTGAACGGACTGGGAGGAGGTGCTACTATGGGATTGGCAGAGTGGTGTTTCTTGCAGCACTATCCCGATGATGAATACAATATACATACGGTTTTCCATGAAATGGGACATTGCCTGGGCTATGGTCATGCGGGCAATATGACATACGAGGAGACAGGACCCGGATGGATTACTTTAGGACGTGCCGTTTATCAGAAGTTGGCATTGGAAAAGCGCTTGCCTGTTTACTCCCGTCGCTTTATGCAAACTCGTAAGACAGCTACCACCCTTTATGGCAGTGCTCCTTATGTAGCATCCAGCTTTATTATTGAAGACCCTGAACTGGACGCTATCGATGGCGGCTTGGGCTTTCATCCCGTAGAAGATAGTGAAGATACCGGTGCAGGTACTCCTTTATCGTTTTCACTGACGGCTTCGGATGTACCGGGAGCTACGGCAACTACTTTCACTCCCAAGGACGTCATGGCTTATAATAACCGCATCTATGTGGTAAACAATGCCACCGGAAACTACAGTGTGGAAGTCTTCGATGAGAAAGGAGGAAAATTGACTCATAGTGGAAGTATCAAAACATGGACTCGTGCAGGTAAATCGGAATCGTTTGCCGGAGAACCGAATGGCATTACTGCTGCTCATGGAAAAGTCTACGTTACCAATACCGGTAGCCGGACGGATGTGTTCGATGCTTCTTCACTCGATTTCGTTACTTGCATTGGTACCGGGCAATGGGGAGAGGGCAGCTATCAGACGGTGCATGCTTTTGAAACATTGATCCGGAACGGTGCCGTGTTTATCCGTGACAAACGTCGTGTATGTGTGTTTATGGAGAAAGATGTGACAACTGCCAATGCCATGCGAATTCCTAACTACTGCCGTTTCAAAGGTTTTGGTGAATCGATGGGCACTTACGGGCTAGCCATTGACAAAGACAACATACTTTATACTACGCATATAAATATCAGTGAAATATATGCCTATAATCTGGCCGATATGCGTGAACAGACCTCTTTGACCCCCATGCGTACCTTGCAACTACCGGCACCGGCATACGATGTTGTTTCCTTCGACGGGCGTATGTTCGTTACATTGAAACGGAAGACGGGCTGTTTTGTAGAAATCAATCCGCAGACCGGAACCATCGTGAAGGACTTCTCCGATCTGAAAGGCGGTATCTTGAAAACTCCCGAGAAGATAGCTTTTGCCCGTCAGACCCTCTTCATTGTCGACCGGGGGACAGGAACAGTTACAGGCATACCCGTAAAAGACTTAAAATAGGAGGAAAAAGAAGATGATGAAACTTATCTATATAGCGGCAATGACAGCACTTCTGGTTGCCTGCACAAAAACTGAGTATCAGGATGTGATTCGCGAAGTGGAACCGGAGAAACCTTCGGCTGTGCATTATTACTATTCATACAAAGCAGCAGAGGTCGTCGATGCTGTAAAACTGGGATATGCTTCGGATGAATTTATCCCCGGTTCTACCTATATATATGGAGATACACTGTTTATAGCCAATACGCAAGCGAAGCATTTCAGTGTGGAACTTTACAGCCTGTCTACCCGTAAAAAGATAGGTTCACTGAGCCAGTGGACGTATAAGGACGAGACGCAGGTATTCAATAATTATGTAGAAGCCATTACGGTATCAGACGGCAAGTTGTTCCTGGCAAATATCGGTTCGTGCATCGATGTTTTCGACGTAAGTACTTTGGAGTTTGTCACCCGCATGGGCAATAGGAATTGGGGAGAAGGCAATACACAATTCCTGCATACACATGCCATGGCAATTGTGGGAGATTACATCGTTGTGCGTATGAAGAATCGTCTGCAAGTAATGCTGAAGAGCTCGGTTGTTGCTGATAAATATCAGAATATCCCTTTCTTCTCTCGTGGCAGTGCTGCCGGTTTTGATACAAACAATGGTTTCTATTCGCATCAAATGGCAGTAGATTCATTAGGCACTATCTTCTTGGCTGATTATGGGCAGTATGGCAACCATAAGATTCAGGTGATAGATACAATTCTTATAAAGAAAGGGGATAATATCGTGATGACCGATGACCAACGAACAATGTCTCTCGACTTCAATCCAAGAGGAATTGCTTTATACAAGAATATGATGTACATCTCTGCTTCCGACGGTAGTATTCGCATCTATGACAGGAAGAAGGAGAAGTTCTTGCAGACAATCCAGTCGGTCATTGGATATACTTTCCGTGGTGCTCAAAAGATGTCGGTGAAGGGAAGCAGGCTTTGGGTAACGGATGTTGTTACCAAAGAGGTGGTCGGGGTGGATATTATTCAGAATGTGATAGAAGAGTATAACTGATTCGTGCAAATGCAAGGGTTACTCGCTAATACGTCTGATGCGATATGATGAAATCTACATTCTTTTAGTATTCACTATATTTGGTGCCCACCGATTTTAATAAAGCAGGAATGCCCGTTGTTGACTGGAAAAACAGTTGGAAACTCGTATTTTGATTGAATTGTGCTCATTTATGACACAAATGTGGCATAAATGAATATCATTGTTGTCGTATCTTTGTAACATTGATAATGAATTAATAGAAAGGTTAATTAGAGCATTGTTATTTGGATGTTTTCAATAGGTTAAAAAAGGAGAGGAGCTTGTACCAATGATGGAACAAGCTCCTCTTGCTATAAATATCTTGCTTAGTATTTAAAGTTCTGCTGCTTCACATAAACCTTAAAGTCCTTGATACCGCCCGGAACTTCACTTTCCATTCTGGGTAAATATTGCAATCCGGTTAATGTATGTGTACCGCCTAGGTCAATCACAATCGCATGTGGATATTTACTGTCTTTCGACGTGCTCCAATAGGTGGATTCTTGTAAGTCGAATATCTTGTCGGCTGAGCAGTTGGCACGGGATACATCCTCGCTATCGGCATAGTTCACAATCCATGGTTCGCGTGACAGACGTTCGTTATTCTCGTTTACGAGATACATTTCAGCGATGCAAGCCAGATCTTTACCATCAATAGCATTGAGGGCTTCGAGGCAGACGTAACGACCTGTAACCGGTTGGTCGAACTTGACTTCTTGCCAGCCGTTACCCGGCTTGAAACTGCCTGAGATGACTTCCTTTTCAGATGATAAGTTCAACTCTTGACCTTCGGAACGATGGATAAGAGGTTTGGTTACAAGTAGTTGGTCAAGCAGAGGTTGTTTCAGACCTTCGGATTTGGCTTCACGAGGACCGATAATGTCGAATACCAGTACTTCGTTCTCGCCTTTATTCAACCAACAGCCGGGTATGTAGAGTGTTTGCTGCGGGCCGATTTCCCAAATACGTCCCATAGCATGGCCATTGACGTATACCAGTCCTTTACCCCATGTTTCGAAGTTGAGGAAGGTATCACTTGGCTTGTTCACCTTGAAGGTTGCACGGTAACAACCCGGAATGCGTTGTCCAAGTTCGTCTTTCAGCGACTGGATGGGCTGAAATTTCATACCTTTATAAAAGTCGTAGGTATCTTCGAGGTTAAATACTTCCCAGTCTTTCAAGTCGCAAGTAAAGGGACGACCTTCTACGTCGATGGTGAGTTGTACGTTTTCGGTGATACCTTTAAAGTCTTTAATAGCACGTCCAAAGTTGATGCGTCCCATGGCTTCGACGAGGATGTCAAGTTGTGCACCCTTGCGGCAGGCGGGGAATGCCAGTTGTTTTTCCCCATTGCGGCGATCTAGTTTGCCGATGTATTTGCCATCGAGGAATATCTGTGCAAAGTCGTGTGCATCGTTTACGGTGAGTACTGAGGCCGACTTCATTTCGGGCAAGGTAGTGCGGTAGAGGATGCTTCCGAAACCTTGGTCGTACTCTTCCATGGTGCGGATGTTGCGGTCTTTCTTGGCAGCCGGCAGGTTTTGGAATAGCGGAGCCATTTCGGTAAATTGGAAAGCTGGAATGCTGATGGGTTTAATCAAAGCCGGAACTTTGGCCATCTTCTCGCCATTCATATACTTCTCCATTGCTTTGCGGAGTTCCCAATATTTGGGGGTAGTTTGACCAGATTCACTGATCGGGGCGTCGTAGTCGTAAGAGGTTACGTCCGGGGCAAAGCCGGGAGAGTTGGCGCCTGCCCAGTGTCCCCAGTTAGTACCGCCGTGAGTCATGTAGAGGCTGAATGATATATTCTTGGATAACATCTCGTCGATACCTTTAATCATATCGGCAGCAGGGCGTGTTTCGTGGTTGGCACCCCATTTGTCGAACCATCCGCTCCAAAATTCCGAGCACATCAAGGGGCTGTCCGGACGGAGTTTCTTGAGTGGAGCGAACTGCTGGTCTACATTAGCGCCTGTACCGAAGTTCATCGTCCAAACCAGATCATGAAGCCCGTTTTTGGTAAAGTTCGATGCCCAGTCGCATTGGAAGAGGGTCATTCCCGGGTAGTTAGCACGTATCATGTCGCGAATCTGCGATACATAACCTTTATCTTCGCCGTAAGAACCGTATTCGTTTTCTACCTGCACCATGATGATGGGGCCACCGTTCTGAATAGCCAGATCGGCCACTTGCTCCGCTACAGCCTTTTCGAAGATGCTAACTCGCTCTATAAAATAAGGATCGGATTCGCGCAGGCGTATATCCTTCTTCTTGAGTAACCACCAAGGCAGACCGCCCATTTCCCACTCAGCACATACATACGGACCGGGACGAAGGATGACGTACATGTCGTTTTCTTTGCACAGACGGCAGAATTCTGCCAAATCGTTCTGTCCCTCGAAGTTGAACTCTCCCGGACGGGGCTCATGGGCATTCCAAAATACATAGAGACAAACGGTGTTCATCCCCAATGCCTTACACAGTTTGATACGTTGATCCCAGTATGCTTTCGGTATACGGGGATAATGCAGTTCAGCAGCTTTCACTACGAACGGCCTACCATTGAGCAGATAAGTACCTTTTCCGGCAGTGAAGTCACCTTGCCCTTCCCATTGGGTAAGAGGGCTCCAGCTTTCACGCCAGGGAATTGTGATCTTTCCGTCTTTGCCGAACTCCAAGGGGAGCCATACGTAACGGGAATCTTCGAGATCCTTCTTCTTCCAACGGTCGAACATAGCGATGTAGGCGTTGCCTTTACCTTGAACCTGCTGTACGTAGGTGCTTTGGGCATAGAAAGTTTTATCGGCATCAAGCCCTGTGCAGGGATTACCAATGGTTTTCCATTCACCCATGATGGAGTCGGCTACGGCTAGCTCGGCTACGTTAGGATCCCAACCGGTGCAGCCGGATGAAAGTAAATAATATTTGCCGTTGAATTTGAACACTGCGGGGGCTTCACGGCTCATCTTTATGAAATTGCGGGTGAAACGTCCGGTGGTATTCAGATAATCGTCGGTCAACTCATTAATATATAAAGTGGCATTGTGCTCAGCTGAGGCAAATTGATAGGCCCTGCCGTCATCATCTACAAAGACGGTTTGGTCGCGGCTCATGGCTCCGTTGGGACGGAAGCTGCCTTGATAGGTGAATGGTCCGGTAGGGGAGTCGCTAACGGCTACTCCGGCACAGGCTTTGCTATAGTCGGCACTCTCTACGTGAGCCCACATTACGAATTTCTTCGTTTTGGTATTATAGATAACTTTAGGACGTTCCAGTACTTTGCTGGGATGAAGGTCATGTTGGACGTCATCTTTCACGGCAGGCAGGACAATACCTTCGAACTTCCAGCTCAATAAGTCTTTGGAAGAGTAGCAACTGACACCGGTTACGTCGGTGCGGTAACACTCCCATGTGGCCCATTCGGGTAACACGGTTTTACCTTTTTTGTATTCGCCGTACCAGTAGTAAGTACCTTCGTGGTAAAGCAGACCACCACCGTGAGCGTTAATGGGATTACCATCGGTGTCTTTCCATACCTCCCCGGGTACGATCGCATTTTGGGATGTTTGTGCTTTGGCGGAAGACAAACAGAGGAGGCAAGCTACTAGGGCGAGACTCCAGATAAATTTTCTTCTCATTTGAATAATTGGCATTAGAAATTAATATTCAGTTTATGTTTGACAGCAAAGTTAAGCGAAAGTAAAATACTTGAAGGTAGGTAAATGTGTCAAAAAGGAGAGATTATAGCTCTAATCCCTCCTTTTTATGATGTTTTTCTGTCAGATCTATTTCGTTTGTACTTGTTTCATGACCCGAAGGAAATTTCCGCCCCAAATCTTGGCAATATCTGTCTCTGTAAATCCATGCTCTAGCAAGCGGGCAGTTATATTGATGAAATCATTGTCTCCGTTACACCCTTTCACGCCGCCACCGCCGTCAAAATCGGAACCGATACCAACATGGTCTATACCTGCCACTTCAATCATGTGAAGTAGGTGATTCATAAAATCGCTGAGGCTGGCATTCTTTGCAACCGGATTTAGAAATTCATCTACCAGACATGCTTGTGCTACTCCACCATGGGCAGCAAGGGCACGTAGCTGTTTGTCAGTTAAGTTGCGGTCGTGTTTATAAATAGCACTTGCAGAGGAATGGGAAGCTATGATTGGTTTTTGGGAATATTTCAGGGCATCCCAAAAGGTACTTTCTGCTGCGTGAGAAAGGTCGATCATAATACCCAGACGATTCATCTCTTTTATGACTTTCTTCCCGAAAGGACTGATTCCTTTCCATAAAATTGTGCTATCTGATGAACTGTCGCAAATATCATTATTACGGGTGTGGCACAGAGTGATATATGTTACGCCTAAATGATGAAAGCGCTCTATGTTTTTTATGTCTTTACCAATACCGTAACCGTTTTCAATACCGATATAAAATGCCTTTTTACCTTCTGCCTTGAGTTTGGATAAATCATCGGGAGTACGGGCAATAGCGCATTTTTCATTGTTTATTTCTACTTGATGGTAAATACCACGTAATAGTTCATCCACCCGGTCTACTGCTTTTTGGCTGTTTGCTTCATCGCAAAGGTCTTGGCGAACCCAACATGCCAGATATTGTCCGTCTAGTTTTCCTTCCTCCATTTTAGGTAGGCAAACTTGGCTTTTCGCGCGCGTACCTATATTATAGTTAGCATCAAAATCAAGTGGAGTATCTGTGTGCGTATCAATTGAGAGAATCCGTTTATGAATTTCTTTAGCCTGGTGATAAGTGTTTGCCTTTTGAACCAGAAAATGGAAAAACTTAGCGAAAGTACTATTACCTGCTACAGTCAGTATTTCAGGATGAAACTGGACTCCCCATATAGGATATTCGCAGGTAGATTCAATTGCTTCCGGAATGCTATCTTTGGCCCATCCAGTTACTCTGAAACCGGGAGCCACTCGTTTAACTGCCTGATGATGATGACTATTAGTGAACAGTTGTGTTTGACCGGTTATTTGAGCAATTGCAGATCCCGGCAATAAGTTGACCACATGTGTAGGAATATGACCTGGTTCCTTTTGTCCATGCTGGATAGTAGTGTCTGGATACTGACTGGGGATATCCTGGTACAGGGTACCGCCAAAAGCCACATTTATTAATTGTTCGCCTCGGCATATACCCAACATTGGTATATTGCGATTGGCAGCCATACGTATAAGTGATATATCATAAATATCACCCAATGAATCGGCTATTCCTGATTGTTCGATAGGAGATTCATTATAATAAGAGGGAGCAATATCACCTCCGCCAATCAGAATGATACCATCCAGACGGTTGATGATGTCTGTTAAGACAAGGCTGTCAGCAGTTATCGGGATAAGCATTGGTGTTCCGCCTGCTTGGATTACAGACTCCGTATAAGTCATTCGGGTGGATGAATAATCATCCGGATGTGAGCAAGAGACACCAATAAGAGGGTGGCTTTTATAAATTCTTGGACCTGATTGTCCCATAATGAAATATGGGCAGAGTGTTAGTAGAACAGTAAATAATAGTTTCAACATTATTTTGACGGTTATATTTTGCGGGATAAAATTAATAAATTCTTTTAAAAGTGACTTGTCTTTTCGGGAGAAATATAGCTCTGAGTGAGTATATAAAATATCAATGTGTTACATAACATTGTTTAGTAACACTGCCGATTAATTGCTTTTCTTTTGATTAATGTCTAATTTGCGCCTCACAAAAGTTAATGGCATCCGCAAGCATGCTTAGTTATTCACTTTAAATCCTAAAATATCATGAAAGTATATCAGACGAATGAAATCAAAAACATTGCCCTCCTTGGCAATGACGGCTCGGGTAAAACCACTCTCACAGAAGCGCTGCTCTTTGAGAGTGGTATTATAAAACGTCGTGGCAGAATTACTGCCAAGAATACAGTCAGCGATTACTTCCCGGTGGAGCAAGAATATGGCTATTCTGTGTTTTCCACCGTTTTCCATGTGGAATGGAACGGAAAAAAGCTGAATATTATCGACTGCCCGGGTAGTGATGACTTCGTAGGAGCTGCTATGACAGCACTCAATGTAACTGATACTGCTATCTTATTATTGAATGGACAATATGGTCCTGAGGTAGGTACGCAAAACCATTTTCGCTATACGGAAAAGTTGGGTAAACCGGTTATCTTCCTGGTAAACCAACTGGATCATGAAAAGTGCGATTATGATATGGTATTGGAACAGTTGCAGACAATTTACGGTCCCAAGGTAGTACCCGTGCAATATCCGTTGGCTACAGGACCAAACTTTAACTCGTTGATTGATGTACTTCTGATGAAGAAATATTCGTGGGGTCCCGAAGGTGGTGCACCAACGATAGAAGATATTCCTGCTGAAGAAATGGATAAAGCAACCGAGCTTCATAAAGCATTGGTTGAAGCTGCTGCTGAGAATGACGAAAGTTTGATGGAAAAGTTCTTTGAACAAGATTCTTTGACTGAGGATGAGATGCGTGAAGGTATTCGTAAGGGGTTGGCTTCTCGTGGCATGTTCCCGGTTTTCTGTGTTTGTGCAGGCAAAGATATGGGTGTACGCCGTCTGATGGAATTCTTAGGTAATGTTGTTCCGTTTGTAGATGAAATGCCGGCGGTACATAACACACGTGGGGAAGTGGTGAAACCTGATGCTAATGGTCCTACTTCTTTATATTTCTTTAAAACAGCTGTTGAACCTCATATTGGGGATGTTCAGTATTTCAAAGTTATGAGTGGTAAAGTACATGAAGGCGAAGATTTTACCAATGCCGATCGTGGTTCAAAGGAACGTATTGCGCAGATTTATGCTTGTGCTGGTGCCAATCGTATTAAAGTAGAAGAAATGATTGCCGGTGATATTGGTTGTACCGTGAAATTGAAAGATGTACATACTGGTAATACTTTAAATGGAAAAGGTACTGAAAACCGTTTCAACTTCATTAAATATCCGAATTCTAAATATTCACGTGCTATCAAACCGCTCAATGAATCTGATACAGAGAAGATGATGGTTGCTTTGAACCGTATGCGTGAAGAAGATCCGACTTGGGTAGTAGATCAATCTAAAGAATTGCGTCAGACTATTGTTCATGGACAAGGTGAGTTCCATCTGCGTACATTGAAGTGGCGCTTGGAGAATAATGAAAAACTCCAGATTAAATTTGAAGAACCAAGAATCCCCTATCGTGAAACTATTACAAAAGCTTCTCGTGCAGATTATCGCCATAAGAAGCAATCCGGTGGTGCCGGTCAGTTTGGTGAAGTACACTTGATTGTAGAACCTTATTATGAAGGTATGCCGATGCCTGATACTTATAAATTTAATGGTCAGGAGTTCAAGATAAACGTCAAAGGTACCGAAGAAATTCCATTGGAATGGGGCGGTAAACTGGTATTTGTTAATAGTATTGTAGGTGGTTCTATCGACCTCCGTTTCTTACCGGCTATCCTGAAAGGTATTATGGCGCGCCTGGAGCAAGGTCCGTTGACTGGTTCGTATGCCCGTGATGTACGCGTTATTGTATATGATGGTAAAATGCACCCGGTTGATTCCAATGAAATATCTTTCATGCTGGCAGGACGAAATGCATTCAGTGAGGCATTTAAGAATGCCGGTCCGAAGATTTTGGAACCGATTTATGATGTAGAAGTATTTGTTCCGTCAGACAGAATGGGTGACGTAATGGGTGACTTGCAAGGACGCCGTGCTATGATTATGGGTATGAGTAGCGAAGCCGGTTATGAAAAATTGAGTGCTAAAGTACCTTTGAAAGAGATGTCTTCGTATTCTACAGCCCTTAGTTCATTGACTGGTGGACGTGCTTCGTTTATTATGAAATTTGCTAGTTATGAGCTTGTTCCATCTGATGTACAAGACAAGTTGATTAAGGAATTTGAAGCTAAGCAAACCGAAGAATAAAGATTTCACTTCGTCTGTTTTTATAAATTGTTAAAGCCGTTGTTACCTCATAATGGGGGAATGACGGCTTTTTTTATTAACGCTGATTAAGAACATAAGGAATTGTGAATGTGAATGATTAATTTTTTATTAAATTTGCAAACCAAAGGTCTTTCTTTTTGTTATAATGCTCGTAATACAACTTAAAAAAACGCCTTCGGTTAATTAACGAGAACGTCCGGTTAAATCAGGTTAATTTGTTAGGAGTGTTAATTAGGGAGTGTTAATTTTGTGACTATGAAAAAGTCAACTATATGGATATTAGGCATCGTGATGGGTCTTTCCTTCCTTAGTTTGCTGTATTTGCAAATCAGCTACATAGAGGAAATGGTGAAGATGCGTAACGAGCAGTTTGATGAATCTGTGAAGCGTGCATTGATGGCTGCTTCGAAAGATGTGGAATCTGCGGAGGTTGAACGCTGGTTAAAGGAGGATATCTCCGATGCAGAAAAGAAGGCATGGGAACAATCTCAAGGCGGAAGTGGAGTGGTACAGACACAACGTTTTGTGATGACATCGCCTGATGGTTCTGTCAGTTCTTCTGCAGAACTGAAGATTTATGGAAATGAGCCTTCGGAACTGCCCAGAGCAATGATTTCACGCAAACATGGAGCGAAAACTATTCCTCAAACTTCACGCACACAGGTAGAGATGTTAAAGAATCGTTATCTCTATCAGCGTGCATTGATGGACGAGGTGGTTTTACAAATGGTTTATTATGCCAGTGACAGACCGGTAGAGGAGAGGGTTAATTTTAAAAATTTAGACCAGTATCTTAAATCGGGTTTGATTGACAATGGTATTGACCTGAATTATCATTTTAAAGTGATTGACCGTAATGGTAGGGAAATTTACCGATGTTCGGATTACGTTGATGAAGGGAACGAAAGTTCCTATTCGCAGCCTCTATTCTTGAACGATCCTCCTGCCCGCATGAGTATCGTAAAGATACACTTCCCGGGTAAAAGAGATTATATTTTCGACTCGGTCAGGTTTATGGTGCCATCGATGATTTTCACTTTTGTGCTGTTGATAACTTTCATCTTCACGATTTATATCGTGTTCCGTCAGAAGAAGTTGACGGAGATGAAGAATGACTTTATCAATAACATGACGCATGAGTTCAAGACACCGATATCAACGATTTCGTTGGCGGCACAGATGTTGAAAGATCCAGCTGTAGGCAAGTCGCCGGCTATGTTCCAACATATATCGGGTGTCATCAATGATGAAACGAAGCGGTTAAGGTTCCAAGTCGAGAAAGTGCTTCAGATGTCGATGTTCGACCGTCAGAAGGCTACTTTAAAAATGAAGGAACTGGATGCCAATGAGTTGATTACAGGGGTTATCAATACGTTTACGCTGAAAGTGGAACGTTATAACGGTAAAATTGAGTCAGAGCTTAATGCAACCGATCCGGCTATCTTTGCTGATGAGATGCACATTACCAATGTTATCTTCAATTTGATGGATAACGCAGTGAAATACAAACGTCCGGATGTAGACCTGCAATTGGTGGTGAAAACCTGGAATGAGCCGGGTAAACTGATGATTTCGATTCAGGATAATGGTATTGGTATCAAAAAAGAGAATTTGAAAAAAATATTTGAAAAGTTCTATCGTGTGCATACGGGTAATCTGCACGATGTAAAAGGCTTCGGCTTGGGATTGGCTTATGTAAGAAAAATCATTGTGGAACATAAGGGAACCATCCGGGCAGAAAGCGAACTTAACGTAGGAACTAAATTTATAATTGCATTACCTTTATTAAAAAATTGATTGATATGGACGAGAAACTGCGTATTTTATTGTGCGAAGATGATGAAAATCTTGGCATGCTTTTAAGAGAATATTTACAGGCTAAAGGTTACGCTGCTGAGTTATTTCCTGATGGAGAGGCTGGATACAAGGCTTTCCTGAAGAATAAGTATGACTTGTGTGTATTCGATGTGATGATGCCGAAGAAAGACGGTTTCACATTAGCACAAGAAGTGCGTGCAGCAAATGCTGAAATACCTATTATCTTCCTGACTGCAAAAACGTTGAAAGAAGATATTTTGGAGGGATTCAAGATCGGTGCTGATGATTACATTACTAAACCGTTCAGCATGGAAGAGTTGACTTTCAGAATTGAAGCTATCTTGAGACGTGTTCGTGGCAAGAAAAACAAAGAAAGCAATATCTATAAGATTGGTAAGTTTACATTCGATACTCAGAAACAGATTTTGTCTACTCCTGACAAGCAGACTAAGTTGACAACTAAAGAATCTGAGTTACTTGGCTTACTTTGCGCTCATGCAAATGAAATTTTGCAACGTGACTTCGCTTTGAAGACTATTTGGATTGATGATAACTATTTCAACGCTCGTAGTATGGACGTGTATATCACAAAACTGCGTAAGCATTTGAAAGAAGATGAATCTATTGAAATCATCAATATACATGGAAAAGGATATAAACTGATTACTCCGGAAGTTGAGTCTTGATAAGGCTCGATCCTTTGGAGGAAAGAAATAAAAAAGGCGGTTGTGTAATGCAACCGCCTTTTTTATTTCTTGCTTTTTGATATCAATCTGCAATTCTTTTGTTAATAGCAATGTAGCTGATTAATCCTACAACAATTAAAGCGGCTGAACCACCTAAAATAGTATTGTTGTTAACATTACCGGTAGCAGAACATGCAACCAGAACTACAGCTCCTACTAAGATTAATATCAATCCCAGATTTTTTAATAAGCCTTTCATGTGTGTGTATTTTAATAGTTATTATATTCTTTCATATTCTTGTCACAAAGAAAAGCATAATTCTTTAACAAGCGAAATTATTTTTGCAAAAAAACTATTATTCAACTTAAATAGTTGGTTTAATAGTCTTTCTATAGATTGTTTAAGTTAATCTTTAGTATTGAAGAATATTTTTCGTAGTACCTCTTGGCTTATACTTAATTCTTCAACAGTGATACCATGCAGAGCCTCTTTGAGGGTTTGATTGGCAATGACACGTGCTCGTTCTTCTAATTCCTTTCCGTCTTTAGTGAGATGAATCAAATTGGTGCGGCGGTCTTTTTTGTCAGAGATACGTACTACGTAATGCTGGCGCTCCATATTGTCGATGAGGCGCGTCATGCTGGGTTTGTCTTTAAAAGTTGCATTACACAACTCTTGTTGTGTAACACCATCCTTTTCCCATAAGAATATAAGCACAGTCCATTGTTCCGGGGTAATTTCCAAGCCATTCTGACGGAAGTTACGGGACAGTTTACGGTTTATAGCAGCCGATACTTTACCATTTAGTATGGCAAATATGAGTCGGATGTCAAAGTTGAATTGCTCTATCATGAAATTATTGTTTAAACAACTTTGCAAATATACTATAAGCAAAAGACAATACAAAATAAGCTGGCATATTTTTGTAGTTCAAAATAAAATGCCTACCTTTGCACCGCATTTTAAAAAAGAATAATTTATTTATTTAATTAAATGAGTATGAATCATTACGAAACCGTTTTCATTTTGACTCCCGTTTTGTCTGATGTTCAGATGAAGGAAGCGGTAGAAAAATTCAAAGGCATCCTCACAGAAGAAGGTGCTGAAATTGTAAATGAAGAAAACTGGGGACTGAAAAAGCTGGCTTATCCAATCCAGAAAAAGTCAACCGGTTTCTATCAACTGATTGAGTTCAATGCAGAACCTACTGTTATTGAAAAGTTAGAAATTAACTTCCGTCGTGACGAACGCGTTATCCGCTTCTTGACTTTCAAACAAGACAAGTATGCTGCTGAATACGCTGCGAAGAGAAGAAATGTGAAATCAACTAAAAAGGAGGATTAATCATGGCACAACAAGTTCAATCAGAAATCAGATATTTAACTCCGCCCTCAGTAGACGTTAAGAAGAAAAAATACTGCCGTTTCAAAAAAAGCGGTATTAAGTACATTGATTACAAAGATCCTGAATTCTTGAAGAAATTCTTGAATGAGCAAGGTAAAATCCTTCCGCGTCGTATTACCGGTACTTCTTTGAAGTTCCAACGTCGTGTAGCTCAAGCTGTGAAAAGAGCGCGTCACTTGGCGTTGCTTCCTTATGTAACTGACATGATGAAATAATAGGAGGAGGAAAGTATGGAAATTATATTAAAAGAAGACGTAGTAAACTTGGGTTATAAGAACGACATCGTAACTGTTAAGTCTGGTTATGGTCGTAACTTCCTTATCCCGACTGGAAAAGCTGTCATTGCTTCTCCTTCTGCAAAGAAAATGTTGGCTGAAGATTTGAAGCAACGTGCTCACAAACTGGAAAAAATCCAAAAGGATGCTGAAGAATTGGCTGCTAAGTTAGAAGGTGTATCTTTGAAGATCGCTACTAAAGTTAGCTCAACCGGTACTATCTTTGGTTCTGTTGGTAATATCCAGATTGCTGAAGAATTGGTTAAATTGGGTCACAACATTGATCGTAAGATTATCGTTGTTAAAGATGCAGTAAAAGAAGTTGGTAGCTATAAGGCTATCGTTAAACTTCACAAAGAAGTTTCAGTAGAAATTCCTTTTGAAGTAGTTGCTGAAGAAGCATAATCAAAATATTCCTAATATATTAAAAGCCCGGTTTCTTATGGAAGCTGGGCTTTTTTGTGCTCTCATGATATGTTACATTCTTTTTTTTAGAAATGATTCTATTGTTTAGACATTTTCTCTCTTGATGAAATTGATTACTTCATTGATGTGTTTCAGGCGGTTCTGGTATATTTCGATACTTTGTATTTCGGGTATTCTTTGTACAAGCTGAATACCTTCGGGGTATTTGAAGTAAAACTTCCAAATATCTCTGATATTTGTCTTTTGGGTATTCCAATGCATGATGTTTGGGATATTGTCTAAATTCTTTTGAAGTTCCTTTTTTGTTTCTGTGTATGCAGAAAAGGCTTTCTCGACTTCTTGGATTTCGGTATAGATAGTGAGGATTTGTAGAGCAAGCTCTTTATTTTCTATTTTTTGGATTAGTCCCGATGCCTTTAGCATCTCCATGGCATTGTTGCTGAAGGTGATATTTATAAACTGCAAGGGGAGGTTTGCATATTTTTTTAAAGAATCTATGGGCATTTCATTAATTCTGTCTTTGTATTCCAGTAAATATTTGGCACTTTGCTGTTCTAGTGTAATACATTCTATCAACTTTTGTATTGTCTCCCGGTTTGTCTGCATTTCTACATTTACTAGCTGCAAGGCATCTTTTATTTCTTTCTTTGTCTTTCGATTTTCCATCCAGTCGCTACCGGCAAAGGTGATGGCAATACCCAATATTACGGCGAGGAAGTTGCGGAAGAAATCTCCGATTTTGTATTCTGTACTTATTTGCTTTATCTTTTCTATCGTTTTCATATCTTAGTGGTATATAAGATTGCTTAGTCAAAGATATAAAAAAGAATGTAAATGTCAAAAGAGGTATAACCTGTATTTAGATTATACCTCTTTTTATTCTCAGTCAATAAGCACTTTTTAGTTTTTGGGCAGCGCTTCTTTTACTACCATTTGACGGCCTACATATTCGGATCCGTTCAATTCGGTGATTGCGTGTTGAGCTTCAGAAGCTTCCGGCATATCTACGAAGGCAAAACCTTTTGATCTTCTAGTATCACGGTCAACAATCAGTTTCACGGTTTCTACTGTTCCATACTCTTCCATTACTTGTCTCAAATCTGATTCCTTAACATTATAGCTAAGGTTTCCAATATACATATTCATAAATAAAAAAAATAAAAAATTGATAATTCAATAATGGGGAATCTTAGGAAATTGTAGTCAGAAATGAAAATTCTTAATGTGGTTAATCAAGTAGAAACATTATGAAAAGCAGATCATAATAAACCTCTTATTGTTTTGTTGATGCAAAGTAAGGGCTTTAATTCGGATATTGTACTATACTTTGTTTCTTTTCTTTCGGTTTATACTCTTTTTTGCGAAATAAGGTCAATACTTAACATTTATATGGGCATAAAAAAAGTCTGGTGTGCTTTCGCACGTCAGACTTTCAATTCTCTCAGTGTGTTGTTCTGAAATTATTCAGCTACAACTGCTACGCTATCAGCTACTACAGTATCTGCTGCTGCGGCTGCTGCTGCTTCTGCTGCTGCTGCTTCTACAGCTGCGATTGAGTCAGCGATACGGATTGAATCTTCCTGAGCTTTTGCTGCGTCAGCTGCTTTGTTACCACAAGATGCGAATGATACTGCTACGATAGCTACGGCCATCAAAACTAATTTTTTCATTTTCTTTACTTTTTAAAACGTAATACAATCAATTGCTTTATTAAAACGATGCAAAGGTATGTACTTTTTCAATATGTTGTTCTCGAAAACCCAACTTTTTTTATATTTTTTTTTGAGGATAGGTACTTTTTGTACTTATTTATATGTTTTACAGCATGTTATTCTTCGGCGATGCTATTGTATAAATACCTCTTTATACTTCTTTTCGGGGTTTTTTCGAACTCAGTAGGATAAAGTTGGATTTGACTTACTTTCTCATAAGCGGCAACACTATTGTTCAGGTTCTTAAGATTCTCGTCCATAATGGTTTTCAGATTATCCGATTGATTCAATCCTAAGGAGTCCAAAGCCTCATAATCGGCATAAACCAATGCTACTAATTTTTTGTTACGCTCAATCACCAGACTTTCCAGAACAAAAGGCATGTTGTTAAGGCGGGCTTCTAATTCTTCGGGGAAGATATTTTGTCCACTAGAGCTGAGAATCATAGTTTTACTACGTCCACGAATAAAGAGATTGTTATTTTCGTCTAATGTGCCCAAATCGCCGGTACGCAGCCATCCATCTTCGGTGAAGACCTCTTTGGTAGCTTCGGGATTTTTGTAGTACCCTGCCATTACATTTTCACCACGTACTTGTATTTCACCAAGTTTATCTTCCGGATTCTCTTTATAGATGCGGGCTTCCATAATATCGAGCACACGTCCGGAAGAAGTTGGTACAAACTCATTCCAAGGTGCATAACTGATTAGCGGGGCGCATTCGGTCATACCATAACCTATTGTGAACGGAAATTTAATACGATAAAAGAATTCTTCCACTTCCGGATTTATTGCCGCACCTCCAATAATAACTTCTTTGAAACGTCCTCCCAAGGCATCAATCAGCTTTTTGCGTATCTGCCCGTAAATCTGTCCATCCAGTAAAGGGATGCTGAGAGCCCATTTCATGGACTTCTTATTAATGATAGGTTGGATTACATTCTTATATATCTTTTCGATAACAAGTGGAACGGTAATTATTAAGTTTGGTTTTACTTCCTCAAAGGCTTTCATCAGAATTTTGGGAGAAGGAACTTTTCCTAATAGGGTGACATGTGTACCTACGGCAGTGGCTGTCAGAAAATCGAATGCACAACCGTAAGCATGCGCCAAAGGTAGGAAGGAAAGAACTTTATCTCCTTTCTTTAGTAATTCTGTACGGATGCCGAAGGTGACATTTCCTGCTAGGTTGTTTCCGGTCAACATGACTCCTTTGCTGAATCCGGTAGTGCCGGAAGTATAATTCAGCAACATAACCTTATCGTTGGAAAGATTTGTATAGACTACATCCTCTTTTTGGAAGCCTTTGGGATAGAGTGTAGATATTTCCCGGTCCCAGCGCATGAGGAAGCGTTGGATGGTTTCTCCATCACGTTGATAGAGGCAGCGGAAGTCTGTAAGAGAAAATACACCGCGTAAGCCAGTGAGGCGTTCTTCTTCCAGATGTTCCCAAATGGCGTCACTGGTAAAAAGAAATACCGATTCGGAGTGGTTTACAATATGGTGGACATCGTTGGGATTGAAATCTTGCAAGATGGGGACTACAATGCCGCCATACGTGATTGTAGCCATATATGCAATGCACCAACGGGCATTATTTTTGCCGATAATCGCTATTTTATCCCCCCGGCGCAGGCTGCAATATTTGAATAGAAGATGCAATTTTGCAATCTCTTGCGCTACCTCACCGTATGTATAACTTTCGTTATCTTCATAATCGGTGTAACAAGGGAGGTCCCAATTTTCGCGAAAACTATTCTCATATAGTTTGATGAAATTCTCTTGTATCATTGCACGTTTTTTGATGATTTGTGCAAAAGTAGGAAATTTCTAATAATATGCGTAACTTTGCATCGTAAAATGTGTTTATAAACTCATGATAGATACCAATATATTTCAAGATAAGACGGCGGTTTACTATACGCTGGGGTGCAAACTGAACTTCTCAGAGACCTCCACTATAGGTAAGATTTTGCGGGAAGCAGGCGTGCGTACGGCGCGTAAGGGAGAGAAAGCGGATATTTGTGTGGTTAATACTTGTTCGGTAACAGAGGTCGCAGACAAGAAATGCCGGCAGGCTATCCATAAACTAGTGAAACAGCATCCCGGAGCTTTTGTGGTAGTAACCGGTTGCTATGCCCAACTTAAGCCGGAAGCCGTTGCAAAGATAGAAGGTGTCGATGTAGTGTTGGGTGCAGAGCAGAAGAAGGATTTACTCCAATACCTTGGCAATCTGCAAAAACACGACGTAGGAGAGGCATATACTTCAGCTTTAAAAGATATACATTCATTTGCCCCTTCTTGTTCGCGGGGCGACCGGACTCGCTTCTTTTTAAAAGTGCAGGATGGTTGTGATTACTATTGTTCTTATTGTACTATACCCTTTGCCCGTGGTCGTAGCCGTAACGGAGATATTGCTTCCATGGTAGCACAAGCTCGCCGGGCGGCTGCTGAGGGTGGAAAAGAGATTGTCCTGACCGGAGTTAATATCGGAGATTTCGGTAAAACTACCGGAGAAACTTTCTTTGACCTGGTTAAGGCACTGGATGAAGTAGAAGGCATTGAGCGTTATCGTATTTCTTCCATAGAACCTAATCTGTTGACGGATGAAATTATAGAATATGTGTCTCATTCACGCCGTTTCATGCCTCATTTCCATATTCCATTGCAGTCGGGCAGTGATGAAGTCTTGAAATTGATGCGTCGTAGATATGATACGGCTTTATTTGCTTCGAAGATAAAGAAGATAAAAGAAGTAATGCCCGACTCTTTCATTGGCGTGGATGTTATAGTTGGTACTCGTGGCGAGACGGAAGAATATTTTGAGCAGGCATACCAATTTATAAAAAGCCTGGATGTTACGCAACTCCATGTATTCAGTTATTCCGAACGCCCCGGTACGCAAGCTTTGAAAATAGATCATGTGGTTACTCCTGCAGAGAAGCATCTTCGGAGCCAGCGATTGTTGGAAATCTCGGAGGAGAAAACACGGGCTTTTTATTCACGGCATATAGGTCAAACCATGCAGGTTTTGTTAGAACGGTCTAAGCCGGGTATGCCTATGCATGGTTTTACTTCAAATTATATTCGTGTGGAAGTGCCGCATGACGATGCTCTGGACAATCAAGTTGTTGCAGTTCGTTTGGGCGATTTCAATGAAGACGGTTCGGCACTTTCGGGTCTTGTAATTTGTAACTCGTAATTTGTAATTGAAAAGTGAAATCAAAGATTATCTATTGGTTAACCTATGCGGGCATGTGGCTTTTGGCACTGCTGCCATTCAGGATGATGTATATCCTTTCTGATGGTTTGTATTTCCTGATGCGGCATGTGGTGCACTACCGGAGACGGATAGTTCGTCGTAATCTTCATAATTCTTTTCCGGAGAAAACGGAGGCGGAGTTGCATGAGATAGAACGAAAATTCTATCATTATATTTGTGATTATATGCTCGAAGAGGTTAAGATGCTGCGAATGTCTTTCGAGGAACTTTGTAGTCGTATGGAGTATGACAATACCGAGGAGTACCTTGCGATGACTGAGAAACATGGGGGGATTGTTGTACTTATACCCCACTACGCTAATTTCGAATGGCTGATAGGCATGGGGAGTATCATGCGTCCCGAAGATATGCCGGTACAAGTTTACAAACCCTTGCGCAACGTATATATGAACGAGATGTTCAAATTGATTCGCGCCCGCTTTGGCGGATATAACGTGCCGAAACACTCTACTGCCCGTGAAGTAATCAAGTTGCGTCGTGAGGGGAAGCGCATGGTTGTGGGATTGATAACCGATCAGTCGCCCAATATCAGCGAAGCCCACCATTGGACTACTTTCCTTCATCAAGATACGGTGTTCATGGATGGCGGCGAACGTATAGCCAAGTTGATGAACTTCCCGGTCTTCTATTGCGAGCTGCAAAGAACGAGTAGGGGACATTGTAAAGCCAGTTTCGAATTACTGACCGAGACACCGAAGCAAACAGCTGATGGCGAGATCACCGAACTCTTTGTCCGTCGCTTGGAACAAACCATTCGTCGTGAACCTGCTTACTGGTTCTGGTCTCATAAACGTTGGAAAATAAAACGTGAAAATACAGTGCTACATGGATAAAATAGCCGTTGTCATATTGAATTGGAACGGATGCGAAATGCTTCGCTCCTTCTTACCTTCTGTTGTACGCTTTTCTGAGGCTGATGGCGGCGTTGTGTATGTAGCCGATAATGGTTCTACGGATGCTTCTGTAGAAATGCTTCGTCGTGAGTTCCCATCTGTACACCTTATTGTTTTAGAGAAGAATAATGGTTTTGCCGACGGATACAATCTCGCATTGAAGCAGGTGAATGCCGAATATGTTGTGTTACTAAACTCCGATGTCGAAGTGACAGAGCACTGGCTTGCACCGCTTGTTGACTTTATGGATATTCATCCCGAAGTAGCAGCCTGTCAACCGAAGATACGTAGCTGGCGGCAAAGAGAACAGTTTGAATATGCGGGAGCTGCCGGCGGATTCATTGACCGTTACGGATATCCCTTCTGCCGTGGACGTATTCTTGGGGTAGTAGAAACTGATAAAGGGCAATATGATACAGTGATACCGATCTTTTGGGCCACGGGTGCTGCCCTGTTTATTCGTTTAAAGGATTATTGGGAAGCGGGAGGATTGGATGGTCGATTCTTTGCTCACATGGAAGAAATAGATTTATGTTGGCGACTTCGTTCCCGTGGGCGCCAGTTGGTATGTGTACCTCAGAGTGAAGTATTCCATGTAGGTGGAGCTACTTTGAAAAAGGAAAATCCGCATAAGACCTTTCTTAATTTCCGAAATAATCTTGTAATGCTTTACAAGAATTTGCCGCAAGAAGACTTGCTTCCGGTTATGCGTATGCGTGCTGTACTAGATTACATTGCGATGTTAAGTTTTGTACTGAAGGGGCAGATTCCTAATGCTTTAGCAGTGCTTCGTGCATGCCGTGATTACGCATCTCTTAGACCTTCCTTAACTGCATCCCGTGAAGAGAATCTTAAAAAAACTTGCCTTACTGTGATACCCGAACGGACAAAAAGTAGTATCTTGGCACAGTTTTATTTGCATGGCAAGAAGTTCTTTTCACAATTATAAGAACTCTTGCTTGCTTCAGATTGTTTACCTTTAAAGGTATTTACTTATGGAAAAATTAGTTAGAAAAATTGGATTAGTGGCACATGATGCCATGAAGAAAGACCTTATAGAATGGGCACTTTGGAACTCGGAATTATTAATGGGTCACAAATTTTATTGTACAGGTACTACGGGTACTCTTATCCTTGAAGCTCTTAAAGAAAAGCATCCTGATGTAGAGTGGGACTTCACCATTCTGAAATCCGGTCCTTTGGGTGGTGACCAGCAGATGGGTTCGCGTATTGTAGATGGAGAGATTGATTATCTTTTCTTCTTTACCGATCCGATGACCCTCCAACCACACGATACGGACGTAAAAGCCCTGACCCGTCTTGCCGGAGTAGAAAATATCGTTTTCTGCTGCAACCGAAGTACGGCTGACCATATCATCTCCAGTCCATTGTTCGTTGATCCTGCTTACGAACGTACTATTCCCGATTATACCAGCTACACCAAGCGTTTTGCAAACAAACCGGTGGTTGCCGAAGCGGTAGAATCAGCGAAGAAGAAGAAAAAGAAGAAATAAGTTTTTATATTCAGAACAAAGCGAGGCCCTTTTTGGGTAAAGGTGCTTCACTCTGTTCTGAATACTTTAGTCTAGTCGTTTTTTAGTTTAGAACAGATAGCCTACAGATAGTTGGTAACCATAATTACGCAAGCCGCATTGCTTTTGAACTTTCATTATAGATTCATAATATTGCAGGGAAACAGTGTAATGACTGGCTATCACAGCTTTTACGCCACCTATGGCTCCATAAGACCAATCCCGAAAGGCATTTAATTTTGCTTCATAGTCATGAGGGAGGTCAGACGGAACGGTATAAGAATACCCATTCATCGGCTTCCATTTATCCGATATATTTCCTGATGTTGCTTTTAGTGAACAATTTCCTGCACTGAAGTTAAGCGAACCGTATATTCCGATGAAAGGAATCAGATTTATGTTCTTGCAAAGTGGAATGTCATAACCTACTTTAATCGGTATGAACAAATGATTTAACTTGATTTCAGTATTAGGAAAGTAGAATACAGAAGCATCTATGAGTTCCATTTTACTTTGAGTTTGCATAAAAGACACTCCTGACATTAACATCCAATGGTGCTTGAACTCGTAATCTACCGTTCCTCCGATTTGGAAGCCTGCTCCCATGCCACCTTCCTTTTGAGCATGATTTTTGCTACTTTTATAGTGCGATAGGTTAGCACCTGCTTCTACGCCAAACTTTACTTGCTGGGCAGAAGCCGGAATGTTGAAGATGAGTATAGATAAAACTATTGTGACGATTGCTTTCATATTCCAATTGTTTTATTGATTTATGTCGGCAAAGTTAGGGCGAATAAATGTTATGGGAAAGGATTTATAATCACACTTTGTTTCTGTAATTAATTGATTATTAATTATATATTACTGAATCAAGTCACACTTTACATATTTGCTCTATTCATTCTTTCTTTTATTCTATATTTCCGTTGATTAATGGTGTGTGTGTCATGGTAGCCGAAGCAAAGAGCAATAGTTTGTGAGTTTACCTGAGCTTCTTGCAAACAAAGATAAAGTAAATCATCTTCTACTAACTTTGGATATTGTTCTTGCATCTGCATAATATAGTCGGCGTAGATGTCGAATATGGTTTCCTTAAGCTTCTTTAGTTCAGAGTTTGTCATCACTTTCATTTCCTTTTTGTCGGATGCATTTTGCTTAGAAAGAGTAACAATATTTTTATAAATGTCACTCTGGGTGAAAAGCCAATTTCTTAGTGCTTGCTTTTCCATGCTTAATTTTTCTATGATGCTTTCCCTATCTTCAATCTCTTTAGATTTATCTTCTTTTTCTTGCATTAAACTGTCATGTTCCTTTCGTAGAAGAGAGATAACATGTAGGCTTTCTTCCATTTTCTTTTGCATGGAGAATAGTTTGCTCTGAGTCTTATTTAAAGTTTGTTGATAAATAAGCTGGGATTTCTTTTTCTTATTTATACGATATTGATAGTATATTACAAGGAAAGAACAACCGAAAATAAAGTAGGTAATGGCTAATCGCATCTGGCGGCGTCCTTTACGTTTCTCTTTTTTGATTTGTTTTTCTGTGTTGTAGTCATAAATAAGCTGTTGTATCTCAGTGGCCTTCTCGGCAGCCACTATAGAGTCCATATTGGCAATGTACTCCTCTAAATAGTGGTGGGCTGCTTTAAAATTTCCTTTTTCTTTTTCGAGATCGCTTAGGCTGAGCAGAGCCGTAAATCTTCCCGTAAAGGATGAATCTTCCATACATTTGTTTATGCAAAAGATTATGCTGTCTCTGCTGATTTCCGTTTCTAGTAACAAGCTCGCCAAGTTGTTGTAATATCTGCCTTTAGGCTCTTTTTGTGGTGCGTAAACAAGTGCTTTCCGGGCATAATACAGTGCCGAGTCATTTTTGTCGAAATCGTAGAAACTAAGACTTAATCCTAATATGGAAGCAGCTATTTGTACGGAATCTTTTGATAAAAATGCGTATTCTATAGCTTTGCGTTGCGTTATAATAGTCGAATCTTCTGCTTCCGTCATGCAATAATAGGCACTGATGCCATTCAGCGCAATGGATTTGTCTTTGTCCGTCACGCAACAATCGTATAATTCCGTGCACATTTTGAAAGACTCTTCATAATACCTCGCATTAAAATACAAATTTCCCAGTGAACTTAGTATAAGTCTGCGGGTTTCAATCTCTTCAGGGAAATTACTGAGTATGCTAAGTCCTTCTTGTAAATATGCGATGGCATTCTCTGGATTATTCATTTCTTCTTCCAGCCGTCCTTTATACAGCAATCCTACGGCTCGTTCTTTATCATCTTTGTCATAATATTGTAGTGCTACATTCAAAAGTGAATCACAGGGAAGCAATGGCTTCACTGCTTTGTCCGTTGCACGAGCTAGAAGTAGGGCATAGCGTGCACACTCTTTTTGAAAGAGGTCTTGCAGATGGGGCAAAGAATGGAGCAACTGCAGTGTACTGTCGGGATATTCTTCTATGATCGATTCGGCTTGCAGAAACAATGTTTCAGTCTGCTTATCGGGAGTACAGGAGGAATGTAAAAGTATATATAGGAATAGAATAATATAGCTTTTGTTCATGGGTCACACTTTTTCATTGGTTGACTTGCGCTGCAAAGGTAACTAAAAAGTCTTTGATATAATAGTCAAAAGCTATATCATGTTTTGAAAAGCAAGTGCTTTGGTTGCTAATAATATAAGCTTTTCTTCTTTCAAAGGTTTAGTCAACCTAGAATAGAGATTAACGAAAACTGAGTCAACCTGAGTCAGGAATAGTAAATCATAAGGTCAACCACTGCTAGGGTTAGTAATCTTTCAAGTCAACCTATAGCAACAATAAGAAATAAGCAAGTCAACTGTAATCAGAGAAGTACAGCATTATCCGATTAAGAAATTGCATTTATTAAGAGCTTACAATAGTTAGCCTTTAAGCTTACAATAATCAATAGATAGGCTGACTAATGTGAACATAAAGGCTGACAATTGTAATTATACAATTGGAAACGGGGATTTATCGAATGATATGTATGGCTTTTAAGTACTTTGCACAAGGCATTGTCGTATCAAACACAGTCATGGGAGATATTGAACTCAGGGGAGGCAGTACACATTCATAATCAAAATGATACAAACCCATTAACTTGTTTTCGGGTCGATACAGTGGGTGTAGGCAAATTTTGCCTACACCTTTTTTATTTGCTTACACTATATCTGTAATGCCTATGAATAGGGGAATGTGTAAAACTGGTGGCAGAGTGTAGGCAGAACGCACAAAACTCTGTTTAGTTTTTATTTTAAAAGGAATGTTTTTAGAAGGGCAGTCCGGTTTTAGGGTCTATGTATGGTCTTGTACTTTTTATTTCCACACCAGCTGCTTCTATATCCGCTCCCATAGGAGGGTTACGCTTCATCAGCTTCATTTTGATTTCTTCTATCTGTGGGAAGTCTTCGAACAATCGATTCATAATACGTCCGCTGACGTGCTCCAACAACTTGGAGGGAACTGACATCTCTTGTTTTACAGATTCGTAAATATCGGCGTAGCTGACAGTATCTTCTACGTTGTCCGTCTGCATGGCTTGTTCTATATTCACCTTCAAACGAAGACTGACGGTAAATTCATTGCCGACTAGGGTTTCTTGTGCGCCTACGCCGTGACGGGCGAAGAAGCGGAGATTATCTAAAAGAATATAACTTTTCATACTATGGGGATTTGTCTTTTGTGCAAACTTACTGATTATTTGCCTATTCGACAAGTTTAAAGAAAAAACAAAGGGAAACGCATCATCAATCTGTGCGTTTCCCTTTCTATAAATTATTTTAGTTACTTTTCTTCTTATCGTCCGGTTTGCTCAATCAATCCTTTGATCTTCTCATTCATGCTTTCTGCTTTCATCAATTGTTCCAGCGTGAGATGCATGCGCCAACGCCAATAGTGTCGTGGGTTAGCCGGAATATTGATACGCTCTTCCTGTACATTCGGGTTACGCCATTTGCCATCTATCGACAACCAATCTTGCAAAGACAGAATGCAGAGCATGGAGTTACTGCTGAGGTGTTTGCGTACAATCTCCTCGCAAATTTCCGGTGTCGCTACGGCTGGTGCAGCACCGTAATGCCCGAGTACTGCATTGAAATATCGCTGTGTCTGCTGGAAATCTTCTTCCCACCAACCACGCAACGTTGACATATCGTGTGTGGAGATGGTACAAACAGAACGGTATGGGTACCAGTCAGGATAACCGAATTCTTGAGTCGGGTCTTTGGGCATACGTTGTATTTCCAATGAAAGGATACGCAAGTCGTTCATAACCCATGCTACACAATCGGGTATCATACCTAGGTCTTCACCACATACCAACATGCGTGTGGATTGTGTTAATTGGGGTAACTTCTTCATAGCTTGTTGTCCCCAGAAGTCATTGTGACGATGATAGTAATATTGGTCGTACAGACGATTGAAAGCAGCTTTTTCCCAATCGTTTAGTGCACGATAGACGTAATCGTGTTGTACACCGATACGTGGATGATATTTATTCGCATCGTGGCGATCGGGTACAAACAATACATTGCTGATAAGGGCGTACAGGCCATCTCGAATCCAAATACTATCTTCATCGGTTTTTCTGGCAAAGTAAGCTTCTACTTTGCGTTGAGTGTCGAATTCGGGACGCATGCGGTAGATTTCCCAAGTTCCGGTTGGTTCAATGAATGTCTGTTTTACAGTTTCGGTATGCGGACCGAACATCTGTCCCAGGAAATACTCATGAATATAAGGTTTCAAGAAGAAATCTTCACGAAACGCCAGCCCGTAATTTTCTATCTCTTCGCACGTCATAGGCAGGGCGGGAACGAATTGTCCCAGCAAGCCATGTACTGCATGCATCGGTATTTCCCAAATACGGAAGAAACCGAGAATGTGGTCTATGCGATAGGCATCGAAGTATTCGGACATTTTGCGGAAACGCTTCATCCACCAGGCATAACCATCTTTCTCCATTACGTCCCAGTTGTAGGTGGGGAATCCCCAGTTCTGACCATTTACAGAGAAGTCATCGGGTGGTGCACCGGCTTGACCGTTCAGGTTGAAATAATGCGGTTCTTTCCATGCTTCTACGCTGTTGCGGCTGATACCGATAGGTATATCGCCTTTCAATACTACACCATTTGCACGCGCATGCTCGGTAGCGGCAAGCAGTTGCAGGTGGAGGTTGAATTGGATATAATAGTAAATAGCGATGTGCGGATAGTCGGCAGAGTCGGGTTGACAAAGCTTTTCTATCTCTTTGGCATTGTAAGCGGTGTATTTAGGCCATTCGCGGAAATTCGGAGTCTTGTAGACATCGCGTAGATAGCTGAATACAGCGTAAGGTTGTAGCCATTCTTTGTTTGCCTCGAAGAAATCGCGGAAAGCATCCGATGCTAATACTTTTTCTCCTTCTTGCTTAAAGATAAGATGGAAATACTCCCATTTAATTTGGTTGACAGCTTCGTAATCTACGGTAGGCAGTGCATTCAACTCTTTCTGACGCTTATTGAAATCTGCCATCAGTTTTTTATCCTTCAAGGTGCCCAACTGCTTCAGGTCGGTGTACATCGGATGGAAAGCATAAATGGAGATGCTGTTGTAAGGATAAGAATCCGTCCATGTATGCGTCATGGTCGTGTCGTTGACAGGAAGAATCTGAACGGCTTTTTGATGAGTGGCGCTTGCCCAGTCTATCAAACGTTTCAGGTCGCCAAAGTCACCTACGCCAAAGCTCTTTTCAGAACGCAAGGAGAATATGGGAACTGCTACACCGGCACCTTTCCAACCGGGAAGGTCGAAGTAAACATAACGGTCGCCTATGACAAGTGTCTCATTCGAACCGATTTGTGGGTCTGCCATATAGCGGTTGGGGTTATTTTCCCACGCTACAGTGCACTTCTCTTTCTTATTATAAAGAACGAATTTATATTCCAGCGGGAAATTGATCTTGGTGGCATCTAGCTCTACTTGCCATTCAGGGAAATCCGCATCGCTCATCAATATAGCTTTTTCGGGATTCCAATCGCCTAATGCTTTTTGATTTCCACATATAGCCAGGCAATGATCACTGTCAATGCAAGGTGCGTATGCTTTTATTGATAAGCCTTTCTTATAACTTTTAGGGGCGGCACTGCGTTCGCGATGCGCCAGTAAAGATTCGGTAAATGCTGAGGTGTAGAAATACTGTTGTTCGGGTAAGTTCTTCCAGCAATCTTCTATACGATAGCTCTTTTTAGGGTTATCTGCTACGTATAGGGTGCGGGGGAAACTGTTCCATTCTGTACGTATGGATTTTCCGTCGCGATAGATGTGGTAACTGTAATGTATGTTTCCATTTTCCGGCATTTGTACGTCCACTTCTGCTGTCCAATGAATTCCGTCTACGGTATGCAGGGGAGTGGCTTTGTCGGACTGGTTATTGCCAAGTTCGGGAATGGAGCCCGATACCCTGACTTCTTCGCCCCAACTGGTGCGGTACTCGATATTAAATAGTAGTATCATATATATTAGATTTAGAAATAGCTGCAATGATTATGCAAGTATAGAAAATATTCCTCATAATCATGCAGCTATCAATATCTAAGTCATTTAAATTCCTATGCAAACGTTTGTGCTTGTTGCAATCTTATCCGCAACGCGAGGCTCCACATGTTTTGCAGATAAGGCAACCTTCTTGATAAACAAGGGTTTCGTTACCGCAATTCGGGCATTTCTTGCCTTTGGCTTCTGTGCCGTCAGTTACATATTTCTTCAAAGCACGCTCTACACCGTTCTTCCAAGTGTTGATGTTTTCGCTGTCCAATTGCAGAGAAGCTACTAGCTTCATTACTTGCTCGATAGGCATACGATAACGCAACACACCTGAAATCAGTTTGGCATAATTCCAGTATTCTTTATTGAACTTCTCCGACAGACCTTCGATGGTAACCTTGTATCCGCGTTTGTTCTCGAATTGGAAGTCATAACGTTTGTTTCCATGTTCATCTACATTCTTGATGATATGACCGGAAGTTACATTCTTCGGCAATATGATTCCTTCATCATCATCCAGCACACCGGTGAAGATTTCATACGGATGATTATCCAGAAGACCGACAAATGCTACCCACTTCTCTTTGTTGTTCTGGAAGCGTACAATGTCTGCATCCAAAACTCTGGGGCGAGTTTCAACAACCGTAGGTGGTTTGCATGGAGGAAGATCTTCTTTCTTGTCACTCTTTGTTGAGATAAGCACGCCTGAACGAGAACCGTCACGATACACTGTACATCCTTTACAACCGGACTTCCAGGCTTCTACATATAAACGGTTCACTAAGTCTTCATCGACATCATTCGGTAAGTTGATGGTCACACTGATAGAGTGGTCCACCCATTTCTGAATGCGTCCCTGCATCTTGACTTTCATCAGCCAGTCTACATCATTGGATGTTGCTTTATAATAAGGTGACTTTTCTACCATGGCATCCACTTCTTCCTGAGAATATTTCTTTGCAGGATTGTAGCCTTGTGCTTCCATCCAGGTTACAAACTTGGGATGGAATACGATGTATTCTTCAAAAGCGTCACCGGTTTCATCAACGAAATCTACATGAACGTTCGTGTCGTTCGGATTTACTTTACGACGACGTTTGTATACAGGCAAGAATACCGGTTCGATGCCGGAAGTTGTTTGAGTCATCAAACTGGTGGTTCCGGTCGGAGCAATAGTAAGACATGCAATGTTACGACGACCATACTTCTTCATATCTTCGTACAATTCCGGATCAGCTTCACGCAAACGGTTGATGAAAGGATTCTCCTTTTCGCGATCTGTATCGTAGATTTCGAAAGCACCGCGTTCCTTGGCCATTACTACAGAAGAACGATAAGCGTTCAAGGCAACCGTCTTGTGTACTTTTTCAGAGAATTCGGTTGCTTCTTCGGTACCATAACGCAAACCCAATGCTGCAAGCATGTCACCTTCGGCAGTGATACCAACACCGGTACGGCGTCCCTGACCACTCTTCTTATATATCTTCTGCCACAAAATACGCTCGGTATGTCTTACGTCTTCACCCTCCGGATCAGAATCAATCTTATCCATGATACGTTCGATCTTCTCCAACTCAAGGTCGATGATGTCATCCATGATGCGTTGTGCCAAAGCTACGTGCTTGTTGAATAGTTCGAAATCGAAATAAGCATCTGCCTTAAATGGATTGACTACATACGAATATAAATTGATAGCGAGCAAGCGACAAGAGTCGTACGGACACAACGGAATTTCTCCACATGGATTAGTAGAAACTGTACGATAGCCTAAATCTGCATAACAATCGGGCACGGATTCTCTGAGGATGGTATCCCAAAAGAGAACACCCGGTTCGGCTGATTTCCATGCATTGTGTACGATCTTTTTCCACAAATTAGCTGCATCGATCTCTTTCTTGAAAGTGGGTTCCGCTGCATCAATAGGATATTGTTGTACAAACGGTTTGCCTGCAATAGCCGCTTCCATGAAAGCGTCGGCTAACTTTACAGAAACATTAGCGCCTGTAACTTTGCCTTCTGTCATCTTGGCATCAATAAATGCTTCAGAATCAGGATGCTTGATGGAAACACTCAACATTAATGCGCCACGACGTCCGTCTTGGGCAACTTCACGGGTTGAATTCGAATAACGCTCCATGAATGGTACCAGACCGGTAGAGGTCAATGCAGAATTCTTTACCGGAGAACCCTTGGGGCGTATGTGTGACAAGTCATGTCCAACACCACCACGGCGCTTCATTAATTGTACTTGTTCTTCGTCTACTTTAAAGATAGCACCGTAAGAGTCAGCTTCACCATCCACACCGATTACAAAACAGTTGGATAGAGAGGCTACCTGATAGTTATTACCAATTCCAGTCATCGGACTTCCTTGCGGAACGATGTACTTAAAATGATCAAGCAAACCGAAAAGTTCCTCTGAACTCAATGGATTGGGATACTTAGCTTCAATTCGAGCTACTTCATTGGCAATTCTCCAATGCATGTCTTCCGGAGATTTCTCATATATATTTCCGAAAGAATCTTTGACTGCGTATTTGTTTACCCAAACTCTGGCAGCCAACTCGTCACCTTGGAAGTATCGTAAAGATTCTTCGTAGGCTTCGTCATAAGAATAATTTTTCTTTTCCACGATGCTGAAATTCTTAGATTTAGTTGCAAATAAGTAAATTTGTAGAAGTCATACTTATCGTTAACAAATGAGATTGCAAAGCTAGGAAGGATTTTCAATTTGGCAAAATAAAAATGAAGGTTTTTATTAACCGATTGAAAGTTTTCTAGTTTTAGTTGTTAATTAGTTGTCTTCTAGTAAATTGTACTTTTTGAAAAACAAGAAAGTTTCCCAAAAAGTATTTTATGAACAAATAGCGACTGGAAAAAGTTTTCTCGATAATGAAAAGTATACTCTATTTTTATAGAGTACTTAAATGACAAATTGTGATTCTTTTCATATATTTGCAGAAAAAAGAAAGAATGGAAAGCTTGAAACAAAGGAGAACTATCCGAAAGTATCAGCAGAAAGAAATTTCTTCTGATTTGTTAAATGATTTGCTCGAAACATCTTTCCGGGCTTCTACAGTTGGAAATATGCAAATCTATAGTGTGATTGTAACCCGTGATGCAGAGCGCAAAGCAAAATTAGCTCCGGCACATTTTAATCAACCGATGGTGCAAACGGCTCCGGTAGTGCTTACTTTTTGCATTGACCTACGCCGATTCAGTAAATGGTGTGAACAGCGTAAGGCGGAACCGGGATATAATAATTTTGAGTGGTTTGTAACAGGTTCCGTGGATACTTTGTTAGTTGCCCAGACTTTTTGTGTTGCAGCAGAAGAAAAAGGATTAGGCATTTGCTATTTAGGAACCACCACTTATAATCCTCAAATGATTATTGAAGCTTTAGAATTGCCGGAACTAGTCTTTCCTATTACCACAGTGACAGTAGGATGGCCTTCCGAAGTTCCGCCCCAAGTAGATCGTTTGCCTTTGGAGGCTATTGTTCACGACGAAACTTATCATGATTATACTCCTGAGGATATCGATCGCCTGTATGCTTATAAAGAATCATTGCCCGAGAATATACAATTTATCTTAGAAAATAATAAAGAGACATTGGCTCAAGTTTTTACGGATGTTCGCTATACAAAGAAAGATAGCGAAGCTATGTCGGAAAACCTTTGGCTAGTTATGAAAAAACAAGGATTCTGAGTTAGTGATTAGATATTAGTGATTAGTGATTTGCTTGTGTTTGTCTTTGATAAGCAAATTACTAATCATTAACCGCTATTTTTTCAGTGTTGCTTGAATCTCATCAATTTCCGACCGGAAAGATTTATCGACTTCCCTCAGTTCCTTAATGGTCTTACATGCATGCAATACGGTAGCGTGATCTTTGTTGCCAATCATAGCTCCGATTTTAGATGTAGACAATTCTGTGTTATTCTTGGCTAGGTACATAGCTATCTGTCTGGCTTGTACTACTTCTCTCTTTCTGGATTTGGTATGAATGGCAGCATTCTCTAAGCCGAAGTGTTTACATACAGTCTTTATGATGTCATCAACGGTAACCGATTTACTTTCACTGTTAATAACTTTACGGACGATACGCTGTGTAAGTTCCAGGTCAATCTCCTTATTGTATATGGTAGAGTGCGCCATAATGGAGATAACTATACCTTCTAAATCGCGTACACTGTCTCCTACATTCTCTGCAATATATTCGATTACTTCTGGCGGGAACTGTAATCCATCACGATTTATCTTGTTGCGCAAGATGTTTTTACGAAGTTCTACTGTCGGCTTTTCTAATTCGGCAACCATTCCCCATTTAAAACGGGTTATTAATCGCTCTTCCATACCTTGAAGTAACACGGGTGCACGGTCGGAAGTCAGAATAAGCTGTTTTCCGTTTTGGTGTAAATGATTGAAGATATGGAAGAATGTATTTTGGGTCTTAGTAACGCCGGCAAATTCTTGAATATCATCAATAATCAATATATCAATGGTTTGGTAGAAGTTGATAAAGTCGTTAGTGGTATTATTGCGCACAGAGTCAGTGTATTGCACTTGGAATAAATGTGCAGAAACATATAGAACTCTTTTGTCTGGATATAATTCTTTGATCTTTGTTCCTATAGCATTGGCAAGGTGAGTCTTGCCTACACCGGAAGCGCCATACAGAAATAACGGATTGAATATGGTTTTAGCCGGGTTAAGAGCAACAGCTTCTGCCACACTACGCGACAGCTTGTTGCTATAACCTTCAATGAATGTTTCAAAATTATATTCAGGGTTCAAGTGCGGATCAAGCTCTGGAACCGGAATCTGCGGGATCTTTTTATCGATCACCGGTTTTTGTGGAATAATAGTACGATGAGTTGATTCGTAATTAACGGTTTTCTCAGGGCGGGAACTCTTATCCACCATGACATTATACATCAATTTCGTCCCGTCACCTATTACCTTATAAAGAGTTTTACGCAATAAGTCCACAAACTTATCTTCCAAAAACTCATAAAAGAACTGGCTGGGCACTTGTACGACCAGCGTTTTGTCCTCATATTTTAAAGGCATGATGGGAAGAAACCATGTTTTATATGTCTGCTCCGGAACATTGTCTCTGATAATTTCAAGGCAGCGGTTCCATAGCCCGACATGATCTATTTCACTCATAACGGCTCTAAATACATTTATTAATTAAGCAAAACTTCTACGATTGCAAAATTCGCAATCTTATTCGAAAAAAACAAATCCTTTTTTTCTTGCGTTTCTCCAAAAAGTAATAAGCACTTTACACTCAGTAACTTATCGAAATGACTAAGAATAGCCCTTGTATAGGACTATTGTGTTTATGTAATTGCTTGATAACTAATGTGTTTTGTTTATTTCTTATCTCGAATACTCTTCGTGTATCGAAGTGCGAAAAGTACTCTCTAACTCTCTAAATAGAGTTGTTAAGGGCTTTTCTTTTATTTTATTTCTTATCCGCTTATTTAGACGAATTCTATTTAATGGATATTTTCTCCTTATCTTTCTTTCCAAATAAAGAGAAATGAACGTACCTTTTTGGGTGCGATTTTAAGTCTTCTAACAGGCTTGCGGCATTGTATGTCGTCGCATTTAAATTATTATAAAGAGACGGATCATTTAGCAAGAGACCGATAGTGTTATCTTTCTGGTTCAATTTATCTGTAATCATTTTTACATTTGCTAACGTTGAGTCAACCTTTTGCATGGCGGCAGCAAAGTTTATTTCTTTTAAGTTGTTGGAAACGAGTATGAAGTTGTCTCCGATGGTATTTAACTTGCCTGTTAATTGGGGGATGTCTTTTTTCATGAGCGTTTGCAATTGATGGCTACTCACAGCCATGCTTGCAGTTAGATCTTGCAGATTATGCAATGTTGCAGGTATAGCAGGGTCCGCCATCACTGTGTTCAATGAAGCGAGAATTGAGTCCAACTTCGGGAGTATCTTTTCTATTTCCGGCATCATATTGGCTACTTTTTCCATCATACCATTGTTGAGTATTCCAGGGATAGTATCACCTATCTGGTATTTTTCACGAGGATTATTGGCAAGCAATAAATTCATTTTTACTCCTCCTAACATTTCAGCGGTTAGTTCGGCAGTACTTCCTTTTGGAATGCGCAAATCCGGATTTACGTCTATTTCGGCAACTACTTTCCCCGGTTGTGTATAATCATAATATAAATCACGCACAATACCTACGCGGAAACCATCGGCAAATACCGGGCTCGACTTGGTCAAGCCATTTATATTTTGAAACTTTACATAGAAATAACTGGAAGGCTTAAACATATTAATGCCTTTCAGGTAATTGATGCCATATACTAATATGCAGAGGGCAGCAATGCCCGCAATTCCTATTCTGACTTCTTTAGTGATATACTTCATGATGTATCTTGTTGTTATTTGTTTCTTTTTCTTTTAAACTCATCGATAGCAACGTTGACATTCATCTTTTTGCCATCTTTGAATGCGATGATGAAAGCATCTTTGAATTGAGCTGCAATGTTACGCTTAGTGCGCAATACATTGTTATAATCAGACGAATCACCATAAGTGTATTTATATATGCCGCCTTCCTTATAATAATCTACACCTTTCAGCCCTTTTAATCTTTTGTCATTTTGGGCTAATGGTCTGGAAGAAGTAAGTATTTGTATTTTAAACACGATACCACTACGTTCTGTTTGAGAAGTTACTGCTTTTTCTACTTGTTGAGGACGTTGGGGGGCTTTTGAAACTACTTCTTTAGGTGATTCTTCATTTTCCAGAGTTTCATTACTCGTAGTATCTATTGTTTCTTTCTTAACCGGATCTGGTACATCTTCCGGCAAAATGGTATTGCTGCTTCCGTTCTGGCGAATTTCCTGTTCACGCTTGTAAGCAAGGAATGCACGGAAAATTCCGTCGGCTAGAGTGGTTGTTCCGGTTTCAGAGTTTAAATAGCGTTCTTCTTCCGGCGTAGAGATGAATCCAAGCTCAACTAATATGCTGGGCATGGCACTGGCTTTTAATACAAGGAAACCAGCCTGATGTACTCCTCGGTCAACACGTTGGCATGTATTGCGAAAATGACGCTGTACAAGTGAAGCTAAATGTACACTCTGTGACATGTATTTGTCTTGCATGAACTCGAAGATAATATAAGACTCTGCAGAATTAGGATTAAAACCAGCGTAGCGGGTCTTGTAATCGCTTTCATATAGAATAACGGAGTTCTCACGTTTTGCCACTTCTAGATTAGCATCAGATTTGGCTAGACCTAATGTCCAAGTAGAAGCTCCTTTTGCCACCCGGTTATTGGCTAAGGCGTTGGTATGAACAGAAATAAATAAATCTGCTTTTGCATCGTTTGCTATCTCAGCACGTCGGTCCAAAGGGATAAACACATCGCGTTCCCGAGTGTAGACTACTTTTACATCGGGACAATTCTTCTTGATTTGTTTGCCTAGTTTCAGGGCTACATTCAGATTGATATTCTTTTCTTTGGAGATTTTACCAACTGCACCCGGATCATGGCCGCCGTGACCAGCATCGATTACGACAACAAAATCTTTAGCTATAGCACTGCTGATACCAAAGGGAGAGGTAAGCAGCCCTAAGCATATACTTATAAATAATATGTAGCGTCTATATAGTTTCATATAAAAATTGTTGCAAATGTAGTAGAAATTTATAGAAAACTCATGCTTTGTATTTAAGTTTTGTTTATTTCACGGTCATTTTTGGCGGTTTTAGTCTCGAAAGATACTTTATTTCTATTCTAACCATTTATTTATTGATACGGTTCAACTTATTGATAATATAAGTAACTTTGCATCGAGTTAATTTTAAAAGTAGATAGGTATGATTCTTCGTTTCTTGAAGAACTGGACGTTGCCTTTGGCAATGATTGCCGGCACTCTGGGATATTTTTTCTTTGCAAGGATTCCTTTCTTGGCACCTGCTAAACCTTGTATAAATGGCTTGGTGGCTTTTCTTACTCCAACTTTAATCTTTGCACAACTGCTACTTACGTTTTGTAAGGTAGAGATGCATGAGTTAAAACCAAAAATATGGCATGCGTGGCTACTGATAATTCAAACGATTTCTTGTCTGATTGTAGCAGTTTTATTGGTCTATTGTCCTATGGAAGAAACTTATCGTGAAGTTTTTGAAGGGGCTATGGTCTGCCTTATCTGTCCTACTGCCACTGCTGCTGCTGTTATTACAGGAAAGTTAGGAGGAAGTGCATCCAGTTTAACTACTTATACATTGTTGTCCAATCTTCTAGCTGCTGTGGCTGTTCCAATAGTTTTTCCAATGGTGGAACCTCATGCTGATATTACTTTTATTGCTGCTTTTCTGAAAATTCTAAGTAAAGTATTTCCGTTACTACTTTTCCCTTTCTTTTTAGCTTGGTTTCTACGTGCCTTTGTGCCGAAAATACATCATCTTTTATTAGGTTGTCGGGATGCAGCTTTTTATTTATGGGCAGTGGCACTTGCCATCGTTTCCGGGCAAACGGTACGTTCTTTGATTAATAGTGATGCGTCAGTATTTGTAGAAGTCCTGATTGCTCTTGCCGGTTTGATTACGTGTTGTATTCAATTCTATTTAGGTAAAAGAATTGGCGGTCACTATCAGGAACGTATTAGTGGAGGTCAGGCATTGGGTCAGAAGAATACTGTATTGGCTATATGGATGGCATATACGTATTTGAATCCATTATCGTCTGTAGGCCCAGGTTCGTATGTACTGTGGCAAAACATTATCAATAGTTGGCAGTTGTGGAAAAAGAGGAAGAAAGAGGATGAAATGTCCGAATATTAAAGTAGAATAGATATATGAAATACAAGCATATCATATTTGATATTGATGGAACAATGTTAGATTCAGCTTATGCTGATCTTACTGCACTACAAAGAGTTATTCTTGAGTTGCAGAATAGGAATTATCCAATCAGTGATTTACACTTTGCATTAGGTATTCCGGGCGAAGTGGCATTAAAGCAATTGGGTATTAATGAGGTATCAATGGCTAATCAGCTATGGAATAGCTACATGAAAGAGTTGTCATATACAATGAAACTATTTGATGGCATAAAGGAATTGCTTCTTGAACTTAAAACCAGAGGTTTTAAACTTGGGATTATCACCTCTAAGAATAAAAAAGAATTTCATAATGATTTTACTCAATTTGGTATTGATACATATTTTGACACAGTTATAACTGTTGAAGATAGCATTACTCCCAAGCCATCTGCTGAGCCAATGTTGGCTTACTTAAACAAAACGGGGGTAAAACCACACGAAGTGATTTATATTGGAGATACAGTTTATGATAAGGAGTGCGCTGCACATGCCGGAGTTGATTTTGGTTTAGCTATGTGGGGCTGTCATTCTGTAGAACAAATTCATGCCACTTATTATTTTAAAACTCCCAAAGAGGTTCTGAACTGGCAAAAGAATGAATGAAGTTTATGAACGTAATAATAATTCCTCCTCATTATAGCGTGGGCGGTCTTTCACTTCTATGTATATCTTTCCGATATATTCTCCAACAATGCCAAGCGAAATGAGTACTACTCCGCCTACCAACCAAATGGAAATCATTAAAGAAGACCATCCGGGGACAGTGCTATGCAGGAAATAAGAATGGAGTGTCCATGCTGTAACGCATAATGCTATCAAGATGAATATGCAGCCTAACCAGAAAATCATACGAACAGGCTTTACAGAGAAGGAAGTGATGCCGTCAATAGCAAAATTGAGCATCTTTTTGAATGGGTATTTAGATTCTCCTGCAAATCGTTTGTCGCGATTGTAATAAACAGATGTTGTTTGGTAGCCAACAAGAGGTACTAACCCACGCAAGTACAAATTGCGTTCACGGAAGCGGCATAAATATTGCAATGCTCTTTGACTCATCAAACGGTAGTCTGCATGATTGTAGACCGACTTCACACCCATGGCTTTCATTAGACGATAAAAAGCCAAGGCGGTACTTCTCTTGAAAAAAGTATCGGTATTGCGCTCTTTGCGTACGCCATATACAATATCATTTCCGGCTTTATAAGCATCTATCATCTCAGGAATCACATGGATGTCGTCTTGTAAATCTGCATCAATTGAAATAGCTACATCACAACGCTCTTTCACTGCATTCAGACCGGCTAGCAAGGCATTTTGATGTCCTACGTTTCCTGCAAGATTTAAGCCACAGGCATAGGAAGTATGCTCATGGAGATCTTTAATAATGGGCCAGGTTTGATCTGTACTCCCATCATTTACATAGAGTATATAGCTTTTGGGAGAGATTTGCTGCTCATGAATTAGTTTATCAAGCAAAAGAGAAAGTCTTTTGTGAGTTTCAGGTAATACAGCCTCCTCTTTATAGCAAGGTACGACTATGGCAAGTATGAGGGATTTTTCCTTTTCCATAAATATAGATGTTTCTGCAATGTTCGTAAGAAATTGTGAGAAAAGCAAATTATCAATCTTTTCTTTTGAAAACAAATCGAACTAATAAAAAGTTGACCGGTATGGCTATTGCAAAAACCGGAATGGGTGCCAGTGGCTTGGATACTCCTAACCATAAGAACAAGTTCAAAAGGCCCATGTGCAGTAAATAATTACAGAGATGAGCTCCACCGAAACCAAAAGCCCTGCTCCAGGAAGGTTTTCTTCTAAACGTAAAATAGGCGGAAAGATAGAAGTTGGCAGTGAAGCTACATGCATAGCCTAGTGTATAGGCTATATTCACATTTATAATTTGTTGCAATATAAAATACAGCCCGTAGTGTATGATGGTGGCAACGACACCTACCATAGCGAAACGGATAAATTCAGGAAATTGTTTTAGTTTAATCATCATCATAGTTTTATTGTATTGCGCATGCAAAATTAGGTATTGTTGCAGAATAATTTGTACTTTTGCCCAGCGAAAACATAAAAACGGATAAAATTATGTCAGACAGGAAGAAAGCGTTCTGGTTTATTGCGCTATTGAGCGTACTTGTGGTTGTTCCTTTTTTGGGAGAAACTATCTTTTATTCTAAGGGTGAGCCTCGTGAGGCCATTGTTGCTTTCTCTATGCTGGAGAGTGGAAATTGGATTCTCCCCTTTAATTATGGAAGTGATATTGCTTATAAGCCTCCATTCCTTTACTGGGCGATTGCTTCTTTTTCCTATATCTTTGGAGGATTGACGGAGTTTTCATCACGGTTGCCGTCTGCGTTGGCATTTTTAGCTATGCAGTTAGTGTTTTTCTCATTTATAGCCAAGCGTAAAGATGTAAAAACGGCGGTACTTTCTTCCATACTGTTATTAACCTCTTTCGAAGTGCATCGTGCTGCAGTTGCTTGTCGGGTGGATATGCTACAAGTCTCATTCATTGTAATGTCGCTATGCCTGCTTTACCGCTGGGATGAAAAAGAATGCCGTGGGATACCTTGGGTGGCAATACTTCTGATGGGAGGGGCTTCACTTACTAAAGGACCTATAGGCTCTATTTTCCCTTGTTTGATAATTGGTATTTATCAATTGATGCGTGGACGTTCATTTGTCAAGGCTTTCTTCTCTTTGGCGGGAATCGGTTTGCTTTCGCTCATTCCGTTGTTGGCATGGTATCTGGCTGCTTTCCAGCAAGGTGGGAAAGAGTTTATGGATTTAGTGTTGGAAGAGAATACCGGGCGTTTCCTTGGCAAGATGACTTATGAATCTCATGAAAATCCTATTTGGTATAATTTCCTGACTTTAATTTGGGGATGGGTGCCTTGGACGTTGGTCTTGGTTATTTCTTTGTTTGGTTTGAAATGGAAGAACATGCAGTTCTTGCCACAAGGGAATGGAATGGTACAGCGGTTGAAGAAAGGGTGGAATACTTTCTGTAATCAATCGCCCATACAGTTGTTTGTTTGGTTGGTTATATTGATAATCTTTATATTCTATTGCATTCCAAAGAGTAAAAGAAGTGTCTATTTACTTCCTATCTACCCATTTATGGCAGTGTTGATTGCCGAATATTTGTTAGCTTTGGCACAACGTGGAGCTAAAGTCTTTAAAATTTGTGCAATCATCTTTGCTTCTCTTGGATTGTTATTAACTTTAGTGTTTCTTTCTGTTCGTTGTGGCTTGATCCCTGATAGTATTTGGGGCAGTGGACGTCATGCTGCCGAAAATATAGAATTTATGCGTGTATTGGAAAAAACTTCTTTATCCATACCCAAATGGTTCCTGATTGTGCTTCCTGTAATAGCTTCTGTTTGTACGCTGCAAATGGTGGTTAAGCGTGCTGATACGCGCTCCTTGTTATATGGTATTGCAGGGTGCATGCTTTGTATGTTTATTGTTTTGGATGGTGTATATCAACCAATTGTGTTGCCGGTAAAATCAGATAAGTATTTAGCGGAACAAGTAAAAACAACTGTACCTGAAGGTCCTGTTTATTCTTATTCGTCTATGAGTTTCTATTGTACAAATTTTTATTTGGATGATCGTATGAGACATATAGAGGTAGAACAACCTGCCGAAGGTTATTTGTTGGTGCCAGAAAAGGAAGAACAAAAGATGTTGGTTGAATTAAGTAAAACATATCAGCTGGAAAAAATGTTTCGTACAGATAAACGTAGTTGTGATATGCGTGATGAAGTATGCATGTATAAATTTAAACGTAATTAATTGAAAATTCATAAATCGAAGTGAATCCAATTCATATTATAGATAAATATTATCCGGAAGATAATGAGTTGAAGCATATTCTGCTAACTCATAGTCATTCAGTCGCAGATAAAGCATTGAAGATTGCTGATCATCATCCGGAACTTGCGTTAGACAAGGAGTTCTTATATGAGGCTGCCATGTTGCATGATCTCGGTATTTTTCTTACTGATGCTGAAGGTATTTATTGTTTTGGTGACAAACCCTATATTTGTCATGGATATTTAGGAGCTGACATAATGCGTGAGGAAGGATATCCTCGTCATGCGTTGGTTTGTGAGCGACATACGGGTGCAGGACTTTCATTGGAAGAGATTATTGCTCAAGGTTTGCCTATTCCACATCGTGAAATGGTTCCGCTGAGTCTGGAAGAACAAGTCATTTGCTTTGCCGATAAGTTCTTTTCAAAGACTCGTTTGGATAAGGAAAAGAGTATAGAAAAAGCGCGCAAAAGCTTGGAGCGCTATGGCGATGCCGGCTTACAACGTTTCGATTGTTGGTGCGAACAGTTCTTGTAGCAATCTAAATTTCTTTAAAAAGGGAGATTATCCGTATAAAATACGTACTTTTGCCCCTTCAAGCGTAAACTATAAGTTAATGACGCCATTGAAAGCAAATACATTCATATCATTTATACTACTATTTGTCTTACTCCTACTTTCCGGTGAGGCTGTGTCTCAGCGTCGAGGAAGGGGAATGATACCGCGAAGTCAGCAGCCGGATTCTTTACAGAACGGAGACGCACTGCTGAATGATTCGTTGCGGAAAGATTCTATTACACCTCCTCCACCCAAGAAAGATGGTTTGGATGCTCCCGTTACATACGAAGCAACTGACTCTATTGTGTTTACCCAAGGTGGTTATGCACATCTGTATGGGCAAGGAAAAGTGAATTACGAAAAGATAGAATTGGCTGCCGATGTTATTACCATGAATATGGATAGTAGCACAGTTTATGCTCATGGAGTGGAAGATTCTTTAGGAGTAATGCAAGGTACTCCGGTATTTAAGGATGGTGAAACTCCATACGAAACTAATACTATCCGTTATAATTTCAAAAGTAAAAAAGGTCTTATCAGCAATGTCGTAAGCCAGCAGGGCGAAGGGTATGTTACCGGTAACAATGCAAAGAAGGGATTGAATGATGAACTTTATATGAAAAGCGGTCGTTATACAACTTGTGACCATCACGATCATCCTCACTTCTATATGCAGATGACTTATGCCAAGGTACGCCCAAAGAAAAATGTGGTGACGGGTCCTGCTTATTTGGTAGTAGAAGACGTGCCATTGCCTCTTGCTGTTCCATTCTTTTTCTTCCCTTTCTCAAGCAGCTATCAGTCCGGTTTTTTGATGCCTACCTATATGGATGATTCAAACCGTGGTTTCGGTTTGACTGATGGAGGTTACTATTTCGCTATCAGTGATCAGATGGATTTAAAATTAAGAGGTGATATCTTTACGAAAGGTTCTTGGGCTTTGAATGCGGAAACTAATTATGTGAAACGATATAAATACTCAGGAACGTTGCAGGCAAACTATCAGGTAACCAAGACCGGTGATAAGGGATTACCCGACTATTCGGTTGCCAAAGACTTCAAGGTGGTATGGTCGCATCGTCAAGATCCTAAGGCTAGTCCGAATTCAACATTCTCGGCCAGTGTGAACTTTGCTACGAGTAGTTATGAACGTACCAATATTGGTAATATGTACAATGCGCAGGCAATGTCACAAAATACAAAAACATCTAGTGTCAGCTACTCGCGTAACTTCCCTGACCAACACCTTAGTATTTCTGCCTCCGGTAATATTGCTCAGAATATGAAAGACTCTTCCATTGCTGTGACGTTGCCGGATTTGAATATTTCTTTAAGTACTATTTTCCCTTTCAAGCGGAAACATCCAGTTGGTAATGAACGCTGGTATGAAAAGATTTCAGTGCGTTATACCGGTCGTTTGAAAAATAGTATTACGACTAAAGACAATATGATATTTAAGAAGAGTTTAGTGCGTGATTGGGATAATGGTATGCAGCATGATATTCCTATCAGTGCCACTTTTACTCTGTTCAAGTACTTTAACCTGACTCCTTCAGTCAATTATACGGAGCGTTGGTATACACGGAAGATTAAGCAGGATTGGGACACCCAACATGAGGCTATAGCAAGAGATACAACGTATGGTTTCCATCGCGTATATAACTATAGTGCCAGTTTAGGGCTTAATACAAAGATTTATGGTATGTATAAGCCTATATTCTTTCCTAAGAAAGCGATACAGATTCGTCATGTCATCACTCCATCCGTTAGTATTAGTGCAGCCCCCGACTTCACGTCGTCACGCTATGGCTATTATGACTCTTATATCAAAGAAATGAAAGATGGTACACGTGATACGGTGAATTATTCTTATTATGCCGGTCAGGCATTTTCTCCTCCCGGTGGAGGTAAGCAGGGGAGTGTAAACTTTAGCATCTCCAATAACCTTGAGATGAAGTACAAAGATAAGAATGACTCTATCCGTAAAGTTAGTTTGATTGATGAATTGGGGGCAAGTATCTCTTATAATATGGCGGCACAGACTCGTCAATGGAGTGACTTGCAGTTAAACCTTCGTATGAAGTTCGGTAAGAACTATACATTTAGTATGGCTTCTACTTTTGCTACCTATGCTTATGAATTTGATAAGAATGGAAAGGTATATGTCGGTAATCGTACGGAATGGTCTTACGGACGTTTTGGTCGTTGGTCCGGTTACGGAACTTCTTTCAGTTGGACATTGAATAACGATACCTGGAAAAAAATATCCAACTTCTTCTCCGGTAATAAGGATGAAGATAATGATAAAGACAAGAAGAAAACTGATGAATCCGCCGGTGAGGAAAATGGTGAGAATACAGATGAAACCGACAATGGTACTTCCAAAAAGAAAACGGAGAAAGCTGCTGTAGATTCAGATGGATATCAAGTATTCAAAATGCCTTGGTCTATTAATTTTAGTACAGGTTTCAATATAACGGAGGATAATACTAAGCCTATTAATCGTGAGAATATGCGTTATCCTTATAAAGTTAGTTTGAACTCACTTGGAATTAATGGCAATATTAAAATCAGTAATAAGTGGGCTGTCAGCTTTAACTCAGGTTACGACTTTAATGCGAAAGAAATCGTACAGACCTCGTTCAATATAACCCGTGACTTACACTGTTTCAGTTTGTCTGCTGCACTTTCTCCATTCGGAAGATGGAAGTACTATAACTTCACGATTCGTGCCAATGCAAGTATCCTGCAAGATTTGAAGTGGGAGCAGAGAAGCCAGACGCAAAGTAATATTCAGTGGTATTAATAGTAGTAATAATAAAAAATGGTAGAGTTTAAACTCTACCATTTTATTTCTTGTTCCCCATGTTCTTTCAGATAATCATTGGTTTTACTGAAATGCTTGTTACCGAAGAAGCCGTTGTAGGCAGAAAGGGGAGAAGGATGAGCAGAGGACAAAACTAAATGTTTACTGCGGTCGATAAAGGCACCTTTCTTTTGTGCGTATGCTCCCCAAAGAATGAAAACCAGATGTTCTTTCCCTTCGGCAAGTGCACGGATAGCGGCATCTGTAAAGGTTTCCCAGCCACGATTCTGATGAGAACCGGCTTGATGAGCACGTACGGTAAGAGTGGCGTTGAGTAATAATACACCCTGTTCTGCCCAACGGGTGAGATTACCTGTTTGAGGTGCATCTGTTCCTATATCATTCTTGATTTCTTTAAAGATATTGAGCAAAGAAGGAGGGAAAGGTACGCCATCATTTACAGAAAAGCAAAGTCCGTGAGCTTGTCCGGGACCATGATAAGGGTCTTGACCGATAATCACTACTTTTACCTTGTCGAAAGGACATAAGTTGAAGGCGTTGAACATTAACTTCCCCGGAGGGTAAATGGCATATTTCCCATATTCATCACGAACAAACTCTGTTAGTTTCTGGAAGTAATCTTTATCAAATTCGGGTTGTAAATGTGCCTTCCAGCTCTCTTCTATTTGAACATTCATAATTTGTTTTGTTAATTGTTTCGGATGCTAAAGTACAAAATAAAAAATAAAGTTCAACCTTTTAAGGGGTTGAACTTTATACAGTATAGTTGGATAAGTATATCTTAGATCAAATGTATGTTGTGCTCTTTGCATTCTTTGCGCATGTCTTCGGGCCAAATACTAGCTTGTATCTCTCCGATATGTGCTTTGCGCAAATAAGTCATACATAGGCGTGATTGACCGATACCGCCACCTATAGAGAGGGGAAGGGTATCACTCATCAAGCGCTTATGGAAGTATAGCTCCATACGTTGCTCTTCTCCTTCTTGTTTGAGCTGGCGTAAAAGGGTCGCTTTATCCACACGAATACCCATGGAAGACAGTTCGATGCTACGTTGTAGTACATGATCCCAAAGTAATAAGTCGCCATTCAAGCCTGGTAGGTCATTTAGTCCGGGAGTGGTATAATCATCATAGTCAGGAGCACGTCCATCGTGTTTTTTACCATCACTCAGTTTGCATCCGATACCGATGATAAAGACGGCACCGTATTTTTTACAGATAGCATGTTCACGACATTTGGGTTCCAAATCCGGATAGAGCTGACGCAATTCTTCTGCATGGATGAAGTGCAGTTTTTGTGGTAAGCACGGCTTGATTTGCGGGTACATTTCATATACCATATATTCGGTACGTACCATGGCAGCATAAATACGATTGACTATCTCTTTCAGAAATTCGATATTACGGTCTTCGGCAGTGATAACACGTTCCCAGTCCCATTGATCCACATAGAGGGAGTGAAGATTGCCCAACTCTTCGTCGGCACGGATAGCATTCATATCTGTATAGATTCCATAACCGGGTTCTATGCGATATTCGGCAAGAGTCAACCGTTTCCATTTGGCAAGGGAATGTACGACTTCTGCTTGTGCATCACCTAAATCTTTGATAGGGAAAGAAACTGCACGTTCCACACCATTCAGGTCATCATTAATACCCATACCTTTTAATACAAAGAGGGGGGCGGTGACACGACGCAAACGCAATTCAGACGAAAGGTTCAATTGGAAGAACTCTTTAATCTGTTTAATTCCTAATTCAGTTTGCTTTAGATCAAGTAAAGGTTTATATCCTTCAGGTTTTATTAAGTAGCTCATAAGTTTACACCATCAATCTTCTATTAAATTGTTCGGCAAAGATAGGAATAATATTAATACTTGCTTGTTTTTTAATTAAAAAAATAACAAAATGTATATAGATATAGAAGTCATATACTCAAAATAATAATAGTGGCAACTGAATGAATTTGCTTGAAAAAACTCTGTATTGTTAGGAATATGCTAATATTTTTTATACTTTTGTTCCGCGTTTGGCTCCGTAGCTTAGTGAATAGAGCGTCAGATTCCGGTTCTGAAGGTCGTGCGTTTGAATCGCACCGGGGTCACTAAACATGAAACTCCCTCTGCATGAATGATTTGCAGAGGGAGTTTTTGCATTAAGGTTTCAAATCAATATCTTATCGTTGTATCTTCTTATTAGGGCTTTTGAGCTGAGTTCACTTTTGATTAAGAGCTTGAAATAATTCTTCCCAACTATCACAGAATGCTTGCATAGAAGGAAAAAGGACATTGGCACCTGCATCTAACAGAACTTTATCGTCAATCGGACCGGTATTGACGGCTACGGTAAATATACCTGCAGCTGCTCCAGCTTGCACGCCAATAGGCGCATTTTCCACTACAATGGCTTCATTGGCCTTTACACCTGCTTTTTCTAATCCCATCAGATAAGGTTCGGGATGGGGTTTACCATACTTTACGTCGAAAGCAGTCACCATACGGTCGCGTTCGAATGTGGCGGGGAAGTTATGGGCCAGGCGATCTAGCAGAGAATGTTGTCCGGAGCCGGTTACAAGAACGGGGATAAGCCCTTCGGACTTTACTTTTTGCAATATTTCCCATGCGCCGGGCATTGGTTCCGGTTCCGGGTTATTGTTGAACTCTGCACTTTTCTCGGCATAGATACTCTCTATCATTTCGGGAGTGGCTTCTTTGCCAAAATGTCGTTGGTAGACAATATTCACTGTGGAGGCACCCGTGCGTCCTTCGTGCATATAAGCCTCTTCGCGGCTGAGGTGCAGGCCATGGCGTTTCATCACTTTGTGCCATGCATCGGCATGATAGGGCATGGAGTTGAACAGCACGCCGTCCATATCGAAGAGAACTGCTTTCAATTGAATGTGGGAATGCCCATGCTTTTGCAGATAACGGGCAATGGATTCTTCAAACATATATACCTATTGTTATTACTAATTGGCGATAAAGGTACAAAAAACGACTCGGACTTAACCTAGATTTCATCGATTTAAAATTTTGGATGAAATCATACACATAGTTGCGTAGTCTCGCACGGATATAAATGTTAGACGATGCGCCTAAATGTTTAGATCTACGTACTTAGGTACGTAAAAACTTGAGGTACTGTACACTGATTTTTTTGTTCACCTCCTGTCAAATCATGAATATTTTCATAAAGCAATTCTGTTTTAGCATACAACTTATATTAAAATTCTATAGGGAGTGAGACTTTGTGATAAAACTGAAGAATTCTTGGTTGCATTATATTGTAAATATATGGACTTGGGTATAGAGTGATATGAGAAATTATACAAAAAAATGGAGAAATTATTATCATTAATAGTGTATTGAATCAAGAGATTATTCTGTGTAAAATTCCATATAGCAATTATTGTGATTTACTTGTCCTGAACCTTGTGATGCTTTAATCAGAAATAAGCGCAATTAAAGGATATTAAATATGAATTAATATTTATATTTGCATGGCAGTAAATAATCAGCAACTATAAGACTATGTTACCTATACTGAAAAAAAATATTTGTCATAATGTTTTTTTATGGCTAATACTTCAAATACTTATTTGTATTCCATTGTATGTCAGAGCTAACCAGAGCATTACATTTACAAAGGACTATTTGTTGGTTTTGAACAGCTATACTTCCGATGCAGCATGGAGCAATACCCTCATTACTCCACTACAGCAACAAGTCTCTGCAATTGCCGAGTTGGATTTCTATGTCGAACACATGAACATGTTGATGATAGATGACTCTACAAAATTGGCTGGATACAAGAAGGATTTCTTTGAGCAATATTCATATCCCCCGAAGGCAATCGTCATGTTGGGAAGTTCTGCCTGTCTATTAATCCGAGAAATTAAAGAACATTGGGGAGATATACCTCTAATTCTGTGCAGCGAGTTGGAATATCTGTCGCCTGACGATGCTTATATCCGAAAATATCCTATTTCAGATGTAGAAAAAATTCCCTTTAGCAGTTTGGCGAAGGAGTATAATCTAACGATGCTTCAAACGAAGAATTTCTTGAATGAAAATATTTCTTTGATGAAGAAAATGGTTCCAGAAATGAAATCATTGATATTCATTGGAGATGGTCGCTACATCAACCAGCAATTGGATTTAGACTTGCGTTCTTTCTTGAAGAAGATGTATCCGCATCTTGACTACAAATTCCTTTCGGCTCAAAATTTGGTAACCGATTCTTTGCTGCAACAACTGAACGAGGTTGATGTAAATACTACCGGAGTCCTATTCTCCTCCTGGTTTTCACGGCGTACTTTTGCCGGTAACGACATGCTGATGGCAAACTCTTTTCAGATAATATCCAATGCAGTAGTGCCTATTTTTACGCTTGGAATTGCCAATATGCAGACTAGCAGGATGATTGGAGGATACTTCTATCAGCAAAAGTCATTCAATGAGCATTTATTAGATGCCTTGAACCGTGTTCTTGCTGGAACTGCACCGAGAGACATTCCATTCTATGTGCCCCAGGGCTATCCAATTTTTGATTATTCGTCACTTTTGCAGAAAGGTATTTCTGTAGATTTGTGTCCCTCAAACAGCATTTTCTTGAATCGTCCTCAGTCTTTTTGGGAGAAGTATCGATTCTTTCTGATAGGAGGGGCAATCTTACTACTGGGATGTTTAGTGTATCTGTATCAACGCAATCGCATAAAGGCGTTAAACGCTTTGCGCGAAGCTGAACGGAAAGAGTTTGAAGCGACTGCCGAACTTGCCACTCTATTTGAAAGTATGCCGGTCTCTTACAGTAAAGAGAAACTGGTGCGAGACGAAAAAGGTGAGATTGTGGATGCCATTATCTATAAAGTCAACCATCACTATTTTGGCACGATGAACCGGGAAGAAGATGTTGTCGGCAAGAAATTGAGCGAGTGCGCCGGTGAAGAGCTGTCCATCTTTGTGCATTTTTTCCGTATGATGGATAAAGAGAAGAAGATGATTAGTTTCACTTACTACCAAAAGCATTCTGGCTCATACATTAATATTGTACTGACATTCTCCACACAGCCCGACCATGTCGATATTTTCGGTATGGATAGCACCGAACTGCATATGGCACAAATGCAACTCAACTCAATTAATCATAAACTGGCAATGGCACTCGATGTGGCCAATATCACTCCGTGGAAATGGAACTTGTGCGACCATACCATCCTCTGTGATGTTAATCGACCGATAGAGTTGAGCAACGATTACGAAAGAGTCAGTGAAGAGCAACTGTCGGTTCCCGAAGTACAGTATTTCTCAAAGATCATAAAAGAGGATCGTCAACGGGTGAGACAGGCTTATCTGGATCTGATTGAAGGAAAGTGCACTAAGGTGAGAGAAGAGTATCGGGTTGTCAACCATAGTCCTGAAGGAGTGCGGATGGACTGGGTAGAAGCACAAGCAGTTATAGACAGTAGAGATGAAAACGGAAAACCGCTTTCGCTCATCGGCTCGTCGTTAGTGATTACTCAGCGCAAGAAGATGGAAGAAAACCTGATTGCCGCTAAAAGCAAAGCAGAAGAATCGAATAAACTGAAATCGGCTTTCCTTGCCAATATGAGCCACGAGATTCGTACTCCGCTCAATGCTATTGTTGGTTTTTCGAGTCTGCTTCCTACAGTGGTAGAATCTGCCGAACAGAAAGAATACGTCAATATCATTGAGAACAACAATGAACTGTTGCTGCAACTTATCGGAGATATACTCGATCTGTCGAAGATAGAAGCCGGAACGATAGAGTTTATCTACACCGAGTTCGAACTCAATGCTTTGATGCGCGAGTTAGAGAAGAGCCTGCGCTTGAAGGTAACCTACGAAGAGGTAATTCTGAACTTTGAGCAAGCATTGCCCGAATGTTATATTCGTTCGGAGAAGAACCGTCTTTCTCAATTGGTTATTAATATGATAACCAATGCTATTAAATTCACTGATGTCGGAACTATCAAATTCGGATATGAGGTGAGAGGCAAGATGCTTTACTTCTATATAGAAGATACCGGAACAGGAATACCGAAAGATAAGCAGGACGAAGTGTTTGGTAGGTTTGTTAAGCTGAATAGCTTTGCCCAAGGCACGGGACTGGGGCTTTCTATCTGCAAGACGATTGTAGAAGCGATGCAGGGTGAAATAGGTTTGGAGTCAGAGGTAGGCAGAGGAACCAAATTCTGGTTTACATTACCCTATGAACCAGTGAAGAAGATTGAAATAACAGAAAAAGAGAAGCAGGTAAAAGAAGGTACTAAAAACTTGACCATCCTGATAGCCGAAGATAATGATAGCAACTACAAGCTATTTGATACGATATTGAAGGATGAATACCGTTTGCTACATGCTTGGAATGGGAAAGAAGCTATCGAGATATTCCAGTCAGAAGTTCCCGATATTGTATTGATGGATATCAATATGCCTGTAATGAACGGGTATGAGGCTATACAGGAACTTCGGAAGATAGCTCCACTGACCCCAGTTATTGCTATCACTGCCTTCGCCTATGCTGCTGACGAACAACGAGTGTTGAACAATGGTTTTGATGGTTATATGTCGAAACCTATTCAGGCAAAGAAATTGAAAGCGCAATTGACGGCTATTATTCAGTCGCGGCTTATTCTGTTATAGCAGATTATAGAATACTTGTTTAAAATCGAAATCCCCCCGTTGCACAATTGTAACGGGGGGATTTTGATTTCTATTTTAGGGAGGCTTTTAATCCCCTCTTATATAGCTTACAGTCTTGCCTGAATAGCTTTGGATTCAGCTTCGTAACCTGGCTTGTTCAGCAATGCAAACATATTCTTCTTATATGCTTCTACGCCTGGTTGGTCAAACGGATTAACGCCGAGAACATAACCACTGATGCCACAACCTATTTCAAAGAAATACAGCAAACCGCCGATGGTTTCTTCGTTCAGGGTAGGGATTACGATACGCATGTTAGGTACACCACCGTCTACGTGAGCGAGTTGTGTTCCCAGTTCAGCCATCTTGTTTACTTCGTCTACACGCTTGCCGGCCAGGAAGTTCAAACCGTCGAGGTTAGCTTCATCGCTAGGCACTTGCAACTTGTGGTTGGTCTTTTCTACAGAGATAACGGTTTCGAAGATGGTGCGTTCACCTTCCTGAATCCATTGACCCATAGAGTGAAGATCAGTTGAGAAGTCAACGGCAGCAGGGAAGATACCTTTGTTTTCTTTACCTTCTGATTCTCCGTAAAGCTGTTTCCACCATTCGCTGACATAGTGCAACTTGGGGTTGAAGTTTACGAGGATTTCAATCTTCTTGCCACTCTTGTAAAGTTCGTTACGGGTAGCGGCATAGATAGCAGCAGGGTTTTCAGCAAACGGAACATCTTTTCCACAAGCTTTCTCCATGTTGGCAGCACCGGCAACTAACTTTTCGATATCAAAACCGGCAATTGCAATCGGCAACAGACCTACCGGAGTAAGTACAGAGAAGCGACCACCTACATTATCGGGGATGATGAATGATTTGTAACCTTCGTTGTTAGCAGTTACGCGGGCAGCACCCTTCTTGGCATCTGTGATAGCAACGATTACCTTCTTTGCCATATCTTTGCCGCGTTGGTCTTCGCATTGCTTCTTCAGCAGACGGAAAGCCAAGGCTGTTTCGGTGGTAGTACCTGACTTGGAGATATTGATAACACCGAACTTCTTGTCTTTCAGGAATTCAGTGAGTTCATACAGATAATCTTCACCAATATTGTGTCCGGCGTAAATCATGACCGGAGCAGTTTTTTTATCTTGCAACCAAGTAAAGCTGTTTGATAAAGCTTCGATAACCGCACGTGTGCCGAGGTAGCTTCCACCGATACCGGCAACAATTACAACTTCGCAATTATCACGCAATACTTGTGCAGTAGCTTTCAGGTCAGCCAAATGCTCTTTTGTTATGGAGGAGGGGAGGTGTAACCAACCTAAGAAATCATTACCCTTGCCTGTGCCATTTTCTAATGCCTCCTGTGCAGCCTTTACTTGGGCTTCATAGGCGAAAACGTTTTCTTTTGAGATGAATCCGAATGTTTTCTCAATGTCTAATTTAATCATATTCATTATTATATTAAAGGGTTAAAGTCTTATGTTATCATTCTATTTTAAGGTGTCGGTTAGCGGAATGAATCCGTCAGCAACTTAATCTCTATCATTGGCGAGATGCGTTCGTACAGAATATTGTACACGGCATCTACTATCGGCATGTTGACGTGATGATGCTTGTTGATCTCTTTGATACACTTGGTACCGAAGTAACCTTCAGCAATCATTTCCATTTCTATCTGTGCACTTTTTACGGAGTAACCTTTGCCAATCATGGTACCGAATGTACGGTTACGGCTGAAATTGGAATATCCGGTTACCAGCAAGTCGCCCAGATAAACAGAATCGTTTACATTCCGGTTCAGCGGATGCACTGTCTGCAAGAAACGGTTCATCTCTTGTATAGCGTTGGACATGAGTACAGCTTGAAAGTTATCTCCGTACTTCAAACCGCTACAAATACCGGCTGCTATGGCATATACGTTTTTCAACACCGAACTGTATTCAATGCCTGCAACGTCGTTGCTGACAGATGTCTTGATGTACGAACTTGCCAAATTACGGGCGATAGTGCATGCTTTGTCGGTGTCCGGACAAGCTATGGTTAAATAAGAAAGGCGTTCCAAGGCTACTTCTTCCGCATGACAGGGGCCTGCCAGTACGGCGATGTTTTCAGCCGGTACGCCATATTCTTTGGTAAAGTACTCCGAAACAATCATGTTATCGTCGGGTACGATACCTTTAATTGCTGTGATGATGAATTTATCCTTTATTTTCATCTTCAACTTTTTCAAGTGAGATTTCAAATAAGGTGAGGGGGTCACGAATATAAGCGTGTCAGAGTCTCTCACTACATCGTTGATGTTGGAGTTGAAATTAATGCGCTTAGTATCGAACTTGACGCCCGTCAAGTAGGCAGGATTATGTCCAAGTCGTTTGAAATCGGTAATACGATCATCTCGCCGCATGTACCAATTTATTGACTCCGCTTGAGAAAGTACCATTTTAGCAATGGCAGTTGCCCAACTTCCTCCGCCCATGATGGCTATCTTACCGGGTAGTTTCATGATAATTAATAATTAAAAATTAAAAATTAAAAGGGGCAAAGGTTTATCTTCTTCCCTTTTATCTTTTAATCATGCTTATCTGGGTTTTAATTTTTAATTCTTAATTTTTGATTGAACTGATCCAGGCAGTAACGTCGTTCACCGTCGGGGCTGTCAGTTCCAGTTTATATTTCTTGTTGATACCACAGATATCCATGTGTAACTTCTGCGGATTCACATCTTTCATGTCGCTCACCAAGTTGTAACCGGCCTTTTGGATGACGGCTACCCACTCTTCGGGAATACCCAGTTCCATGAATTTGGCGGGAGTATCTTTCGGAGTCACTTTCTCCGGGCGCATTTGCGGGAAGAAAAGTACTTCTTGAATGAATGCTTTGCCGGTCATCAACATAGTCAGCCGGTCAATTCCGATGCCGATACCTGATGTAGGAGGCATACCATATTGCAGTGCTTTCAAGAAATCCTGATCGATAAACATGGCCTCGTCATCTCCCTTTTCGCTGAGGCTTAACTGGTCTTTGAAGCGTTCTTCCTGGTCGATGGGGTCGTTTAGCTCGCTGTAAGCGTTAGCCAACTCCTTGCCGTTTACCATGAGTTCGAAGCGTTCGGTCAATCCGGGTTTGCTGCGGTGTATCTTGGTCAGCGGACTCATCTCTACAGGATAGTCGGTGATGAAAGTGGGTTGTATAAAAGTACCTTCGCAGAACTCGCCGAAGATTTCGTCTATCAGCTTGCCCTTGCCCATGGTGTCGTCGATTTCCATTTTCAGTTCGCGGCAAACTTGACGAATCTCGCCTTCGTTCTTACCTTCGAGGTCGTAACCGGTCTTTTCCTTGATTGCTTCCAAGATGGGCAGACGGCGGTATGGAGCCTTGAAGCTGATGGTTTTGCCATCTATCTCGGTTTCGGTGCAACCGTTTACGGCGATACAGATGCGTTCCAGTAATTTCTCGGTGAAACTCATCATCCAGTTATAATCCTTATATTGTACGTAGAGTTCTACGCAAGTAAATTCGGGGTTATGGTTCTTGTCCATACCTTCGTTGCGGAAGTTCTTTCCGATTTCATATACACCTTCGAAACCTCCTACAATCAGTCGCTTCAGATAAAGTTCGGTAGCTATGCGCAGGTAGAGGCCCATATCCAATGAGTTATGGTGTGTAATGAAAGGACGTGCACTTGCTCCACCGGGGATGGACTGCAAGATAGGAGTTTCTACTTCGGTATATCCGGCTTCATCAAGAACGGAACGCATGGTTTTGATGATGGTGGCACGTTTTTGGAAAGTCTCTTTTACTCCGTCGTTTACAATCAGATCGACGTAGCGTTGGCGATAACGGAGTTCCGGATCTTCGAAAGAGTCGTAAGCTACTCCATCCTTATATTTAACGATGGGCAGGGGTTTGATGCTCTTTGAAAGTACGGTTATTTTCTTGGCATGGATACTGATTTCGCCCATTTGGGTACGAAATACAAAACCTTCGATACCGATGAAGTCACCTAAGTCGAGCAAACGTTTGAACACGGTGTTGTACATCTCTTTGTCTTCTCCGGGGCAGATGTCATCGCGGGTAATATAAACCTGGATACGTCCTTTGGAATCCTGTAATTCAATGAAGGAAGCTTTTCCCATGACACGACGGCTCATCATACGTCCGGCTACAGACACTTGGCGAGGCTCTTCGTCGTCTTTGAATTCAGTTTTAATATCGGTAGAGAAAGCATTGGTTACATACTCTGCTGCGGGATAGGGTTCGATACCCATCGCGCGAAGTTCATTCATACTATTGCGACGAATGATTTCCTGTTCACTTAGTTCTAATACGTTCATTTCGCTATATTTCACTCAATTTGGTGCAAAAGTACGAAACATTTTTCAGATAGCGTTATATTTTCTATAAATAAAGCTAATAGGGCTGTTATGCTCAAACTGAATTGTATTGGGAAAATCTGCTTCATTATAAACCATTGCAACCATCATAGACTTTTTTTTGTAAAAGTATCTATCATGCTATCACATTATAGGATATATCTATCAGAATATTAGTGGATTGAAGCGTGATAGATAGGTGTGATAGATCGACTTTCTCGCAACCATCTATCACAGATACATCCAAAGACCGTAATTAGAATGTACTTATTTATTGTTCAATTAAGAAATAGTTATTTTGTTAGTTCTCAGCATGAAACTTTTAGTTTCAATGTTCAAAACTAAAAGTTTCAACAGTCTAAACTAAAGGTTTCAATAGTCAAAACTATTAGTTTCAATTAGCAAAACTCCTAGTTCCAATTAGCAAAACTCCTAGTTCCAATGCATAGAAACTATCATAAGAACCTATATGAAGCATTCCAAACCAAAGTCTTTTTGAAAAGAAATGCATGATTTTCGACCGATAAACACTAGATTATGTTATCGAAAATCGTAATGCCGCATCTTCTTGTTGCTTTGACAAAAAATGAGTACCTTTGCACCCGCAAAAAGAAATAGGTATTAAGTATGGCAGGACAAAAGACACCCACAGCGTTGGGTACAGAGAGTATTGGGAAACTACTAATGCAATATGCCGTTCCGGCAATTATCGCCATGACAGCATCTTCCTTATATAATATGGTAGACAGTATCTTCATCGGTCACGGAGTGGGTACGATGGCAATCTCAGGATTGGCACTGACTTTTCCGCTGATGAATCTTGCAGCGGCATTCGGCTCGCTGGTGGGCGTAGGTGCGGCAACATTGGTGTCTGTCAAGTTGGGGCAAAAGGACTATGACACAGCCCAACGAATATTAGGAAACGTATTGATACTTAACATTATTCTTGGTCTGTCGTTCTCTGTAGTAACATTAATATTTCTTGATCCTATCTTATATTTCTTCGGTGGTAGTGATGAAACAGTGAAGTATGCCCGTGAGTTTATGCAGATTATTTTGTTGGGAAATGTGGTTACCCACATGTATCTTGGACTAAATGCAGTACTTCGTTCTGTGGGACATCCGCAAAAGGCCATGTATGCAACGATTGCAACGGTGGTTATTAATACGATTCTTGCTCCGATATTTATTTTTGGCTTTGGCTGGGGCATTCGGGGAGCGGCTATAGCTACGGTTACTGCACAGGTCATTGCGCTGATGTGGCAGTTTAAACTATTCTCCAACAAAGAGGAATTACTTCATTTCCGGAAAGGTATTTTTCGTTTGCGCCGTAAGATTGTAGTCGATTCGCTGGCTATCGGAATGTCTCCTTTTCTTATGAACCTGGCAGCATGTCTCATTGTGGTACTTATCAATCAAGGATTGAAGCATTATGGTGGTGATTTAGCTATCGGAGCATTTGGCATTGTCAACCGACTGGTCTTTGTTTTTATTATGATTGTCATGGGACTTAACCAAGGTATGCAACCCATTGCAGGCTATAACTTCGGTGCAAAGCAATACGCACGTGTAACGAAGGTACTGAAACTGACCATTGTTTTTGCTACGGTTGTGACAACTACCGGATTCCTGATAGGAATGTTTCTTCCCGAACTGGTGGTGAGTATTTTTACATCCGATGCAGAGTTGATTGATATTTCATCCAAAGGTCTGCGTATAGTGGTCATGTTCTTTCCGATTATCGGCTTTCAGATGGTGACTGCCAACTTCTTCCAAAGTATAGGAATGGCGAGTAAGGCTATATTTCTTTCCCTTACCCGCCAAATGATTATTTTGGTTCCTTGTTTGCTGATTCTACCTCGATACTTCGGGGTAGCCGGCGTATGGTACAGTATGCCGGTGGCAGATGTCTGTGCTTGTTTGATTGCACTCGTAATGCTGACTTGGCAATTCCGTAAATTCAAAGCGGCTGAGCTGCACGCCAAATAATTTTATTTCCTGGAACTTTCTTCATAACCTGCAAGGTTGTAGCAAACCGGAATGGTACTATTTCCTACGCGGTAAATGCCGAATTTGAAGTAGTACCCTTCTTCGTCATTGCGGCCGATTAGAATCTCTTCGTTGTCAACGATATGCTTTTTAATCTCTTTGCCGGATTGCGGGTAAGTCATTACTACATCTAGCATGCCGGGTTTGAGGATGGTTTCTTGCTCTCTTCCGTACACAGTCCAGTCAATATCTATGTTGAAGGTTACCCAGCAGTCTTTGGGAAAACTGTCGAATGGCATCTTGCAGGCTATTGTAGAGGCTTTATAGGTGGAGGTGACGGGTTTCATTACCTCTGTTTTGTCGGGATTGGCATTGCATCGGTCTGTTTTATCGGTCAGCCATTTCCGGTCAGAATTCGATTTGATGTAGAAGTAACCTTGCGAAAAGCCGAAGGCGAGTGGGGGATAGCCTCCTTGCTCTATCAGCCATCCGTTGGCTTTTCCAGCTTTATAGATGGTATCTCCTTTGGCATTGGTTTTCATTACCTTGTCGTATGCGGTATCTTTCTTGAAGATCATTCGCTTTTCCACTTCCAGAAATTCTTCTGTGCTGAGTCTCATTACTTTGCCGCTAGGGTCTGATACTAGCGTCCGGCTAGGCATACCGTGCCATTGGGCGAAGATGGTAGATACTTCTTTGTCCAAGGTATCGGGGATGTAAACAGAAAATGTATAACTCATGGATGAACCTTGCGGGCAGCTGCCTTTTCCGTAATGATATACGGTCTTCATCTTTTGGGCACTGGAATAATCTGAGGCAGATTGATTATGGAAATCATTGGCTGTGGCATAACAATAGCAGAGCTCGACGCGGCCTTTGGTTTCTCCTGCTGAATACCCTTCGAGTGTATTATCTTCTTGTTTCAGTTCGAAACGATAGGAAGGCATGCCCTGAAAGGGGCGGGTGTAATCCAATTGGAGCGTATGAGGTTTTCCGGTGCCTACAGCTACCCAACGACCGTCTATAATCTGATTGGTGCGCGCAGAGTCGGCTTGTACGTTGACACGCTCTTTCAGAGGCACTAATTTATTGGATTGTGCATGAATGGGGCTTGCTGCACTCAGGGGCAGAAGGCATAAAGCGATTAATACAGTTGTTCTCATTCTTTATCAATATTATGATTGCAAATTAGTTGGGTAGCGGAACCATAAGCCTACGTCCGTGGTTCAGCTTTAATCCTTGTTTGTAGGCTTCGGGACCGTGCAGGTCTTTGATGTCCATTTCACCCAGATTCACAAGAATACCACGTGCCATCAAACCGGCATCTTCATTTTCAAGACGTGGCAGGGTTTCTGCTGCTTCCTTCAATTGTGGAAGGAAGGGACGGATATAATCACGCATTTCAGGGTCTAAAGATATACATTCCAATGAGGAGTAACCTATTTTCCGGTCACTTTCCTGAATAGGGGTAACAAGACGGGTAATTCCTTCTTGCGCTTTACCCAGATAGGCAGCAGCATAAGCAGCTTCGGAGGCAATATATGGGTTATTATCTTGCAGAAGCATCAATAACGCTTGCGGACAAGTACTGATTTGTTTCTCTCTGGCGAGTTTGGCATATCCTACAGCACCCCAGAATCTCATTTCGGTAAGGGGGCTGGTAATGGCTTTCTCTAATATCGGAAGATTGGCTGTAGTAGCGTTTCCTGCCAACTCTACAAGGTTATAAAGTTCTTCTAGTGGATACTTTTCTTTGCGTACTTTGTCATAAAGGATATGTCCGGTACGCGAATCGGGCAGGAAGAAGCCCAAGTCTACTGTAGAACGGACATGGCTGGATAATGCCTGACGCATCTTGGAAAGCACTTCTGAGTATTCGGGAGAACCGGATAAATCGTGCAACTCACTTGGATCTTTTTCCAGATCGAACAGCATGTCTGCCGGATGGGCTTCGAAAGTCAGTGCCCATTCAGGATTTGTATTGTGTCCTCCCAATACGAGTTTATCCCATGCTTTATTAGACGGCATACCCCATTGGTAATAGTTGCGCAAAGCGAACTGGCGGTAAGGGATATAGCTGCGGATATATTTGAAATGCCCATCGGTAACCGCACGTACCGGCATGAAGTGATGCAATTGGTTGGCTGCCAGTGCAAACTGAACTTCGCGCTTCTCTTTACTGGAGAATTTCCCGTAAAGAGCTTTGCCCTGCATGTGCTTGGGAGGCTTTATACCTGCCAAACTAAGTACAGTGGGTCCCAAATCGGTGAAGTTTACCAAACCGTTCTCTTTACCTTTTGCACCATTGGCCAGATGTTGCCATTTCGGAGGAAAGTAGGCTAACATAGGAACTTTTAGTCCGCTTTCATATAGATAACCTTTACCGCGTGCCACACAACCGCCATGATCGCTGAAAAAGAAAATGATAGTATTATCGTCCAATCCTTTTTCTTTTAAATCTTTCAGGAAGATTCCTAGCCAGGTATCCACATCCTGAACAGCTTCCAGATGTCCTGAATAATCCGACCGTACTTCCGGCAAATCGGGCACGTATGAAGGTAACGTAAGTTGTTGCGGATAAATGCCTTCTTGGGTGTAATCCCTGCGTCCGTCGGTGTGAAACGTACGAACACGTCCCATGTGCGAAGTTACTGTATTGTATACCGCAAAGAAGGGTTGGTCTTTCCCGCGTTTAGTACTGTTATAGGAAGCCTTGTTGTTACATTCGTCCCAGCAGCTTTTATTATCTGTAGTAGAATTATAATGAGTCTTGCTGTTGTTTGTACAGTAATACCCGGCTTCACGCAATCTTTGAGGGAAAAATATGTCGGCAGGAGTATCGTATGAAACAGGGTGTATATCCATTCCATACGTGGAAGAATAGCATCCGGTAATAAGAGACGAACGGGCTGCCGAACTTTGTGGAGCCACAGACCATGCATTCATAAACTGTATGCCGCTAGCTGCAAGGCTGTCCGCATTAGGCGTATGTACATCATTATTGCCATAGCAACCGAATTCGTAAGCACTGGTATCTTCGAAAGTTAACCAAAGGATATTAGGTCTTTCGTTTTTTTTGTCGGCTGCCTCGGTTTGTGCGGAATACAAACCGCAACAAGCAGTGCACATTAATAAGGGTAAGTGTCTCATAAAATAGTATGTTTTAAGGATGATTTTTTCTGGAGGCTAAAGTAGGGTGTTTCTGAATAGCAAGTACTTCCATCTGTTGAAAAGAGTGCTAATATTGTTTTGATGGGCTATAATTCGACAATATTAGCAGTGTTTCAACAATATTACGCTTGCCTATAGACGAATGTGGATAGGATATTATATAAAAGAGGTGGAAAGACTGGAAACAAACCCCTACTTTTGAGGAAGTAATCTAATCTGAAAAACATGAGAAACTTAATCATTGTACTGCTGCTGTTAAGTGCGTCATTCTTATCTGCACAAGAGACTAAAAGCAAGACTCTTTCATTTAATAATTCTTTACGTATCGAATCGGAAAAGTTGCTGACGGAGTGGATGGATACATTCCTGACTTATCAGCTCGACAATCTGTATCCCTCTCTCTATGGTGGCGTTCTATGTCCTGCCTGTGCCCGTATTCATGGTCGTATCGGAGACGCTGTACTCCCTTTGATGTATCTGGCGGAAAAGACCCGTAATGACAAATATCTTAGTGCCGCTAAACGCCTGATGGCATGGATGGAAAACGTGCATCTTCTTAATGGCTCCTGGATGAACGATGTACATGTTTCCGATTGGAATGGTACGACGGTCTTTGCGTCCATCGCTCTTTATGAAGCACTGCACTATCATGGTCATTTGTTAGACGATTCCACCCGGAACCATTGGAAACAAAGGCTGATAGAAGCCGGTGAATTTATGATGGCAACTCCTTTTATATATAGCCGTAAACGGGATGGTATGCGAAATATGAATGTGAACTATCAAGCTTCGGCTACCTATGCCCTGTATGCCATAGGTGAGATGTGCAATCGACCTGATTTTCAGAAAGAAGCCCGTCAGGTAGCTGACGATTTAAAAAGCTTTTTCACTGAAAATGATGCTTTCCTGTTTGGTGAAGGTCCTAACGTATGGTCAAAAACCAGAAACGGGTGTCTGCCAATAGACTTACTTTATAATGTAGAAGAATCTTTGCCGAACATGGTATATTACGGCATTATGGCGAAAGATACTGAACTGCTGGCTTTAGTAGACCGCTCGATGGCTACTCATTTGGAATTCATGTTGCCCGATGGTGCTTGGGACAATAGCTGGGGAACCCGCAGTTTTAAATGGACTTATTGGGGTGGACGTACCAGCGATGGTTTCATGGGAGGTTATTATGCGATGGCCGCCCAACATCCTGAATATCTCGAAGCAATCCGCCGCAATGTACAGTTGTTGAAAGAGGCTACTTCAGACGGATTACTCTACGGTGGTATGCATTATCGTGCTTGTGGTATTCCTCCCTGCATTCATCATACATTCGGTCATGCCAAGGCAATTACTTCTTTTTTAGAATTGCCTTCTTTGAATGTTACTTCTTCTAAAGAACTTCCCCGTGACAAAGCCTATGGTATGAAATACTTCAAGGATATTCATACCTGGCTCATTTCCCAAGGCGCTTGGCGCGCTACATTCACCGGATATGATGCAGAGTATAAGACAAAAGGTACTCACCCGATGGGAGGTGCACTCTCTATGTTGTGGCATGCACAGGCAGGGCCTATATTTGCTGCCACTATGAACCAATATCAATTGATTGAAGCTCCCAATATGCAGAGCAATAGTCGCGAATACATCATGGGCGGTACACCACGAATAGAGCTCATGCAAAATGGAAATGTATATAGCAATCTCGATGACCTCAATACCGATATTATCTGCCATACCGAAAAGAATGGTTATCGTTTTGCCGTGAATACCCATTTAGTCGATATAAATCAAAAATCTCCCTCTCAAGGAGAAATTCCAATAACACTAGACTATACCTATACAAAACAAGGTATCGGAATAATTGTGGATAACTGTTATGAGGGTGCATACTTTATGTTACCGGTTATTGCATCTCCAACCGAAGAGGTGAAAGTAACTTCAAGAGAAGCATCTATAAAGAAGAGAGGAGGCATTTTATCTATAACTTGTACAGCCGGATGCATAGAAGTTGCTCCTACCGATAAAGATGGACGAATTTTCAATCCTGTTCCCGGTTTTTCCTTTGTGCCTTTGCGGGTAATTCCTGATGGTGCAGAGAAGAAAATTTGTATAAATATTCTTTTTCGTTAATATATTTTGTTTATTTGTCTCATAATAAGATATTACTATGAAAATAAAACAAATTTTGTTAGTACTTTTAGGAGCGCTATTTCCATATATATTAAATGCCGGAATAACGGAAGATATCTATTTTTCCCATATCGGCATGGAAGAAGGCCTATCGCACAGCACGATATTTGCAATTAATCAGGATAAAGAAGAAAATTTATGGTTTGCAACGTACGATGGTGTGAATAAGTACGATGGTTACAATTTTACTGTGTATCGCCATGAATATACAGATTCTAATAGCATTGCCAGCGATATAACCCGATGTATAGCTATTGATGATTCGGATCAGATATGGGTGGGCACCCGTGAAGGCTTATCTTTCTACAATCGCCGTAAAAATACTTTTTCCAATTACTTTTATAAGAAGAATGGCACCAATGTGCCCATCAACAGCATTACACCCATTAAAGAAGACTGGCTGATGTTGGGTACAACAGAAGGTATTCTGCTTTTTGATATAAAGAAAGAACGCTTTCTGAATGACACCTTGTTATCGTTGCATTCACTGAAGCCTACAGTATTAGTCCGTCAGGGGGATTGTATTTATATCGGTGCAGAAGAAGGGTTATATACTTATACTCTATCTGGAGGCAAACTTGAAAAATTAGTAAGTATACCTGCCGATGTACGAATACATGCGGTTTTGTGCCAGATGTTCAGCCGGATATGGATGGCAACCGAAGGAAATGGCTTGTATATGTATGATACTAAGACCAAGGAATTGAAGAACTACCGAAGTGAAAATGGGCAGTCGGGATTGATTTCTAATTATGTACGCTCACTGGAATTGGATACAGAAAATCGTTTATGGGTAGGGACTTATAGCGGACTGAATATCTATAAAGAAGTAACAGACAATTTTTCTTCTATAAAAAGTTCCGAGATACAAGAAGGAAGTTTGTCTCAAAATTCGGTTCGAAGCATCTTTCGAGATTCACAAGGCGGCATGTGGCTGGGTACATACTGGGGTGGATTAAACTATTACCATCCTCTCTGCAACCGTTTTCAGCGTGTTAAGCATGTTCCTTTTCTGAATTCACTTAGCAACAATGTCGTGAGTTGCATTGTGGAAGACAACGGGCATAACCTGTGGATTGGAACAAGCGACGGTGGATTGAATTTTTATGATTCTACCTCGAAATTATATAAGAATTATTTGTTTCAGTCGGGTGCGTTGGATGTACCTTTCAAAGATATTAAAACCGTATATGTAGACGAGGCGCATGATAAAATTTATGTAGGAGCCCATGCCGGAGGTATGATGGCGCTTCATCGTAAATCGGGGCAAGTAGAATACTTCAATCGTCAGAATAGCAACTTGCCTAGCAATAATATCTACTCTATCATCTCGGATGAAAATGGAGGCCTTTGGATAGCTTCACTGGAATATCTGTTGCATTTCGATATAAACAAACGCAATTTTACAATTGTCAATAAAGACAAGAACGGACGTAAATTGCAGCAATATAATCGCCTGCTGTTCCGCGATTCTAGAAAACGTATATGGGTAGGGGGTGAAATGGGCGTTTCGGTCTATAATCAAATAGGATCTGATTTCCTGATTAATACGGATTTTCATATAGCACCAATATTGCAGCAGGCATTTGTGAACTGCTTTTATGAATCTGCGTCTGGATATATCTGGATAGGGACACGAAGCGGACTTTTTGCAATGAAAGAAGGCGACCAAAAACTATTGCAATATACCACGGCAGACGGCTTGCCAAGTAATGTCATTTATGGTATCATGGAAGATGCCTATGCCCGTTTGTGGATAAGCACCAATCAGGGACTGAGTTGTTTGAATCCCGAAAATGGAAAGTTCCGTAATTTCACTATACTGGATGGTTTGCAGGGCAATCAGTTTAATGCCGGTTCTTATTGTCGTAAAGATAACGGCTATATGTTATTTGGTGGTGTTAACGGTATTACATTGTTCCGCCCGGAAACCTTGATTGATAATCCATACGCTCCTAGACCGGTAATCAATAAACTATTTGTTTATAATAAGGAAGTTCTGCCTAATGACGAAACCGGTATTTTAAGTGAAACAATTGAATATGCGGATCATATCACTTTAACTTCTTCACAAAACTCATTTGCCATATCTTTTGTGGTGTCTAATTACATTGCCGGTAAGCACAATACTTTCGCCTATAAACTGGAAGGATATAATGATGAATGGTATAAACAGAATGACATCAGTCCGGTTTCGTACTCCAATTTGCCGGCAGGAGACTATACCTTTTATATAAAGGCGGCGAATAATGACGGCAAATGGAATGAAGAACCTACTGTGCTGCATATTCGTGTTCTGCCTGTTTGGTATTGTACCTGGTGGGCGCTTTCTTTATTTGCTTTGTCCTTCTTACTGGTGGTATTTGGCATTGTTCGCTATTTCTGGTTGCGCAAGAGCATGCAGGCAGAAATCCTTATGGAGAGACTGGACAAGGAGAAACGGGAAGAAATCAGCCAGATGAAGATTCGTTTTTATGTCAATATCTCGCATGAGTTACGCACTCCTCTTACTCTGATAGTGGCACCTTTGCAAGAGTTGCTAAGCCGTATATCCGGGCATTGGGAACATGAACAGTTGCTCTATGTACAAAGAAATACAAACCGTTTGTTACATTTGGTCAACCAGTTGATGGATTACAGACGTGCAGAACTTGGTATCTTTGAACTCAGACTGGTGTGTGCTAATGCCTACAAGCGAGTTTTGAATAGCTTTATGAACTATGAAAGTCTGTCTAAGAAAAAAGATATAGATTATAATTTCTATACGGAGCTGCAAGACAAGGAACTGCTATTCGATGAAAACTATCTGGATCTGATTGTTAACAATTTGCTATCGAATGCTTTTAAATATACCGAAGAGGGCGAAAGTATTACGGTAAAACTATATCAGGAGGCAGGAGAACTAGTGCTGCAAGTAATAGATACAGGCATTGGTATTCCCAAAGAAAAACAAGCGAAGATTTTTGAACGCTTCTATCAGGTGGAAAGTGGGCGCGAAGGCAGCGGTATTGGTCTCTCCCTGGTACAACGATTGGTTGAATTGCATCATGGAAGGATTACATTGGAAAGCACACCCGGCAAAGGCTCCACTTTCTCCATTTACCTGCCGCAGGATAAATTAGCATATACTCCTGAAGAACTGCTTGGCGGACAAGAAAATGCAGAAAATCAACGGGTATATTCTACGAATGCGCATGATGTGTACATTGGCGATGAGGAAGAAGCGGAGGTGAAAAATGAAGCGGATGAAGATACTAATAAACGCGGAACCATCCTTGTAGTAGAAGATAATAAAGAGTTGAGGAAATATTTGGTGAATGGATTGTCCGACTTGTTCAATATGCTGGAAGCTGAAAATGGACAAAAAGCATTGGATGTTCTGAAAGAACAGGAAGTTGATTTGATTATCACGGATGTCATGATGCCCGTCATGGATGGAGTAAAATTATGCAAGTTGGTAAAACAAAACTTGCGTACCTGCCATATCCCGGTCTATATGCTTTCTGCCAAAGCTGATATTAAATATCAGTTGGAAGGATTGCAGGTAGGAGCAGATGATTACATAGCCAAACCCTTCTCATTGGCAGTTTTGAAAGCCAAGATTATGAACATGCTGCGTACGCGTCATCGCATTTTTGAACACTACTCCAATGCGACGGAAGTAGAGCCGGAGAAGCTTACTAATAACACGATGGATGAAGAACTGCTGAGAAAAGCCATTGCCGTGATCGAGAAGAATATGGATAATGTGGAATTCTCTACAGAGCAATTTGCACGTGAGATGAACATGAGCCGTTCCAATCTCCACTTGAAATTGAAAGCAATAACAGGTAAGTCAGCTATTGATTTTATCCATAAAATACGTTTTAACCGCGCATGCCAACTTTTACAGGAAGGAAAGTACAATGTATCTGAAATCAGTTTTATGGTGGGATATAATACTCCTTCTTATTTTGCTGCACGCTTCAAAAAGTACATCGGTTGTTTACCAACAGAATATGGAAAGAAATAAGTTATGAGGAAACATTGTATTTGGATCTTGCTGATTGTCTTGCCTTTGTTGGTTGCATGCAAGCAAACTAAAACATTGGCTCTTTCTGTTTCCGAAATTGCGCAAATTGAGAAAGATGGCAAACCCGTCAGGCTTTTCAACTTGACGAATAGGAATGGTATGACGATCAAAGTCACCAACTTTGCTGCAACGTTGACGTCTGTATCCGTGCCCGATAAAAAGGGAAATTTTGAACAAGTAGTACTAGGTTTCGATAGTTTGGAAAATTATCTAGGGCGGCAACCTAAGTTTGGTGCTACTGTAGGTCGGTTTGCCAACAGAATCAAGAATGGGGAGTTTTGTTTGGATAACCAAGTCATTCAGCTTGAAAAGAACAGTAAAGGAAATTCTGTTCATGGAGGAAGTCGGGGATTCAATACACAGGTTTTCGAAACAGATACCTTTTATGTGGTGAAAGACACGGCAGTGGTCGTCTTTTCCTATAAAAGCATCCATCTTGAAGGAGGATTTCCCGGTAATCTTAAACTGACAATCGCTTATAAACTGACCAATCACAATGAGGTCATCTTAGATTATACCGCAACCACTAACCATCCTACCGTTGTGAACTTTACCAATCACAGTTATTTCAATCTGACCGGTTGCAAGGATCCTGTATTGAATCATCTTTATACGCTTTATGCAGACTCTATTACTCCGACTGATTCAGCAGGAATTCCTACAGGAGAATTGAAGCCCGTTGCAGGAACTGAGTATGACTTCAGAACTCCGCAAACAGCCGAAAAGCAAATCCGCCGGATGGAAAAAACGTATGATATCAATTATAAACTAAACAAACGTCCGGATTCTTTGGAGCTGGTAGCTATCGTTACAGAACCTATCTCAGGACGAGTACTGAAAGCCTATACCACTGAACCCGGAATGCAGTTTTATATCCCGAGTTCCAATATGGATTATCTAAATGGGCATGGCAATAGGAGGTATGGCAAATACTATGGATTTTGCCTCGAAATGCAGCATTTTCCCGATTCTCCTAATAATGCCCATTTCCCTTCTACCGTATTGAGACCGGGCGAAACTTATCGGCAGGTCACGGTATACAAGTTTGAAATTTTATCAGAATAATATATTAAATCCACTAAAAACTATTGATTATGAAAATGAAAGCATGGAAGAAGTGTGTATGTACGATGGGTGTTTCAATCCTGGCAATGACTAATATATTCGCTGCCCCAGCCAATGAAGCTCCTGAAAATCCTGTAAAGAAAACAAGAAGCGAGACCTTTGTTTATGAAAAGGACAAAGAGTGGGAACCAGCCGGTGAAGGTGTAACGAGACAGATAATGGGCTATGACGGGCAAGTAATGTTAGTCAAAGTAAAATTTGAAAAGGGAGCCATAGGCACTCCTCATACCCACTATCATACACAAACTACTTATGTAGCGAGTGGTAAGTTTGAGTTTACAATAGGTGACGAAAAGAAAATAGTTCAGGCGGGTGACGGTCTTTATATGGAACCTGACGTTCTGCATGGATGCGTTTGTCTGGAGCCTGGAGTTCTTATTGATTGTTTCGCTCCGATGCGGGCAGACTTCCTTCATTAACCCCATCTGTATAGGGTTGTGTGGCCTGTTTTACACAAAAATATCCTAAGGTGAACAATATTGGCATGGAAAAAACGTAAAAGTGGGAGCATAAAAAACAATACTATCTCACTTTTTTTTGCGCTTGCAGTAAGTTTGCCGCCACAAAATTATCTCTAAAGTTAAACCTTAGATTTATTTATTATGTTCAAATTAAAAGAATCAATTTTAATGTTTGTCCTCGCTTTGGTCAGTATGACTGCATACGCGCAAAGTCTGACAGTTACCGGTAAGGTAGTTGATAGCGAAGGATATGAAGTTATTGGAGGTAGCGTTACTATTAAAGGAGCTGCCGGTATTGGAACAGTTACTGACATAGATGGTAAGTATTCGCTGAAAGTGAATGACGCATCTAAGGATGTATTGGTCTTTTCGTATGTGGGTATGACTTCTCAGGAAGTGAAAGTCAACAAGCAGAGTGTTATTAATGTAACGTTGCAGGCAGATGCCGTACTGCTGGATGAAGTGGTAGCTATCGGTTATGCAACTGTGAAACGTAAAGACTTGACTGGTTCTGTTGCTTCAGTGAATAGCAAAGAACTCTCTAAAGTTCCTACCAGTGATATTACGCAAGCCCTTGCCGGACGTATGGCAGGTGTGCAGGTAATGCAAAGCGAAGGTGCTCCCGGAGCTTCTATCTCAGTTCGTGTTCGTGGTGGTATCTCTATTACTCAAAGTAACGAGCCTTTGTATATCATCGACGGTTTCCCCAGTGAAGATGGTATGTCTACCCTTGATCCTGCCGAGATTGAAACAATCGACATTTTGAAAGATGCTTCTGCTACGGCTATCTATGGTGCCCGTGGTGCGAATGGTGTAGTTGTTATTACTACCAAGAGCGGTGGTAAGGACGGAAAAGCTACTGTTACTTTTGACAGCTATGTAGGTTTTAAGAAAATCGCCAAGAAGCTGGATGTACTTTCTACTTATGAGTTTGCCATGTTGGATTATGAACGTCGCGTTTATGATGCTACTACTCCGGATGACTGGGATAAAGACATCAAGAAGTTCACTGAAATCTATGGCAATTATAATGACCTCGAAAAGAACTATGGTAACCGTAAAGGCTTGGATTGGCAAGACGAGACATTGGGACGTACAGCAATTACACAAAACTATCGTGTAGGTGTTTCCGGTGGTACTGATAAATTGAACTACAACTTGGCATACTCTTATTATGATGAAGAGGGTGCAATGGTGTATAGCGGAAACAAGAAGCACAATATTTCATTTAATATGAATCATAAAGTGAATGACCGCTTGGACGTTACAGCCCGTATCAGTTATGACCAAATGAAGATTTCCGGTATGGGTACTTCTGATGGTGGTGACCGCTTTAATAAGATGCAACACATTTTGCAGTATCGTCCTACAGTAGGTATCAACGGAACCGACGATTTGCTGTTAGGTGACGAAGACCCTATCTTCTTGGATGACTCGGGTAACGTAATGCAGAACCCTTTGCTTTCTGCTGCTGAAGAAACGAACGACCGTGAATACCGTACTTTCCAGGCCAATGGTGGTTTTACTTTTAAACTGTTCAAGGGTCTGACTTTCCGTAACACAACAGGTATGCGTTATCAGACACGCCGTAATGATGTTTTCTACGGAGCCAAGTCTATTACAGCAAAGCGTTCAAGTATCAATGGTAGCATCCAGAATTTGGAAAACGGTAGCTTCCAGACTTCAAATGTATTGAACTACAACTGGTCGGGTAAAGGTCATGATGTGACTGCTATGGTAGGTCATGAGTATGTAGACCGTTGGGAACGTAACTTCAAGGCAGCAGCATCTAACTTCCCGAATGATGATATCGGTTTGGCTGACCTTTCACTGGGTCTTCCTACAGCTGTTCAGTCTGCTGAAAACTATGATGACAAATTGCTTTCATTCTTTGGTCGTTTCAACTACGGCTACAAAGATAAATACTTGTTTACTGCTTCAGTTCGTGCCGACGGTTCTTCTAAATTCGGTAAGAATAATAAATGGGGATATTTCCCTGCATTCTCAGCAGCTTGGCGTTTGGGAGAAGAAGAGTTTATCAAGAACTTGGATATCTTCTCTGACCTGAAAGTTCGTTTAGGCTATGGTATGGCTGGTAATAATCGTATCGACAGTTATCTTGGTTTGGCTATCCTGAATTCAGTAACCTATCCTAATGGAGATTCTACTCAATCGGGTTACGTTTCCAAACAGATTCCTAACCCCGATTTGAAGTGGGAAGCTAATAAAACCTTCAACTTTGGTCTTGACTTCGGTTTCTTCAACCAACGTTTGACTATCTCTCCTGAGTTCTACATTAACCGTAGTAGTAACTTGCTGCTGAATGCTAAATTGCCTACTTCATCTGGTTACAACAGCATGGTTATTAATGCTGGTGAGACAGAAAATAAGGGTATTGACTTGACTATCAATTCAACCAATATCATGAACAAGAGCTTTAGCTGGAATACATCTGTAACTTTGTCTCACAACAAGAATTCTGTTAAGAAGTTGACTGGTGAGGAAGTACAGTTGTGGGAAGCTAACTTCGGTTATAGCCAGAATACACACATTATTGGTGTGAACCAACCTTTGGGTCAGATGTATGGATATGTAACAGACGGTCTGTACCAGGTATCTGACTTTAATTACGATGCATCTACTCAAACTTATACTTTGAAAGACGGTATTCCGTATGCAGGTGAAAAAGGTAACGTAAAACCGGGTATGTGGAAGTTTAAGAATATAGATGGCAGCGAAGACAATAAAATTACAGAAGCTGACAAAACTGTAATCGGTAACGCTTATCCTAAACTTTATGGTGGTATCAACAATACCTTTACTTATAAAGATTTCGATTTGAGTATTTTCTTTACTTACAGCATCGGCAACGACGTATTCAATGCAACCAAGCTGACTAATACAAAAACTGCTTTACAGAACAAGAACGTTTTAGCAGTAGCTGATTCTAAGAACCGTTGGGTCTTGGTTAATAAATCTGGTGAACTGATTACTGATCCTCAGGAAATGGCAGAAATCAACAGAGGCAAAACAGTAGCCGCTATCTATGACAATGAAGTAGGTGATACTTATATTCACTCTTGGGCTGTGGAAGATGGTTCATTCTTGAAGTTGAGCAATATTACTTTAGGTTACACTTTCCCCAAGAAGATGCTTAGCAAAGCTGGTATCAGCAAATTGCGTCTTTATGCTACAGGTTCCAACCTGTTTACCTGGACCAAGTACACTGGCTTCGATCCTGAAGTTTCTACAATGGGCAGTGGCTTGACACCGGGTGTTGACTTTGGTGCTTATCCTAAGAGCCGCTCGTTTGTTTTCGGTATTAATTTAGCTTTCTAATGAACTTCAAAAGGAGAATACAATGAAAAAATATAAAGTGATTGCGCTAAGCGCACTGATTGTAGCAGGATTCACCTCTTGCGACCTGACTGAGAAACCTACTTCTTACTACGAGAAGGACACTTACTTTCAAACTAATGACCAAGCTAAAATGTCGGTAATAGGTGTTTACGACTGTCTGGCTATAGACAAGCATTACGGACAGTTTGAAATGGCTATGCCTTCTTCAGACGATACCTATTATATACAGGGTACAGGTACAGATAACACACGCCGTGATATTTCTCACTATATGGTGAAATCGACGAATGACTGGGTTGCTTCTTTGTGGGAGTACAAGTACATGGGGATAGATCGTGCCAACTTTGCCATTGCAGGTATTGAGAAAATGGCAGAATATGAAGGCAGTACTTATTTGAAGGATTTAGTGGCTCAGGCTCGTTTCCTTCGTGCATTCCTGGGTTTTGACCTGATTAAGTATTGGGGAGATGCTCCCTTCAAAGCTACTTATTCATCTGGATATGAAGATGCTTTTAACGGTCGTGTAAGCCGTGAAGAAATCTATGACTTGATTATTGCTGACTTGGATTTTGCTAAAGAAAACTTGCAGAAAGGAAATGCATCACTTTCACCGGAAGTACCTTCACAAGGTGCTGCTCATGCATTGTTGATGCGCATTTACTTACAACGTGCCGGCTATAGCTTACAGCAGGATGGTAAATTGACTCGCCCGGATGAGGCTAAGAGAAAAGAATATTTTAATGCTGTAGTTACTGAATGGACTGCATTTAAGAGCAAAGGTTACCACGGATTCTATGACGGTGGTTTCAAACAGTTATTTGTAGGTTATTCAGCAGGTACTTTGAATTCTAAAGAGAGCTTGTGGGAAATAGCTTTCAATCCTACAGGAACTGGCTATAAGGATAACTCAGGAACTTGGGGCACTTATAACGGACCATTGGTTGAAGCACCGGGTAAGAATGCTACTTCAACTTCTATGGGACGTGCTAATGCTTTTTTCCGTGTATTACCGGCTTGGAAGGATTTCTTTGAAGGAACGGATGAGCGGAGAGATGTAATGGTATGTACTTATCAGCTTAAGTGGAATGCGGATAAAGCTAACCATGTACCGGTAGAAAATGAGAAGTTGACAGACTGGTATCCGGGCAAGTGGCGCAGAGAGTGGATGCCTGGTGGTTTTGTTGATCCTAACAATACAGGTGTAAACTACTGCCCGTTGCGCTATGCTGATGTAGTATTGATGGCTGCTGAGGCTTATAACGAAATTGGTAATACTCCGGAAGCCTGGGATTTGTTGAATACGGTACGTACACGTGCGAAGGCAACTCCTATCACTGACGCTAATTACAATAGCTTATTGAAAGCTCCGAAAGTTTACAATCTTCCATATATCCAGGATAATGATGCAGCCGGTAAATTCCGTACAGCTCTTTACTGGGAACGTGGTTTCGAGTTGGCTTTCGAAGGTCAACGTAAATACGACTTGCTTCGTTGGGGTATCTTGGGTGAATCTCTGAAGTATTTCCAGGACAATATGGACAAGTCCCTCAAAGGCAAATATGTAGCTGGTGAGAAATTTGTGAAGGGGCAACACGAGCTCTTCCCGATTCCATTGGGTGAATTGCAATCTAATCCTGCTTTAGGAGGCAAGAATAATCCGGGTTACGAATAAATAATTAGAAGTAAGTAGTCAGGTAGTAAGTAGTTAAGTACTACTTGACTACTTAACTTCTTGTTACTGATACTAACTTATAAAACTTATTTTATGAAGAAATTTTTGTTGTTTTGTTGCGCAATTGTTACGATGTATAGTTTTTCGGGTTGTGCTTCCAATCAATCAAAAGGAGAATATACCTGGTTGAAGCAGGCGATAGATGTATCTGCAGCGCAGTTGAAAGAAACGGTAGCCGATGTAGGTGATTCAGTATTGTTACCTCGCGCTATCTGGACGGGATATGATATGGATTTTCTCTGTAATCAACTGCAAAGAGATCCGGCTACTTTTAAAGATTCTTTGCGGGTAAAGCCTATAAAAGATGCGTTGGGTACCCGTCGGTATTGCTCTTCCATCTACGATTGGACAAGCGGATTCTTTCCGGGTAATTTGTGGTATGCTTACCAGTTGACAGGTGATGAAGATTTAAAGAAAGATGCCGTTAAGTTTACCAATTATCTGTATCCGGTGAAAGACTATAAAGGTACACATGATATCGGATTTATGATGAATTGCAGCTATGGCAATGCCAATCGTTTGTTACCGGCAGATAGTGCCCGTTTGGCTTTGGTACAGACTGCTGATAATTTGTGTGGACGTTTTAATGATAGCATTGGATGTATTCGCTCTTGGGATTTCGGGAAATGGAACTTCCCCGTAATCATAGACAATATGATGAACTTGGATTTGCTGTTCTATGTAAGTCATCTGACAAATGATCCTAAATATAAGGAAATAGCATTGAAACATGCTGAAACAACTTTGAAGAATCATTTCAGACCCGATCATAGTTCTTACCATGTAGTAAGTTATAATAATGACGGTACGGTAGAACTGAAATGCACGCATCAGGGAAAAAATGATGAATCTGCATGGGCACGTGGACAAGCTTGGGGTGTATATGGTTATACTTCTTGTTACCGCGAATCAAAAGATTCTGTATTTTTGCAACAGGCTAAAGATATTGCCGAGTTGATAATGATACGGGTAAAGACTGATGATGCCATTCCTTTGTGGGATTTTGATGCACCCGAAACGCCGCAAACTCCCAGGGATGCTTCTGCTGCTTCTATTACAGCTTCTGCATTGATAGAGCTTAGTACATTGGTAGAAGACGGGCAAGTTTATTTTGATTATGCTGAGAAGTTATTGAAATCACTTTCTTCCGATGCATATTTGGCCAAAGTAGGTACGAATCAAGGATTTATTTTGATGCACTCTACTGGCTCATTGCCCAATGGCTCTGAAATTGATACACCTATCAATTATGCCGATTATTATTATCTGGAGGCATTGGCTCGTTACATGCAAGTAAAAGGACTTGATTATAAATCGCTTTAATCGAAAATAATATACCATGAAAATAGCAAAGTATCTTTTAAGTTTCACTTTTTTGTTGGTTGTCATTTGTGCGGAAGCACAGCAACTCAGAAAGGAAGCTTTTGATCTCTTGAATCTGGATTATCCGGGTTTGGAGAAAGTGAAAGCTGCCTATGACCGTCAGCAATGGAATGAGGCTGCTCAGGCTTTATTGGATTATTACCGTCAGCGTGCCGGCATAGAGCATCCTGATATTGATATGAAAAATATCAAAATATCAAAGGAAGAGCAAAAATGGGCGGACGATGCACTTGAACATACATTCTTTGTGCATAAAGGTTATCAACCTTCCTATAATTATGGCAAAGATATCAACTGGCAATACTGGCCGGTACAAGATAACGAATTGCGCTGGCAGTTGCACCGTCATAAATGGTTTACCCCGATGGGGAAAGCATACCGTATTTCGGGTGATGAGAAATATGCCAAAGAATGGGCTTACCAGTATATAGACTGGATTCAAAAGAATCCGTTGACTCAGGTAGAGAAAGAGGAATACGAGCTTGTCAGTGCAGGTGAAGTTAAAGGAAATGCGGAGAATGTACGCTTTGCCTGGCGTCCGTTGGAAGTGAGCAACCGCTTGCAAGACCAGACGCTGCAATTCCTGCTATTCGTTCCTTCGCAGGCATTTACACCGGAATTTCTGACAGAGTTTCTGGTGAACTACCATCGTCATGCATTACATATCCTGGGCAATTACTCAGACCAGGGCAATCACTTGCTGTTTGAAGCACAACGCATGTTGTATGCCGGTGCATTCTTCCCCGAATTCAAGGAAGCAGCTGGCTGGAGAGAGAGCGGAATTAGTATCTTGAATCGCGAAATCGGTAAGCAGGTTTATGCTGACGGCGGACAATACGAATTGGACCCTCACTATCACTTGGCAGCAATCAATATCTTCTGCAAAGCTCTTCGCATGGCAGACGTTAATGGTTTCCGCAAGGAACTGCCGGCTGAGTATGTGAATACGGTGAAGAATATGATTGAGTTCTACTCAAATATTTGTTTCCCTGATTATAGTAACCCTTGTTTCAGCGATGCTAAGTTGGGTGACCGCCCCGAAGAAATCCGCAATTATCAGGATTGGCTCAAAATCTTCCCGGATTGCGAATGGATACGTTATTATGCAACAGAAGGTCGCGAAGGTAGTCCTCTGCCAAATCTCTCTTATGGAGCGTTGACTTCCGGCTTCTTTACTTTCAGAAACGGATGGAAACAAGATGCTACGGTCATGGTGTTGAAAGCTGGTCCTAAGGGCGAATGGCACTGCCAGCCGGATAACGGTACTTTCGAACTTTGGTTTAATGGTCGGAATTTATTCCCGGATAGTGGCTCGTACGTTTATGCCGGTGACGATGAAGTAATGAAACTCCGTAACTGGTTCCGTCGTACATGCTCTCACAATACATTGACATTGGACGAGAAAAATCTACAGACTACACAATCGGTTACCAAGCTTTGGAAACCGGAGGGCAGTGAACAGATTCTTGTAACAGAGAACCCGCACTATGACGGATTGAAGCACAGACGTTCTGTATTCTTTGTAGACCAGTCTTATTTTGTAATCGTAGACGAGGCGGTTGGTGATGCCAAGGGTACAGTGAACTTGAACTATAATCTGTGCGAAGGTACTGTGAATGTAGATGCAAAGAACAACACTTTGACTACTGCCTTTGAAGGTGAGAGTAACGTAAAACTTCAATGCTTTCCGGAGAAGAAAAGTTCTTTGAAAGAAAAAGAAGGCTGGCGTTCTACCGCTTATCGTGTACGTGTTCCCCGTACGGCTGTTTCTTTCGATGTAGAAAAGAATACACCTGAAGCAGTGCGCTACATAACCATTATTTATCCATCGAAGAATGCTGCTTCATTCCCGGCTTTCAAGGCTAAGTTCCTGAATAAAGCTTTTGATGAGAATGGGGTGAAAGTAGAAGTATCTGTTGATGGAAAGAAACGTCAATTAGAGTATAAACTATAAGAAGACATTCAACTATGAATCGCATCTCATTTTTATTTCTGCCTCTCACTGCTATTGGAGTGTCTGCTTGCAGCTCCAGTAAACCCAAAGAGGAAGTGAAACGTCCGAACATCATCTTTATGATGACGGATGACCATACTACGCAAGCAATGTCATGTTATGGCGGACGTCTCCTCCAGACTCCTAATATGGATCGCATTGCCAGTGAAGGCGTTCGTATGGATAATTGCTATGCGGTCAATGCTTTATCCGGTCCGTCAAGAGCCTGTATCTTGACGGGCAAGTTCAGCCATATCAATGGATTTACTGATAATGCCAGTACTTTCGACGGTAACCAGCAGACATTTCCTAAATTGTTGCAGGCAGCAGGTTATCAGACTTCAATCATTGGTAAATGGCATTTGATAACTGAACCTCAGGGATTTGATTATTGGTGTATCCTGACCGGCCAACATGAACAGGGAGACTATTATGACCCCGATTTCAATGAGAACGGAAAGCAGATTGTAGAACAAGGCTATGCCACTGATATTATTACCGACAAGGCTATCGAATATCTGGAGCATAGAGACAAGAACAAACCTTTCTGCATGATGTATCACCAGAAAGCTCCGCACCGCAACTGGATGCCTGCTCCCCGTCATCTGGGTATGTTCAACAATACCACTTTCCCCGAACCTGCTACGCTTTTCGATAATTACGAGGGCAGAGGCTCCGCAGCCCGGGAACAGGATATGTCTATTGAACATACGTTGACCAATGACTGGGACTTGAAGTTGCTGACTCGTGACGAAATGCTGAAAGATACGACTAATCGCCTCTATCAGGTTTACAAACGTATGCCGGCTGATGTACAGGATAAATGGGATTCAGTGTATGCCCAACGTATTTCAGAATACCGTAATGGTAACTTGAAAGGCAAAGAATTGATTAGCTGGAAGTACCAGCAATATATGCGCGATTATCTGGCAACCATTGTTGCTGTAGACGAGAATATCGGTCGCCTGCTCAATTATCTGGAGAAAATCGGTGAGTTGGATAATACGATTATTATCTATACTTCCGACCAAGGTTTCTTCTTGGGTGAACATGGCTGGTTCGATAAGCGCTTTATGTATGAAGAGTGTCAGCGGATGCCATTGATTATCCGTTATCCGAAAGCCATTAAAGCCGGAAGTACCTCGAACGCCATTGCCATGAACGTGGATTTTGCGCCTACTTTGCTTGACTTTGCCGGAGTAGATATACCGTCGGATATTCAGGGACAATCTCTTAAGCCGATTTTGGATAATGAAGGGAAGATACCGGCTGACTGGCGGAAGGCTGCCTATTATCATTATTATGAATATCCGGCAGAACATTCTGTGAAACGGCATTACGGCATTCGTACAGCTGACTTTAAGCTGATGCACTTCTACAATGATGTGGATGAGTGGGAAATGTACGATATGAAGAATGACCCCAACGAATTGAATAATGTATTTGGTAAACCGGAATATGCCGCTAAACAAGCGGAATTGATGTCACTACTGAAAGAAACTCAGAAGCAATATAAGGACGATGATCCTGATGAGAAAGTGAACGAGTTGTTCAAAGGTGACAGACGGTTGATGAAGAATAGATAATCTTAAATTGATACCATGGATAGAAGAAGTTTTTTAAAGAATACAGGCTGGTCCTTTATCGGACTGGCTGCTTCCGGTAGTTTATTGTCTGCATGCCAGCAGGGAACTGCCGCAGGAAAGAAAGTGATGCCCTCTGCCAGTAATCTGAAATACTACTGGGGAGACTTACATAACCATTGTAATATAACCTACGGTCACGGCGATATGCGTTCGGCATTCGAAGCTGCCAAAGGACAACTGGATTTTGTTTCTGTTACTCCGCATGCCATGTGGCCGGATATTCCGGGAGCAAATGATCCTCGCCTGAAATGGGTGATTGATTATCATACCGGTGCTTTCAAGCGTTTGCGTGAAGGCGGCTATGAGAAATATGTGGCAATGACCAATGAATACAATAAAGAAGGTGAATTCCTGGCTTTTGTAGGTTATGAAGCTCACAGCATGGAGCATGGCGACCATGTAGCATTGAATTACGACCTGGATGCACCTCTGGTAGAATGTACTTCCATTGAAGACTGGAAACAAAAGGCACGTGGTCATAAGGTGTTCGTTACTCCGCACCACATGGGTTATCAGACAGGTTATCGTGGTTATAACTGGGATTTCTTTACCGAAGGAGATCAGACTCCGTTTGTTGAGATGTATTCCCGTCATGGATTGGCAGAGAGTGACCAGGGAGATTATAACTACCTGCATGATATGGGCCCCCGCCAGTGGGAAGGTACTATTCAATGCGGACTGGAACAAGGAAAGAAGTTCGGTATCATGGGTTCTACCGACCAGCATGCCGGATATCCCGGTAGCTATGGTGACGGACGTATCGGTGTCCTGGCAGAGTCATTGACTCGCGATAAGATTTGGGATGCCATGAAAAATCGCCATGTATGTTGTGCTACAGGTGATAAAATCAATATAGATTTCCGTCTGAACGATGCTCTCCCGGGCGATGTAGTACGTGGAAACAGTCGCCGCATCTATTTGAATGTAGAAGCAGGCAGTTGCATTGACTATATAGACATTGTCAAGAACAGAAAGTGTATTGCCCGTCTGAGTGGGCCGCTTTTGCCGGAAATGCCGGAAGGAGATATGGTACGCTGCAAGGTAAAGATGGAATTCGGCTGGAACCGTGAAGAGGCGTATGTGCATTGGCAAGGTAAATTGTCTGTCAATAAGGGGACAATCAATGCTGTAGAACCCTGTTTCCGTGGTGCTGCTTTCACCTCTCCGCAACCCGGAGAACCAGAGTTTGAGACGAAGGTAAATCGCATTGTATCTGCTACGGACAAGGAAACAGAACTGGATATGTACAGTTCAAAGAATCCGAATACCACAACACCTGCTATGCAAGCGGTTATTTTGGATGTGACTATGCCGAAAGATGGTGTGATTACCGCAGAATTCAATGGCAAGAAGTTTGAGCATTCATTAGGTGAACTTTTGGAAGGCTCCTGTTCTCATTTCATGATTGGATGGCTCAGTGAAGCGATTCTGTTCAATCGTGCCATGCCCGAAAATTGCTTTGTGGTTGAACACTACATGGAAGATAAAGAGCCCGAAAGAGAGACGGATTATTACTATGTAAGAGTTCGCCAACGTGACCAGCAATGGGCATGGAGTTCCCCAATCTGGGTAGAAAGAACCTAATAATAACTGATAAAATGGAAAAGAAATACGCCATTGGCATCGACCTTGGTGGTACTTCCATAAAGTATGCATTGATTACCAATGACGGTGAATTCCTTTTTCAAGGAAAGTTACCGTCATTGGCGGATGTATCTGCGGAAGCTGTCATTGGTCAGTTGGTTAAAGCGGTGGAAGCTGTGAAAGGCTTTGCTGCAACGGAAGGCTACGAGGTAATGGGCATCGGTATCGGTACTCCGGGAATTGTAGACGTAACTTGCCGTATCGTACTGGGAGGTGCTGAGAACATCAAAGGTTGGGAACAACTACCTCTTGCCGATATATTGGAAGCATCTGTCGGAATGCGTGTGCTTTTAAGTAACGATGCGAACTTGATGGGCTTGGGTGAAACGATGTACGGTGCCGGAAAAGGTGCTACGGATGTTGTTTTCCTCACAGTAGGTACAGGTATCGGTGGTGCTGTCATTATTGATGGTAAATTGTTTTTCGGTTTCGGAGGTCGTGGTACGGAGTTGGGACATGTGCCTCTCATTGCAAACGGAGAACAATGTGCCTGCGGTTCAGTGGGATGCCTGGAACATTATGCTTCTACTTCTGCTTTAGTACGTCGGTTCGAAAAACTAAGTATGGAAAACGGACGCACTTATCCCGGAAAAGAGATGAATGGTGAACTCATTGTGCAACTTTATAAAGAAGGAGACCAGCTTGCCACTGAATGTTTGGAAGAACATTGTGATTATTTAGGTCATGGCATTGCCGGATTCATCAATATCTTCAGTCCTCAACGTATAGTTATAGGAGGAGGATTATCGGAAGCCGGAGACTTCTACATAGAGAAGGTTAGCAGTTATGCGAAACGTTATGCCATACCAGATTGTACAACCAATACGCTAATTATGGCTGCCCATTTGGGGAATAAAGCCGGTAGTATAGGGGCTGCATCACTTGTATTTAATTCCTTTATACCCTAAAGAGGGTTAATCAATTTACTTATGAAAACAAAATACTTCCTATCGATTGTCCTCATACTTATGGCAATCGGAACAATACATGCTCAGAGTAGCCAGTCTTCATGGAAAACGGTGGACGGAATTTCTATCCCTGTTCCTCCTAAAGAACATCCTCGTCTTTATTTGCGTTCGGGAAATATTCCTGATGTAAAAGCTCGTATGAGCGATCCTGCACTGGCAAAGGTGTGGAACGAATTACAGGCGATGCGTCAGGACTGGAAGCCCGAAGACATTCCTGTCAAGAAAGATTTCCGTTATTACTTCAATCAAAAAGGTGTTACGGTTCGCGCTGAACTAGATGCTTTGGACTATCTGGTTAGTAAGAATAAGAAGAAAGCCCGTGGTGCCATCGTTGCCATGCTCGATACGCTTGAAAATGCCAAGTTCCCGGAACATGGAGGCGATATTGCCCGTGGTGTCGGACTGCTTATGATTAGCGGTTCCATGGTCTACGACTGGTGTTACGACCAACTGACTGCCAAAGAGAAGCAACGTTTTATCACCTCTTTCGTCAACCTTGCCAAACAATTGGAATGTGGATATCCCCCAAAGAAACAGGGTTCTCTTGCCGGACACTCCTCCGAGTGGATGATTATGCGTGATATGCTTTCTACCGGAATTGCCATCTATGATGAATTTCCCGAAATGTATGAATTGGCGGCAGGACGTTTTTTCAAGGAGCACTTGCCGGCACGCAACTTCTTCTATCCTTCACACAACTATCATCAGGGGACTTCCTATTTCAACGTCCGCTTTACAAACGATTTGTTCCCTCTTTGGATATTTGACCGCATGGGCTTTCCTAATATCTATCACACATCCCAGCAGTTTGTAATGTACGATGTCCTTTATCGTCGCCGCCCGGATGGTCAGGTACTCTATTCCGGAGACGAGAATCCTACCCGTCGTCGTGACAAGACTTATTCTCTGCCTGCTATGCTGGCTTCCTCTTATTATAAAGATGAATATATCAATTCCGAATTCGAACTGAAACCTGATGTAGAAGCTCATTGCAAGATATTTGAATTCTTATGGAGGGATACCAAACTGGGTGTGCGCAAACCCGATGATTTGCCGTTGAGCCGTTACTCCGGTACTCCTTTCGGTTGGATGATTGCCCGTACCGGTTGGGGAGACGAGAGTGTGATAGCTGAAATGAAAGTGAACGAGTATGTGTTCAACAATCACCAGCACCACGATGGCGGAGCTTTCCAAATCTATTATAGAGGACCTTTGGCTATTGATACGGGCACGTATCAAGGTACTTCGGGAGGATACAATAGCCCTCATAACAAGAACTACTTTAAACGCACCATTGCCCATAACAGCCTTTTAATATTCGATCCCGAAGAGAAATTCCCTTCTATGGGTTACGGTGGGGGAGACAAGACCCCGTTTGTAGAGAACGAAGGTGGTCAACGTCTTCCGGGTAAAGAATGGGGTGAATGCAGTACGTTGAATGACTTGCTGAATACCAACTTCAAAGTAGGACAAGTATTGGCTCAAGGATTCGGTCCCGACCAGCAGACACCGGATTATACTTATCTGAAAGGTGATATTACCGAAGCCTACAGTGTCAAAGTAAAGGAAGTGAAGCGCTCGTTTGTTTTCCTGAATCTGAAGGATAAAGCGATTCCTGCCGCTATGATTGTTTTCGACAAGGTGGTTTCTGCTAATCCTGATTTCAAAAAGTTCTGGTTACTTCATAGTATGGAAGAGCCTGCAATAGAAGGTAATCAAACGACTATCAAACGTACTAAAGACGGTGATTCCGGTATGCTGGTAAATACAACTTTGTTGCCCGACCTGGCAAATGCCGATATTGTTTCTGTAGGAGGTCCCGGCAAAGAATTCTGGGCGTTCGGCAAAAATTATCCGAATATTCCTGCTGCGGATGACGAGAATCAACGTGGTTCATGGCGTATTGAAATATCTCCTAAGCAGCCGGCTGCGGAAGATTATTACCTGAATGTTATCCAGATAACCGACAATACACAAAAGACATTGCACAATGTCCTTCGCCTGGATGGAGACAAAACAACAGGTGTCCAAGTATCTGATCGTGTAGTTGTATTCAGTAAAAATGCAATGCCGCTCGAATCTCCTTTCACTGTTTCAGTAAAAGGAACAGGAAGCTTTAAATTCCTGATTACTGACCTTCGTCCGGGCAACTGGCAAGTATGGAAAGACGGCAAGCTGTTCAAACCGACCGTTTACGTTCGTTCGGATGATGGTGCACTCTCTTTTGAAGGAGAAGCCGGTGAATATAAATTCTTACGATAGGAGCATAATCAGATGAAAAGAAATATTGGAATGCTGGCGCTCATCATGGCGTTTTGGTTCACTATATCATTTATTACTAATATCCTGGGACCGCTGATACCGGATATCATTCATAATTTCAACCTCAGCGACCTGGCTATGGCGGGCTTTATTCCCACCTCTTTCTTCCTTGCGTATGGCATCATGTCCATTCCTGCCGGAATACTGATTGATCGCTATGGAGAAAAGCCGGTACTTTTTTGTGGTTTCCTGATGCCGTTCATCGGAACCATTCTCTTTGCTTGTATACCAGTTTATCCTATTTTGTTGGCTTCGTCCTTCATCATCGGACTAGGAATGGCAATGTTGCAAACTGTAATAAACCCGTTGCAACGCACCGTGGGTGGTGAAGAAAACTATGCTTTCATTGCCGAGCTTGCGCAATTTGTATTCGGTGTTGCTTCTTTCCTGAGTCCGTTGGTTTACACCTATCTGATACGGGAACTGGATACCCATACTTATACTGCCGGGAAAAACCTGTTTGTAGATGTGCTGGCAGATATTACTCCGCATGAAATGCCTTGGGTATCACTCTATTGGGTGTTCTCTGCTTTGTTGTTGGTGATGCTATTGGCGGTAACGTTCTCCCATTTTCCAAAGATTACTCTGCAAGAAGACGAGAAGGCTGGAGCCAAGAGCTCTTATTTGGAATTATTCCGTCAAAAGTATGTGTGGCTGTTCTTCTTGGGCATCTTCTGCTACGTCAGTACGGAACAAGGAGTATCTATTTTTATGAGTACCTTCCTGGAGCAGTATCATGGTGTCGATCCGCAGACTGTGGGTGCGCAAACTATTAGTTATTTCTGGGGCTCTATGACTGTCGGTTGCTTGTTCGGTATGATTTTGCTGAAGTTGATAGATAGTAAACACTTGCTGCAAGTCTCTGGAGTACTTTCTATGTGCCTGCTGCTTACGGCACTTTTCAGTCCTGCTGAAATTGCGATATGGGCATTTCCGGCAATCGGCTTCTCTATTTCCATGATGTATTCCATTGTGTTCTCTTTAGCATTAAATACCGTCAAACAAAACCACGGTTCTTTTGCCGGAATACTTTGCTCGGGAATTGTAGGAGGTGCTGGCGGCCCGTTGCTTGTTAGCCTGGTATCTGATGCCACTTCTTTGCGTGTAGGGATGATGCTGGTTCTTGTATTTATGGGATACATTACTTTTATCGGCTTTTGGGCACATCCATTGATTAATAATAAGACTGTAAGCCTGAAAGAACTGATTACTTTCAGGAAACAAAAATAATATTCTGTAGTCGGGTTCTAGTCTGATTTCAGGATATAGAATATTTCAGGATGGCTAGAGATGGTGGGTAGGGGCATATAAGTTGCCTTGCCCACCATTGTTATTATAAGGCTATGCTTTATGTGTGAACAGAGTCTTTGTCATTGAATTGCCGACTTTTACACACTTAAGTGCGTAGGCTTACACTTATAGGAGCATTACCTCACACTTATAGGAGTATGAGGCAACGCACTTATATGTGTGATTTCATGCAAAAATCATTTCTTTCTGACGGGTTTTGAGCTAAATAGTCATTTAGTTCATGTATCTACCGAAATAAACACACTCTATTGAACAACCTTACCATACAATTAGCATTTGATTGCAATACATTATTGGGTAACGCAGGCATAATGATTACTTTTTATTGATATTGTTCGTTTCTGTGCGGACAGTTGTCCGAAAGCGGACATAGCTTCGTTTTATATAATTATTGATAATCAGCTGATTAAGAGTTTGGCACGCGAATTGACTATATATAGGCGAAGGCGGTTGACAAAAACACCTCTTCATAAAACGAAGTAATAACAATAAAAAAATAACGATTATGAAAACGAATTTAATCTCCAAAGCAGTTGTAATGTTAGCAGTAGTAATGGCAAGTGTAATGAACTTCTCAGCAAGTGCAGTCAACCCTACCCAGTATGTAACCAACAATGAGATGACCGGCGAGTTGATAACTGCCAAGAATATCTTCCGTAATGAAGACGGTCACTTGTTCCGCCACCTGCGTTACACTTATACTTACGACAACGAAAACCGTGTGACCAGCAAAGAAGCCTCCAAGTGGAACAGCGAGAAAGAAGCCTGGGTTCCTTATTTTAAACTCGACGTAGAATACTCTGATAATGAAGTTGAACTGAACTACGCTTGCTGGAATAGCAAGAGCAATGCTTACGACAGCAATGTACAGAAGACTGTATACGAATTGAACGACAGCAGTGTCAACATGATGCTTGCAAGCACAAAATAGGTATAAGAATAATCAAGAGAAGCCGGCTATCTGGAGTAAAATCCAGGTAGTTGGCTTTTTTAATAGCGTTTTAAATCAAGCAATTCTATCTTTGAGAAGGCCATGTGATAATGTTTAAATTTAATCAAGTTCTCTCTCTAATGAGCCATCCCCCGTCAGAGTACCTCCTGGGTAGGGTGTTTCTCCGGCACCGAGGAAGGTGGGGTTCGGCACCGAGGAACCCCTTGCTCGACACCGACGAACAAGACCTTCCTCGGTGCCGGAAAAAAACAAGGATGAGCATGGATGCTTAAAATGTAAAGTATTCACACGGTTTTCACCTTTCCCCTAAGAAGAATAAAGGTGATAGTTTATCATTTTCCATTCTTCGTTATCGACTAAATTTTATAATTTTGTATTTCATTTTAAAATGCTACGATGTGAAATACAAACGTTTGATTTATTTAGTTGTCACCTTCCTTATAATAATACTAGGGCTCGCTTCCCGAAAATATGGTGACATGTTGCCCGAGTTTCCGGCAGAATACTCCGGTGATACTCTTTGGGCAGCTATGGTATATTTCGGACTACGTTTTCTTTTTCCTTCGGTATCTATACTTAAAGCAGCTGCAATCTCTTTGCTATTTTCCTATTGTATAGAGATCAGTCAACTGTATCAGGCAGATTGGGCGAATAGCGTGCGGAACACTACACTTGGAGCACTAATCTTTGGGCATGGTTTTCTGTGGTCGGATATGGTATGTTATACCGTTGGGATATTGCTGGTATCTGCTATAGATTATTGCTTTTCCTTTTCTCGAGGAAGCAAATTCTGAATCCAGGGAAGATTTTTGCTCAATTAGTACGGATATTCCATAAGAATAATTATTTTTGCTATTACAACTAATAAGATAAACAGGTATATGGATAATAAATTCGTAGTAAATATAGGTCGCCAGTTGGGAAGCGGCGGACGGGAGATCGGAGAAAAACTAGCTGCCCGTTTGGGAATTGCTTTTTATGATAAAGAATTGATAGGACTGGCATCCGAAGAAAGCGGACTTTGTCGTGAATTCTTTGAAAAGGCCGATGAGAAAGCTTCTCAAGGAATTATGGGCGGTTTGTTCGGCATGCGTTTTCCTTTTATCAGTGAAGGTGCAATACCGGCAAACAATTGTTTGAGCAATGACGCCTTGTTTAAAGTACAAAGCGACGTTATTCGCCGGTTGGCAGAAGAAAAATCCTGTTTGTTTGTAGGGCGTTGTGCCGATTATATTCTTCGTGAACATCCTCGATGTGTTAATGTATTCATTTCTTCCTCTCCCGAATCCCGTATTGAACGACTTTGCAGGACGCATGGCATCTCAGAGGAAGAAGCAGAAAATATGATGAACAAAGCAGATAAAAGACGCTCTGAGTACTACAATTATTACAGTTTTAAAACTTGGGGAGCGGCTGCTACTTACCATCTCTGCATAGATTCATCCGTATTGGGTATTGAGAAAACACTCGATTTTATAGAGGAATTTGTCAAGCAGAAAATAGAACAGTAATCTAGGTTACAGGGCATAGTCTCTCTTTTTTGAAATCTAATTAGTAAAACATTTGACTAATTACGGGTAAATATCTACCTTTGTGCCCGAAAAAGAAAGGAGAGACTTATGGGAAATTATGAACCTGCCCGTGAATTGATGCTGCAATTACTGAAAACTCGAATGGCTTTCCGCCAAGCCTTGCAGCGGGTCTTGAAGCGGAATAATATCGACATGACGTTTGAGATGCTCCAGATTTTGAGCAGTCTCTGGTACCAGCAAGGTATCAGCCAGCAGTTTTTGGCAGAAAAAACAGCGAAAGACAAGGCGTGTCTGACAAATCTGATGGGTAATCTTGAAAAGAAAGGTTGGATTGTACGTCGCGAAGACCCTGCCGACCGCCGTAACCGTCTAGTATATCTTACTTCCGAAGGTGAAGAAATTAGTGCCCGTGTCCGTCCGTTGGTTTACGATGTGTACACACAAGCTGGTGCTATCATGGGAGTTGACGAAATCAATGAAAGCGTTCAAAAATTGAGGAAGTTGGATGAGATATTCTGTCAGTTATAAGAAATACAGGCTTTTTCTGGGATTATTGTTGTTAGCGACTTCATTGAAGATGGCTGCGCAACAACCTGCCCGTGTACTTCCTGTCGATGATCTTTTCCGTTTAGGCATTGAGAATAGCCTCCAACTGAAAGCCGACCGGATAGGGGAAATCATTTCCAATGATCAGCAAAAGACTGCCTATACTAATCGCCTGCCTACTGTGCAAATAGGTGCGACTGCCGGAGTTATCGGGCAACCTGTTGTCTTCCAACGAGGACTGGCACATCCTACACGTCCTGACGTACCGAACTGGTCGCAGAATTATAATATAGAGCTGACCCAACCGCTCTATCAGGGTGGTAAGATACACCATACTATCCGAAAAACAGATATACAGAGACAAATTGCTTCCTTGAGTACAGCTAATGATGAGGCCGGTATAAAACTGGCATTGCTGGGGCAATACATGGAATTATTCAGCTATTATAAAGAGCGGGAAGTCTTGGCGCGGAATATCGAAGAATCTGAACGACGATTGAAAGATATCAGCCGAATGAAGAAAGAAGGACTTGTCACCCGGAACGATGAAATACGCAGTGAACTACAGTTGACGAACGACCGGCTAGCCTATCAGGAAGCAGAAAATAGTATTTCCATAGCTTCGCAACAACTGGATATATTGTTGGGATTGGATGAATCGCTGTTGATTGTACCTGATTCTACCTTATTATATACTACTATTGATTTGCTGGATTATGAAACCTATGTCCAGCTTGCCTACGAGAATTATCCCGGTATGCAGATAGCCCGGCAGAACACCCGGCTGGCGGAGAATGATATTAAACTGACGAAAGCAAATTATCTGCCCAATGTGCTGCTGCATGCCGGAAATACGTTGGCCCGTCCGCTGAGCAGTACTATGGCCGATCTATATAATAATAACTGGAATCTAGCTCTAAGTCTTTCCTATAATCTTTCTTCCCTTTATCAGAACAAGCACCGGATGCATGAGGTGAAACAGATAGTCCAATTGCGGCAGAATGCAGAAGAACAACTGATGCAAGATATCCGTATCAATGTACGCGCCGCCTTTACCCGGCACAAAGAAGCATTGGATAGGGTAGAGGCATTGAAACTATCCGTCAGGCAAGCCGAAGAGAATTACAGGATTGTTCAGAACCGTTATCTGAATCAGTTATCTATCCTGACCGACCTTCTGGACGCAAGTAGCGTAAGACTGACGGCAGATCTGCAACTGACTGTTGCCCGCAGCCAGACCGTATATACTTATTATGAACTGCAACGTGCGTGCGGAAATCTTTAACTTCATTAAAGCGATCGATATATGTCTAGTTTAACAAAGAAACATAAGCAGCTGAAGAGACTTAAAATCAGAAATATAACCCTGAATACCGTTTGCATTCTTCTGGTATTGAGTGGCATCTCGTGGACGGTCAACTATTTTTGGCGTTATTTCAATTACGAGATTACCAATGATGCCATGGTGGACCAGTATATTGCTCCGCTCAATGTTCGTGCCTCGGGCTATATCAAAGAAGTCCGTTTCACCGAACACCAGCAGGTGCATGCCGGAGATACGCTTCTCATTTTGGATAACCGTGAATATCTTATCAAAGTGAAAGATGCCGAAGCCGCCCTAATGGATGCGAAGGGCTCTAAAGATGTTCTCCATTCCGGTATTCAGACTTCACAGGTGAACATTGCTATACAAGATGCGAATATTGCCGAAACCAAAGCCAAACTTTGGCAACAAGAGCAGGAATATAAGCGATATGCCAATTTGCTAGCAGAAGAATCGGTTTCACAGCAGCAGTACGAACAAGTGAAGGCAAGCTTTGAAGCTACCAAAGCCCGTTATGAGGCACTTCTTCAGCAGAAAGAAGCAGCAAAGTCCCAGTATTCAGAAACAAATAAGAAATCTACCAGCGTAGAAGCCAATATCTTGCGCAAGGAAGCCGACCTCGATATGGCTAAACTGAATCTTTCCTACACCGTCCTCATTGCTCCATACGACGGATTTATGGGAAGGCGTACGCTCGAACCGGGGCAATTCGTTCAGAACGGACAAGCCATTTCTTACCTTGTAAGGAGTAATGACAAATGGATAACCGCCAATTACAAAGAAACACAAATTGCCCATATCTTCATCGGACAGAAAGTGAAGATAAAAGTTGATGCATTCCAAGGTAAGATATTCAATGGTACGGTGGCGGCTATATCCGAAGCTACCGGTTCGAAATATGCGTTGGTACCTACCGATAACTCTGCCGGAAATTTTGTGAAAGTACAGCAACGAATTCCGGTTCGTATAGAATTGAATGATGCCACCCCTGAAGAGATGGCAAGTCTGCGTGCAGGTATGATGGTAGAGACGGAAGCGCTCAGAAACTAATACGACGCATGTTGAAACTGAATCTTCCTATTCGTCCCTGGGTTCCGCAATGGTTAGGTATTGTCACTATGTTTGTGGTGATGCTACCTGTAATTATGCTGAATGGAGCTTATACGGGGAGTATGGTCGAAGTCAGTAATACACTAGGGATATTGAGCGAAGACATCACGATGGGGTATTATGCTGCTTCCGTCGGCATGGCAGTTGCCTATCCAATCGTACCTAAAGTGCTAGCAGTGGTAACTCCAAAAACATTGTTACTGACCGACTTATTTTTACAGATTCTCTTTGGTTTGTGGTGTGCTCATACCGGAAATATAGATATTATTATTGTATGTAGTTTCTTTATCGGTTTCCTCAAAGCATTTATCATGCTGGAATTTATCATACTGATAAAGCCACTGTTTAGTCCCAAGAATGTACGTAGCGAATTCTATGCTTATTTTTATCCGATTGTATTTTCCGGCGGACAAATATCCTTAGTTCTAACGGCGCAACTGGCTTATTATTACCAATGGCAATACATGTATTACTTTACTATCCTGCTGATGTTGGTAGCTATGATATTTATATTGTTGTTCTTCCGATATGCCAAGCGGCCCATCAGTTTTCCTTACCGAGATATCGATTGGAAAAGTATCTTGCTCATAGCAAGCGCATTACTGTTCAGTATTTACGTCTTTACATATGGCAAAACGCTGGATTGGTTTGCATCGCCCAAGATTGTGATTTATGTGGTGGCTACTCCCATTCTCATTTATCTTTTCCTGTATAGACAAAAGACATCGGAGAAACCTTACATCAGTCTGAAACCGATGAAACATCATAAATCGGTCATAGGTTACTTCTTTATGATATTGGTGATGTTTCTTTCAGCTACCAGTTCGCTGGTTACTAACTATATGAATAGCATTATCCGCATAGATAGCGTGCATGCCAATGGGTTGAATCTGTTTTTATTACCGGGATTTATAGTAGGTGCTATCATCTGTTTCTGGTGGTTTCGCTGGCAACAGTGGCGGTTCCGGTTTCTGATTTCGGGAGGGATGATGTGTTACGTCATCTATCTGAGTATTCTTTATTTTGGGGTCACCCCATACAGCACTTATGAAATGCTTTATCTTCCTATGTTCTTTCGTGGGTTGGGTATGCTGACGTTGTTTATTGCTTTCGGTGTTTATGTGGTCGAAGACCTTGACCCGAAACTAATGTTGTCCAATGCTTTCTTTCTGATTTCTTTCCGTTCGGTTCTTGCTCCGGTTATCGGTGCCTCCTTCTTCAGTAATATGCTCTATTATCTTCAGATGAAGAATATGAATATCCTTTCCGAGAATATTTCCCTGACTACTCCTCTTGCAGCAGACCGATATAATCAGGCTTTGAAAAGTGCCATCACTCAAGGTTATGAGTTCAGTGAGGCAAGTCAGATAGCTACCAATAATCTTTATTCCGTTCTTCAGCAGCAAGCCCTTTTGCTGGGAATTAAGGAAATCTTAGGGTATGTATTGATAGTTGCATTGATTATTGCAGTAATTTGCTGCTTCATTCCATTCCATAAAACAATAAAAGTAGCGGTTGTGAAGACGGGCGACGATATGGTGTAGCCCACTTTCGGACTTTTCTTGCAGTGTTTCGGACTTTAGAGATAGTCCGTTGGACATTACGAATAGTGTTACGGACAATCTTTTCTGCCTTTCCCCACTCATACGGTTACTTTTGCGGTAGTCTAATTCAAAAAGAAAACCGCATGAGAAACATTTTTATTCTTCTTTTTGCTCTTGGTGTGAGTCATCTTTCTGCTAAAGAGTATATAGTAAAATCACCCGACGGACGTATCGCTGTCAATGTCGAGACAGGAACTTCTACTACTTATTCCGTCGATTTTAATGGTAAGAACGTGCTTGCGTCTTCCGCCTTGTCTATGACTTTTGATAATGGTACTGTTATCGGACAGAATATGAGGGTTAATAAGGTAGAACGCCTCTCTGTTGACCGCATTCTAAAGCCGGTTGTTCGTCAGAAATGTGCCGAGATTCGTGATCAATACAATGAAATGATTCTGAAGTCTTCCGGTTACGATGTGCATTTCCGTGTATATAATGATGGAGTAGCCTATCGTTTCCACACTGATTTCGGCCGCCCTCTGAAAGTAATGAGCGAAGAGGTTACATACGCTTTTCCCGAAGATTATAATACTCTTTTTCCTGAAGAACGCACTATGCTTTCTCCACAACAGCCACTTTTTCCCGAGAAGAAGTTGTCCGAGATTGCCACGGATAAATTCTGTAGTACCCCTATGTTGGTGAAAGTAGATGAAAAGACCCGCCTTTTTATTAGTGAATCGGATTTGGAAAACTATCCGGGTATGTTCCTGCAAAAGCAAGGCAAGAATGAATTAGGTGGAAAGTTTGCTGCTTTCGCTCTGGAAGAGGAGAAAACTGAAGGTCGCCAATGCTTCCCTACGAAGCGTGCCAACTATATAGCTAAGGTAAACGGTACGCGCAATTATCCGTGGCGTGCTATGATTATAGCCGAAGATGACGCTAACTTGATAACCAATCAACTGATCTACAAACTTGCTCCTGAAGCTGAAGGCAAAGATTATTCTTGGGTACGTCCCGGTAAGATTGCGTGGGACTGGTACAACGCATGTATCTTATATGATGTAGACTTTAAAGCGGGCATTAACACCGATACCTATAAATATTATATAGACTTCGCCTCCTGCTATGGCATCGAGTATGTAGTGATTGACGATGGATGGTCGGAAGAATGGGATGTTACGAAGACTATTCCCGCAATTGATTTGGAAGAACTGGTGGCTTATGGAAAGAAGAAGAATGTAGACCTTATTCTGTGGGTTTCCTGGGTCCCTTTTGAGGAGAAGATGGACGAGGCATTTGCACAATACAGCAAATGGGGCATCAAAGGCTTGAAGATTGATTTTATGAATCGTGACGACCAACGTGTAGTCGATTTCTACTACCGGGTGGCACGAAAAGCATACGATTACAAAATGTTGGTTGACTTCCACGGAGCGTATAAGCCTACCGGATGGAGCAGGACTTTCCCTCACGTACTTACATCGGAAGGTGTTGCCGGTCTTGAGAACCATAAATGGGCAAGTTATGTGACTCCTAAACATAATGTAACCTTGCCGTTCACCCGTATGGTTGCGGGTCCTATGGACTATACACCGGGCGGAATGTTCAATTTGCACGAGAAAGACCATAAGATATGGTTCAATCTGCCTGCTACTATTGGTACTCGTTGCCATCAGTTAGGCATGTACGTAGTCTATGAAAGTCCGTTGCAAATGTTGGCCGATTCTCCTTCAAGCTACTACCGAGAAGAGAAGACGATGGATTTCTTAAGTCCGGTGCCAGTGGTTTGGGACGAAACACGGGTACTGAAAGCATCAGTAGGCGAATACATTGTGGTTGCCCGTCGCAATGGTGATATTTGGTACATTGGTGGTATGACAGGTGAGAAAGGACAAACGTTCGAGATATCACTCGATTTCATTGAAGGCTCCAAGACTCTGACCAGTTGGGAAGACGGTATCAATGTAGACCTCAATGCACGTGACTTTGCCAAGAAGACCCGCATGGTGAAGCAGGGCGACAAGATTACCGTCAAGATGTATGATGGCGGTGGGTATGCTGCTATTATCAAATAGAGTTGTTACGCAAACAACATATAAACCTAATGTTATACTTAAATTAAGAATCTAACTTATGAAACATGCAGAAAAAGCAATGCATAGATTGTACTCCGTCGGGAGAAGTCTATTCGCCATTCTAATTCTCTTATTTTGTTCTTTACAGGTCTTTGCACAAGGGCTTGTGGTAAAGGGTGTGGTAAAAGACGCTACTGGTGAGCCGGTGATAGGCGCCAATGTACTTGAAAAAGGTACAACAAACGGCATAATAACCGACATTGATGGTGCCTATACCCTTAATAACGTAAACCCAAAGGGTACGTTGATAATCAGTTTTATTGGTTACACACCGGTTGAAGTTGCTGTGAACGGTCGCAAGGTAATTGATGTGACCATGAAAGAAGATGCTGAGTTGCTGGACGAAGTAGTGGTTGTGGGCTATGGCGCTCAGAAGAAAGCCTCGGTAACAGGTTCTGTGGCTGCCATGAAAGGTGATGACTTGAAACTCTCTGGTGTAACCAACGTTTCAAATATGTTGAACGGGCGCCTTCCGGGCGTGATTGCAAGTAATCGTTCCGGTGAACCGGGTGCCGACTGGTCGGATATCCTGATTCGTGGTAAGGGCACATTGAACAGTACTGCTCCACTCATCGTTATTGACGGTGTTGCCAATCGCAGCGGCATGGAACGTATGAACCCGAATGATATTGAATCAGTATCTGTATTGAAAGATGCTTCCGCTGCCATTTATGGTGCGCAAGCTGCCAACGGTGTTATTTTGATTACTACAAAAAAAGGTACATCCGGTAAACCGACCATAAGCTATGATGGTTCTTACAGCATGTCACAAAATACGCGTAACCCGAATTTGATGAATGCGTATCAATATATGACTTATGCCGATGAACGTAGAAATCACCTTAGCCGTCCTGATGGTTCAGTTCTTGATGTAGAGAATGAAATAGCAGGCGACAATAATTTGAAGAATTATGGTGATTTTGTCAATATTAAGAAAGGGTATTTAGATGGAACCATTGATCGGAATATGTATGGAGACACTGATTGGATTGATGCCGTGTTCCGTCCATTCGCTCCACAAACACGCCATTCCTTGTCTGTAAAAGGTGGAAATGAAGCCGTGAAATATTATATTTCAGGTGACTATAGTTATCAAGAGCCAGGTTATAAAAATACAGTTTATAACTTCCAAACAGCACAAATGCGTGCCAACATTGAAGCACAGATAAGTAAAAATTTTAGTATAGGGTTGGAAGCTTCGGGACGTAACGAGCAACGTAATAATTCTCCGTACTCCACTGGAACAATGTTTTGGGAGTTAATGATGGCTTATCCATACCTCTATGATTATTATCCTAACGGCCTACCGGGCCCAGGATTACAAGGTGGAAACAACCTTGCTATTTTGGCATCTGGCAAAGATATCGGTTATAACCGTATCAATGATTTCTTTGTTGATTCTAAAGTAAATTTCGAATGGAAATTACCTTGGATTACACAAGGGCTCTCTCTAGCGGGCTATGCAGCTTTCGATATGCGTTTCAATAATAATAAGGGGTTCTGGGATGTTTGGGATACTTATAATTATGATCCTGAAAATAAAGAGTATATCAAGCATACCAGCAATATGGATACTGGTTTTATTAATCTGAATCAATCGTCAGACAAAAACAGTTCTACCACTTTGCATTTCCGTATTAATTACGACCGTACTTTCGGTGATCATCATGTTGGTGCGTTTGTTGCTTACGAACAAAATAAATTTGAAGGTGAAGGTTTCTGGGCTTGGAGAAATTATTTTATGAGTAACAAATTGGATTATCTGGATTTCGGTGGCGAACAAGACAAAACAAACGGTGGTAATGGTTATGTTTCTGCACGCCAAAATTTGTTCGGACGTTTCAATTATTCATATAAAGATCGTTATTTGTTTGAATTTACTATACGCCGTGATGGTTCTATGAACTTTGCCAGCAATAAACGTTGGGGCACTTTCCCGGGATTGAGTATAGGTTGGAGAATTGGTGAGGAATCTTTCATTAAGGATAACCTGCCTTTTGTTAATGACTTGAAATTGCGTGCTTCATGGGGTAAGCTAGGTAATGACTTAAGCACTGCCAAGAATTGGCGAGATTATCAGTTCCAATATTTGAGCACCTATAATATGGGTGATGGCGCTATCTTGGGAAATAATCCACAATTGGGTAAAGGATTTACTCCTGGTCGTATTGGTAATCCGGATATTACTTGGGAAAAAGTAGACACAAAGAATATCGGTCTGGAAGGTACGCTATGGAATGGGTTATTGGGATTTAGTGGTGAATATTTCTACCAGATTCGCAAAGACATCTTAACTCCCAAACAGGCTTCTATCCCGTCATATACAGGTTTGTCATTACCTAATCAAAATATCGGAGAAGTAAGTAATCAGGGATTTGAACTTGCATTGACACATCGTAATAAAATAGGTAGTGTCAATTACAATATAGGATTCAACATGACATATACGAAGAACAAGATTATCTTTTTCGATGAAGCCGCCAATGTACCAGAATGGCAACGACGCACCGGTCATCAGATTGATTCATGGTTAATGTTTAAAACTGATGGTATTTATAAAAATTGGGATGAAATCGAAAACTCAGTACACTTCCCCGGAGCCAAACCCGGTGATATTAAATATGTTAATGTAGATGGTGATGATGTTATGAGCGACAATGATAGAGTACGCGACTACACCAGTAATGTACCTGAAATTGTATACGGTATTAACTTTGGGTTGGATTGGAAAGGTATTGAATTCAGTATGTTATGGACAGGACAAGGTAAAGCAACTCAAATGATTGTACCTTACTCCTTCAACCAAGATGTAGATTTTTATAATAATCGTTTCATTTCTGAAGAACTGACACCTAATGCCAAGTATCCGGCAGCATTCAATAAAGATGATCCTATGAATATTCGCTGGTCCGATTTTTGGTTATACAATGCCTCATTTATCCGTTTGAAGAATGTACAAGTAGCATATACATTACCAACTAAATGGACTTCTAAACTCGGCATACAAAACGTGAGAGTTTATGTGGCGGGAGATAATTTGTTTACTATTGATCACATTAAGTTGCAAGATCCGGAGTCAAGTGCTTCTTCCGCTAACCAGTACTATCCGCAGCAACGTACTTATACGTTCGGTTTGAACCTGAGCTTCTAAGTTATCATCATTAAAAAAGAAAAGTTATGAAAAATAATAAACTAAAGAAACTAGTAGCAATTGTGTTGTTAGGTAGCCTTTCGTCTTGTGATTTTTTAGACATTGCTCCATTGGACTCGTATACAGAGGATAATATATTCTCCGATGCCGCATTAACGGAGGCTTATGTTAAGAAGAACTATGTATTACCTCGTACAGGTTGGGGACAAGCGGCGTTACGTTTTGTTTCAGACGAGAGTATGAATAACTTCAGTTGGCAGGATTCTTGGACTATCAATAATGGTGGTATGACTCCCGATAACATGGGTGGCTTGAGTACTTGGAACGACTATTATTGGAACATCAAGAACTGCAATATCTTCTTCAGCAATGAAGAAAAATTAAATCTCATCCCTGAAGAGACACGCAACATATTAATAGGTGAAATGACATTTTTTCGTGCTTACTATTATCTAGACTTAGTGAATAAGTTTGGTGGTGTACCCTTGATTACAAGAACCTTTGCATTGGATGATCCGGAAATGATGGTAAAACGAAATACTTATGAAGAGTGCGTGGACTTTATACAAAAAGAATTCCAAAAAGCAGCTGACCTGCTTCCAAAGCAATGGAGCGGGGATGACTTTGGGCGGGTTACTAAAGGAGCCGCACTGGCCATGAAAGCACGTATTTTACTTTATGCCGCGAGTCCGTTGTGGAATACATCCGATGACAAGCAAAAGTGGCAAGATGCATCTGATGCTGCCCAAGCTGTAATGGCTTTGGGATATACTTTAGATCCCGATTACGGTGGATTATTTTTGAATATGTATAGCCCGGAAATTATTTTCCACCGCCTATATGATAAAGAACACGGTCACTGGTTTGACGGAGAGAATTCCCCTAATGGATATGGTAAAGGTGGATACTCTGCCACGTGTGTATTGCAAGATATGGTGGACAGTTATGAAATGGAAGACGGTACAATGCCGAACCCCAATATATATGCAGCAGCTACATCTGATCCGTGGAAAGGTCGTGACCCACGTTTGTATGCTTCTGTAGTACTTGACGGATATCAGTTTCGTGATCGTCCAGCAGGATTCTATTTAAGTGAGACGAAAGATAAAGATGGTAATATTCAAATTGTATCAGGTGGAAAAGACAGTAAATTCGGAGAAGGTTGGTGGAATACCACTAAGACTGGATATACTCTACGGAAGTTTATGGATGAAAGTTTGAATGTATGGTACGATAGGGGTAGCCAACCATGGATATATTGCCGGTTGGGAGAAATATATCTGAATTATGCCGAAGCCCAATACCATTTGGAACATGAGGATGTGGCTCGCGAATACGTAAACTACATACGCAAACGCGCTCGTGGTAATCGTGCAGATATTTTGCCCGATATTACAGAAAGTGGCGAAGCATTGCTGAAACGTATTCAGCATGAACGTAAGATTGAATTAGCGTTTGAAGAACACCGCTTCTTTGATGTACGCCGCTGGAAAATTGCTGAAGAATCAGATAATGTGCCGGGACGTGCTATTGAAATTATCAAAAAACTCGATGGTACTAAGTCATACAATATCTTTACCATACAGCCTGACCGTAAGTTTATAGCTCCAAATCATTATTTACTGCCTATTCCACAATATGAGCGTCAGAAGAATCCTGATTTGGAACAGAACCCGGGATACAGTAAACAATAGGTAGAGGTATTAGTATATATGTAAGAATTTCGGGAACATGTTTTAATGTTCCCGAAGTTTTAGTTTATTTGTAGAAAAAAGAACTATGCATCACATGAAAAAGAATCTTTTAGCGACATTACTATTGGCAGTTTCCTACTCTTTAGGTATAGTTGCCCAGCAACCTCGTTGGCAAATGCTGCCCGACGGGGCAATTGAATGGAAAACAGAAGTACATGCACCCCACTATGACCATCTTGAAATGAGTGGTAAGCAAGTTTCGGTGGTGCTGCGCTACGGCATTGACTATAATGGAGCTTTTACCGTGAATAAAAGTATGGTGTGGCCCCTGCTGCGCACTATCCCCAATAACACGCATGCCAGTCTGATGCGGCGTTACGACTGGAATCCGCTGGATGTAATAACGGTAAATGGACGTGCTTTCACGGACGAAAAGGTCGATAATATCCGTCAGAAAGGGATACTGACAGTAGAAAGCTCTTACGACTGGGGTGGATATGGGAAATGTAAGTTGTTGCGACAATACTTCCCATCAACAGACCTTCCTGCTTTGGTTGAAAACTATGCATTGGTGAATACTGGTGGGAAAATACTCTCGGTGGAAATTCCGACCACCAAGAATGAAACATTAACTGATCCGAAATTTGGAGTAAATGGTACATATCGCATCGAATCTTCCATTGACCGTGACGGATGTTTCTATGTGCAACCCGGTGATACTTTGCATTTCACTGCTTACATTGTCGGTTACAAAGAAGGACAGCCGGAACTGAGAATAGACGGACAGAAAGAAATGCAGAAAAGAACTGCTGTTGTAAACCAGTGGATGAACAACTTAGTGCTCGAAACTCCCGATCCGATAATCGACCGCATGTTTGCTTTCTCCAAGATACGTGCCTGCGAAAGTATTTACGAAACCCAGGGCGGACCTATGCACGGTCCGGGAGGAGAATCCTATTATGCTGCCATTTGGGCAAACGACCAGGCAGAATACATCAATCCCTATTTTCCTTTCACAGGCTATCAGTATGGCAATGCTTCTGCGTTGAATTCCTTCATGCACTTTGCCCGCTTTATGAACGATGAATGGAAACCTATTCCCAGCTCTATCGTTGCCGAAGGACTTGATATCTGGAATGGAGTAGGCGACCGAGGAGATGCTGCTATGATTGCATACGGTGCGTCCCGTTACGCATTGGCACGTGGCAGCCGTGAAGAAGCCCGCCAATTATGGCCGCTTATCACTTGGTGTTTGGAATATTGCCATCGAAAACTGAATGCGGAAGGTGTAGTAGCTTCGGATACCGATGAACTTGAGAATCGGTTCCCGTCGGGCGAAGCCAATCTGTGTACTTCTTCTCTTTATTATGATGCTTTGAATTCGGCAGCCTATTTGGCTAAAGAATTGGGCGAAAAAGCAACGGTAAGTAATACATATCGTAAGCAAGCAACGGAACTGCGCAAAGCCATTGAGAATTACTTTGGTGCAGAAGTCGAAGGTTTCGATACTTACGCCTATTATAAAGGTAATGACATCTTGCGCTCCTGGATATGTATTCCTTTGACTGTAGGCATAGACGAACGTGCCGATGCAACCATCGACGCATTGTTTTCCCCCAGATTATGGACTGACAACGGACTGCTGACACAAGCCGGCAGTGAAACTTTCTGGGATCGCTCCACACTTTATGCTCTTAGAGGAGTATATGCAGTAGGTGAAACCAAGAAAGCAACCGACTTCCTGCATCGGTATTCTGCCACTCGTCTCTTGGGCGAACATGTACCATACGCCATTGAGGCATGGCCCGAAGGCGGACAACGCCATCTTTCTGCCGAGAGTGGACTGTACGGTCGTATTATTACAGAAGGACTTTTCGGTATTCGTCCTACCGGATTCAAGACCTTTAGTCTGACACCGCAGTTGCCCGAAGAATGGAATGAGATGAAACTGAAGAATATTCACGCTTTTGGTTCGGATTTTGATGTAGAAGTAGTACGCATGAGTCCTCAAAGTGTAAAAGTCTACATCACCTCTAATGGTAAGAAACAAACTAAAACAGTAAAAACAGGCGAAACAGTTAGTATCACTTTGAAATGACAACAATGAAAGCGATCACTTATTTATTTCTGATTACTCTGCTGGCATCGGGATGTATTTCCAAGAAGCCGGAACCTTCTGTTGCCAAACTCCCGCAAGCAGATATTGCAGTCTTTACCTCTACCGATAAAGCACTGGAAGATGCATACGAATGGGCACGGAAAACTGCCTTGGGGTACAGCCATGACGGTACCGATTCCGTAGGATATTGGTACGAGGCAGCTCTGCCGCAGCGGGAGGCTTTCTGTATGCGCGATGTCTCCCACCAGTCGGTGGGTGCCCAAGTGCTTGGACTGACCGATCATAACCGGAACATGCTGATGCGTTTTGCTGAAAACATCTCCGAGAGTAAGGATTGGTGTACCTATTGGGAAATCAACCGTTACAATTGTCCGGCTCCTGCCGACTATACCAACGACAAGGAGTTCTGGTACAATCTGAATGCCAATTTCGATGTTATCCAGGCGTGTTGGAAGATGTACCAATGGACGGCGGACAGTACTTATCTGCACGATCCCTGTTTCACAAACTTCTACGATAAGTCGCTGAACGAGTATATCGTTCGCTGGAAGTTGCAACCGGATAGCATCATGAGCCGTCCACGACTGATGAATATATCCGATAATTTCGATCCGCATAATAATTTCCATACCTGCCGTGGTTTGGCTTCCTACGTAGAAAACTTTGCAGGGCTGGCAACCAGTGCCGATTTAGTAGCGACGCTTTATGCCGGTTATCAGGCTTCCGCCCAAATGGCTTCTGCACAGAATAATTCAGCTAAAGCGCAGCAATACATGGCTATTGCATCGCAGTACCGTAAACTGTTGGAAGAGCGTTGGTGGAGCAATGATCTTAATTCTTACCATACCTTTTGGACAGAAGAAAAGAAATTCTATAAGGGAGAAGGAGAATCTTTTGTCATCTGGTTCAAGGCGACCGATGATGCCGAGCGTATCCGGGCAACTGTGCATAATCTGCTGAACCATGAATGGAATGTAGAAACTCTTTCTTACTTCCCAACTTTACTATATCGTTACGGATATGACTATGAAGCATATAACAAACTGACCAGTCTGCCTCGCATGAACCGTGCGGAATATCCGGAGGTGTCATTCGGCATTGTAGAAGGTGTGGCAGGCGGAGTAATGGGTATAGAACCCTCAGCCGTAGAAAAGCGGATTACTACTTTCTCGCGCTTACCTAAGCAGACAGATCATGCGATGTTGAGTAATGTTCCCGTATTCGGAGGATACATCACTGTAGAACATGATGGACGTAAGAAAAGCCAATTTACTAATCATACAGGGAAAACAGTGGTGTGGCGAGCTGCTTTTGATGGTAACTATCCGTCAATCAAATCTAAAGGCAAAGAGCAAAAAGCCAATTTATCCGTTGATGTACTTGGTAACGAAACTTCTTATGTTGATATTGAAGTACTTGCTAATGAAACCAGGAGTGCAGAACTCTAAATCTATTACCTCCGTTTTGAAACGGAGGTGATGCATTTCCAAACAAATATCTTGCAAAGTATCTTTCCTTTTTCTTTGTTATTTTTTATCCATTCTCTATCTTTGGATGGAAAACATAATCTGCTATGAATATTACACCTATCCGACACTATGTCCTAACCTTCTGCCTGCTTTTATGGCCAGCCTTGCTTGTAAAATCATCTTCGCACTATTTCAGGCAATACACCATCAACGAAGGATTATCTAACAATGCTGTATACAGTATTTTTCAAGATTCCAAAGGTAGAATGTGGTTTGGAACCATTGACGGTTTGCATAGCTTCGACGGACAGCGCATTAAAGTGTGGCGAAATGATTCGGAAGATCTTTCTTTAGGAAATATTATCTATTCCATTGCAGAGGATAACCAGCAACGGCTTTGGATTGCTTCGGATGCCGGATTGGCCCTGCTGAATCTTCGTACAGAAGAATTTATACCTTTTAAAACATCGACCCATGCAGGAAGCAGCATCCGGTCGTGCGCCAGTGATGTCTATCTGGATAGCCGTAAAAACATGTGGGTTGGCACCGTCGGACAAGGTGTGTTTTGCTATAATCTGACAAGTGGCATCCTGCGTCAGTTTACTGCTCCCAACCAGCTTCCTTCCGATCGTATCAAGGATATCATGGAAGATAAAAGTGGAGAGATATGGATTACTACATTAGATAATGGTATCTGCTCTTACAATCCGGCATCCGGCAAATTCAAACGCTATCAGGGTGAAAAATGCGGACGTAATCTGATTCTATTTGAAGATTCACACGCCAATCTTTGGGTGGGTAATGCCGGACAAGGGCTATTTCTGCTGGATAGAAAAACCGGTCGATTTGAACAAAAGATAAGACCGGAGAGCAACCAAACTCTACTACAGATTCGCAGTATCGTGGAGTGGCATCCGGGAATCTTGTTGTTAGCTTCCGATGAAGGTATGATAGCCTACAGAGTGTCGGACAATACCTGGAAAGTAACCAAATCATCGAATGGATATTATGGCGGACTGAATGATAACTACCTCCATTATCTGTTCATAGATCGTGAAAATGGTCTGTGGGTAGGTACTTACTTTGGTGGAGTGAATTATATGTCACCTACTAACAGTAATTTTACTTATTATAATACCACAAACACTGCTCTCAATGGAAAAGTAATCAGTGCTTTCGCCCGGGACCCGAAAGATAATCTATGGATAGGCACCGATGATGCCGGCTTCTTTTATTGGGATCGAAAAGAAGACCGCTATCTATCCTATAAACCTAAGGGCGATAACCATACGCCTACCTATCAAAATATTCATGCCCTTCTGCAAGATAATGATCATCTATATATAGGTATGTATATGGGAGGATTGGATATTCTTGATCTGAAAACAGGGATATTCCGGAATTACAATACCAGTGAATCTCTTAATTCTCTCTACTCTTCGGGTGTTTATGCCTTGTATAAAGATAGTTACGGTGATATATGGATAGGCACTACTTTGGGACTGAACCGCTTCCAACCGAAAACCAATGATTTCGAGCGTGTCTTTGAAGTTCATCCGGCTGATGTCACCTGCATCGTAGAAGATCGTAAAGGCTACCTTTGGGTAAGCTCTTCGAACAAAGGAGTATTCAGATATGATCGAAAGACCGGAAAATGGAAAAACTACCGGCATGTGGCGGGAGATGCCCGCTCACTTCCCACAGACAAAGTGTTCACTTTAAGTGTAGATTATAATCAGCGCTTGTGGTTGGGAACGGATGGAAAAGGCTTATGTCGTTACGATTACGAAGCAGATAATTTTGAAAATATTCCCTTTTCTGATCTTTCTATCCGGGTAATTCATCGGATCTTGCCGGATAATGAATATCTTTGGGTCACTACCAGCAAAGGTTTGTTGAAGTTTCAGCCTGAACAAGGTACCTTGAAGGTTTATAATAAATATGATGGATTGCAAGATAACCAGTTTTCACCGAATGCCGGAATCAGAATGGATGACGGAACCATGTACGTGGGGGGAATTAATGGTTTCAATGCTTTTCGCCCGGCAGAAATGATACAGAACAACGAGGTGCCCACAGTGATACTTACAGACTTCCTGCTATTTAACAAGCATGTGAATACTTCAACCGAAGGCTCTCCGCTTTCAGCCTCTATCACTTATACGGACAAGCTGGTATTGAATAAATCCCATTCTATTTTCAGTCTGGAATTTGCCGTTTTAAGCTATACCGGTGCCGAGAAGAACCGCTACAAATATAAACTGGAAGGCTTTGAAAAAGAATGGACTGAGTTGACCGGAGAGCCTCGTGTAACTTACACTAACCTTTCTCCCGGAAATTATGTTTTCCGCGTGATGGCTTCCAATGGTGATGGTGTTTGGAATGAAGAAGGCATCCTGTTGCCCATTAAGGTTTTGCCACCTTGGTGGCTTTCATATCCGGCTTTAGCAGGCTATTTCCTTCTGTTTATCGGGCTGATCTATTACTCATTCTATCGCATGCGGCGCCAGCACAAAAAGAAACTCGCCTATATGGCTGCTCAGAAAGACAAGGAACTGTATAACTCTAAAATAGATTTCTTTACCCACATTGTTCATGAAATCCGTACTCCGCTCACACTTATTCTTGCTCCTTTGGACAATATCATGAAGTCAACCAGAACCGTGAAGGAAGCATTGCCGCAACTGCAAGTCGTGGAAAGAAACGGCAAGCGATTGTTGACACTGGTGAATCAGTTAATGGACTTCAGAAAGGTGGAAGAAGGGGGAATGGAGATACACTGCCGGGTGACAAATATCAACCGCCTGCTCGAAGATGTTTACAAACGTTTCAAGCTTGCTGCCGAGCTGAAAAATATACGTGTATCCCTGGATATGCCTTCTGAGGAGTGTTTGGTTAGTATTGATCCTGAAGCATTTACCAAAATAGTAAGTAATCTCTTATCCAATGCCTTGAAGTTCACTACCGACTTTATAGAAATTACACTGAAATTGGATGTAGAAAAACAAAGGGCTGAATTGAGTGTGAGTGACAATGGTTGTGGTATCAACATCAAGGAGCAGCAAGAAATTTTCAAACCTTTCTACCAAGTGAAAGAAGACAGACCGAGCGACTGTATAGGAACAGGTATTGGTTTGTTGCTAGTAAAGAAGTTGGTAGAAATGATGCAAGGGGAGCTAAGGTTAGAAAGTGAGGTGGGAAGTGGTTCTGCCTTTATCGTTACTTTCGCTACGACTACCGCAGAGGTAGGAGTGGTGAAGCAAAATGAGGTTATTCCTGAGGAAACTGAGATGTCTCCTGAAGTGATTCTTCCTTTAAAGCAAAACAATACATTATTGATTGTGGATGATAATCAAGATCTGCTATCATTCCTTCATGATCTTTTTAACCAGGACTATAAGGTGATTTGTGCATCAAACGGGCAGGAGGCATTGCAGTTACTGGCAGATGATTCTGCCGATTTGATAATCAGTGACGTCATGATGCCGGGCATGGATGGGTTTGAGTTTTGCGGTAGAATAAAAAATAACCTTACTACCAGTCATATCCCCGTTATATTATTGACAGCCAAAGTGGCGATGGAAGATCATATCGAAGGTTTGGAAACCGGAGCCGATATCTATGTAGAGAAACCTTTTTCGGCAGAGGTATTGAAAGCACAAGTCCGCAGTTTGTTGGATAATAGGGAGCGTTTGCGCAGAAACTATTCGGATACCCCATCCATGCCTATCGCCTCAGTAGCTACTTCACGCATGGACGAAGAGTTTTTGGCACGTATGTCCGCTATTATCGAACAGAATATGACGAACCCCGATTTTACAGTCGAGACGTTAGCGCAGGAGCTATGCATGGGACGCTCTAATTTCTTTGCCAAAGTGAAAGGTATCTCCGGCATGACTCCTAATGACATGATTCGGGTAATTCGTCTGAAAAAAGCCGCCGAACTGTTTGCAAGTGGTGAAAATTGTATTAGCAATATCTGTTTCAGAGTAGGTTTTTCCTCTCCATCTTACTTTGCAAAATGTTTCCAGATACAATTTGGAGTGTCTCCAACGGAATTCTTAAAGAAAAGATTACGCTCTTAGACATGAATAAGGCGGATGATGTGGATTTTGACTTGCTATATCGCAATCTTTAAATCCGTGTCATCCGCCTTAATTTTATATTTGAGGATTAATTTATTATTCCTACATCATCGTCAGTAATATCATCTGCCCTGCAAGGATACGGAGGAACATAGTCAAAGGATAAACTGTGGAGTAACCTACTGATGGAGCGTCATTGCCTGAAACCTGATTGGCATAAGCCAATGCGGGAGGGTCTGTATTACTACCGGCAATCAAACCCATCAGAGTGAAGTAATTCACTTTATAATATAAGCGAGCAATAGCACCGATAATCAATAGTGGGATAACTGTAATAAGGAAACCATAACCTACATATAATAGTCCGTCACCCTCAACTACTGTCTGTACGAAATGCTGACCCGCCTCGATACCAACACTGGCAAGGAAGAGAACAATACCTATTTCGCGCAACATCAGATTAGCACTCATTGTGGTATAAGTTACTAATCCTAATTTATGACCGAAACGACCGATAAGAATTGCTACTACCAGCGGTCCGCCAGCTAAACCCAACTTAACCGGAGTAGGCATGCCGGGGAATGCAAATGGAAGGCTACCTATCAAGATACCCAAGAATATACCGATAAAGATAGTTGCTATATTAGGATGATCAAGACGTTTCAACTGATTTCCCAATACGTGTGTTACACGTTCGATAGCATCTTGCTGACCCACCACCATTACACGGTCACCTACTTGCAATATCAAATTAGGATCGGCAAACAAGTCCATACCAGAACGGTTGACACGCGTAACATTTACTCCAAATAAACTGCGGAAGTGCATGTCACCAAGTTTTTTACCATTGATTTCCGGTTTGGTAACCAAGATACGACGCGATACCATTGGCATATCTTGTTTTTCCCAGTCTACTTGAACTTCTTTTCCGATGAAAGCTATAACTGCTTCTGCATCTTCTTCGGAGCAAACAATGAATACCTGGTCACCAGTGTGAAATTCCGTTTCGTGGTTTGGAATGCTTACGTGCCCTTCATGGCAGATGCGAGAGCAAACAAATGAACGTCCTAAGAACTCTTTTATTTGGAGAAGTCTCTTTCCATCAATCGATTCATTGCGCACTTCCAGCGTGAGCATGTGCGGTTGATGCTTCATGTCACCTCCCTGACTTTTGAGTTCTTCCTCTTCTTTTGAAAAGTTAACTCGGAAAATATAACGAATGGCAATAATGGAACCAATGATACCGACAACTCCCAAAGGATAAGCGCAAGCATATCCCAATGCAATAGGTTGCCCCGAATAACTGAGCTGATTCAATGCCTCTTGTGCGGCACCAAGACCCGGAGTATTGGTGACGGCACCATAAAGAATACCTACCATCATCGGCAATTCAATCCGGCCGTTAGCAATAAAGTAAATACCTAGCGCTACAGCAATGTTCAATACTACAATACCAACAGCCAACAAATTCAGCCGCATTCCTCCTTTCTTGAATGAAGAAAAGAACGACGGTCCAACTTGCAGACCAATACAGAAAACAAAGAGAATTAATCCGAATTCGCGGATGAAATGCAGAATGTGTGTTTCACCTGTAAAACCGAAATGTCCCATTAGGATACCAGTAAAGAGTACAAATGTTACTCCTAAAGATATTCCAAAAATTTTAATCTTACCCAACAACACGCCCACTGAAATGACGAATGCATACAAGCAAACGATATGGGCTACGGAAGCGGGGTCCCATAACAAACCTTCTAACCAATCCATAGTTACCTTTTGTGTGATTTTTTATTTATTTTTTAGAATTTTCGTGCAAAAGTAGTCAATCGTAGTCAGGTGGCAAAGGAAAACCCCTAGAAAAATAGTATGTTTGTCACGAAGTCACTTATACATGCAATTTTTCCCTAAAAAATCTTTTCGTTTTAAGTTATTCTGTATATTTGCAAGTCTCTTAACGACAAAGTGAATACATTATTCATCATATTCTAATTTTATAATAAACTATGGCAGACAGTAAAGAAAAACTCTTCTCAAGCTTTGCACCCGCTACAACCGAACAGTGGATGGACAAAGTAACAGCTGACCTTAAAGGCGCTGACTATGAGAAGAAACTCGTTTGGAAAACAAACGAAGGATTCAAGGTGAAACCTTTCTATCGCATGGAAGACCTCGAAGGATTGGCCACTACCAATGCCCTTCCCGGTGAGTTCCCTTACTTGAGAGGTACTAAGAAAGACAACAACGAATGGTTGGTTCGTCAGGAAATCAAAGTAGAATGCCCTAAAGAAGCTAATGCAAAAGCATTGGATATTCTGAATAAAGGTGTTGACTCACTTTCTTTCCATGTTAAAGCCAAAGAACTTGATGCAGCTTATATTGAAACTCTGCTCGAAGGCATTTGTGCTGAATGTGTAGAACTGAACTTCTCTACTTGCCAAGGTCATGTAGTGGAGTTGGCGGAAATTCTGGTTGCTTACTTCCAAAAGAAGGACTACGACTTGACAAAACTCCAGGGATCTATCGGTTATGATTACTTCAACAAGATGCTAGCCAAAGGCAAAGAAAAGGGTGACATGGTAGCTACTGCCAAAGCTTTGATCGAAGCTACTGCTGCACTGCCCAAGTATCGTGTTCTGAATGTTACTGCTTTAACATTGAACAATGCCGGCGCTTACATCTCTCAGGAACTGGGTTATGCATTGGCTTGGGGTAACGAATATATGAATCAACTGATTGAAGCCGGACTTCCTGCTGCTCTCGTTGCCAAGAAGATTAAATTTAACTTCGGTATCAGTTCCAATTACTTCCTTGAAATTGCCAAGTTCCGCGCTGCCCGTATGTTATGGGCTAATATCGTGGCATCTTATAGCCCCGAATGCTTGCGCGACTGCGATAACAAAGGTCCGAAAGGCGAATGTCGTTGCGCTGCCAAGATGAAAATCCATGCAGAGACTTCTACATTCAACCTTACTTTGTACGATGCACACGTAAATTTGCTCCGTACGCAGACTGAAGCTATGAGTGCTGCTCTTGCCGGTGTTGACTCAATGACTGTTACTCCGTTCGACAAGACTTACACTACTCCTGATGCTTTCTCTGAACGTTTGGCTCGTAACCAACAATTATTGTTGAAAGAAGAATCTCATTTCGATAAAGTAATTGACCCGGCTGCCGGTTCTTATTATATTGAAAATCTTACAGTATCTATTGCTAAGCAAGCTTGGGAATTATTCCTCGCTATTGAAGAAGAAGGTGGCTTCTATGCTGCCGTGAAGGCTGGTAAAGTACAGGCTGCTGTAAACGAAAGCAATAGTGCCCGTCATAAAGCTATGGCTCAACGTCGCGAAGTATTGCTGGGTACTAACCAGTTCCCTAACTTCAATGAAATAGCCGGCGATAAGAAACCGGTTGAAGCTACTTGCTGCTGCGGTGGTCATGACACTTGCGAAAAAGACGTGGCTACATTGAACTTTGATCGTGCTGCCAGCCAGTTTGAAGCATTGCGTCTCCAGACGGAAGCTGCCGCTCATCGCCCCAAAGCATTTATGCTGACTATCGGTAACTTGGCTATGCGTCAGGCACGTGCACAGTATTCATGCAACTTCTTGGCTTGTGCCGGATATGAGGTGGTTGATAATCTCGGTTTCCCCACTGTAGAAGAAGGTGTAGAAGCTGCTATGGCTGCCAAGGCTGACATCGTGGTACTTTGTTCCAGCGATGATGAATATGTAGAATATGCTGTTCCTGCCTTTAAAGCTGTAAACGGTCGCGCTATGTTTATCGTAGCTGGTGCTCCTGCTTGCATGGACGACTTGAAAGCTGCCGGTATTGAGAATTTCATTCACGTCCGTGTCAATGTACTCGATACATTGAAAGAGTTCAACGCTAAATTATTGAAGTAAGATGAGAAAAGATTTTAAAAACTTAGATATATATGCTGCTTTTCAGCCGGTTGATGGCGCTGAGTGGCAAAAGGCTAACGGCATCCACGTTGATTGGAAAACGCCGGAACACATTGAAGTGAAGCCTGTTTATACACAAGAGGACCTCGAAGGAATGGAGCATCTTGGCTTCGCTGCCGGTCTTCCTCCGTATTTGCGTGGTCCATACTCAGTAATGTATACTCTTCGTCCTTGGACTATCCGTCAGTATGCCGGATTCTCTACTGCCGAAGAATCAAATGCATTCTACCGTCGTAACCTGGCTGCCGGACAAAAAGGTCTGTCTGTAGCTTTCGACTTGGCTACTCACCGTGGTTACGACCCTGATCACGAACGTGTAGTAGGTGACGTTGGTAAGGCCGGTGTATCTATCTGTTCACTGGAAAATATGAAGGTTTTGTTCGATGGTATTCCTTTGAGCAAGATGTCTGTTTCTATGACTATGAACGGTGCGGTACTTCCTATTCTTGCATTCTACATCAATGCAGGTTTGGAGCAGGGTGCTAAACTCGAAGAGATGGCTGGTACTATCCAGAACGATATCTTGAAAGAATTCATGGTGCGTAATACTTATATTTATCCGCCTGCATTCTCAATGAAGATCATCTCTGATATTTTTGAATACACTTCTCAGAAGATGCCTAAGTTCAACTCTATTTCTATCTCCGGTTACCACATGCAGGAAGCTGGTGCTACAGCAGATATTGAGTTGGCATATACGTTGGCTGATGGTCTCGAATACCTCCGTGCCGGAACAGCCGCAGGTATTGACATCGACGCATTTGCACCTCGTTTGTCTTTCTTCTGGGCTATCGGTACCAATCACTTCATGGAAATTGCCAAGATGCGTGCTGCACGTATGTTGTGGGCAAAGATCGTGAAAGAGTTCAACCCGAAAAACCCGAAATCACTGGCATTACGTACCCACTCTCAGACTTCAGGTTGGTCATTGACCGAACAAGATCCGTTCAACAACGTAGGACGTACTTGTATTGAAGCTATGGCTGCTGCACTGGGTCACACTCAGTCATTGCATACCAATGCATTGGATGAGGCTATCGCATTGCCGACCGATTTCTCCGCACGTATTGCACGTAATACTCAGATTTATATTCAGGAAGAAACTTATATCTGCAAGAATGTTGACCCATGGGGTGGTTCTTACTACGTAGAAACATTGACTAACGAGTTGGCTCACAAAGCTTGGGAGTTGATTCAGGAAGTAGAAAAACTGGGTGGTATGGCTAAGGCTATCGAAACCGGTATTCCTAAGATGCGTATCGAAGAAGCTGCTGCTCGTACACAGGCTCGTATTGATAGTGGTTCTCAGACTATTGTAGGTGTGAACAAGTATCGTTTGGAGAAAGAAGATCCGATTGATATCCTGGAAGTAGATAATACGGCTGTTCGTAAACAACAGATTGAAAACTTGAAGACTTTGAAAGAAGGTCGTGACGAAGCTGCTGTTAAGAAAGCTTTGGAAGCTATCACTAAGTGTGTAGAAACCAAGGAAGGAAACTTGTTGGAATTGGCAGTAGAAGCTGCTCGTGTTCGTGCCACTTTGGGAGAAATCTCATACGCTTGCGAACAGATCGTAGGACGTTATAAAGCTGTAATCAGAACTATATCAGGCGTGTATTCATCAGAAAGTAAAAATGATAGCGACTTCAAACGTGCTTGTGAATTGGCCGAGAAGTTTGCAAAGAAAGAAGGACGTCAACCACGTATCATGGTTGCCAAGATGGGACAGGACGGTCACGACCGTGGTGCTAAGGTAGTTGCAACAGGTTATGCTGATTGTGGTTTCGACGTAGATATGGGACCGTTGTTCCAGACTCCGGCCGAAGCTGCCCGCGAAGCTGTTGAAAACGACGTTCACGTTGTAGGTGTTTCTTCATTAGCTGCCGGACACAAAACATTGGTTCCGCAGATTATCGAAGAGCTCAAGAAACTGGGTCGTGAGGACATCGTAGTTATTGCCGGTGGTGTAATCCCTGCACAGGACTATGACTTCCTGTACAAAGCTGGTGTTGCTGCTATCTTTGGTCCTGGTACTCCGGTTGCCAAAGCTGCCGGTCAGATTTTGGAAATCTTGATGGACGAAGAATAAGCCGCATAAGTTTTATTTATATAGAAAGAGAGGTTTTGCCAAAAGAGCAAAACCTCTTTTTGTTTTATATAACCTTTGCAAAAGGTATTAATTCTATACTTTTTTTTATCTTTGTGCACTTTCTAATTAGACAAACAATTAAGGTTGATATGGTGCGCTGTTTCATGATAATTCTATTTTTCTCCCTATTTCATTTAGAGGTTCTTTCAAATGGAAATAAGGTTTTGGTCGTTAGTTCTTATGGCACTGACTATCAATGGAGCAATACAATTATGAATACCATTGGTAAGCAATTGAAAGAAAAGCATCCTTCCATTGAATTCAGCCGCGAATTTCTTTCATCGGAAATGTTGGAAGACTCGGACAGCTGGGGCAACAAGATGAGTGTGCTATTAAGTAATTATAAAAAGAAGCCACCTTTGGCTATTATTCTTGTTTCCGATGAAGCTTGGATGGGGTATCAAGATGCAGATGTAAGTGCCTTCAAAGATGTTCCCTTGATTTTATGTGCTGTAAAACCTCATTCTATTTCCATATCTGACTTTGCTGCTAAAAGAGACAGCCTTCATTTATCTGATTTTACTCCTACCATCGAACTAATGAAGAAGTATAGAGCAACCGGTGTCATACGGGAAATGAATGTACCGGGCTATTTGTCGTTAATGGAAAACTTGATATCCGATTTAAATAGATTTGTGTTTATTACGGACAGTCGTTTTTATGGAGTTTATACTCACTTGTTGCTCCAACAAGAGGCTGAACGAAGTTATCCGAAAATACCTGTTGAGTCTATTGATGGTCGGTTTGTTAATACTGATTCATTACTGTCCCTGCTTCCTACTATTCCTTCTACTGCCGGCGTATTGCTTACTTCGTGGTTGACCGGTGAGTATGGTTTTGAATTCTCGAAGGATTATTTGTATAGTAGTATGGAGAATAAATTAGCTACTCCTATTTTTATTACTAATGATATAGGTCTGGAAAAAGAAAACTTTGTAGGGGGATATTATAATGATGCATCATTTTGGGGATATAAAACTGCCGATCAGTTACTGGCTGTTATAAATGGAGCGATGCCCGAAAATTTGAAACCTGAGATATATTATGATAGTCAATGCCAAATAGCCTGGAAAGTCTTTCAACACTATGGTTTGGATTCTAACAAGCTTCCGGCGAAGGTTGATTTTTTTAATGCTCCTGAACCGTTCTGGTCAATCTATAAATACTATATAGTAGCTATAATCTCAGTCTTTTTAGTCATTTTGCTTTTTTATTATTATACACTAAGAAGCAATTTCAAATTACAGCAAGCCCAACGGCTCTTATTAAACTCTGTAAATGAGTCTGAGGCAGCGAACGATAAATTGAAGAAGACACAAGATGAATTGATTGTGGCACTTCATAAAGCTGAGGAATCGGATAGACTTAAATCTGCCTTTGTGGCAAATATGAGTCATGAGATACGTACACCGTTGAATGCGATTGTCGGTTTTTCAGGAGTACTTGATGAGGTGGATACGAAAGAAGAACGTGAAGAATACGTTGATCTTATCCGCCGAAACAGTGATTTATTATTGCAACTTTTATCTGATATCCTGGATTTGTCGCGAATAGAAGCCGGGGTATTAGAGTTTACTTTTGGCAAAACAGATGCCCACAAGGTATGTAATAATGTAGTTGTTTCGCTTGCTAACAAGTGCCGATCAGGAGTAAAGCTATATTTGGATCCATCTGTTGATTCAATGCCACTTAGTACGGATGTGAACCGACTGATGCAGGTACTCATTAATTTAGTGAATAATGCGATTAAGTTTACTTCGAAAGGCAGTATTGAAGTAGGATATTTCTCTTATAACGACGAATTGGTAGAGTTTTATGTAAAAGATACCGGTATTGGTATTGCTCCTGATAAGCAGGCAGTTATATTTGACCGCTTTACGAAGTTGAATAACTATGTAGAGGGCACCGGATTGGGGCTTTCTATCTGCCAAACCATTGTCAGTCTACTCGGCGGAGAGATGGGACTTGAATCCGAAGAAGGGGCTGGATCTCGGTTTTGGTTTAGAATACGGAAGAATCAAAATGCGGTAGAGCATAAATGCTAAAAAGTTCATGATACCGGTCAATAATGTTTTGTTCCCAGCCTGCATTATAGCAAGGTAGTATAATGTCAATTGTTTTCTGTTTTTTGGGATTCAGTCAAAGACTGAGGATAACTCTGTTGGTAATTTTGCGTTAATTGTTCCCAAATGATTTTTAGCCAGATTAAAAAGCAAGGAAGAGCCTTGAGAGAATAGGGCACTATATAATTGAGACGAATATTTTTATGAGTGAACTCACTTGACAATATGATGGTTAATAGTATGCAAAAACCAAGCAAAACAGCATTTAACTTTGGAGTTGTATGGCGAGTAGGGGTACTTACAAACCAAATGCCAATTGCTACTAAAGCAGTGATATATCCACATACCTCGGTACTGGTACTGAATAGTACCATAAATATAAGTGCCGAAGATAAAAAAGAGAGTCTGAATGCCTTGTAGTCATATTGATTGATGCGGAAATAGGGTGCTATAAATAAAATCAGTCCAGGAATAATAATCAATAAGTCACTATAACTAGCAATACCTGTTGTTTTCCGAATCATTCCAAGTAATGAAATATTGGTATAACTGCAAAAAGTATTTAGTTCGTTTTTAGAACTTAATGTTACTAGCCATTCTTTGTAAGAATCAATAACAAATTGCGGTGAAGAGTAAAGCATCGGCAAAATAAAGAGTAGTGCTCCCCAACAAAACATTCCCCAAAGTAAATGTAGTTTTTTCTTTGAAAAGAAAAAGAAGGCGAGTCCTACTATACCATATACTTTAGTCATTAATCCTAGCATGATTGGTAAAGCAGCCCAAAAGTCTTTCTTCTTCTCAATTAGTGTGAAAGTGAGAATGATTAGCGCTGCTATTCCAATGTTATATTGCTGAAAATAAACCGACTCATAAAGGTCGTATGCAGATAACAATATTATGATAGCAAATTTCCATTTCTCTAATTCAAGTGACTTGATGGCCCAAAATAGAAGATAGCAATTGCCCAAGCACCAAAGTATCATTCCTATTCCAACAGGTAATAAAGAAAAAGGTGCAATTAAAGCACTGAAGGGGATGCCATAAAGGAATTGGTCACCGTATTCGTCAGGATACCAATTATATAAAGGTGATTGATTTAGAGTGTGCCAAAAAGATTGACTAAAAATCAGGTAATTATTATAGCGTCCTTTAGATAGTCTAAAGAGAGAACATGCTATAGTGATACCAGTCCAAAGGATAAACAATAGTTTAGTATTCTGGAGGATAGTGGTTTTTATTCTGTATTTCAAAATCATTCTAATTTATATATTGCTATCTTCTTTATGAAATTTGTAAATCGTGCAAAGATATAGTATTCCTCTTAAAATACTTGATAAATGAATCTAATCTTTTCTTGGCGATAGCCATTCACTGTTCTTCCAATCATGTTTTCAAGAACATTTTTATGTAATATTGAAACGAATCAAATTATAAATTGTAATTAATAGATTTATTTCTTTTAAATGATTATCTGGTTGTTCAAAACAAAAATGGGTGGTCCGGCGTTTATCCCGTATCATTTTAAAACCTAAGCCAAGACAGTAATGAAAACAATTAAACTCTTTTTAGTGGCAGGTTTCCTGTTGGTCTTTGCCACATGTGTGTATTCACAAGATCAACCGGGCACCAAAACTTACCTGCCTAAGTTCGCCCTAAAGACGAATGCTCTTTATTGGGCTACGACCACTCCTAACTTGGGATTCGAAGTAGCATTAGCTCCCAAAATGACACTGGATGTATCGGGTAATTATAATCCGTGGAAGTTCTCGGACAACCGCCAACTAAAGCACTGGCTTGTTCAGCCCGAATTGCGTTATTGGCTCTGCGAGCGTTTCAATGGCAGTTTCTTCGGAATACATGGTCATTATGGAGAAATGAACGTGAGCAATCTCGACATTTTTGGAATGGGAGATTATCGTTATGACGGTAAAGTATATGGTGGTGGAATTTCTTACGGTTATCAGTGGATATTGAGTAGACGTTGGAGTATGGAAGCCACTATCGGCGTAGGATATGCCCGTCTTGATTACGACAAGTATAAATGTGGTAAGTGCGGTGAGAAGCTCGGTCATAATACCAAGAATTATTTCGGACCTACCAAAGTGGGACTGAGTTTCATATATGTTATCAAGTAAGTAGAACCTTCCTAAACCCAAAACAAGAATGAAAAAGTATCTATATTTTATATTGTTGGCTTTGCTCACTATACTTCCTGTAAAAGCGCAGAGCCTTATGAACAATACCTTGAATTTGTCCGACGTGTCTTTGTGGCAACAAGGTAATACATTGTCTGTCACCATGAAGCTTGACATGCAGAAGTTGACTATCAGTCCGCAACGCTCGCTTACTTTGACTCCTCTTTTGACAGATGGTCAACATAATGTTGCTCTTCAGGATATTATTATTAATGGTCGTCGTCGTCAGAAAGCATACATGCGTGGGCTTGCCATTGAGAGAAAAGCTCCTGATGCAATTGTCATTCCTTACGAAAAGAGAGAAGTGCTGACTTATACACAAGTCATTCCTTACGAACCGTGGATGGCGAATGCCGCTTTCAATTTAGTAGAGAATCTTTGTGGTTGCGGTAATGCTAATGAAATGATTGCTCAGGAACTAATAACAAATGATGTTTCTACAGAAGCCAAGCGTCTGGCTGCCATGATGCCGATAGTTGCCTTTATTCAACCCGAAGTAGAAGTGGTGAAGATGCGTAGTGACCAGTACGAAGCTCATTTGGACTTCCCGGTGAATAAGTTTGTTATTCTTCCCGAATTTATGAATAACAAGAAAGAGCTGACAAGCATTCATGATATGTTCGACAAAATCCAGAATGACCGTAATCTGACCATAACTCAAATTAGTATTGAAGGTTTTGCTTCACCTGAAGGTCCGCTGAAGTTTAACGAACAACTTTCTCAGAAGCGTGCCGATGCTCTGAAGAATTACTTGGCAACTAACGAAAAAGTTCCTGCCAATCTTTATAAAGTAACCTTTGGTGGTGAAAATTGGGATGGTCTTGTAAAGGCTCTTGAAGCTTCATCTATGAAGGAGAAAGAAACCTTCCTGAGCATCATTAAGAATACTACAGATGATGTACGTCGTAAGAAAGAGATTATGAGCGTAGGAGGTGGCGTACCCTATCGTATGATGCTGAAAGAAATCTATCCGGGACTTCGTAAAGTGAACTGCAAAATAGACTATAGTGTAGTAAACTTTGACGTAACACAAGGACGTTCCATCATTCTGACCGATCCGAAGTATCTGAGTTTGAATGAAATGTATCAGGTGGCCAATAGTTATCCGGCAGGCAGTAATGACTTTATCAATGTATTCGATGTTGCTGTTCGCATGTATCCGGATGATGAAGTCGCTAATCTGAATGCAGCCGCTGTATTATTGAGTCGTAAAGACGTGCGTAATGCCGAAAAATTCATGAATAAGGCGAATCGTCAGACTGCTGAATACATCAATAATATGGGTGTTTACAATTTCCTGAATGGAAATGTGCAGCAAGCCATTGCCAACTTCAATCAAGCGGCCCAAATGGGTAATAAGGTTGCCATTCGGAATCTGTCGCAATTGCAGCAGATTATGAATATGAAGCCTAACTGATAAAGGTCCTATTCTACACATGAAGTGTCTCCCCTGAGTTGTGTTGATTAATTAAAGTTCATTTTAATTAATCAACACAATTCAGGGTAAGTTATTATAAGGCCGCTTTAGTTTGAAATACCAATGAAGCGGCGCCTGCGCATCCGGCTTTATTTCCTAAGCCTGCCTTCATAATCTGAGTATTTTCGGAGCATGTATCTATCGCATATTCCAAGGCCGACTCCTTTATCTTTTGAATGTAAAATTCGCCGGCTTCGGACAATCCACCACCAATGATAACGCGTTGTGGACTGAAGATATTTATAAATCCCGCTATTCCTCTTCCCAAAAAAGAAAAGTGTTCGTTCATGCAAGCAACCGCTATAGGGAAAGATTCATGATACAACCGGACAATGAGTTCTCCATTTATTTCTGCGTCAAATTTTAATCCTTGTTTTTCGGTCGATGCGGTGAAGCGCCTGATCAATGCGGCAGTTGACGCATAATGTTCCAAACAACCTGTTGCCCCGCATGCACACTGTTCGCCGGTAGCTATCAGTGGAGTGTGTCCTAACTCAGTGCCCCGGTTGGCAAAGCCATTGAATAACTTCCCGTTGATAACAATTGCACCGCCTATCCCTGTTCCTATGGTGAGAAAAAGAAGGTCTGTACAACCTTTTCCGGCTCCATAGTTGAGTTCGCCTAAGCCCATAAGGTTGGCGTCGTTATCCTGCGAAATAGGAAGAGCGGTTCTTTTTTCAAGGATATCGGCGAGAGCAAGATTTTGCCAGCCTTTCAAGTTTTCGGCACCTCCAAGTACAATGCGATTTGTTTCGTCCATAATGCCGGGTGTACCGATGCCAATTCCTAAGATAGGATAATCGTGTTTATCGGCAAAACCCTTTGTCTCTTCTATCACTCGAACCAATTGACTGATTACAGCTTCTGCCGAAGTTTCAGCGTAAGAAGGTACTTTCCCTTCATACAGGAAATTGCCGTTGGAGTCGAGTAGACTGTATTTAATAGATGTTCCTCCTAAATCAATGCCAATGGCATATTGTTTCTGTGTCATAAAGTACATTTTTATTAAACTTAAATCCGCTACCACCGCTTTACACGTCAGTAACGGATTTAACCCTTGAAATCAATCTATAACCTATTTTGTTAAGTTTTTATATCTCTGTAAAGCTTCCAGATAATAGTAGTCCGCATAGTTCAGCGGTACGTCTATTTCTGAACCGTGGGGAAGTGAGCCGGTGGAATGCATTAGCACAAATCCCTGGTTGCCGCCTTTCACTGCCAGATAGCTGTCACTTGAAAGATTCTTCAGAATTGTTTCGGCATAGTCGAAATACTTCTTTCCGTTTGGAGCTAAAGTACTGAGCTCTAACATGGCTGAGGCTGTGATGGCAGCCGCCGAAGCATCCCGGGGAGTTGCCTCTCCTGCCGGAGCGTCATAATCCCAGTAGGGGATGCAATCGCCGTTATTGACACGTTTCATAATCATGTCGGCTATGTTCACCGCTTCTTGCAGGAAAGTAGTGTCCTTTGTTTCACGATAGCAGGAGGTGTAACCGTACACTCCCCACGCTTGTCCGCGTGACCAGGCCGATTCATCGTTTTTGCCTTGATGCGTCTGTCTCTTTTCTACTGTTCCGTCATTGTTGTAGCTTACCAGATGATAGGAAGTATAGTCGGGACGAAAGTGATTCTTCATTGTGGTTTGTGCATGTTTCACTGCTACGTCATAATATTTGGAGTCGCCCGACAACTTTGAAGCGTTGAACAGCAAATCGAGGTTCATCATATTGTCGATGATAACCGGGAAGTTCCATTCTCCGAAATCCCATGAACGGATACATCCGATTTCGGGGTTGAAGCGTGAACATAGGTTGTCGGCTGTCTCCAGTATAACGGCTTTGATTGTATCGTTGGGGGAAAGGCGAAGCGCATTTCCGTAACTGCAATTTATCATGAAACCTACATCGTGGGTATTCTTGAGGCGGCGTACCGGATTCAATAGATTGGTGTACTGCGTGGCACGGGCTTTCAGTTCTTCATCGCCGGTCATTTCATACGTGTACCACAGGCTGCCGGGAAAGAATCCACTGGTCCAGTCCTCTATGCCGCAAAGGTATTTCTGCTTTAATTTTTGGGCGGAGGGGTTAGGGTGCAAAGAATCAATGTACGACTTGTCTTCACGCTGCAACTGGCTGTCCAGGAAGTTCAAGTCATAACCCGCATACATGGAACGGGGTATCTGATTGGTGCCGGTCAGCTCCTCGGCTGTTGATTTCAGTTGGCAGGAAGCCACGTCGAGCGCATGCTCCACCCATCCGTCTTGTTTGGGAGTGTTGTTGCAAGCTGCCAGACTTAAAGCGAGGGCAGCAACGAGAATAGTATTCTTTTTCATATTCATCATAAGTTGATTATTAAAGTTTATATTCAAGATTCGGAAGTAGTCTGAGAGGCTTACAAGCTATATAATCAAAGGCTTTCAGCCTAATAAACTATTTCCGAAACTTAAATTAGTTACTTGATAACAACAGTCACATAGTAGTTTTCCGAAATGGCACGCACTTCGTATTCATCGGTCTTGATGATAGAGGTAGTATTTACATCGGTCACATCTATCTTTTTGGTCGGATCGAACGTGAGCACACGGAAAGAACCTTTCTTGCCGTTGAGCGTCTTGATGTAGATGTCCTGTACACCCTTCTTGGCATTGGGCCACGTCATTTTGTAGGCGCCGGATGCATCAGGGGGTAAGGTTTTTCCGTCTTTGTCTACTACTACATAGTCGGTGCCGCATATTAAATCTGTTACTGTCTCACCTTTTTTGGGAGGAATAGCCGAAGTATAATAATATACTTCAGGACTGTACGAGCGGGTAAATGAACTCATGAACTGGGTGGGGATAGCTATTGTTTCGCCTTGTGCCACAGAGTAAGCTACTTCGTTGTTGCCTCCCCATTGCTCGAAGCAATAATAATAGACATGTGCCAGATCAGGGTCGCCGTCTTCCCATTCGTCATGGTCGTTGCTGCATCCGGTAAACAGACATCCCATAGTAAGGATGCAAATAAGTGTGAGTTTATTGAATATCGTTTTCATATTGTTCTTTCTTTTATTAGTTATTTCCATTCCGGATTTTGTTTGATGTTACCACCTGAAGTCGCGATTTCATAAGAAGGAATAGGGTAAAGATAATCGCGTGCAGGATTGAAACTACGGCTTGCAGCCTCTTCAATGACGTAGATTCGAGGTTGGTCGTACACCTTGACATCATTATAGTTCCCATTTGTGTCAGTGAAGCGATGGTTCAGTTCTTTGTCCGTCTTGGCACTTTCGTCCGGGTTTACTAGGATGCCCAAAATTGCTTTGGGCAATACGTCTTCGGCTGTTTTCCAGCGGATGATGTCGTCGTAATGCAAGTACTCGTCTATGAACTCTACCATACGTTCGCGACGGATTTCTTCGAGCATGTTCAGACTGTTGGTCTTGACAAAAGCGTTGGACAACCGGGTGGTAAAGCCTGAACGCCGGCGAATCAAATTTACTGTTTCGTCCAGTTTCTGGTCGCTGATGTCTCCATTATACTCGTACAGTGCTTCGGCATACGATAGCAGTACTTCGGCATAGCGGATAATGATACGGTCGATAGTCTCCCTGCCGTTGGTGTCGAATTCGGAATTAAGGAAACCTTTCTTTATGGGATAGCCCGAACCACCGTAGTTGACGTTGTCGAATGGAGTGAATCCTACATTTTTATAAGCAACTTCACCGTACTTGAACACTGTCATGTCTAAACGTGGGTCACGGTTTTCAAAGGCATCGTTCATACGGATGTCTGCTTGATAGAGTGGCGACTTTTGTTTGGGCAAGCCGTCTGTATATAGGAAGTTATCTATCATTTGGCGTGTGATGGATGCGTTCATAGCTTTGGTCGATGCCTGATTGTGCATTACAATGGCATTGGATGCACCGTTAGGACCGTAAACCTTCACTAAAATGTTTTCTTTGTTTTGGCGTCCTTCGCCTTCAAAATAGAACAGCTTTTGAAAATCGGGATAAAGTTCGTGCCGTTTCTCGTTGTAAATCATGTCTTCTGCTGCGTCGATAGCTTTTTTTAAATGATTTTGGCTGTCACCTTCGGGCAGGCTGTGATACTTGATGTAAGTGCCTTCGTATAGCCCGATACGAGTCGTCATAGCTAAAGCAGCCGAGCGGGACACACGGCCCCAGTTGGCATTGTCGGCTACTTCGTCGATGTCAGGCAACCAGGTTGCGGCAAAATCCAAATCTTTGTAGCATTGTTGGATAACGATTTCACGTGAATCCTGACCACGCTTGATGTCCGGGTCGGTAGTATCATCAAATACTTTCAGAATCAAAGGCACGCCGCCATACTTCTTCAGCAGGTCGAAATAGTAGTAAGCGCGGAAGAAATAGGCTTCGGCCAACCAGCGATTCTTGATACTTTCGGAAACAGCTGCTTTCTCACCTTTGATGATGATGTTGTTGCATACGTTAATGTAGCTGTAGGGCTTGCTCCAGTCATCCGATCTTTCGGGAACGCCTCTGCTGCCCGCAGATATATCATTGGGGGTCGTTCCTACTATTTCATCGGAACGCATGTCGTGACCGTTGCCCGATAGGAATCCGGGCAGGTCTATGTATAGGCGGTTGCAAGCGCCTCTCAAGTCTGTTTCCGATTTCCAGAAGCCGGTATCGGTCAAGGTAGTTTCCGGGTATTTATCCAGTGAACAGCTGTTTAGCGCAAGTGCGCCAACAAGCAATGAAAATATAAGTTGTTTTTTCATCATGGTAATCTTTTTTAGAATGTAACATTAACTCCTACAGTCCAACTGCGGAAGAAGGGATAAAGTGATCGTGAAACATTGTTTTCGGTTTCAGGGTCTAACACAGACAGCATGTCGGTGATTTCAAACAAATCTTGTCCGGTGACGTAAACTCTCAGCTTTTCCATATACTTCTTTGAAACAGGAATGGTGTAGCCCAATGTCAAATTTTTCAAGCGTAAGTAGGATGCGTCTTGCAGCCAGCGGTCGGCAGCTTTGCTGTTAAAGTTTTCCCCTTTGTATTGGTACAGGCGTGGCCAGTAAGCGTTTTGATTTTCTTCCGTCCAGTGGTTGCGGTGAATAGTCCACGGCATTTGTTCATCTCTGTACATGGGGAACATGTCTCCACTCAGCATTACGTCCCTTTTGCCCACACCCTGGAAAATGGCTGTGAAGTCGAAGCCTTTCCATTGTGCTGAGAGATTGATTCCATAGAAGTAGCGCGGAGTAGTGTTGCCCAAGCACACCAAGTCGCCTGAATTTTCGGGAGTACCGCCTCCTACGCCAATTTGATGGTCCGGCTTGCCTTGTGCTACATATTTCACGTCACCGCCACTAATGATATTGTCATTGAATGACGAAAATCCGGGATGTTCTTCTTTATACTTGATATACTCTTCTCGGCTCGACCAGAAACCGTCTGTCTTGTAGCCCCAGATGGTATTGATGGGGTGTCCTTCCAGCAGACCGACAACTCCCGCTTTAACTACGCTGGCACCGTCGTACTTTATGAGTTCGTTTTTGCTGTCCGATACGTTGAAACCAATCTGGTAGCTGAAATCTTTGATCTGGTCTTTCCAGTTGATGTTGAAGTCCCATCCCCAAGTTTTCAGTTTGCCTACGTTCATTTTGGGCACTTTAATACCTATCTGCGAGGGCAGTTGCAGGTCGGAAAGCATCTCATTGTTGTATTTCCAGTAGTATTCAAAGCTACCGGTCAGGCGATTGTTCAAGAAACCGAAGTCCACACCGAGGTTGGTTGTTTCGATGATTTCCCATGTCTTGTCTTTAGAAGCCATGCTGGATTGGTAGAACCACTTTTCGCCTTGATAGGTTGTGGGGATGTTGTCTTGTGAGTGAGATATCAGAGGTAGGTAGTCGTACAAGCCCACTACGGCGCCGTTACCCAACTGACCCCATGATGCACGTAGTTTGAGACTACTCAGCCACTTGATGTCTTTGAACCATTCTTCCTCACTTACGCGCCATGCTGCCGATACGGAGGGGAATGCACGCCAGCGTTTGTCGGGTGCGAGTCGTGAACTTCCGTCGTAGCGTACATTGGCTTCGAGCAGGTATTTCTCTTTATAGTTATAATTGATACGCCCGAAGTATGACATCATGGCCCATGTACCGATGTAGTCGCCCAACACTGTGTTGGTAGCTTCCGAGGTATTATAATAGTTGAACGAGAAGAAATCGTTGGATAGCATGTTTTTTGCCGTAGCATTGATTTTGTCCATGCGGTAGTTCTCGTAGGAGCTTCCTGCCAAAACATTGAAATTGTGTTGGGCATCATCCAGACTGAAGCTATAGTTGGCAGTGGCTTCTAATACATCGTGGTATGAAGAGTTCTTTTCTTTATACAGCGAGTTGGCGGCATTGGCAGTTCTTCGTACCTCACCGAGGTAGTTATACCAGTTTAGTGTGCGTTCGTTGGTGTTGCGCGAGTAGTATCCGCCTCTTCTTGATGCGCTCAAGTTGATGCGCAGGTTTTTCACCAGGTCTTTGATCGTGAGTTGTGCTTTGCCCATGTACGATTCATACTTGCTTCTTTTTTCTCCACCGTTTTGCATGAGGTCGATGGGATTGTCTTGCAAGTCACCGTTGTAGGGGCTCTTGTAGTTTTCCTGCTCCGGCTGGTAGATAGATTGGCGTCCGCGATTGGTGAATAGCAGATTGAAGATGTCTGTCGATCCCCAAGCGCTTTCTGCCTGTTCATCGGACTGATACTGCACGTTGATGCTCAAATCTATATGTTTATTGATGGAAGCGTTTACTTTGGCCAATAAGTTATAGCGGTTGTAATCATCGGGACCATATTGCAGCAGACCATTCTTGTAAAAATAGTTGGCGGAGAAAAGGTAGTTCATCTTGTCACTTCCACCACTTGCTGATACGGAATGATTGTGCTGTAGCGCGAAGTTCTTCGTACCTTCCCCCAGCCAGTCCACGCTATCGAACAAGTCCCAGCGACCGTTATTCAGTGGGCGGTAGTTGAAGTTGGGATTGCCTACCCACGACGTTTTCTCAGCGTTCCACTCGGCACTACCTCTGGACTGTATGCGCGATTCGTTGATGAATGTTTGTTCTTCCCAAGCGGGAATGCGTTCGGGCATGTTGCCGGGAAGATTGAATGAAACGTAGCCGTTGTACGAAACTTTGGGTTTACCTTCGTTGCCGTTTTTGGTGGTGACAAGCACTACACCCGCCGCCGCACGTGCACCGTAGATGGCACATGATGCGGCATCTTTCAATACAGAGATAGAGGCTATGTCATCGGCATTGAGCAGTGACATATCGCCTTCTACGCCATCAATGAGCACCAACGTTTCGGTTGAGTTGACCGATGTGGCACCACGGACCTGTAAACCAGCTTTTGAGCCCGGTTGTCCGCTGCTACGTGTAATAGCTACACCCGGCATCTCGCCTTGAAGGGCGGAGAGTACATCGGTAGATGGCTTTGCGGCAATCTGCTCACCGTCGATAGCGGATACAGAACCGGACAAATTCACTTTCTTCTGAACGCCATAACCCACTACTACCACTTCTTGCAGCATTTCCGAGTCTTCGGCGAGTTTAATGGTTATTCCATTACATTCCGCGGCTTTCTTTTCAACGGTGGTATAACCGATGTATGAAAAGACGAGAACTGCCTCCGGACTTGTCTGAATATTGAAGTTGCCGTCAATATCGGTTATGACGCCGTTGGCTGTTCCTTTTTCCAGGATGGAGACGCCGATTAGAGGTTCTTTGATGGTTGCGTCAATCACCTTGCCTTTGTAGGAAGTGTTTTGTGCTACTATTCCCAAATTGCTGAGACATAGCATGCAACAAACCAATAGGAGCGATAAAAGACTCCTCTGAGATGTTTTTCCAGTCATAATAATTCTTTTAAAGAGGTTAAAAATATAATAATAAAACTTTGTTTTCATTCCATTTGCTGATGAAATTTACTTTTTGCCTGTAAATTGCATCTTCTGGTCATTCATTTCTAATGTTTTCCATTCACCGTCTATCTGGTCGTACAGCACGGAAGCATCCGCTTTCTGGCACTGATAGGCTTTGCCGTTCATTTCCGGATTCTTCTTTCCAAAGCTGAAAGTCGCTTGGCTCTGAGTGTTCCGGATGTATAGACCGGTGGGGCGTTTGGTGTTCAATTCCGCTTCGATTATCCAGTCACCGCATTGAAAACTGTTGCCTGTGCGAATTATTTCCACAGCTTGTTTTCCGTCAGTTTCTACCTGTATGACAGTCAGTATGCGGGTCTTCTTGCAGGGAGCGAAACTGGCAGTCAGTGACCAGGGACGGTTGAAGTCTTCACCCCGTACGGCAATTTGCTCGTTGGGTTCGCTGTGGTATCGGTCTGTTTGCGAAATGCTGCATGCCTGTTCGCTGAAGAGTTGTGCTACGGAAGTGAGATTTTCTTCCGTATTCTCTGTTACGAGGGTATTTGTCTTTTCGTCAATGGAGAATTTCACCGGGCTGTGCAGCAGCCAGTCCCACCGAACTGCTTTGTCGGCTTCCAGTTCATCGTAGATGACTACTTTGTCGGGATGCAGCAGGAAAATGTGACGGCGGTATTTCTTCAGCGGTGTTGGACCAAAGCCGTTTTCTACGGACTGTTCGAGTTTCTCGCTCTTAAAGTTATTTATCCACATGGGGTATTCGCTGACGCCACAGTAAGCATTCGAAGCATCGCCTAAAGCGTAGGAGATGTGTTCACCGTTGAACATGCGTGTGATATAACCATAGGCTTGGATGGTGAAGGGTTGTCCGATACCATCTACCAACAGAGTGTTCTGACCGCGAGTGTGACGATAATCCAGCAGGTTGTGTGCATCCTTGAAGTTCATATAATGCCCCACGGCACGATAAATGGCTTTTCCGCCATAGTGCAGGTTGAAGGCATTCTGATTGGAGTGTGTGTGGCTGCCCGAACCGTAGGGACTGGAATGGAAACTCAGGCTGAGGTTCCGCTTTCCATCTTTCAGGTTGGAGTTGGCAATCATCTCTCCGCTATCTTTAAACCATACGGCTTTCGGTGCATCTTTAGGTAGTTCGCTGTTAGTAGGGCGCTTCTTGCCGCTTGCCAATCGGTAGAGGCGGGTTTCGTATTCATCTTTGTATCGGTCGTTGATGGACGAGTACCAAGCGGCATAAGCATCGCCGGTGGTGCGTGCCATGAGGTCGGCAAAGGCACTACGTATGCGCAGAGGTTTCGGATTCATCTGTTCATGTCCGTCTCCGAAGCCTGCGCTGAGCGAGCTCGGTTGCCAACTGTAAGCTACACCTATTCCTGCATTCTTATACCACGGGTGTTGCATGAAGTCTGTTCCTGTGAGGTAGGAGAACAAAGTAGGTATGTAGAACAAGGACACGGCGTTGGCGCTGAAGTAAGCAGTTCCGTTGTGCCAGTTGCCATCACGGTTGAAGCCTGAGGCCGGGGCACGTGCCGTCCACAGCTCGTAACTGTATGCTAAATACTCCTTAGCCTGTGGATATTTATCGTATATCGCCAGTGAAGCCTGCAAGAGGTGACGGAATGTGAATTGCCAGAAGTGGTTGTCGAAGATGTGCACTTCTTCCTGATTAATAATATGAGGGGTGTACTGATTGAGAACCATCAGTAATATCTCTTCAATCTGTTTGCGCTCCTTTTCGGTGAAACGATTGTAGCAAGTTTCGTAGGTGCAAGCCAAGAGGTAAGCCAGTTCACCGGCTTTGAAGTCATTGTTTATCACCTTCTTGTCAACGTCTACGGCTAAAAGGCATCTGACGTTCTCTACCATTTTATTGGCATACACATCGCGTTGGAACATGGTGTAGGCGGTATTCAGGTAATCGGTATGAATATACATCAAGCCCACTTGCTGGTAGGGCGCTTTATCCATCTGATAGTTCATTGCCAACGCTTCGCGCGAATCGGCAATCATTGCTTCGAAGTCGGGATGCTGGCGCATGTTTTTGCGGGCGTTGTCCAATGAATCCCGAAGGAAGCAGTGGATGCGGGCATGCTCTTGGGGAATATTGTTCAGGAATACATCTACCGTAGGGGTGACGAATCGGGGAATATCCTCCGTAACATGGAACGTGTATGTATCGCTCCAAGGCATTGCCTCACCCGATTTACTGACCGAGCGTACGCGCCAGTACCACGTACCGTTTGCCAGTACTTGGTGCGGATTGAACATACACCAGGGGGTAGTTGAGGATAAGATACTGCTGGCGCTTTCAAATCGTTTGTCTTGCGACAAGTTGAACTGCAAGAAGTCCGACTGCTTCATCTCCTGGGGTATCAGTAGAGGAGAGGGATTGATGTATAGAGTATGGTACTGCTGTGGGAACGGCGTTTCGCGCACGTTCTCGTGAATCTGATCGGGAGTACCGGCATAGGTCAACTGCACCAAAGTGAGGCAGCACGTCAGCAGAGTCGTGAATATCTTTCTCATATATCTTTTTGTTTTAGTGATTATTACTTCTGTATCGACTTACCATTTACCCATCGTTTGTATGCACTGATCGCTCATCTCTTGCGTCTTCCATTCTCCGTTTATGGCGTCATAGAGCACAGAGGCATCGGCTTTCTTGCACGAGTAGCTTTGCCCGTTTATGATGGGACCCTTCTTTCCGTAGCTGAAGGTCGCTTTATTCTTATTATGATGAATGTACAAACTAGCCGGACGTTTAGCATTCAATTCCGCTTCAATCGTCCAATCGCCACATTGAAGCTGATTGTCTTTACGGGTTATATCCGCAGCTTGTTTTCCGTCGGCCTCTAATTGGATAATGGTCAATATACGGTTTGCTTTGCTGGGACCGAAGCTGGCAGTCAATGACCACGGATTGGTGAAATCTTCGCCACGTTCAGCGTTCTTCCGGTTGGGGGCGGCGGCGTATTGGTCAGTTTGACTAAGATTGCACGGCTGTTCACTGAAAAGGCGGGCTACGGAGGCGAACTGTTTCTCCTTATTGACTGTAACCAGAGTTGCTGTAGCTTCGTCAATCTCGAATTTCACAGGGCTGTGTAGTAACCAATCCCAACGTACGGCTTTCTCTGCTTCCAGCTCGTCGTAGATAACTACCGTGTTGGGGTGCAACAGGAAGATATGACGGCGATACTTCTTCAACGGTGTCGCTCCGAAGCCGTTTTCGGCGGATTGCTCCAGCTTGTTTTCGGCGAAGGCACGTACCCAATAGTTTATTTCGCTGATGCCACAATAAGCATTGGAAGCGTCTCCTAAGGCGTATGACAAGTGGTCGCCGTTAAACATACGTGTGATGTAACCGTTGGCGAGTTGCGTAAAGGGTTGTCCGATGCCGTCTATTAATAAGGTATTGTATGCGCGGGTGTTGCGATAAGACAATAGATTGTGCGGATCATCGAATTTCATGTAGTTACCTACGGCACGGTAAACAGCTTCTCCACCATAATGCAGGTTAAAAGCGTTTTGGTTGGAGTGGGTGTGATTGCCCGAACCGAATGGACTGGAATGGAAGCTCAGACTGATATTCCGCTTTAAGTCGTTCAAGTCACTGTTGGCTATCATTTCGCCACAATCTTTAAACCATACGGCTTTGGGGGCATCGGTGGGCAGGGAGGCTTGTGCAGGGCGTTGCTTTCCGCTTGCCATGCGATAGAGACGTGTTTCGAATTCGTTTTTGTATCGGTCGTTGATAGATGAATACCAAGTGGCATAGGGATCGCCCGTGTTGCGGGACATGAAATCGGCAAAGGCGCTACGGATGCGCAGAGGCTTACTGTTGGTATTCTCATGGCCGTCGCCAAAACCGTTGCTCAGTGATCCCGGTTGCCAGCTATAGGCTATGGCTAAACCGGCGTTTTTGTACCACGGGTGTTGCATGAAGTCCACTCCCGTGAGGTGACTGAACAAGGTAGCCGTATATGCCAGACTGATGGCGTTGGCACTGAAGTAGTTTGTACCGTTGTGCCAGGCTCCGCTGCGGTTGAAGCCGGAGGCGGGGGCACGGGAGGTCCAGAGTTCGTAACTGTACTCCATATATTCTTTTGCCAAAGGATATTTATCGTATAATACCAAAGCCCCTTGCAGGAAATGGCGGAAAGTGAACTGCCAGAAGTGTTCGTCGAAGAACATGTTTTCCTCGCGTCCCAATATGCGTGAAGTGTAGTATTGGGTTAGCGTATTCATAATAATGGTTTCTATCTGTTTCCGTTCTTCGGGAGTGAAGCGGTCCGGGCAGTTATCGTAGGTGCACGCCAGTGTATATACCAGTTCGCCGGCATTGAAGTCATTGGCTATCACTTTGGGGTCTGGTTCGGTGGAGAGCAGACAGCGCACGTTCTTTACCATTTTATCAGCATAGAGGTCACGTTGCAACATTTGGTAGGCAGTGTTCAGTTTGTCGCAGTCGGCAGCCATCAAGGTTATTTGGTTGTAAGGCTTGGTGTCGTTGCTGTAGTCTATGCTCAGTGCGTTGCGGCCTTCGTCTATCATGGCTTCGAATTCAGGATGCGAGCGTACTTGCTTGCGCGCTTGTTCCATATTGTCTTTCAGGAAACAGAAGATACGCGGATATTCTTTGGGTGCATTTTCCATGAATACGCTGAACGGGGGCGTAGCGAATCGGGGCGTGTCATCGGTCACCGTGAAACTGTACGTCTCACTCCAAGGCATTTCTTCGCCCGACTTGCTGATGGAGCGGAAACGCCAGTACCACGTGCCGGAGCTGAGCGTCTGATGTGGATTGAACACGCACCAAGGCACGGGCTTGGATAGGATATTGTTGTTACCTTTAAAGTCTTTGTTTGGTGATAGGTTGAATTGCAAGAAGTCCGATTGCTTCATGGCAGGTGGAACAAGCAACGGAGCGGGATTCAAATAAATGACATGCTCCTGCTGCGGATAAGGCACTTTCCGAATGGGATTGTTAGCGTGCAAATGGGTTAGCATTGTGCACAATATAACAAAGGTAGTGAATAGAGTTTTCATAATATGCTTTTGATATTTTGTTCGTCAGCAAAGGTAGCGGATAGGCAAATAGGGGGCTTATAGGGTGGTGTAAACGTATTATAATGTGATACAAAAGGATGGTATTTGTGTCCATTTGGCTGATAAAATAGTCTAAAACCAAAGAAGAAGAGGTATGTGAACTGACGTGAGTTGTCAAGAGCAGATTTACGAAAGATTAACCGAGTGAGGCTACAGCCTCTCGTTTGTGCCATCAAAACAGATGATGTGTTTGCTCTGAATGGACTATCTATTTACCCCAAACGCATCATCTGTTTACTCTGAACGGACCATCTGTTTTGCCACACCTTACTGTCCGGAATGCCGAGGATTTTTGCCAAACTCACAGAGGTTTTCAAGGCAAATGGCTGGCATTTTACCTGCTGAAACGTCACGTTTAGGGAGCTAAAGTGCAGCATTAGGTGAGCAAACATGAGGTATTTCAAGTAAGAATACGTGGGAGGTAAAAAGAAACGGAGAAGCAATGCCTCTCCGTTTATCCTAATTTAAAATTGAAGTATCTATAAATTCACTTTACAAATATACAACATTGCAAAGGCGATGTCAAGAGTTTCGGCAATTATTTTAGCTTGAGTTCAATCAACTATATTTAATCAAACTCAAGTACAACTGTTTAGTCCTCGGAAGTGTTCCCTCCTTTCTTGCTGTATTCGGAAGGAAGGCAACCAAAGTGCTTCTTGAAGCAATTAGTGAAATAAGAAGGGGTGTTGAACCCTACGAATGTACTGATTTCGGCCACCGTGTAACGCTCCTCTTTTAGCAGCTTGCATGCTTTGTTGAAGCGTATTTTGCGGATGAACTCATTCGTAGCCTCTCCGGTCAGTGCTTTCATCTTTATGTGCAGATTAGATCGGCTCATGCACATCTCGCGGGCAAACTCATAGGTAGAGAAATCGACGTTGTCCATGTGTTTCTCTACTATTTCGACGGCCTTCTTGAGTAGCTCTTCGTCCAAGGCATTGAGCGCCACCTTCTCCGGTTCAATCTCCAGCGAATTGGAATAATGCTCGATGGCACGATGCCGGGTGCGGAAGAGGTTCTTGATTTTGGTGGTCATCACTGCCAGCGAGAAAGGTTTCGGTATGTAGTCGTCCGCACCTACTTGCAATCCCTCCAACTGCTCTTTCAAATCCGTCTTGGCAGAGAGCATAATCACCGGAATGTGGCAAGTATATAAATTCTGCTTGATGTGCTTGCACAGCTTCAAACCATCCATAACCGGCATCATCACGTCGGTCAGGACAAGATCAATCTCTTGTTCTTTCAGTATATTCAGGGCTTCTTCTCCGTTCTCCGCTTCCAGAATCCGGTACGACTGCCCCAGCTCGGTGCTGAGGTACTGGCGAATATCCGTGTTGTCTTCTACAATCAAGATGTTTTCGCGGGGACGTTCCTCGGCTTCGGGCGTAGCACTCTCGGGGTCGCAGGTTTCGGCATCCATGAGGTACATGTCCGCACTATTGGTGGAGTGAATGGCTTGTTCGTTCTTGATACCTGTTTCGGTTGCTATTTCCTCGGGTTGGTAAGCATCCTCGTTGGTGGGCAGATAGATGGTGAAGGTGGTTCCTACGCCTTCGGCACTTTCTAAATTGATTTCTCCGTGGTGCAATTCTACCAGCCGATGTACTAAAGAAAGCCCGATACCGGTGCCGATGTGTTCATTGTCCATCTGATAGAAACGTTCGAATATTTTGCTTTGCTTGTCGATGGGGATGCCAGTTCCTGTATCTTGCACCTGCAGCAATAGGCGGCCATCTTCTTTTTTCAAGGCTACTGTGATGGCTTGCCCTTCATGGGTGTATTTGAAGGCATTGGATATCAGATTGTTGATGATAAGTTCTACATAGCTCGAATCGCATAGTACTTCGAGGTCTTCGACTTCGGAATAGAAGTTGTAGGTAATCTTCTTATGACGTGCCACCCGGTCGTAAAGGAGGAAGTTTTTCTTTACGATTTGATGCACCGGATTGAGCCTTACTTTGAGATGGAATACTCCCAGTTCGGCTCTGCGATAATCCATCAGTTGGTTTACCAGGTGCAGGAGGCGATTTGTATTCTTCTGCACATGCTCCAGTTGCTTGAGAATCCAGCGGTCGGTCACCTTGCTAAGCACTTCTTGCAGGGGAGCCAGAATCATGGTAAGTGGCGTACGCAGTTCGTGGGAGATATTGATGAAGAACTGGAGTTTCATTTCGTTCAACTCCTTTTGACGTTCTTTATCCGCAAGCTCCATCTGTATTTGTGCTTTCATACTTTTACGCATCCAGAAATAGTAGAAAATGAAGGTTGTGGTTGCGATAAAAAGAGTAATGAATAGCAAGGTAGCCCACCAAGTCTTATACCAGACGGGAAGAATCGTAATTTCCAGTTTGGTAGGCAGTTCGTTCCATCTTCCATCACTATTGGCAGCTTTCACTAAAAAACGATAAGTGCCTTGCGGTAGATTTGAGTAGGAAGCTATGCGGGAAGTTTTGGAATGATACCATTCTTTATCGTACCCTTCCAACTTATACGAGAAGGTATTATGGGTGCCGGATATATAATTGGGTACGACAAATTCTAATGCGAACATAGATTGTCCGGCCGTCAGCGTGATGCTATGTATCTCGCTGATATTTTTCTCCAATATCCCTGTTTCATCTCCTGGATAAACGGTTTTATTGAATAACGTCAATCGAGTTATGATGACTGGCGGTATATACGGATTGTCCGGGAGCTGTTCCGGTCGGAAAGTAGTGATTCCGTTGATACCTCCAAAATACATCAATCCACTCTTGGTATGACAAAAAGCATTATTGGTGAATTGGTTACTCTGTATTCCATCATTGTCCGTATAATTACGGAATTTCTCGGTTTGTGGCTGAAAACGGCTTAGTCCTTTGTCTGTGCTAAGCCAAAGATAACCAAATGAATCTTCCATTATGCCATGTACTACATTATTAGGAAGTCCTTGAGCGGTTGTGTATTGCTTGATTTCTTTCGTCTTTTCGTCAAAGCGGTAAATGCCATTGCGAGTACCTATCCAGAAAATGCCGTTTTGTCCGGACTCGAATACGCAGTTAACCATTTTATGATTGATGAGGAATTGTGATGGCAATATAGGGCATTGTAGCAATTGTCCGTCTGTCTCTGTATACACATCCAAGCCTTTTTCACCAATTAGCCAAAGCCGATGTTTGCTATCACGAACAATGGCAGTAATCTGCTTGTTTAGAAAAGGGCTTCCATCCGCTTGGGTATGGATAGGAGTGATCTTTTTGTTTTTCGGATTGAAACGTAATAGTGAGCTTATTCCACTTATCCAGAATTCACCGTTTTCTGTGGGTTCAAGGGTATAAACGTTGTTCGTCTCGTTCGTGCAAATTGTTTCAATACGTCCTGATTTGCGGTGGAGGATATTAAGACCGCCTGTGTGTGTACCTATATAGACCTGATCATTAGTCTCATCAATATAGATTACTTTCACATCGTTAGAACCGATACCCTCTTTTTGCGTGTAATGCTTGAAAGTCTGTGTATGCGGATTATAGAAGTTCACTCCACCGCTATTGGTACCTATCCATAAGTTACCTTCTGCATCTTCTTGAATACATCCTATGATATTACAGTTTAGTGAGTTACTTTTGACTGTTGATTGAAGATTATAAAAGCGGTCTTTGAAAGGATGGTAGTAATTCAGTCCGCCGAAGTAAGTGCCTAACCACATACCGCCTTGCAAGTCCATGAAAATATCGCGTACAGAAGCTTGTGAAAGACTGCCGCTTTCCTGTGGGTCACTATTGTAGACATTAAAGCTGTTCTCTTTTTCATTGTAAATGTTCAATGAATTGAGCGTTCCTATCCATAGTTGGTTTTGTGAATCAAGGGCGAGTGTACGGATGTAGTTGGAACTGATGGAGTTTTGAACCTTTGGATTACGGGTATAGCTTTTTACTTCGTTTGTCCGGAGGTCGATACAAAATAATCCGCTTCCTTCAGTTCCTATCCATAGATGTATTGGAGATTGTTGCAAAATGGTGTATATATCCTTGTCTCTTAGTGCTTCTGAAGCAATGTTTTTCAGCGTATTCTTTTCTATGGAATAAACAAATACTCCTTCATTACTGCCGATATAGATATGATCGTCTTGACGATAGAGGGCAGTGGGTATAATGGATGAAAGAGAAGGAGTGAGACTGTTGCCGGTATATTGAAAAGTTTCGGTATCGAACAATAACAATTTCTCTTTTCTGACATAGAGTAATAGTAGTTTGTCGTTGACTTCTACAATGCCGTTAATCGCTAGGTTTTTCCCATTCTCCTGATAAGTGAAGTTCTCGAATTTGTCTGTGTTGACGTTATAGAGAGAAAGGCCTTCATCGGTTCCTATCCATATTCTGCCTTGTTTGTCTTTTATGCAAGTTCTGATAATATCACTTCCTATGCTGTGTGGGTCTTGTTCATCATACTGATAGACGGTGAAATCATAACCGTCGAACTTATTTAATCCGTTATGGGTGGCAAACCACATATTGCCTTGATTATCTTGTGTAATATCGAAGACGGTGCTTTGCGACAATCCTTTATTTAACCCTATATGAATAAAGCTGATTGATTTAGACTTTTGTCCATAGAGTCCATAGAGGGAAACTATTAATAAATTTACGATGAGGTATAAGAAAAGTCGTTTCATATCTTAGCGCATTTAAGGTAATGGGGCAAAGATATGTAATAAAATTATAAATTGGCTCTGTTACTATATAAAAAAAAGAATAACATCGGCTATGCAGTCACATATCGTATGTTATTCTTTTTCCCTCTTTTACAGCTTTTTTATAACCAATTTGCTCCTGCCGGAAGTTGCTTGTGACTGTATTGTGAGACGAATACGTGCAAGTTTCTTCTCCTTCCATGCCTTTATCAATTTTGGGTCCGTCAATTCTATGGCATCGACCGCAGGGTTTAGTAGTTTCTTATTATATTCTAATTTAAATCGACCGGTTTCGTTTGTCAATATGATGTCTTTATTATCATCAATTATCACTTCACAGCACGTCATTAAATTCAAGACCGATGGATTTTGGAATGAAGCCAGTTGCCAAGCATCGGTTATTGTGAAGTCTTTCCCTTTATTCAGCGTGTAGTTGCGTATCCAGCTATCTACATTTGCCTCTTTAGGATAGGCTTGGGCAATATTGACTTGGTATGATACACTTCTGGAAGCAGCTTTGTATTGTTGACTATGTGCCGCAAATTCTTTACCGTTCTTTTGTTCCATTCCGTTGATGGTAGGCAAGTTGTGATAACCGGACTGCATGGTCCATATTGTATATCGTTCCGGACCGAAAGTTTGTCGGGTATAAGTTCCCACCCCGGCATCTATAAGTAGCGGACTGTTATTGTAATAAAGAATGCACGAACCGACATCATTATGATTGTGACTTTCCTGATTGTGTCCACCCTTAGCCGCGAAAAAGAAACCGTTCGTTTGACCTTCGCGGTCGCGGGTTACACAAATCTGAGTATCTTTAAACCAATAGCCACCAATCAGCGGTTCGCCTTGCGGATGTCTGACAATCTCCTTGTACATGAAAAGCTCGTCCAAAGCTGAGGCGAAATAACCGTTTACGCCATCTTTGAAACTTTGATTCTGCTGTGCCATTAATGCTGCGAATTGCATCATCTTGGAATCTCCGATTCGTTTCCCATATTGGTAAAGAATGCCGGGGTTCGGATTCACTTTGGGTGAAGAGTCTGCAAAGTTCACGAAATAGTTTCCACCAATGTGTACCCGGTAGATGTATTGCGCCATGTTGTGCAGAAGAGGTTTATCGAAGATATTTATACGATTACTGGTTACTTTGCCGAGTAAATCCAAAAACTTCAACGCATATCCTGCCGCTCCGCTCCAATAAGTGGGGCCTTCGTCGCAAGCGCCGTCTTCATGGTACATGCTGAAGAAGGAATCGGTTGACTTCATTAACTTCCATATTCCCTGTTGAATGCGCTCCGGGTTTTCTTCCATCAGCATCAAGGCTTGCAATACATTGTAATTGATCCACGGGTTCCAGTTGTTTACTTGCTGACCACTGAATCCCATCCACCAATAATCATCTCGTGCAAAATAGGGATTAATCAGATTCTTATTGACTTCTTCCACTATTCTTTTGTTGATAAGAGGACTTACTTTTTCGAACTCTTCTTTAAAGAAATAGTGAGTCCAAGCCATTTGGGCACCGATGTCGGCAACTACCAACTCAATGGTCGGCTCATTTCTGTCGGGCAGTCCCGAACGGTCTTTCTGAAAGTTCAGATGCGCCGAATGTATCCAGGACGTTTCACATAAGAACCATACACCGTCTATGATGGCATCCATGAATCTGCCTTTCCCTTCTACGAGTTCAGCAAGAGTCAATGCTTGTAAAGCTCTGTGGTTGGCACGCCCGGTACGTATCTCTCCGGTGCGCTTAAAGGCTAAATAGTCTGAAGCAAGGTCCGGTTTCCATACGTGATTCAGTACTTTCTCGCCATTTCTGATGATAATCTCTCCTATTTCAGCATCTACTTTTTCTTTCCAAGCGTTTCGGTCTGCATAACCGGGATAGTCCACCCAACTTTGTTGGTAGCGGATAGCTACACCTAAATCTTCATAGGCGATGGAGTATTCAAGCAAATGTCTTTCAGTTGCATTTGTAGAAGAGCAAGTTGCACTAATAAGTAGATAGCTTGCCAATAACAGTAATTTGAATCTTGCCATTTATAGAATATATTATGTGTGGAATTTTACTATTTCATCATGTCCAAATACCTTTTCAGGGCTTCCAAATAATAGTAATCGGCATAATTTAGAGGCGTATCTATCTCTGAACCATGGGGCAATGAACCTACCGAATGCATTAATATATATCCTTGGTTTTTGCCTTTTTTTGCCAGATAATCTTCTCCGGTTAAGTTCTTTAATAGGGTTTCGGCATACTCAAAGTACTTTTGTCCATCGGGAGCAAGCGTACTGAGTTCTAAAAAGGCGGAAGCCGTAATAGAAGCAGCCGATGCATCACGCGGTGTCTCTTTGCTGTCCGGTGCATTATAATCCCAATATGGAATACTGTCGTTGGTCTTGACTTCATTCATTATCATCTCTGCAATATGTGTGGCTTCTCTTAGAAATTCCACATCACGTGTCTCACGATAACATGCTGTATAGCCATATACTGCCCATGCTTGTCCGCGTGCCCAGACCGACCGGTCACTCTGACCTTGATGAGTGCCTTTGCTCTCTACCGTGCCATCGTTGTTATAGCTGATAACATGGTAGCATGTATAGTCAGGGCGGAAATGATGTTTCATTGTTGTTTGGGCATGTTTCACGGCTATATCATAATATTTTTTGTCTCCGGTAAGCCTGCTGGCATTGAATAGTAAGTCCAGATTCATCATATTGTCAATGATAACAGGATAATTCCAATGTCCGAAATCCCAGGAGCGGATGCAGCCTATCTGTTCGTTGAAACGTTCGCATAAGTTGTCCGCAGTTTCTACTAACACGTTCTGGATAGTATCGTTGGGAGCCAGTCGTAATGCGTTTCCGTAGCTGCAATTTATCATAAAGCCTATGTCGTGGTTATCTTTATAATACCGTACCGGATTTAACAGATTGGTATATTTGATGGCTTCGGCCTTTAACTCTTCATTGCCGGTCATCTCGTAGATATACCAAAGGCTACCGGGGAAGAAACCGCTCGTCCAGTCGTAGATATTGCAAAGCCGTCTTTTCCCTAACTTTTCGGCAGGTGGGTTAGGCCATAAAGAGTCTTGAAACACTTTCAGGTCTTGTTCCATTTGTCTCACTAAGAAATCGACATCGTAGCCTGTCCAGATGGAACGAGGGAGCAATGCGGAATCCGTGACCTCTTGCGCTGTTAATTGCAGTTGGTGAGACGCTACATCCAGCGCATGAACAGTCCAATTCTTTTTGGGTGTATCAGCGCAGGATGATAAACCAAGAATTGTGATTATAAATAAAATAAAGTTCTTCTTCATTCTGTTCAGTTTTGAAAGATGGTATTATATCGGGCTATTTTTTGAGTTTGAAGCTAAAAGCTATTGACTCGTTTTTTAAATTCTCAGGTAGGTTTACTGTAACCTTCCCATTTTTGCAGGTATATTTTACTTGCTGGTTATTCTGGAGCAGAATCATTTTGCCGGTTGGTCTATTACCTTCCCATTCGATAGTATTCGGCAATTTTTCTCCTTCGGGCAATGCATAGATGGCATATAGTGTTTTTCCATCTTTATTGGCAGTGAACCATACATTTCCGCTGTTATAATTGGGAGTGATGCGCGTTGCATAGATAGCTTTCCCGTTTTGCTTGAGCCATGCGCCGGTTTGTTTCAGAACAGCATGTATCTCTTCTTCAAAAGTTCCATCAGAGTTCGGACCTAAGCCCAATGCGAAACATCCGCCTTTGGCTACAATTTCAATCAATGTATTGATAACCCAAGTAGCCGATTTGCATTGAGCATTCGGTTTCCAACCCCACTTTCCGGTCAAGGGCATATTCGATTCCCAGGGGTGAGCTATTTGAGTTTCCGGTATTTTGCGTTCCGGAGTCTGATAGTTCTCGTTACGTCCAGGCACCGTTCTGTCTGCTACAATCAATCCCGGTTGTTTGCTGCGCGCTTTGTTTACAATCTCGTCTATCTTAATATCTTGTTGTGGCTCCCGTACCCAGCCGGCATCTAACCAAAGTACATCCATACGTCCGTAATCAGACATCAATTCGTCAATCTGATTGGCTGTGAATTGCTGGAACTTGTTCCATTTCTGAGGATTTGCCTGAATATCATAATTGGGGTTACGTGTTGGAGTTGCATAGTCGGGATCCCAATAATCCTCGTTGTGCCAGTCCGCTTTCGAAAAGTAGGCACCAATCATGAAATTCTCTTTGCGGAAAGCATCGAAAAGATGATAAGCTATATTGCTGTATTTGCCATTCTTATAAGGACCTTGGGCTATGTTGTAGTCTGTATATTTAGAGTCGAACATACAGAACCCGTCATGGTGTTTTGTGGTGAAAAGCAGGTACTTGAATCCGGCTTCTTTCATTGTTTTTGCCCAATCGGACGGCTCAAAGTTAACAGGATTAAGCTCTTTGGCTTGATCCCAATACCATTTCTTGAATTCACCGTACGAGACGTCATTTGCCTTTTTGCGGCTTCTGTACATCCATGGTTGCGGTTCAGAACACAATCCCCACGATTCGGCTGTGCCACGGACTGCATATACTCCCCAATGGAACAGCACGCCGAATTTTTGGTCTTGCCATTGTTCCAACTTCTTCAGAACTTCCGTATCAGTAGGGTATTCGTAGGTTTCCGAACTCTTATGTACAAAGTCGTCCGCTTTAATTTTAGTATCTTGCTGTGCATGGAGTGCCAGAGACATACAGATACTTGCAGTGAATAGTAAAATCTTTTTCATTGTTACTGAATTTATTTGGTTATTTGATGAAAGCAGGTTCTCCGCTTATTTGTTTTATGATATCCTTGACTTTTTCAACTTCTTGTTTATTGCCGCATACAAGTAAAGAGACGCCCCCCTCGGCTCCGTCGATACCGCCTTTGGCAGTAACGAACACATCCACTTCGGCAAATTCCTTGATAGCTTCGATTTCGGTATAGATGTTGCCTTCTGTGGCGTTGAGGCGCACGGTTCCTTTGTCTCGGTTGGTACTGTTATTGACCAGTTGCTGCATTTCAAACAGGTCTTGTGTGGTTTCTTTCTCCAGTCCTACCGGTACAATCCAACGTCCTTTGCCGTTGTCGGTGTATTTGCGCAGCTTGGCTACGGTGCCACCATCGGGGGCCCCTACGCATACGGCGGCTTGGCGTTTGGCATAATTCACTATGTTGGCGCCTTTGAACACGATGTCTTTGGCATTCATGCGAGCCAGCGCATCGACGTAAGGCATGTCAATTATTTCTCCTTTTATCAGTACGATTTCAGAACGGCGTTTTAAGTCTTTGCCAAAGTCTTCTTTCGAGCTGGGAAAGATGCGTCCGGTAACAAAACTACCTCTGGGAGCTTCCAGATTAGCAAGTTCTTCGGCAATGTATGTATTGGTAGTTCCCAGAGTAATGATGACGATGCCGTTCTTCAGTCTGTCCTGTACATCTTTGTTCACTACGATTCCCTTGGCTATCAAACGCTTGCTCTCACTAACAGTCAGCCGTACGGTTGATATGATTTCATACGCTTTCTGTGTGTCCGTTTCAAGAACTTGCTTTCCGTCTTTTGCTTGTTGGGTGCAACTACTGAAGATTATCATCATCGCAGTTAAAATGCAGCTTATTGTTTTCATATAAGTTTTATGATTCATTGATTAGTTATAACGGTTGGTATCCCACCAAACACGTACATTTACTCCATCTCCTTTTCCTCCATTTAAAGAAGGGGCAGTTGCATTTTCTTTGTTGTTAATTAATTCATTATCAACATAGCGAAGCTTCTTGATGAATTCTCCGTTTTCTGCATTAATGCTTGATTCCAAACTTAGTACAACAGGATTCAGATTCGGATATCCCGTACGTCTGAACTCTGCCCATGCTTCATTGGAGTTAGGATAGATGCCGATCCATTTCTGGGTGATGATTTGTTCTAACCGGGTTTCAAAATCGGCATTGTCTTCCCATTTCACTTTTCCGGTAGTCAAATAGATTTCATCTTCACTTGTTGTGTAAGTTCCCTCAGGAGCACCGGCTCTCATTTCTTCAAAAGAAGCTTTGATACCTGCTTCATAATTGCTTTTTGCGTCTCCTGCTCCTTCCCAGCCACGTATGGCAGCTTCTGCTTTTAAGAAACAGACCTCTGCGTAGTTCATCATAACCAGAGGGCGTATAATGTCTCCGGATGGAGTAGGGGTGTGTGAACCCTTGTCTGCGTTGTTCCAAGTATATCCCCACATATATCCCCAAACATTGGAGTTGAATCTGTTGCTATATTCTTCTTCTGCCAGATCGGCTTGTGCAACTCCGTTGGGTACTCCTCTGTATTGTACTTCCGATTCTCCCGATACCCAGGCCTCCGTTTGTGAACACATTAGTGTAAGGCGGGGATCAGCGATGGAACTGGTATTCATCAGCATATCCACCATTGTCTTGCTGGCTCTGAATTCATTACGATAACTGCATGGACCCACTAAAGGATTGCCGTGACATTCGATATATAGACTTGTCGAGAGATTGGCATTGTCCTCATTGGAAGTCATTAATGATTCTTTAAGAGCGGCTGTTCCTTCTGTTTCAGCTTTGTCCGGATCAATGAACGACAAGCGTATGGCAGCACGAAGCCGCAGAGAGTTAGCCAGTTTTATCCATTGGTCAACGTTGCCTTGAAACATTAAATCTTCGCTTCCATAAGTCAGTTGTCCTTCGCGCTTTTGTTTCAATAAGCCAACTGCTTCGGACAATTCTTTGAAAATATCGTAATAAATCTCTTTTTGGCTGTCGTAAGGAGTTTGAGTTTCACCTTTCCCGGCTTCGAAGTAAGGTACATCTCCAAAAATATCTGTGATGCGCATGCTGCCCATGGCTGTCACTATACGCATAATCTGGTACATGTCATTGTATTCAGGATGCTTTCCCAATGTTTGCTCCACTTCACGGAGATTTTTCAATTGAGCTTGATAATAAGGAGTCCAATAACCGCGTTCCGCCCATTTATTGTTGAATACATAATTGCCTGAATTGAAACTGGGGGTAGTATTGGCAATGTATTGACAATATAGAGAGGAATATAAGAGTGATGACATTTGGTATTCACCGATGTCTAATTGGAATCCTTCATGTTGCATATAGGGCAATACAAGCTGTGGTGATACTTCGTTTACTGCCAGCGGATCTTTGTTCAGGTTTTCAAATCCGTTTGTACAACTGAACATACATACAGATGTAACTATTATAAGTGCCTTATTCAATTTCATAGTAATCATATTTAAAATTTAACATTAAGAGAGAAACCGATTGTTCTTGTTGAAGGGAGTGCTGCAAGCTCATAAGCTTGGTAAACATCCTGACTGTTTTGGGCAAATTCTGCATTTACGGGTGCTGCTTTATAGATATTGAACAAGTCCCGTCCTACAATGGCTACCTTTACTTTGCTGATAGGAGTCTGTTTGAACCATAAATCGGGCAAGGTGTAGCCTATTGATAACTCGCGTAGCTTCACGTAGCTTGCATCGTGTAAGAATTCCTCACCTACCGGGTATTGACCCGATATGGTAGAATAGAATTGCTGTGCCGTAATTTCTTTGCTATTTTCCTCACCGGTTGATTTTACAATGCCATTCACTACCATTCCGTCACGACCTTTCATGGTACGTGCGGATGTTCCGGCTCCGCAAGCAAGTGCGTCGGTCAGAGAGAGGAATTCGCCTCCCCATCTTACATCCACCAAAGCGTTGAATACGATATTCTTATAACTGAGTGTCGTACTGAAAGAACCTGTCCAATCCGGCATCATATTGCCGATTACCTGGCTGGATTTTGTGTTGATAAGGGGTAATCCTTTTTCATTCACCAATATTCTGCCATCCTCATTCTTTTGGTAAGCAGTGGCTACGATGTCACCGAACTTGCCCCCTTCATCTATGACGACACTTCCTATCCGGATGGAATTGGTACTGGTGAAAGTATAACGTTTAATTTTCTCGTTCAATTCAATGTTGCGGGTAGAATTCGTGCCCCAATTCAAATTTACATCCCAACGCCAGTCTTTGGTTTGTACAGGAGTTCCGCTTATCATAAGTTCCACACCTTTGCTTTCCATCTTGCCGGAATTAATTTTCTTATACGTATAACCGGAAGATCCTGGGATCGTGATAGATAAAATCTGATCAACAGTGGTCGATCTGTAATAAGTAAAGTCAAATCCTAATCGGTTATTGAACATGCGGTAGTCGAATCCTACTTCCCAGGAAGTAGTCTTTTCAGGTTTCAAGTCAGCTAAAGGGTAGGTGTTGGAAGTTTGTCCTACCGTATGTATTCCTTGAATGTTACCCAATGTATATACATTATAAAGTGAATAGGGAGTCGTGTCATTACCCACTTGTGCCCACGAACCGCGTATCTTCAAGAAGTACTCGCGCGGCATTTTTAGAATATCTGATAATATACCGCTTAAACTTACCGATGGGTAAAAATAAGACCAGTTGGAGGGTGGCAATGTAGATGACCAGTCATTTCGGGCAGAAACATCCAAGAAAGCATATCCCTTATACCCTAAAGTTGCATTTCCTAAAACAGAGTTGACACGGCTTGAATTTTTATCTTGAGTGGCAAGCTTGCTGGTACCGTTACCTAAAGCGGTAAAGCCGGGTATGATGGCTGCTCCACTTTCCGCTTTCAAGGATTTGAATTTATTATAGCGTGCAGCGATTCCTAAGTTGGCGGTTACCGAGAAATCTTTGAATCTTTTGTCGAAGTTCAACATTAAATCCGCATTTAGCTCCTCTCTTGTAGAATTGGTGATCCTTATCAAGTTGCGCGGTGTCGTTGCTTTATTGTGGTAAGTAGAATACTCTTCCAAATCATCAGAAAGGCGGTCAAGTCCTATTCTTCCGGTCAATTTTAAGTAGTCGGTGATGTGTCCGGTCAGAGTCAGCATTCCCAAGAGACGATTACGATTTAATTCATTTCCGTTTCCGTCCAATAAAAACTGATAGGGGTTTAAAACGCTTTCACTATCCCCCGACCAGTTTACGGTGTATCCCTCTTGTCCCATGGGGTTTCGTAAATCGGCAAAGCGAATGCTTCTTGGAATCTGGATGATTTGCTGCCAAGGACCTTGATTCCATGCCGGCTTATTTTTAGCCTTTTCTCTGAAGTAAGTCACTTTGCCTCCTACGGTTAAATATTTACTTTTGAATTCAACATTTAGGTTATAATTTTGCTTGTTGAGTGATTCGTTCGGTAATATGCCTTCATTACGGCTGTCTGTAAAGGAGAAACGTGCATTTAGTTTTTCACCGCCACCGCTTACGCTTACTGAATTGACATAGTTCAAAGCTGTACGGAAGAAATCATCCACTTGGTCTGTTTGAGGGAGCATGGCGTAATCTTGATATGCTTTGTCTCCATACAGTACATTACGCCAGTTTTGGATGGTTTGACCTTCCATTTTAGGTCCCCAAGATTGTCTGGCTTCCATAGAATAAGCTCCGTTACTACCTTGTCCGTACGTGTCTTGGAATTCATAAGAATTATAGGCTTTCGTCATAGAAACATATCCGTTATATTCTACTTGAAACGATCCGGCTTTACCTTTTTTTGTGGTGATCAAGATGGCACCGCTTTGTGCTCTCGAACCATATAAAGCGGCTGCATTAGCACCTTTCAGCACAGAGATGCTTTCAATGTCATCCGGATTAAGATCGGATGCTCCTGATGCATAATCTCCGTTTTTGTTGTCCAGAATAGGCAATCCGTCCACGACCCAAAGCGGAGAATTGTTTCCACTCAAAGAGTTAAGTCCACGCAGGACGACACGGGTTGAACCGCTGACACCACCTGCCGATTGAGAAATCTGTACACCTGCTATTTTCCCTTGCAGCAGGTTAGAGACGCTTGTTGAACGGTTTTCGGAGAATGACTCTGTTTTCACTTCCTGCATGGCATAGCCCAATGCTTTCTTTTCGCGTTTTATACCTAAAGCGGTTACTACCACTTCGGACAGCATTTCAGAATCTTCTTTCAAGGTTATGGTGAAGTTTTGTTTCCCTTGAATACCGATTTCCTGTTTTACATAACCGATATACGAGATGACTAATTTGCCGTCACTTGGTACCTCTATGGTGAATGCTCCATCTATGTTAGTGATTGCACCAATGGTGGTTCCTTTGACGGAAACGTTGGCGCCGATTACGGTTTCACCGTTTGTATCTTTCACGATTCCCGTGATTTTAATCTTTTCTTGGGCGTACATCCCGATACTGAACAAAGTCAGCATAGCTACTAAAAATGTCTTCATGTGTTTTTCCATATTATTTTCTAAATTAGTTGGTTTCTTCTATTCAATTTTTAGATTAGCGCTTTAGTTTGCTTCTCGGGAATAAAATTCCCTTGTGCGTTTGTTATGAGTGATAGAATGATACCGGTTAACAAGGATAATAGTTTTCTCATTGTATCCATTAAAATTAAGTTTCTACTTTATTGTTCCGCCTGATGCAAAAGTAGCTCAGAGCTACTGAATTTAGTTTATATATTGTTGAATAGGTTTGCAATTTTGTGCAGAGTGTGTTTATTTTCAATGAAAAAATGTTTGTATTTGTATAATAGCTGATTTTGTTATAGATTGTTATTCATTTCCTTGATCAGCAGGAAGGTGTAATTGGTTATGTCCGCTTATGGCATTGTTGCAGAAATAGCTGGAACCATTAGCGGATAGTGATCAATAGATTCTTGCAAGCCGTTAATCTTGTCGAATAGTAGAGTGCTGTGCGAAAACTTCCTGTTATCCGTTTTTATCGACTGCTCTGTAGGACCATAAAGCAGATATTCTCCAGTAGTTTTATTCTCTATTTCCAATCGGGCTTCTTTATCCGTATCAAGCTGAGCTTTGATGCGGTAGTTGCCAATAACAATTACATTATTGGAATCAGGTTCCACTTCGACAAAGGACATTGAGTTTGATTTATCAATCTGAATAATAGCCATAAATCTCATTTCTTTAGATTTCTGTGCGTTCTCAAACTTACTGTGGAACTGCTGCTTCTCAAATACCTTTGCCGGTCTTCCTCGTTGCGGATTGAGCCAATCGAAAGGTTTTATATAAGAGGTATCAGCCAATGAAACAGACAAAGGAGAACTGCCGAATATCTTGGCGAGTGCGTCGCAATTATCTGTATCGGCTATCAGAGAATTATCCGCCGCATTTACTTTCATGTGGGAGCGTTGCAACCCATTGAGCTGGAAAGTCCAGGTTACTTCCTTTTCCGCTTCCAGTTCGTCATATACTACAAGTATGTTTGGGCGGAGCATGGCCAGATGACGGCGGAATTTCTTGACTTTAGGATCATCGTTGTCATTCAGAATAAAACCATGTTCCGGCTTATATACTTGGGCGTTCTTCAGCACTGTAATCCAGTTGATGGCACTTTTGTCAAATTTCACATACGCCTTTGATGCATCTCCCAGAACATAGGTGATGTCTTTTCCGTTCAGGTAGCGGGCAATCCAACCGTATGCACTGTGTGAGTAGGCTTGTGTCTTCCCGTCTACAGTGATCGTATTTCTAGTACGGCTGTGCTTCTGTGCCAGCAGATAATGCTTGTCTTGTGTAGTAATTCGGTAGCCGGTGGGATAGAATACGGGTTTGCCTTTGTAGGAAACGTTGAAACTGTTCTGTTCCGCCAAACCATGCGAACCGACGCCGAAAGGCGAACTGCGGAAAGACACAAACAGGTTTTTCTGAGTGTTCAGCACATCAGTATTCATTACCACAATGCCGGTTTGAGGAAATACAACAGACTGCGGAATATCTTTCATCTCCATCGGTTTAACTTCACGAGGTTGATGCTGGAGACGGTATGAAGCGAAGTTCGACTTGTTAAAGATATACGGTTGACCCAATGATTGCTTGGAAGTCCGGTAGGCGTAATGGATGGCAAACGGGTTATTCAGTTCTTGTCCCAGAATATATGCAAAGTCGGGGCGGAGTACATTCAGGCTGTGCACCTCCTCACTTCCGTCTCCAAATCCATCACCGGCGGAGTGGATGGGTATAGTATAAGCCAGTGCATTGGCACAGTTGGAGTACCAGGGATGCGCAAACAAGTTTACTTGGAACAAATCCCGGTACAACAAGTAGTTGTGCACCATTGATTCCATGTTTACGTGTATATATCCCATATTGCCATTAGGCCATACTCCGTCGGCAAGGAAACCGCCTCCCGGTGATCGTGACAGCCAACTGTCATAGAGCATTTTAAACCAGATATCCGCTTCCGGTATATGATTCTTCATGACAATGCTTGAATAGAACACATCATAAAAGGTATGTTGGAAGAAGTGGGCGCACAGAATGCCATCGGCGGAACCGATATTCTCTTGCATGATGTGGTCTATGACGAGTGATGCTATTGTGCGAATAAAATGTTCATATCTTTTCTTCTGCACTTCACTCAGGTGATTGTAAACCATGTCATAAGCCATTGCCAGTGTTGACATCGATCTTGCTCCGGTAAAGTCTGATATCTTGTACATTCCCGCCGGATCTTTGGAGGCGATATGCTCGGACAAGATGATAGCCTTATCCAGATACTTTTCTTCCTCTGTAATCTGATAAGCATTTAGTAGGTTGCTGATGTCACTACATATCGCTTCTACTTCATATCTCAGGCGGAATCGCATGATTTGTGTTTTCTCGGCTTGAGTTGCTGTGGCAGGTATGGCTTCAGCTTTCACCTTGTACTGTCCGGTCTCTTTGCCGAGCACGGCATTAGCTTTGTTTTTTAGTATTTTTATCAAGACCTCTCGGTCGGTAGTGAAAGGTTGCCGATGGTCTATGTTTTTAAAGATACGGGGATGCTGTTCAGGCAGCATACGGTAGGCTTCATCAGCGTTAGGAGATTCAAATAAAGGAGCACTTTCGGGAATATTCATTTCCCATGTTTCTGACCACTCTTTCCCAGATATACGATATCGCCAGTACCAGGTTCCCGGTTTGAATGCTTTATGGTGATTGTAAAAAGCCAGCCTCAACTCCGTGCGTACAAATGACTCTTTATCAGAGAAATCTTTTGTGCGTCCTATCTGAATATCATAACGCAGAAAGTCATTCAATTTCTTATCCGATTCTTTAGCCGGAAAGGAGGTAGGGTACTCATAGTCTGCCATCGGCCAGGTAAATATAGGCGGATTGGTTATCAGACGATGCCCCTTTGTCGGGTAGGGGAACTCTCGGTTTCCTTTTTGTCGGATGCAGTTCATGTCAAGTAGGTTTATTCCATCCCCGTCTTCAATGCTCTTGTCATTGACTTTGAAGGATTGGGCAAACTGATGAAAGCCTTCAAAAAGTTGCTGGCTTTTGATACTTTGTCCTGATAGCGACTGTAACGATAGAAAGACGGATATCACAGTGAGGCATATTGTTTGGTCTATTCTTTTATTCATAGTATTTGATTGGGAATATAAGCTTCTTGAAATAAAGTGAGATATCCGTCGAAAACGAATATCCCACTTGTTCCGGAAATATTAATAACCGGGATTATTCTTCCCTTCTAATTTAGGGTTACTCTGCATCTCTTTGAGAGGTATGGGAAACAGTTCATGCTTACCGGATGTAAAGTTCTTATATGCCGGATAAGCATCGCTTTTGCTTATCGGCTTGTTCAGGACGCTTTTGCTTCCAAATGCCTCTAAGGCTTCTTTCAGTATTCCCCAACGGATGAGGTCGTATTTCCGTTGTCCCTCGAATGCTAATTCGAAACCACGCTCCCAGTAAAGTGCCGTACGGAATTTGCCTTGATCGTCTCCATCCTGAATAAATGGAAGGTCATATACTTTAGGGGCTTTGAGCAGTTCTTTATAATTGGCATTGGTTATCGGGGTTGCTCCCGAGCGGGTACGCACGCTATTCAGAAGAATCCATGCTTGAGGAGTGTCACCGGTTTCGTTGTACGCTTCGGCAGCCATCAGAACTACATCGGCATAACGTAGTACGCAGTAGTTTACGTTAGTACTATTAGGATTGGAGAACCCGATTGGCATCCATTCACGGCGCCATTTCCCGGGATACCATTTGTTTGACTTGTTCTCGACTTTTTTGTGTTTATAGTCTTTGGCGTCCCATTTGTACATATAAATACAGACCATTACATCACGTCGTGTGTCATTTTCCTCGAAGAAGTCTTTCCACTCCGGCACAACTCTGAAAAATGCATTGGCACGTCCCATGAATTTATCGGCTTCTGTAGGCAGGATGCCTGGCGCGTCAACTTCAGGTCCATTGTAAGTCCCCCAAAGACCATTGCCTTGCAGACTTCCGGATACATGATGGAGAGCTACTTCCAAAAGACTTTCCTGAGAGTTCAAGATTTGACCGGAAAAGCTTTTAAACAGTTCTGTATAACCTCCGCTATAGAAATCGTGATAGCCATGTGCCTTGAAAATCTTCCATTCTTCAATTACTGCCTTGAAATATTCATTTCTCTTTGCATCATCCGGGCGAGTGAGCGTGCCGTCTTGTTGCAGACTGTAGCCTGCCCGTTGCAAATATACCCGCATCAATAATGCCCTAGCCGCTCCTTGAGTCGCTCTTTCGGGCGATGTTTCCGCATTGGCCCAATCCAATGTCTCTTTAGCAAAATTCAAGTCTTTGATAATCTCATCATAGATTGTTTCACGATTGATGCGTCCTCCGAATGCAGATTCATAATCAGCAGAATATGTAGTCTTGAAAGGGACATCTCCCCAATATTTGATTAAATCGAAAGATAGGAATGCACGTAAGAAACGTGCTTCTGCTACTAATCTTTGTAAATTCTTGTTTTCGGAGTATCCGTTCATGTTCTGGATGCCATCAATAGCATAGTTTGCACGGTCAATCCCTTGATATTTATACATCCATATCTCTTGAATCCATGTGTTGGCTGAAGTCAGATTATAATGTGCAATATCCCGGCGTGTGTTATCTGAAGCCACTCCATTAATATAATAGGTATCATCCGATGCGGGAGGAGCCATTTCATTGCCTCCATAATGAGATTTACTTGCAATAGACTCATAGATGCTATATATACTCATTTCTGCTTTGGATTCGGAAGTGAAGTATTGTTCTTTCTTATAAAAAGAGTCCGGATCTTCGGTCAGCATGTCTTCACATGAGACAAGACTTGATAATAATATGGTTAAGACTACGTATGTAAAATGATGCTTTTTCATTGTTCTGTTTTTTAAGATTAAAATGCGACATTAATTCCGAATATAAAAGAACGGCTGCGAGGATATGCTCCCGAATCCACACCTGGTGTCAGGCTGCTCGACATAGTAGAAACTTCAGGATCAAACCCTGTATATTTAGTCCATGTGGCTAAGTTGTTGCCTGTTGCATACAAACGTAAGTTACTTAATCCTATTTTGCGGATTGTGCTTTTGGGGAAAGTATATCCGATGGTGATATTACTTAATTTCAAGAATGAAGCATCTTCTACGCCCCATGAGTGAATGTAATTATCACCACCCTCTGCATCGTAGTAGGCAGGTAAGGTTTTACCTGCATTAAGAGCGGTCAATTCAGTAGGATCTGTTACGACTTGTCCGTTTGCGCCGATAGTCATCCAGCGGTTCGAACTATTCATGACATTTAATGCGTTATAGTTTTTGTTGCCGATTTTAGAGTTGATGAGCTTAGTGGCGTTCAGCACCTCATTTCCATAGCTGAATGTCAAGAATACGCTTAAATCAAAATTCTTCCATGTGAAAGTGTTATTCAAGCCACCATAAAAGTCTGGATTAACATCGCCGATAACAGTCTTGTCATTTTCATCAATGATTTCGTCATCGGTCAGATTCTTGAATTTCCACATACCCGGTCGGACCGAATTACGGTCACCATGATAAGGAATACCATCTTTAAGAGTGTAAGCCTGTTTATCAGCATCGTAATTGAAATCGCTTACTTGATACAAACCTTCTGTTTGGTAGCCGTAAAATTGTCCTAAAGGTTCTCCGACAGCTAACTTATGAGTGTTTAAGTTAAAACCGAATTTAGCTTCATACAACTGCACTGCTTCACCTGTTAAGGCTTCAACTGTATTTTTATTGTGCGATAGTGTCAGAGTAGTATTCCAGTTGAAATCTTTAGTAGCGATGTTCACGGAATTGATTGTTAAGTCAAGTCCCATGTTTTTGGTTTCACCAGCATTAATAACCATGCTTTGATAACCGGAGGAGTAGGGCAATATGGCGTTCAATAATAAGTTACTGCTTTTATTGACATAGAATTCAGGAGAAATGGTTAACCTTTGATTCAGGAACCCAAAGTCCATACCTAAGTTGAATGTTTTATTAGCTTCCCACTTTAAATCGGGATTTGGTATCTGACTGGGTGCATATCCTGCTACAGTGCCATCTCCCATAATAGCGGAAATAGAACTTAAAATGGCTAAACTATTATAGCTTCCGATACGATTATTACCTGCCAAACCATAACCTATTCTGAACTTCAAATCAGAAAAAAGATTGAGATTCTTGATGAATTCTTCTTCCCCCAAGCGCCAGGCAGCTGATACGGCAGGAAAATACCCCCACTTATTGTTCTTTCCAAACTTGGACGAACCATCAGCCCGAAGTGAAGCCGTAAATATATATTTGTCGGCAAAGTCATAGTTGATACGTCCGAAGAAAGAAATTAATTTATCATCGTAGTTCTCACTTGATTCCGGAATTCCGGCAATACCTAATGATAAATCACCCAATCCGATTTCATCGTTAGGGAAATTACTGGCTGATGCTTTGAAATATCGATCCCAACGGTTCACAAATTCTTGTCCTATCATGGCGGTAAAGCTATGACGATTGAAATCTTTAGCATAAGTCAAGACATTAGAAGTTTGGAAACTTCCGGTTTCTTTGTTCATAATAGAACCGTTTATGCTAGAACGTTTGCCAATTATTGATTCGTCGCCGTAGAACATTTCATGTCGGAATGTCTGGTAGCGCATACCGGTAGTATTGCGGAAGGTCAACCCATCTATGATATTGAATGTTAAGCTACCGTTGGCCTGAAAAGTGCGGTATTCCTTGTTGTTTTCTTCCTCTCTGGCAGAAATAAGCGGGTTTTGCATCACATTTCCACTTTCGTCAGCCAACAAAGGGTCTTCACCCGACAGTAAATCATAGTCATTACCTTCTATGCCAATAGTGGGACGATACTGTATGATGTGCGTCATCTTGTTGAAACGGGCTTCTGTATTGGACCCATCCTCTCCGGTTCCATTTCCTGAAGTGCCCACTCCATAAATATTTAGTTGGTCAAAACTGATACGTCCGGTTACAGATAAACGTTTGCTGATTTCGCTATTTACACTAAGAGATATATTGTGCTTATGGTTTCCACTATACATCATGGCACCTTCGTCCTTGAAGTAACTGTAAGCCATGTTATACTGTGTTTTTTCACCACCTCCGTTTATACCGACACGATAGTTTTGTGCAACAGTGGTGCGTCCCAAAACTTCTTCTTGCCAGTTGATACCTTTGCGGCTTCCATAGTTAGCCCGGATATCTTTGAAGTCTCCATAACGTTTTTGCCATTTGGCTATTCCCTCTTCTGAATCAGATGCGCTCACAGTTCTTTCATAATCAGCCAATACGTATTCATAAGGGTTCAGTACATCCAGTTGGTTGGCTAATTTCCTTACACCTACGTAACTGTCAAATGTAATAGTTGCTTTCCCTTTATTCTTGGCTCCGTTTTTGGTAGTAATTACCACTACGCCATTAGCACCCCGTGCTCCATAAATAGCGGTAGCCGAAGCATCTTTCAATATGTCGATAGTCTCTATTTCCGCGGGATCCAAGGTTGACATGCCGTCTTCGGTGGGGAAACCGTCGATGACATATAGCGGTTCGTTGCTTTGGGTGATAGAAATACCTCCACGTACGCGGATAGAGATAGATGCTCCGGGAGCACCTTCACTTTGCGATACTTGTACGCCTGCCATGCGTCCTGCCAATGCCTGAGTTATATCTGAAGTTGGTATTTTCAGCAATTCTTCGCTTTTGACGGAAGCTATGGAGCCAGTCAAATCCTTGCGTTTTACTGTTGCATAGCCGATGGCTACTACTTCATCCAGCATCATGGCATCTTCTTTCAAAACAATATCAAGTTGACTTTTTCCTTTCAATTCTACATTAAGAGTAACATATCCTATGAAAGAAATAACGAGAGTTCCGTTTTCGGGAACATCGATTGTAAATCTACCGTCAATATCTGTAATGGTTCCGGTGGTAGCTCCTTTGACACTTACATTGGCACCGATAATGGGTTCTCCCGTTGCATCTTTTACAATACCGGAAATTTTCTTGTATTGCGAGAGGCTTGTGATGGAATTCTTTTCATTAATGGAAAGTGAAGAATCTTTCTTGTCTTTGGCATACCCTGAAAAGCAGCATACACTTGTAAACAACGAAAGTAATAACATTCGCTTGATTTTGTCTTTCATTTTAATCTTGATCATAATATTAATAATAGGTTAATAACTATTAGAATTTGTTTCCTACAAAAGTAGTAAACCGAGTTATTAAGCTATTTTTATTATGTTGAAAGAAGCTTAGGAAAAGCGTGTAATGATTTGGTTTTTGTTGAACTTCATTTTCATTTTGTCCTTTTGACCCTGAATCCTGCGAATAGCACATGATTTTTCAATAATCGTAAACCGAAATGGCCATCACCTTCATTCCCTTTCAGAGGATGGCTGAAGAGCATTTCATCATTGACAAAGAAATAGGTAATGTTTTTCTTCACTTGTATGCGGATGTGGTACCAACGGTCAGGAGAAAGTAGGTGTTGTTTGTCGGTGTATTCCTTTATGACGGGTCTTGCCAGCGAGTCTTTCAGGTCGGGACCTCCTCCTAAATATCGGCGAAAGCGGGTGGTGGAATTGTGATTGCCTCCGTAACCTACGTAGAAGAGTTTTAGAGTTTTGTAATTGGGGAAGAATCCGTTTCTGTATTGACTGCGGGCGAACAAATCGTCTGGATGATCCGGATCGTTGGCACCCCAGAAGCAGTTCAGGTCGCTCAGACGGTCGTGCTTTCCTCCTTGCATGACGAAACAGGCAGAGTAGCTGATTTCATACTCTCCGGACAGACGATTTTTGTACCACAGTGTAAAACCTTTAGGGGCTGTGATATCCAGTGTATCTCCTGATACGCTGATGTGCATATTACCGGAATGATCTTCTGCAAACCATTGCTTCAAGGTTATTGGTTCTTGTGCATGGAGCGTAAAAGATAAGGATAGGAAAATGCTTCCTGAGATTGTTCCGAGAATAGATTTGTGTACCATAACTTTGTGTATTATAATTTGGAGCAAAGTTAAGGTGATACAGTATATCCGCATTCCGGAAATGTTGAATTGATTTTTAATTCTGTTGAGTACCTTTGTTTTTTGTATATTCCGATGGCATGTAACCGAAGTATTTCTTGAAACTGGTAGCAAAATAGGAAGGGGAGTTAAACCCTACCATTGTGCTGATTTCTGCTATCGTATAGCGTTTCTCATCCAACAGTTTGCACGCATGGTTGTAGCGTATCTTACGAATAAATTCATTCGCCGATTCCCCGGTCAATGCTTTCATTTTCAGATGCAGGTTGGACCGGCTCATGCACATCTCACCGGCAAATATTTCTGTAGAGAAATTTATGTCGTCGAGATGCTTTTCCACTATCTCTACCGCTTTCTTCAGTAGCCCCTCGTCCAAGGGATTCAGAGCAATCTTTTCCGGCTCGATTTCCAAAGAATTGGAATAGTGTTGAAGGATGTGATGGCGCGTACGGAACAGATTCTTGATTTTCATTGTAAGCAAGGATAAGGAGAATGGTTTGGGAATGTAATCGTCCGCACCGACCTCTAATCCCTCTAGTTGTTCTCTTAGATCAGCTTTGGCAGAGAGGACAATGATGGGAATGTGGCAAAAATGAAGATTGCTTTTCACCCGTTTGCAGAGTTGCAGACCGTCCATTATGGGCATCATGACATCAGTCAGGATCAGATCAACACTCTGCTCCTTTATCTGTTCTAAAGCTTCTTCGCCATTTCCGGCTTTCAGTATATGATAGTTGTTTTGCAGTGAATCATTCAGATATTGCTGTATCTCTACATTGTCTTCCACAATCAGGATGGTCTCTTTCTTGGAGTCTGCTTCATCCGGGGTTTTATCTGTTTCTGTTTCCGGCTCTGCATCAACAATATACATCTGCTGTTCATTGGTGGTATAGGCTGCTTTCTGGTTCTCTTCTTCGGCTGTATTGGCTTTTTCGTCAGGGCGGTAGCTCTCTTCGGTGGTCGGCAAGTAGATAGAAAAAGTGCTGCCTGCTCCCTCCTGACTCTCTAAGGTGATGTTCCCATGATGCAAGTCCACCAACCGGTGTACTAATGAAAGTCCGATGCCACTGCCTAAGTGTTCGTGACCTACCTGATAGAAACGTTCGAAAATTTTTCCCTGTTGCTCTTTGGGAATACCCGTACCGGTATCTTTTACCTGCAATACCAGGTTGTCTCCTTCTTCTTTTATCGTCACGGTGATGCTTTGCTCTTCTTGGGTATATTTGAAGGCATTGGACAACAGGTTATTCACAATCAGTTCCAGATAGTTCGGGTCGCAAAGTATTGACTTGTTCTCTACTTCCGAATAAAGGTTATAAGTTATCTTTTTGCGTTGTGCCAGTTTCTCATAGAAGAGGAAGCTCTTTGCGATGACTTGATGAATCGGATTGTATCTCACTTTCAGGTTGAACACTCCTAATTCCGCTCTTCTGTAATCCATGAGTTGATTGACCAAATGCAGCAGCCGGTTTGTGTTCCGCTGTATATGTTCTAATTGTTGTTGTGCCCAACGGTCGTTTATCTTCTCAAGCAATTCTTGCAGGGGAGCGAGGATTAATGTCAGCGGAGTGCGTAATTCATGAGAAATATTGATGAAGAAACGCAATTTCATTTCATTGGTCTCTTTTTGCCGCTCTTTGTCTACCCGTTCCAGCTGTATCTGCGCTTCCATGCTTTTACGAATCCAGAAGTAACGGATAATGAAGGCTGTAATTGAAATGAAAGCGGCAGCGAATAATAGGAAAGCCCACCAAGTCTTATACCAGACGGGGAGTATGATAATCTCTAATTCAGTAGGCGTATTATTCCATTTGCCGTCATTATTGGCAGCTTTCACGAGGAAACGATAAGTGCCGTGTGGCAGATTGGCGTATGAGGGGGTGCGGAACCCTTCGGTATGGTACCACTCTTTGTCATATCCTTCCAGCATATAGGCAAAAGAGTTGTGGTTACCCGCTATATAGTTGGAGACTACAAATCTGATGGAAAACATGGATTGTTCTGCGGTCAGGGTGATGCTCCGGGTTTCACTGATGTCTTTTTCCAATATGTTGCTTTCATCATTGGGGCGGACGGGTTTATTGAAAATAGATAGCTGCGTAATCACTACCGGCGGGGTATAGGGGTTTTCAGTCAGTAGTTCGGGGCGAAAAGTAGTGATGCCATTGATGCCTCCAAAGTACATTTTCCCATCGCTTGCCAAGTGATGGGCTTGAGTAAATTGGTTGCTCTGCAATCCGTCTATACTGGCATAGTTGCGGAAATTCTCCATTTTGGGTTGATAGCAACTCAATCCTTGGTCCGTACTGATCCATAGTCTTTCCAAAGAATCTTCCAATATGCTATAAGTTACATTGTTAGGAAGCCCTTCCGCAGTGGTATATTGTTTTATCTCTCCAGACTCTTCATTGAAACGATATATTCCGCTTCGTGTCCCTATGTAGAAGATGCCGTTGCGGGATTCATAAATGCAATTAATGAATTTCCGGGTTACAGTAGATTCGGCAGGTAGTAACTGAATCCTCTGCAAGTCGGATGCTTCCTGTTTATAGATAGTTATTCCTTCTTCGGTTCCGAACCACAGACGCTTTTTGCTGTCCCTGAATATCATGGTGATTTTGGTACTCTTAAATGGTGTTCCGTCCTTTTCAGCAGTCAGAGGTGTAAATGTTTTCTGTTGTGGATTGAAGCGGACAAGTCCTCCAAGCGTTCCTAACCAATACTCACCGTTGCCGATAGGTATGATAGCATAAGTACTTTGGGAAGCAACGGTCGGGGTATGGATATTCTTAAATGTTTCAATGCGCCCGGAGTTGCGGTTCAGTATGCTAAGCCCTCCGGCATGCATGCCAATATAAACCAGGTTCCGTTCTTCATCTACATATATGGTTTTTATGTCATTGGAACCTAATCCGTCTTTCTTTGTATAATGCTTGAAAGTATGGGCTTTTGTGTCATAATGATTCACTCCACCGCTGTTCGTTCCTATCCATAAGTTTTTTCGGGCATCTTCCACGATGCATCCTATTACATTGTCGTTCAATGAATTTTTATTGGCTACGGACCGGATATTCCTGAACCGGTTCTTTAGTGGATGATAATAATTCAGCCCGCCGAAGAATGTGCCTACCCACGTCCCTCCTTGTGTGTCCATAAATATGCTTCGGATGGACGTTTGTGAAAGGCTGCCTTCTTTCAAAAGATTACTTTCATACGTTGTGAAGGAGTCGTTTGCTTTATTGTAGATGTTGAGAGAGTTGATGGTACCTATCCAAAGTCGGTCTTGATCGTCTACGGCAAGGGAACGTATGTAGTTGGAACTGATATAAAATTTGTTTTTGTCTGTATTGGCGGTGTAATTGCTTAAGATCTCTCCGTTCTGAGGATTTATAAGGAATAAGCCGTATCCTTCAGTTCCCACCCACAGTCGGGTGGATGATTGTTGTAAAATGGGAAGTATATTTTTGTTTTTCAGTATTTCGGGGGCAATAGCTCTGAAAGTGTTTTGGGAGATGGAGTATAAGAATAAGCCTTGAAAACTTCCTATATAGATATTATCCCCTTTCCGGTAGAGGGTAGTAGGTACTAACGTAAACAAATCGGGAGTTAGCGGGCAGTCTTTGGTGAATTTTCCCGCTTCGACGTCAAAAGCCAGTAGCTCATTGTCAATCATAACAAGCAGCAGTCTCTTGTTCACCTCAATGATCTTACTCACCAACATATTCTTTCCGTCTTTTTTGTGCTCAAAATTCAGGAACACATCCTTGTTGTTGTCATAAAGCGAAAGTCCTTCGGAGGTGCCCACCCACATTCTGTTTTGGCTGTCGATCTTGATCGTGCGGATAATGTCACTGGCAATGCTATTCGGTATTTTCTCGTTGTGTTGGTAGACTGTGAAATTGTAACCGTCATACTTATTCAGACCATCATAGGTGGCAAACCACATGCAGCCGTGCTTATCTTGCGCAATATCAAATACGGTACTTTGTGACAACCCTTCGTCCAGTCCGATATGGACAAAACTGATGGGTTCCGTTATTTGTGAGAAGAGGGAACATGAGAATATTCCGGATAGTATTAGAAGTAAGATTTGCTTTGCCATGGCTGATATAATATAAATGTTAGGTAAAGATATATAAAAGACTTCATTTCTACCAATGTTAATGGCAGAAATGAAGTCTTTTTTTATAATCCTATATGTAGCAATTGATTATTCTACCGGATTTATAGGGAACCATATAGCGTTTGTTTGTTGATTAACTTCAGATAACGCAACAATCCTTCCATATAATAATAGTCGGCATACGAGAGCGCTCCATCCAGTTCGCTATTGCGCAGGAAGTTGCCGGTTGCATGCTTCAGGATGAAGAATTGATGTGTGCCCGGATCAGCCAGATACTCCGGTGAGGAGAGGCTTTTCAACTGTTTCTCTCCGGCATCGAAGTACTTCTTTCCTTGAGTGGAGTAGGTGCTGAGTTCCATCAAAGCCGAAGCCATCAAAGCGGCGGCTGAGGTATCCCGCATCTTCGAACGGTGGGGCGATGAGTAGTCCCAATAGGGGATCAGGTCGGTGGGCATATTGGGATGATCCAGCAGGAAGTCAGCGATTCGTTCCGCATGTCTCAGGTATTTCCGGTCGCCTGTCTCCCGATACATCATGGTGAAGCCGTACAATCCCCAGGACTGTCCGCGCGACCAGGTAGATATTTTCGTGTCGTCCGAACCGTTGTTCCAGTCGAACTTGCGGAGTTTACCCGTTTCCGCTTCGTAGTCCACTACATGCGGGCACGAAAGATTGTCGCGATACTGGTACTTCATGGTCTTGTCCGCATGCGAAATGGCGATATGCTTCAAGGTGGTATCACCGGACAATTTGTACGCTTCCATCATCAGTTCCAGGTTCATCATATTGTCGATAATAACCGGAAACTGCCAGTCGCGGCTTTCGTCCGGTTCCCACGACATGATGAGCCCGGTTTTGTAGGAGTAGCGGGAACTTAGGGTCTTGGCGGAGCGGAAGATGATTTGCCGGTATTCCTTTTTCTGCGTCAGTAGCCAACCATTGCCGTAGCTGCAATACATCTTGAAACCAACGTCGTGGTCAAAGGCATTGAACTGTTCCGGTTCCATCAGTTCGGTGGCGTGTGCCGCACGGGTCTTCCAGATGCTGTCGTTTGTATAGGCATATAGATACCAGAGGGTTCCCGGGAAGAATCCGGCTGTCCAGTCCGTTGTTGCTACCATTCCGTTTTGGATGGAACGGGGGAGTCGGGAGGTGGACTTCACGACTTCAAACATTTGCTCCGATTGTTGGGCAGCTACCGATAATGCTTTCCGGCTCCATTCGGGAACATTCAGCTTTTTTAGGGGTAGGTTCTGCGCTTTTGTTTCTGTGCAACAGCATATCAGCAAGAATGCGATGTTGGCATGGATGATTCTTGCAATGCAGGCATGGATGATTCTTGGAAAACTTGTCTTATATATCTTCTTCATGTCTTAGGGTTGTGTCTTTAATTCGTCTGCCATTTGCTTCTGGAACTCTTTTATCATGGCCTCCAGTTTGGTGGTGACTTCCGGGTGCTGCTTCGCCAAGTTATTGGTTTCTTGCGGGTCTTTCTCCATGTCGAAGAGTGCCAGTTCTATCTTTCCACCTTTGTTGAGCTGTATGCCGGGGTGTCCGTCTTTGCCCGGAGTGGTCACGGTGCGGTATTCGTGGGGGGTGACGCATTTCCATTTTCCGTCGCGCACGGCCTCTACCGTTCCATCATATACAAAGTAGAAAGGTTGGTGTGCCTGTGGTTTTCCCGTCAAGGTCTGCCATACGTTCTCTCCGTCGAACTTGTTCATTCGGGGCATTTGCGAGCCGGTCAGTTCTATCAAGGTGGGGGCGAGGTCGATAGCGGACAAGAACTCATCCGACACACTTCCTGCCGGGATTTGTTTGGGCATGCGGGCGATGAAAGGCACCCGTTGACCGCCTTCAAAAGTAGTTCCTTTTCCTTCGCGCAGTCCGCCGTTGGATCCGCCGTGATCTCCATAGCTCAGCCAGGGGCCGTTGTCCGAAGTGAACAGTACCAGTGTGTTTTCATCCAGTCCGGTGCGTTTCAGGGTTTCCATGATTTGTCCTACCGACCAGTCTATCTCCATAATGACGTCCGCATACAATCCTTCGCCGGATTTACCTTTGAACTTGTCCGATACGCCCAGTGGAACGTGGGGTTGTGTATAGGGCAGATAGAGGAAGAACGGTTCGTCTTTATGTGTCTCAATAAACTGCATGGCACGCTCGGTCAGACGAGTGGTCATTTGGTTTACGGTGGGATTATATTCCACTACCTTTTCGCCGTCATATAAAGGAAGCGCCGGGTAATCATGGTCCGGTTTCGGGTGGAAAGGCCACATGTCATTGGAGTAGGGGAGACCGAAGAACTCCGTGAACCCATGTCGGAGGGGCAGATGTTCGGGACGGCAACCTAAATGCCATTTGCCGATAATCCCAGTGGCATAATTGTTTTGCTTCAGATAGTCGGCGATGGTATATTCGGAAGATTCCAGTCCGTTCTCCGAGGTATCATCTACTACGCCCGGCAGTCCTACGCGTTCGGCATAACGACCTGTAAGTAGGGCGGCACGGGAAGGAGTGGAGGCGGCGGCGCCTGCATAGAAGTTCGTGAAGCGGGTTCCTTCGCTTGCCAGTTTATCCAGATGAGGCGTTTGTAAGCGTGGGTTGCCGTAGCACTTCATGTCTCCGTAGCCCTGGTCATCGGTCAGCAGAATCACGATGTTCGGTTGTCGGGTGGTGGAATTGTTCTCTTGGGTGTCCTTGCCCGCTTGAGCCGGCTTGGAGCCGTTGCAGGAAGATAATCCTGCAACGGTTAAACAGAGTATATATGCTTTATTCATAATCTATAAGTTATTTAATGTAAGTTCGATGAATTTGCAGAGTAACTTAGGTTATTTGGGAATGTTGATTACAATCGGTGTTGCCGCATAGAGGTCGGACTGATAGTTGTAGTGTGCCGCATCTCTGCTGTCGGGCAGTTCTACGGTCACTTTGCTGCCTTTGCCGTCTTTGCCGCCGGCTGCAATGGTCACGGTTTCACCTTCCATAGGATAGATGCCTCCAACTTGGTAATCGTACGTCCCTTCTGGAAGTTGGGTAGAGAGACTGAAAGACAATGTTTGTTTCTCTCCGTCGGGCATCGGGTTGTTAACGGATAGCGTCCAACTGTCTCCGTTATCGCATAGCATAATTTGGACTACGTCTTCGGATGCGACTTCCACGCCACCCACGGAGATGGTACCCGGTTGGAAGAAGGCATATTGCCAAGTCTTGTCCGGAGCAGAGTAAACGGCATGTGCGGTGCTTGCCAGTTGTGCGAACTCCACCTCTTCCTGTAACTCTTTCACCCGTTCCGCCATATCCTCCTTACTGATGTTCGGAATCATGATATAACGGTAGCTATTGTCCCACTCTTCTCCGGGTGTGACGCCGTGGTTCAGGGCGATGATGAAGCCGGGCGCTTTGCTTGCTTTTCTCCGGTCGGTGATATTTACTTCACTGCCGGTCTTTATTACTAACTGCAATTTCTTCTCAGGCAAGATGACATAGCCCTTCTCTCCTTGGTGCAGCCAGCAAATGCCCTCGATGCTTTCGGCAAGGTTGACCGACTCTTCGGGAGCCACTTCTTGTACCTTTCCGTTTACGCACCAAGTCAGCGGTCCGTTGAATACCGACTGGTCGATAAAGGTAGCTATCCCTGCCTGCTGCCCCGGACGCTTGCGGGCAATGCCACTGCCTTGGGCTATAATCTTGTCATTGATGAAGTGGTAAGACTTGTATGCGGTGGCAGAGCTGTATTTCTCTTTGGGCAGATGATGATAGATACCCATACCTGCTGTGCCGTCCGCCAGCACCCCGGCTATCTTGTTAAGTCCCGGCAGAGAAGCCTGTGCTCCGCCTTTCACCGGAAGCGGGTCGGTGCGCCACTCCTCGGTCAGTCCCGGCAGGGCATGCCAGTCAAAGCTCTTCAATACCTTGTCGGAATATTCGTCTCCTCTTACTTTCAGTTGCAGGATGCCATATCCTGCATGCCATGAGCGGCGTATCTTCTTGTCAAAGTCTTCGGCGCCCACGGTGCGTTCCGATTTCAGCTTCAGCGAACTGAAAAAGGGTGTTTCGTTTGCACCCCGGCGGTGTACCAAGTATTCGTTCACCCAGTAGGCATCGGTGCCGGAGTATTCGTAGGTGTTGGCTTTCAATAGCTTCAAAGTACCTTTCAGTTCTTCCACGCCTTCTATTTGTGCCTTCTTGCTGATGGCTTTCAACAGGTCGTTCACGGCTCTGGGGTAGGTTCTTTTCACGAACTTCTGCGGATCTTCCAAGAATGCGCGCCCGGCAACGATGAAGTCCATGTGCTGCTTGTAGAAGAGTTTGGGATAGACGTGTAGCAGGCGGTCCAGCTGGAATTGCAGGTATTTGCCCGGTATCTCGTAGGGGGTGTTCTTGAAGTATTGATACCCTGCGTTGCAATCCGTCAGCCACTCAAAGCCGTAAGATACCATGGCGGCATCGGTGCCGTTTCCGGTGTGGTGTGAGATGGTGCCGTCCGGCTGGAAGCCCGACTGGATGTATTTGTGAGCGGGGACGTTGTATTTGGTCATCCAATGCGCCACGTCTGCTGCCACACCGTTGGGGCTCCATCCGGGTGAGAAGCTGAATCCTTTGTAGGGCTTGTCCTGATAGAAATCGCTGTACCAATATTGCACGTAGGTCATCGGGCGGTTGTAGTCCGCCCAGATGATGGGCATGGCGAGCATGGTGCGCGAGCGGTGTCCCAAGTTGGCATCTGCCCATGCGCCTGCCGAGTAGAGCGTGTCTTGTATCTCTCCCCAGCGTTCCTTCGGGTTGTCGATGGCACGGCGGCTCTGAATGATGGAGGTGAATACCTGGAAATAGCGTATCAGCGCATCGTGTACTTGCAGGCAGGTTTCATCTCCTTGTTGCATGCCTTTCAGCAGGTCGGGCATCAAGTGGAGGACGGGTACTACCAGCGGGTCGGTCATGGTCCATTGGTGGGTAGCTATCTGATGGCCCGCCAACTTGTGTGAGGACAATAGGCTGAAGCCGTCGCCGGTACAGTTGCCGATGGGCTTGCCGTCTATCTCGATGTCGGTGCCCTCCACGGGGACGGACTTGGTGTAGGCGAGGATTGCTTGGTAGAGGGCATTTCTCAGTTCCTCCCGTTTCTGGGGTGACCCTTGCGGGCCATATACTTTGGAAGTGGCGTAGGCATAGCCCAATCCACCTATACGGTCGGCCACTTTCAGCCAGTCGTAGTCGATGGTGCCGCCTTGCCAGTGGTCGTCTTGGGAGACGGGACCGCTGTAATCCTGCGGACGGGTGGTGTAACATTTTTCTCCCTCAAACCGTCCGTTGTTACGTTTCAGTTCAATCAGGGTGGAGGCTATCTGTTCGTCGGTAGGTTTGACCTTGCCGTACATACGCTGGTTGTTGATGACGGTGGGGGTATAGCGTTCGTTGAACATCGACCAGAGCGTTTCCTTTACAATCTTTACTTGGATGTTGAACTTCTCTATCAGCTTGTTTCCGTCTTTTAAGGCTACGGTCATGCGGTAAGTGGAGGGCTGGTCGCCGGTGGTTTGTCCTTCACTCACGGTGAGTACGCCCATGATGCGTTTTGACAAGTCGTAGCGGGTGTCGATGCTGAAGAGGTTGTCTGCTGCCTGCTTCACGATTTCAAAGCGGTAGCCTTTGGGGATGGGGCGGGTGTGCACATCCTTGTTTCTCTCCAGATGGATGCGTCCGGTGACTTCGGTTCCTGCCGGACTGCCGACGGGGATGTCGAAGTAGTTGGCGAAAATCTTCTCTTGTGCCACTGCGGTGAGTTGTAGGCAGGGGCAGAGAAGGCAGATGATTAAGAGGTACAAATAGTTCTTTCTCATGGTGTTTATCTTTTATTATTAATATATGTTCTCCTTATATATAATGTAGGGAAGAAGTGCGTTGCATCACTCGCCTCCCACGGCTCGCGTATGTTTGGGCAGGAAGTCCGTATCTTCCCGGAGTTGCGGCACTCCCCGGTATTCGTCGTACAGGACGGAGGAGAAGGGATGTTTTCGGCGGTAGACTTCCTTGCCGGGCAGGGTCACATCTCCGTTGCCATAGCTGAACACAACCGGGTCCGTGCTGTGGGTGATGGTGACCGAGGGCTGATAGTCCGGATTCAGTTCCGCTTGGATCTGCCAGTCTCCGATATTGAAGTTGTTGCCGTCGTTGTGGACGGGCGTAGGGCTTTTGCCCTGATCGTAGACTTGCATAATGAACAGGAATCTGTTTGCCCGGCTGTCCTTGACGGTGGCGTTCAGGTGCCACTGGTTGGGATAGGCGGGATTGGGGACGTCGGTGGGCGGAACGACGAATTGGTCGGTCTGCGAAGTCCGGAAGTCTTTTCCACTGAACAGGCGGGCCTGCATGGTAAATCCTTTTTCCTTATTGACTGTGCTGAGGGTGAAGCCGTCCGATTCTATGTAGAAAGCGGTCGGGCTATGCAGCAGCCAGTCCCAGCGCACGGGCTCGGAGGCTTCCAGTTCATCGTAGATGACGATGATGTCGGGGTGCAACATCCACACGTGGCGCAGGTATTTGGTGAGCGGTGTAGCGCCGAAGCCGTTGTCGGGAGTCTGCGTGATGCCTGCCTCGGCAAAGTTTCCGAGCCAGTCTTTGAGGTCGCAGGTGTCGCGATAGGCTCCGGAGGCGTCGCCCAGGCAATAGCTGATATGGTCTCCACTGATGCCCCGCAGGATATTTCCGTAGGCTTCGGGGGTGAAGCTTTGTCCGATGCCGTTCACCAGGATGGTGTTGTGCGCACGGGTGTGGCGGTAGGACATGATGTGATGGGGCGAGGCATATTTCAGGTAATAGCCGGTGTTATGAAACACATCCACGCCTTTGTAAAGCAAGTTGAAGGCATTCTGATTGGCAAAGGTGTGCTGGCTGCAACCGTACCGGCTGGAACGGAAGGCCAGCGAGAGGTTGCGGTCGATGTGCGTTAGGTCGGAGTGCATCACCGCCTCTCCGGCATCTTTATACCAAATCATCCGGTCGATGTCTTGCGGCTGTTCAGTGTCGTAGGTGTAGGCATTTACGATGCGGTCTAATCTTAACAGGAAGTCTTGTCTGAGTTCGGTGACGCATTGTCCGGCATACCACCGGGCGTAGTTGTCGTTGAGGTTGCGGGCAATGAAATCGGCAAAGGCGATGCGTAGCCGATAGGGGGGGGCCGGGTCTTCGTTGCCGTCGCCGAAGCCACAGTTGCGCGAACCCACGGGCCAGGTATAGGTCATGGCTCGTCCGGCGGCTTTGTACCACGGGTGTTGCAGAAAGTCGGCACGGGTGAGGTGGGAGAGGAGCGACGGCATATAGGAGAGGGTCTCTACGTTGGTGTTGAAGTAGGTGACGCTGTTGTGCCACACGCCGTCGCGGTTGTAGCCCGAACCGGGGGCGCGTGCCGTCCATATTTCGTAGTAATATTCCAGGATGGTGCGTATCTCGGTGGCGTAGGGCGCTTTGTCGTACAGCATGTAGGCGGTCTGGAAGAAGGTACGCATGGTCTGCTGCCAGAAGTGGCTGTCGTATAGGTTGTTCTCCTGCGAACCGACGTATGCCTTGTAGTATCGGCGCGAAATGGCCATCAGCAGTTCTTCCGTGGCTGTACGCTCTGCTGCCGTAAGTTGGTCGTAGAGGGTGTCGTAGATGCGGAGGTAGGCAGTGGCGATGTGGGACGAGATGAAGTTGGAGGCAAACAACTCCTGCTCGGTGGGCGGACGTGACACCAGTTGGCGGAGTATCTCCAGCATCTTGTCCGAATAGGTCTCTTCTTGTGTCAGATAATAGGCTTGGAACAGGTAGTTGACGTAGTTGTCCAGGTTGATGGCGCTTTCCTTGTCTTGGTAGAAGGAGGCGATGTCGGTGAAGTCTTGCCGGAGGGCTGTGGTGGCACGTGATTTCAGTGCTTTGTACTCCGGATGTTTGGATAGGTTGGCGCGGGCTTCTTCGGCTTTGCTGTCGAGGAAGCAGTAGAGGCGCGGATGACCCACGGGGAGGTTGTCGAAGAGGACTTCGGCGGCGGGGGTGACGAATTTGGGGAGGTCGTCGGTGATGATGAAATGGTAGGTTTCGCTCCAGGGTTGCGGGGTGCCGTCGGCTGTGAGGGAGCGGAAACGCCAGTACCAGGTGCCGTTCTCCAGCGTGCGGTGGGGGTTGTACATGGACCAGCTTACGGCTTTGGAGGTCACGGTTTCTTCGGGCTTGAAGTCGGCGCTGCGCGAGAGGGCAAACTGAAGCAGGTCTTTGGCTTCCCTCATACATTCGGGCACGATGAGGGGGGGAGGGTTCAGAAACAGTTCATTATCCGCTTTCGGATAGGGGTGTTGACGGATATAGTCGTGATAGACATCCGTGTTTGTGGTACTTCCGCTTTCGCCGGGTAGCGGTTCTTCGAGGGTGTCGGAGGAGCAACCGCTGTGTGAGAGCAGGAAAAACAGGCCTATGAGCAGATAAAAGAGTTTCATGGGTTGGGTTATTTTTGGATGAATTTGATGAATTGGATGTGATAAGATTTCAGGCACGGAGTAATCCATGCCTGAAAAGTACCAAGAGTGTGCTTATCCTAACGGATTGTCGTTTTCGTCTCCGCTTCCCCCGGTTCCGCCGCCTTCGGTGGTTCCACTTTCGTCTACGATTGCGCCATTCCATTTCACCCAGCGTACAGAAGCGGGCGAGAGGGCACGTGTGGCGGTTCGTCCGGTGGCGAAGTGGGTCTCCGGGGTGAACCGCACACGGGTGCGTTCCACGTCATCGGGTACTACTTCTTTTTCCGTATCGCGTCCGCCTTTGCGTGCGTCGATGGTGTATCGAAAGAATCCCAAGTCTTGCAGATGCACGCTGCGTCCGCTGTTCATGCCTCTGGACATGACGGTGGGCAGCGAGGCGAGCACTGCTACGATGTCAGCTTTGCTGACGGTTGATATTTCGGCAATTTGTTCTGCCAGTTCGTCTATCTCCATGGGTTTGTCCACGAGTACGGCCGTCGGGTAGAATTTCCCGGTGGACTTCATTTTGGTTGGTTTGAAATAAGCCATAGTAATAATTATTTAGTTCTGCAATAGCGCATTTCGGAGATGTAGGGTTTGATGCCGTCAAAGTACGGGTTTGTCGTTGACAAAGTACGGGTTTGATGTCGTCAAAGCACGGGTTTGATACCGATGCCGCCAGCGATGCTTGTGGGCAGGGGGAAGGCCGGGTATCGTTTGTTTACAAATGGACTGAAAAGAAAGGCAAGGCAATGGGGGAGCTTTGCCTTTCTTGGGGTTGATGTAAGGTCGAATTGGGGGGCGTTACTACTTGGCTGCCGGAACCTCGAAGATGGTGAGGACGGGGCGCACCCAGCCTTTTACGATTTTATTGGTTGCTGGAGTTGCCTTAGCAAGAGAGTATAGTGGATTTGCATCCGCAGTATATTTCATTTGAGGAGCCATCAAGTTCGCTTTATCTACAGCAAGTGTAGAAGTCAGATAGTTCTGATTGGTCTCATCTGCCGTAAATGCATCTCCGATGGTTGCTGTGATAGCTGCATCTACCGTTGCTTTAAACGTTTCGTCTATTGCAATATCTTCTCCAAAACCATAATACATTCCGAGTGGTTGTAATATTTGGGCATAAGATGGAAGATACCAACCGCTTGTGCCTGTGGCGGGAGCGTCAGTCATGTCATTAATGGCTTCAATAGAAGGGTAATTTGCTGCTTCAAAGCCTGTGCTGCCGCTGATGCCTTGCATGTTGGCATATCCGTTGAAAGCAGTGAGGCTGCCATCTCCGGCGGGAAGATTAGTGAAGTCTGTGAGTGATGAAAACTGTGTATTGCGACCATTTCCTACACTTTTTAGTGCCATTACATAACCTTTGATTGTACTTCCTTCAGCAGCTTTGTCTCCATATTTTGCAATATCGTCGCCTTCGCCAGCACCTACATGGAAGATGATTCCGATGGCTGTTTTGCTTGCATTATATGCCGAGGACCAAGTTCCGTCACTGTAATAATATTGTCCGACTGCCATAGCACTTGGATCCGGGTATTTATCATTAATATCCACATCCACTGTAACGTTATTGTCTGCCGAGAAGTTAGCTTCCGCATTATTTTCTACATTGCTATCTAAAGAGATTTGACCAGCCTTGATGGTTTTTGTTTCAGTGCCGCCATCTTTCTTGGTAAATACGATTTCGATGTCCTTATCCAGTTTTGCCTTGTCTGCTGAAGCGAAGATGAAAGTAGAGAACAGCGTCTTGTCTTTCGGTTCAATACCTGTAGCTGCAATCTCCGTATAACCGGCAACTTTTCCGGTAGAAATATCGTACTTACTTGGTGCCATGAACTTTGGTGCCAAAGACGTGCAGCTGGCAAGATAATCAGAGTTATCCGTCAGAGTCACCTTGGTGAACGGGCGTTTCAGGGTTACGCTGAGGCTGCTTGTAGTACCGTTCTTATCTACCACTCCGCAGAAAGCATCGGCGGAAACGTTGTTAAAAAGGCTGGCATCTTTTTTATTGAAGTCAATAGCTTTCAGGCTCGTTGTGCTATAAAACAAGTCGGTGTACGTGGCAGGCTCATCGGCTGCTCTCGAAGCGGGTGCTGGGGTAGTAATGAAGTCCGCCCACAACAAACATTGGTAATTGGTAGCACTGGGCACGGTGAAAGTAAACTGCAACTTGCCGTCAGTGGCTTCCGATCCCAACTTCTCGATACGGGTAATCAGTTTTCCATTCTCTGCTTTGTCCCATACCTCAAGGATGCAACGCAACTGGTGTCCTTCGGCTGCTCCGGGCAACGCACGTGTAGAGATGTTATCTGGCAATTGAGCGGATAGGCTTACTGCTTGTTCTCCATTTTCGGTGTCGGAGATGATTTCTTCTTGACTGCATGAGGCAAACAACCCAATGCAAAGTGCCATGGCTAGGCTTAACAAACTTTTCTTCATGATCTTAGAATATTAAATTTAGTGATTATTAGGATTGATTCTTCTTCTATTTCTAATGATTGATTCTATTTCTTATAGTTGATTATTCTACTTCTATTTCATCCTTGATGCTGCCGTCGTAGTCCGGGTCGAAACCGATACCTCCCGACGGGTCGGCAGTGAGGAAGTTGGAACGGATGATGCAACTCTCATCCGCCTTGCACCCCAACAGCAGGTAGGTGAGGGCAACGACTGTTCCGCTTTCGTCCGTCACTTCCACGGCGATGGGGATGCCCGTTCCGTCGCTCGGCACAAATACGTGGTCGAAAGCGATGCTCACCTCTTTGGTCTCCGCTTCGGGAGTGACGATGCTGCGGCTGTAAGAGATGTATTGCAGGGCGTTCTTGGCTATCTCGTCCAGCGCATTGAATCCGGTATAGAAGAAGCTGGTGTAGCGCACGGTGATGGTGAACTTCTTGCCCTTGACTTCTCCGGCGGCTATCTTTTTAAGGAATTTAGTCACGTCGTCGGCTATCAGCTCATAGCGTGCCACGGGACGCTTTAAGTCTATCTTTATATTCTCCTGCTTGTCCCATTCGTTGCGATAGCGGCTCAGCGGCAATTCACGGCTGGCGTAGAGCACGTCCTTGTATTCGGCGTTGCCCGTGTAAGGCTCCGTATTGATGGCAGGCACCAGTGTGGTGGTGTTGTAGTATATGTCCGCTTCGCTGCCTGCCTCTACGTAGTCTGCCCATACCACGAGGCGGTAGTCGCGGGCATGCAGCTTCATGTTGACGTTGACGGAGGTCTCTTCGGCACCTGCCGAACGGTCTTTGTAGATGACCTGCCGCATGGCGAGTTGGCGGTTCTGATAGGCGTCCACGATGATGCGGTGGCGATAGACGGTTGTCGGTTCGTCGGCACGTGTATTCGTCCGTGTGGCGGCTGCTTCATCTATCTTCAAGTCGAGCGCAAGGTTGAGGTTTACGTTCACCCCGGTAGGGTCGACACCCAATTCGCCGTTTCCGGTGAGTTGCGGCTGCTCGTACAGGCACGAGGTGGCCAGCAAGGGCAGTAGTGCCAGGCAGAGCATCCGTTGGAGGATAGCGGTATGTGTTTTCTTTATCTTCATAACTTCCGGGTATTTAGAAACGGTAAACCAATGAGATGCCTGCACGGGTGATGCCCCAGTAGTGGCGGACACGAGTGTCCAGTTGGGCACCGTTCTCTATATTATAAAATGTGTCGTACTTCATGTTGGCATAGCCTGCACCGATGTTGAACTCGGCTCCCCAATGGGCGGACAACGGCAGCTTGTAGCCGTAACTGATGCCTGCACCGAGCAGGGGACGCTTGCCCGTCTGATAACGGTTCTCCTCCCACTTCAAGTTGAACCAGGCTACATGGGCATGCAGACCGAAGAAGTGTCCCGTGCCTACGGACTTCAACCACCAACGACCTTCGGGTTGCAAGGCGAAAGTGCGCAAGCCGTGCTCGCGTTCAATGTCGCCGATGCTCCACATTACGGGCAGGTCAAGGGATATGCGCTCGTGTAGTTCGACTTCGAGCGCAAGGTTCTGCACGGCTACTGCCAAGAAAGGAACATTGGTTTTCAAGGCAATGTAACGGCTGCTTGGGGCTTCGGACTTGGACTTAGACTTGGCTTTGGGCTTCGCTTTAGCCTTGGGCTTCGTATTCTTCGAATCGGTCCTTGTTCTCTTCGAATCAGCTTTTGCTTTCTTCGGAGTGTCTTTCTTTGCTGCGTCTTTCGTTGCTGTCTCTTTCTTTTGAGCGCCTTTCTTCTTAGCGTTCTTCTTTTGAGCACCTTTCTTCTTAACGTCTTTCTTCTTGACGTCTTTCTTTTGAGAAGCATTTTGTTTCTGCTTAGCGGCACTCTTCTTTTGAACAGTGCCCTTTGCTTTCTTTGCATCCGGTTTCGCTTTCTTTGCAGCCGGTTTCGCCACAGCTACTTTCTCCGTCTCTTTCAACGGTTTGTACACTGTCTCTTTGGCGGTGGCGGAGCTTTTCATCTTCGGCTTCTTCGTTTCCGCTTCTTGCGAGCAGGCAGCGGTAGCCATTACCAAGCATAGCGCCACAATCAGGCTTCGTAGTAGGTTAGTCTTCAGTTTCATCTCTCTTCTCATTTATTAGATTTCCAGTTCGGGAACTTTATCTGTCAGAGACGTTTCGTAGCCATCTTCGCGTACAATGGTTTCTTCTCCTTTGTAATCAATGCTCACGTCATCGCCCTGACGGGTACTGCGAACACTGAACGACGGAACACCCTCGGCGGAAAGATTCACCTGGATAATCCAAGACCCTATCTTGATACTACCGTCTTTCAGCATTTGCGGTGCGGGAAACTTCTGTGTCGCATCCTTCGGCTTGGCATGCGTACTGATGATAGTAGCAAAGCGATATACCTGCTGCTTGTCCGAAGAGGCGGTGAAATGCCAGTGGTTGGGATAAGCTTCGAACTTGCCGTTGGCATCTGCCTTCAGCCAGTTGACGGCAGGCACCAAGAACTGACTGGTGGTGTCCGTTTTCAGTTCACCGGTGGCAAAAAGGAAAGCATCGGACACGCCGCTCTTGCTGGTACCTTCTATATGTACATAGTTCTTGTTCGTTTGGTCCACACTCATCGGGTTGGTCACTGTATGCAGCAGGTAGTTCCATGTCACGGGTTGGGCGGCTTCCAGTTCGTCGTAGATAAAAGTGAGACCTGTTTTGCCTAATTCCACTATATGGCGGCGGAAGGTCTTCAATCCTACTTCATCCCATCCATTCTCCGGAGTAAATTCCACGCCTGCCTGCTTGCCTCGTTTCAGCCAAAGCTCGGAGATGACCTTGCCGTAAGCGTTGGAAGCGTCACCTACCACGTAGCCTATCTTCTTGCCTACGTAATGGCGGGGAATCCAGCCGTAGCCTTCGGTGCCTATGCGCTGTCCCATGCCGTTCACCAAGATGGTGTTGTGTGCGCGGGTGCCTCTGTGGCAGGTGACGGCGTGCTTATCTACAAACGCCGTGTGATGGCCGCTGCTGTAGAAGATGGATTGTCCTGCCCAGAAAGTATTAAAGGCATTCTGATTGGCAAGTGCATGGGATGTGCCGCCGTAAGGACTGCTGCGGAAACTGACCATGGCACTGCGTCCGGTGTTGTCCAGATGGGTAGAGAAGGAGGCCAGACCGCTTGACGGGAAGACATGTCCCATAGGCAGGTCGGAAAGTCCGGGACCCTCGGGCAACGGCTTGTCGCATTGCAGGCGGAACCAAGCGAGACCACCTGCTTTACCGATGTTGCCCTCCATCAGAATCTTGGGTTTCTTTACTTGAATGCGGCGCACGTAGTCTGCCACGTATGTGTTTCCGGTCAGGCGTGCCACTGCATCGGCATAACCTACTCTTACTCCGTGCGGAGATAGTTTCTCTTGGTGTGCGCTGCCGTTGCCTGCCGATTTGGAGAAAGGCGGTTGCTGGTAAATGACGTACATGGCATTGCCTTGATACCACGGATCGGAGAAGAAATCGAAACCACTGATACGGCTATAGAAGTAGGGCACTTCAATCAATGTACGGAAGTTGACTTGGAAGTAGGAGTCTCCGTTGTGCCACGCACCGTCCTTGTTCAGTCCGGGGAAGCGTGCCAGCCATACATTGTAGCAGTAATCCACCCAAGTATCCGCTTCGGGCACGTCGCCGTATGCGGTGAACGCTGCCATGGTGAGAATGCGTAAGGTCATCTGCCATACGTGATTGTCGGCAATATGGTTCTCCAGATGATTGTTGTAGCTTTGGTACATCTTGCCGGCGAACTTTTGAATATTTGCCAGCAGTTGTTTGCGGGTTGCGTCGTCCAGCAGGTCGTATAGGCAGTCGTAGCCGAGGGAACTGAGTGAAAGCAGCGTGGCGTCATTGAAGTCACCCACTACATTCTTGTTGTCTCCCCAGGTTGCCATTTCCTTGATACGCTTGATGGCTTCGTCGGCATAACGGCGGTCTTTGGTGAGCAGGTAGGCATGAATCAAAGCGTCTGCATTGGCTTCTTCGGCATCAATGATGCGGCGGCTCTCACGGGTGAGCATGGCGTTGCGCTTCATTTCGCTGTCCAGTTTGTCGGCCAGTTTGGTATTGATGTCGTTGACGGACTTCATCGGGGTTCTCAGCGTTTTGTTGGCGCGCTCGATGTAAGTCTTGCGGTCGGGGCTTGAGACGTTGCGGGTGATGAAACTGTCCCAGTCACTCTTATCAAAGAAAACGCGTGGATGGCTCTTCGGTAATTTGCCGAGTACCTCTTTTAAAGATGGCGGGCAGAATTTATTCGGGTTGGCTTCTACGGTGAACTGCTGGATGTTTTTCCATTCTGTCTTACCATTGATGACATAGGCGTACTGCCAGTGCCAAGTGCCGGGAGCCAGATCCTTTTCGGGATTGTAGAAGGGCCAGCGGGTTTCCACCTGCACGGTGCCTTTCTTGAAAGTAGGGTCCTGCGAGTAACGTAGTTGGTAACGCAGTTTGTCTTTATCTATCTTCTTGGCTGCTTTGCTTTCCATGCCGTCGAATCCGGTTTCTACAAGGTTGAGTTCGGTCGGGAGGGACCATTGGAAAGAAACAGCACGGTCACTGACCACGGCCTTGTCCAGTGGAGAAGGAGTGGCACGCATCTCGTGCATCAGTGTTACATCGGTCAACTTAATGGTGGCCGGATTCTGTGCCGACATTTGTGTGCCGATGGCAGACAAAAAAGTCAGTGCTGTAAAAAATAAGATTCGCTTCATAATATTTGTTTCAAAGTTCTCTGTTGGCAAAACTATGGGATTTGCCGCAGAGAGGGGTTCTTTATTGTTTTTCCTTTCTTCAATGTTGATGAATTGGCTTTAACTTATGTCCTAAACGGTTTAGAAAATGTTCAGAATCCAACCTTTTGCTTGGGAATGAACCGTGTAGGGGAGTTCTTTCCGGGAGTGGGATGCTTTTTCATCCATTCCAAAAGTAGGGCGCGATGCCGGTTCACGATTTCTTGGTATCGGTGTTCGATGGCAAGGTTACGCATTTCTCCACGGTCGTTTTGCATATCATAAAGCATTTCACGGTTCTTGCCTGTTTCGTACAACACATATTTATAATGGGGCGTGCGGACGAGCCATCCATGTGTGCCGCCTGTCTGGGCGAAAAGGGTTTCGGTGACTACGTAGGGCTGGTGCTCTTTTTGTGTGTCGCTGCTTTCTGCTATCGGGCGGAAGCTGATACCCTGACAATCGGCGGGGACATTGGCACCTGCCCAGTCGCAGATACTTGGCAGAAGGTCTACGCCATTGTTGATGAGTTGGGGCAATACTTTACCCGCATGCTTGCTCCGGGGCAGGCAAACGATGAAAGGAATATGGGCTACCTCTTCGTAGAGCACCGTCTTTTGGTTCCATTGGTGGGCACCGGAGCCGTCGCCGTGGTCGGAGGTGAAGATAATAACGGTGTTTTTCCAGAGATTCTGGCGGTCGAGTTCATCTACAATCTTGCCGATTTCGCGGTCAACGGTTTCCACAAGGCGGTAGTAGGCGTTGCGGTAGCGGCGCCAGTCATCGGGGGTATAGTTTTGTGTGGGGTAGATGCGGTAGCTCAGGCTTCTTTCGTAAGCCAATACATCGGCATCGTAAGGGGCTACAGAGAAGTTGTCGGGCAGGTTGGGACATTCTTCCAGCGCCGGCTCTTCAATAGTGGCGTATGGCAATTCCTGCCGACGGGCATATTCGCAGATGTTATGCGGATTGTCGAAGGAGGCGACTAAGAAGAAAGGCTTGTCGTGCTTGCGGCGCAGGAACCGGACGGCAGCATCGGCAAGTCCGAAGTCGTTGTGCGGGTGCAGGTTCTCGAAACCGAAAGCTTGTTTGCCGGGCAGAGAGTTGGTATGCACGTGCCATTTTCCGGCGTAAGCGGTGGTATAGCCCGCTTGCTCTACAAGTGTACCCAGTGTACGTGTACGCAAGGAGTCGGGCATAGGGGTACCGTTCTTCAACAGACCTACTTCGCCGGGCGTGTGTCCGGTGAACATGGCTGCACGGGAAGGTCCGCTCAGGGGCATGGCGCAGTAAGCGTTCTCGAACCGGACACCGTGGGCTGCCAGACGATCTATGTTCGGGGTATGTACATCGGCATTTCCGGCGCAGCTCATGGCGGTGGCGCTTTGTTGGTCGGTCATGATATAGATAATGTTCGGACGTTCTTGGGCGAACATGGCAGCCGGAAGGACGGCGCCAAAGAGTAAGGTTGATTTTACATGTTTCATATTCGGCATATTGTTTTATTCAATAGTAAAGAAGAAATGAAGTTATCAGTCATCCGGAAAGTTATCAGTAACCCGGATTGTTCTTGTTCTCCAGCTTGTAGTTGATTTGTAATTCATCCTCCGGTATGGGCAGCAATTCGTGCTTCCCTTTTTGGAAGTTATATCCCGCGGCATAGTATATCCCTGACGGGCCGTTTATGGCACTGTTGACCTTTGTACAGAAAAGCGTGAGCGCCTCTTTAAGTATTCCCCAACGGATAAGGTCGTACTTGCGCTGTCCCTCGAAAGCTAACTCGAAGCCACGTTCCCAGTAGAGGGCGGTGCGGAATCTTCCGGCTTCGTCCGCATCCTCTATAAAGTTGAGGTTATATACTTTCGGTGCTTTCAGCAAGGAGGTATAGTTGTTGGCGGTGATTTCCGTTGCTCCGGCACGCTTGCGCACGCTGTTGAGGAGGCTCCATGCTTCAGGAGTGTTGCCGGTTTCGTTATAAGCTTCCGCCGCCATCAGCACTACGTCGGCATAGCGCAACATGCAGAAGTTGACATCAGTCTGGTTGGGGTCTTCGTAACCGACGGGCATCCAGTCGCGGCGCCACTTGCCGGGGTACCAGTTGCGGACATTCTTTTGTTCCACCTTTTTATGATTGTAGAGTTTTGAGTCCCAGTCATATTTATAGGTACATATCATGATGTCCCTACGCACATCCGTTTCTTCAAAGAAGCCTTTCCATTCGGGAACCGCACGGAACGTTCCGTTGGCACGTCCCATAAATTTGTCGGCTTCGGCGGGAGAAATGTCCGGTGCTGTTACATTCGGACCGATATAAGTACCCCAATATCCTTTGTTGATGGAAGCGAGGAAAGCAACCTCGAACAAACTCTCCTCACTGTTGAGCGTGCCTGCCGAGAAACCTTTGAACAGTCCGTCGTAGCCGCCTGTATAGAATTGATGGTAACCATTCTTCTGAAACGCTTCCCATTCGTCGATTACCGCTTCAAAGTAACTCTTCCGAACTGATTCGCCAGGGCGGGTTATCTTTCCGTCCATCTGCAACGCATAACCTGCCCGTGTCAGCAATACGCGCATCAGCAATGCCCGTGCCGCCCCTTGCGTGGCGCGTTCGGGAGAGGAGGAAGCGTCTGCCCAGGGAAGATACTCTTTGGCGAAGTTCAGGTCTTGGATTACCTGATCGTAGATGACTTCCCGGTCAGTACGCGGCAGATAAGCGTCCTCGTAGCTATCGGAGTAAGTCGTTTTGAAAGGCACGTCTCCCCAGTAGCGTGCCAGGTCGAAAGCAGCTTGTGCACGCAGGAACCGGGCTTCGGCGGCAATCTTCTTTAACTCGTCGCTGTTTGGATAATCTTCCATTCCCTCGATGCCGCTGATGGTATAGTTGGCTCGGTTCAGACCTTCGTACTTTCCCTTCCATACTGTTTCTATCCAAGTGTTGGATGGTTTCAAGTCGTAACGCGTAACTCCTCGGCGGGTATTGTCAGTCTCCAGTCCTGAAACGAAATAAGTGTCGTCCGAGCAGGGTATCGCCATGCCGTCTTTGTCGCCATAGATGGTAGGCAGTACGTTGTATATGCCCGTTACGGCGAGTTGGGCATTGGATGTGTTCACAAAAAAGTCTTTCCGTTGGTAGTAGGAGTCGGGGTTTTCCGTCAGTGTATCTTCGCAGGAAGTGAGCAGTGCTGCTATCGTCAGGAAATATAGTATTCTCAGTTTCATGATTATGTGTTTTTTAGAAGGTGATATTTAATCCGAAAACAAAGGAACGGTTGCGGGGATAAGCACCGAAGTCCACACCAGGGGTCAAACTGCTGCCTTTGGTTGATACTTCCGGGTCGAAGCCGGAATAAGGAGTCCAGACAAAAAGATTGCTGCCTGTGGCGTAGAGGCGCAAATTCTGTATGCCTGTATTGCGCAGTTTCAATTTAGGGAAAGAGTAACCGATGCTGATGTTGCTCAACCGCAGGAAAGAGGCATCTTCTATCGCCCAAGAGTGAATATAGGTATCGCCGCTTTCCATATCCCAGATGCTTGCTACCGTTCTTCCGGCATTGAGCGCAGAGAGTTGTTCGGGGTCGGTTATGGCTTGTCCCGTTTCATCAATCGTCATCCAGCGTTTGGAGCTGTTGACTAAATCCAGTACATTGTAGTTGGCTTTTCCGGCTTTGGTGTTGGTCAGTTTGGTGGCGTTCATCACTTCACCGCCGTAACTGAAGCTGAAGAATACGCTCATGTCCCATTGCTTGTATTTGAAGGTATTGTTCAGACCGCCATAGAAATCGGGCATGGCATTGCCGATAATGGTCTTGTCGTTCTCGTCAATCACATCGTTGCCGTCGGTATTGGCAAACTTCCACGAACCCGGTTGCACGTTGGTATGGTTGGTGGGGACGGGTAAGCCTTCTTTTAATGTATAGGTCTTGGTGGCAGCATTGTAGTCGAAATCTTCTACTTGATAAAGACCGATGGTGCGGTAACCGTAGAACTGACCGATGGACTTGCCCACTTCAATCTTGTGGGTCTTTTCGTTATAACCGAAGCTGGCTTCTTCCAGGAAATACTGTTCTCCTGATAGGGCTTCGACCTTGTTCCGGTTGTGCGAGAGGTTGAAGTTGGTAGTCCAGCTGAAATCTTTCTTTTGCAGGTTGATGGAAGTGATTGAGAGATCAACGCCTACGTTCCTTGTCTTTCCGATGTTGCGCAGCATGTTGGTGAAGCCCGATGAACTGGGTACACGTGAATTCAGCAGCAGGTTCGAACTTTTGTTGATGTAGAACTCCGGTGAGATAATCAGCCGTTGTTCCAGAAAGCCCATGTCCAGACCGATGTTGAGGGTAGTGTTCGATTCCCATTTCAAGTTTCTGCTGGCAATGGCCGAAGGAGCGTAACCCGGTGCCGAAGTATCTCCGCTTGGATAGGTGGCGGAACCCAGCATGTCCAATGATTGATAGCTTGCCACGCGGTTGTTTCCCGCCATACCGTAACCAATGCGCAACTTCAGGTCGGAGAATAGTTCCAGCTTCTTGATGAACTTTTCTTCTCCCATTCGCCAGGCTGCCGACACGGAGGGGAAGAAACCCCATTTGTTGTTGTCGCTGAACTTGGAGGAGCCGTCGGCACGTATTGTAGCCGTCAGCAGGTATTTTTCTCCAAGATTATAGTTGGCACGTCCGAAGAAAGAGATGAGTTTGTCGTCATCATTCACACCTGATTGTATGCTGCTGGGTGTTCCCAAGCCCATATCGTCCAGACCGATGTCATTGTTCGGGAAGTTCTTGGCAGCGGAACGTACATATTGCGACCAGTTGGCTACCCATTCCTGACCGAGCATTACATTCAGTTTCTGCTTCTTATTCTTATAGTCATACGTCAATACGTTGGAAGTCTGGAAACTTCCGCCTTCATTATATTGTATGATGCCGTTGATGCTCGAACGACTTCCACTGATGGAGTTTTCACCATAGAAGGTATCTTGCCGCTGGCTTTGGTAACGCATACCTGTTGTGTTACGGAAATTCAACCGGTCGGTGAACTTGTAAGTGAAACCGCCGCTTACCTGTAAGACGCGTAGAACTCTGTCTTTGGTCTCCTCAGCAGCGGAGACAAGTGGACTTTGCATGGGGTTGGTCGTGTCTTCTTCCAATAGCGGGTCTTTTCCGGTCAGCAGAGTTTCGTCGTCACCATATATTCCTATTGTAGGGCGATATTGGATGATGTGCTCCATCTTGTTGAAGCGGGTACTTCCTTCGGAGGTTCCCATACCGTAAATATTCATTTGCGTATAGCTGAAACGTGCATTTGCCTGAAAGCGTTTGGAGGCGTTGTGACTGACGTTCAGTGATACATTGTGTTTGTCGGTTCCGCTGTAGAGCATGGCTCCCAGGTCTTTGAAGTAGCTATAAGAGAGACCGTATTTTAGTTCTTTTCCGCCGCCAGTCAGGTTGACGCGGTAGTTTTGCGAGGTGGTTACGCGTCCTAGAGCTTCCTCTTGCCAGTCGATGCCTTCGCGGTTGCCGTAATTGTCTTCAATGTCAAGGAACGAGCCATAATTTGACTGGAAGGATTTCACACCGCTCTCACCTTTCAATATCAGGCTGCGTTCATAGTCCAGTAATACAAACTCTTGGGTGGAGAGTACCGGCAACTTCTTTGCGATCTTCTTTATACCTATATAACTGTCGAAACTGACTTGCGTCTTGCTTCCGTCTTTACTGCCCTTTTTGGTAGTGATTACCACTACACCGTTGGCACCACGTGCACCATAGATGGCGGTGGAAGAGGCGTCTTTCAAGATGTCGATGGATTCAATCTCCGCAGGGTCGAGGCTGTTCATGCCGTCTTCACTGGGAAAGCCGTCGATGACATACAACGGTTCGTTGCTCTGGGTAATAGAGATACCGCCACGCACACGTATGGAGATGGAAGCTCCCGGTTCGCCTTCGCTCTGCATGATTTGCACACCGGCTACGCGCCCTGCAAGAGCCTGGGCTACATTGGAGGTGGGTGTCTGCATCAGGTCATCACTTTTTACGGAGACTACGGAACCGGTCAGGTCACCTCGTCGGGTACTGCCGTAACCTGTCACTACTACTTCATCCAATACAAGGTTGTCCGGTTGCAGGGTGATGTTAATCTGCTTTTGTCCTTTCACGGTTACTTCCTGTGTCCTGTAACCTATATAAGAGAAGACAAGTACATCTTTGGCGGGGTTATTCACTTTCAGAGTGTATTGTCCGTCGATGTTGGTAATGGTACCTACGCCCGCACTTCCTTTGATGGTCACGTTGGCTCCGATAACTTCCAAGCCTTCATTGTCCACCACTTTCCCGGTGACGGTAAAGTTTTGTGCATGGATGCCGAGCGTTGTAAGTAGGCAAACGGTCAGCAGAAGATTCTTTCGCATGTTTTTCATATTGAGTTTAATAGTATAATTACAGACTGATTTTCCTGCTGCTAAATTAGCCCTTTTCTTTATTCCCGACTTTCTCTTATGTTTCTGAGTGTTTGAGGAAAGTTGATTTGACTTTAGGTTTTGTGCAAGGAGCTTTTGTTTCTGTATAAACGAGGTGACTTGAAAAGAAAATGACGGCTGAAGGTGTCCTTGAACAGGAAAATTCACCTTCAGCCGTCGTTGCTGATAAATAGAACCTAAAAAACTAACCCTTGTATCTTATTTATTTATGTGCCGTTTGATACTGTTGCTTCAATACTTTCCCGGGCACATCGTGCAGCTTCGGACGTGTCGGTTTAATCTGATACGTATTCATCCACTTTTCCAGAATATCGCGGTGCATCTGCAATACCTTATTATAAGCATTCTCCATGACCAAGTTTCTCATTTCGCCCCGGTCGTTCTTCATGTCAAACAGTTGCTCGCGGTTTCTGCCTTTATCATACAATACATATTTATAGCCCTCGCTGCGCACCACCCAACCTCTGGTCTTGCTTCCATCGAAACGAGTCTCGGTGATGACATACTCCTGATGCGGACTTTGCGGGTTACCTTCTTCCACAATTTTTCGGAATGACTTTCCGGCAGTGCTCTGCGGCTTTTTAGCACCTGTCCAGTCGCATACGGAGGCAAAGAAATCTACCCCGTTGCTGATGAGTTGCGGCAGGTGTTTGCCTGCGTTCTTCTTTCCGGGCAGGGTCACGATGAAGGGGATGTTGACCACCTCTTCATATAAAGCCGATTTCTGATTCCAGTGGTGGGCGCCTATACCGTCGCCGTGGTCGCTGGAGAAAATAACTATTGTATTCTTCCACAGGTTGTTTTTGTCGATGGCATCCACAATCTTACCGATTTCGCTATCTACTTTTTCTACCAGACGATAGTAGGTGTAGCGATACATGCGCCAGTTTTCGGGGGTAAAGGTGGCACTTGGGTAGACGTTGAAGTTGGCAGCCCGTTCGTTTTCAATGACGTCGGCATCGTAAGGATTCTTGGCGAAGTTGGCAGGCAAGCCCGGACAGTTGCGCAGTTCGGGAATCTCCAGATTTCCGTATGGCAAGTTCTGGCTTCGTGCATATTCGCAGATGTTGTGCGGGTTATCATAGGAAGCTACCAGGAAGAAAGGCTTTTTATGTTCGCGCGAAAGATATTTTACGCAAGCCTCGGCCAGTCCGTCGTCGCTGTGGTGGTATATTTTGTCGAAGCCGAATTCTTTGTCGGGCAGATCATTGGTGGGCAGATGCCACTTGCCGCCGTAAGCACAGTCATAGCCTGCATTCTTTACCAATGTACCCAGTGTCTGCATCTGTAGCGAATCGGGCATTGGGGCACCATTGACCGATAGACCTACCGCATCGGGATAATGCCCGGTGAACATAGCTCCGCGTGAAGGACCACTGAGGGGAGCGGTGCAGTAAGCGTTGTTAAACAAGATGCCCGCAGCAGCCAGTCTGTCAATGTTGGGTGTGTGTACATCAGGATTTCCGGCACAACTCATGGCGCTGGCTGTATGTTGGTCGGTGAAGATGTAGATTATGTTAGGACGTTCGGCAGCAGAAGCCACAGAAGAACATAATAGGGAGAAGCATGCCAGATGCTTCATGGGGATTTGTTTTATCATATTATTATTGTTAAGTTGAAAGATGCTTTTTATTCGGTTGCTAAATTACTCCTTTTAGAGTTTAGGGGCTGATGTTAATGTTCTTTTTATAGGCTATATTGTTCATTTCGCTATCAATTTTGTGCAATCGGCTCTTTTATTTGTACACATAATCGATTATCCTGTTGGCTCTTCGCTACTTTACCGCCTTATGTCCCTGTCACATTGCTACATTTTTTGTACCTTTGCCCGACTAAAAATATATAAGAAACGAATGATAGTTTGTATTGCCGAAAAGCCCTCCGTGGCGCGTGACATAGCTGATATCTTAGGAGCGAGAGATAAACGTGACGGATACATCGAAGGAAACGGATACCAGGTGACTTGGACATTCGGTCACCTTTGTACCCTAAAAGAACCACACGAATATACTCCCAACTGGAAATCATGGAGTTTGGGAAGCCTCCCCATGATACCGCCTCGTTTTGGAATCAAACTGATTAGTAATCCCACCTACGAACGCCAGTTCGGTGTGATTGAGAAACTTATGCAGCAAGCCGACATGATCATTAATTGCGGTGATGCCGGACAAGAGGGAGAATTGATTCAGCGCTGGGTGATGCAGAAAGCTGGTGCTACTTGCCCCGTGAAACGTCTGTGGATATCTTCGCTGACCGAAGAGGCTATCCGCGAAGGCTTTTCTAAACTGAAAGATCAATCGGACTTCCAACCGTTGTATGAAGCAGGTATGAGTCGTGCCATCGGCGACTGGCTGCTGGGCATGAACGCCACCCGCCTCTACACCATCAAGTACGGGCAAAACCGTCAGGTGCTTTCAATAGGCCGTGTACAAACTCCCACGCTCGCATTGATTGTAAACCGCCAGCTCGAAATACAGAACTTCGTCCCCAAACAATCGTGGGAACTGAAAACCGTATATCGCGACACCACCTTCTCCGCTATCTTGAAGAAGAGCGAAGAAGAACTTGTACTCGAAGCCGAGAAGCAAAAAGATACAGCTTCCACCGAGAAAAAGGAAGAAGAAAACCGCGGCATAGAACCCATCACCGACTATGAGCGTGGACTTTCTCTGTTGGAACAAATCAAAAATTCACCTTTCACTATCACTGATGTCACCAAGAAGAATGGTAAAGAAGCCCCGCTTCGCCTCTTCGACTTGACCTCCTTGCAGGTAGAGTGTAACAAGAAGTTCGGTTATTCTGCCGACGAAACCTTGAAGCTCATCCAATCACTCTATGAGAAGAAAGTAGCTACCTATCCGCGTGTAGACACTACTTTCCTGAGTGATGACATCTACCCCAAATGTCCCGCCATACTGAAAGGATTGCGCGATTACGCTGCCTTTACCGCACCGCTTGAAGGCATTACTTTACTCAAATCCAAGAAGGTATTCGATAACTCGAAGGTAACCGATCACCATGCTATCATCCCCACCGGTCAACATCCGCAAGGGCTGACCAATATGGAGAGCAGCGTTTTCGACCTGATAGCCCGCCGCTTCATCGCCGTGTTCTATCCCGATTGCAAGTTTGCAACTACTACGGTATTCGGCGAAGTGGAAAGCATTGAATTCAAGACTACCGGCAAGCAGATCCTCGATCCGGGATGGCGTGTCATCTTCGCCTCTCCCTCTGCACAGGCGCAGGATGAGAAGGAGGATAAGGAAGAAGAAAGTACCCTTCCTGCATTCGTAAAAGGAGAAAGTGGTCCGCACCTGCCCAGCTTGAACGAGAAGTGGACACAACCCCCTCGTCCTTTTACCGAAGCTACCTTGCTGCGTGCCATGGAAACCGCCGGCAAACTGGTAGACAACGATGAACTTCGCGATGCATTGAAGGAGAATGGTATCGGTCGTCCTTCTACCCGTGCCGCCATCATTGAAACCCTCTTCAAGCGGAACTATATCCGTAAGGAAAAGAAGAACCTGATAGCCACGCCTACCGGGGTGGAACTGATACAGATTATTCATGAAGAACTCTTGAAGTCCGCCGAACTGACAGGTCTGTGGGAAAAGAAGCTGCGTGAGATAGAGAAGCGCACCTATAATGCCTCGCAATTCCTGGAAGAGCTGAAACAGATGGTATCGGAGGTAGTGATGAGTGTACTTTCGGACAACACCAACCGGCACATTACTATCCAAGAAACTGTACAGGAGAAAGCCGGAAAGTCTACTTCTTCCAAAGAAGCAGATGCTGATAAACCGAAGAAAGAACCCAAGAAGCGGGCACCAAGAAAAACTGCTGCCGAAAAGGCTGCGGAACAAGTCGTATTTGTTGGTCAGCCTTGCCCGCTCTGCGGAAAAGGTACGATTATAAAAGGAAAAACGGCTTACGGTTGTTCCGAATGGAAAAGCGGCTGTACGTTCCGCAAGCCGTTCGAGTAATTCTTTATAATCCGTTTTCGGCGATATATTTCCAAAGAGGGGCTGCCATGAGTGCTTGGCGGATGCTCCCTTGTAGCAAGAGGTCTTTGACTTCTTGTAAGGAAAGTAAGTGTACGGTCAGGTCTTCTGTATCTTCTAGATGTTGCTCAGACACTTTTTCTACATCCGTAGCCAGAAAGCAGTACGTAATGTTGGTATGCGTACTTGGGTTAGGGGAGAGTTGCATATATTCTTTCCACGTTCCGTTACCGTAACCGGTTTCTTCCAGAAGCTCCCGTTGGGCAGATATTAAAGGGGAAGCATCTTCTTCTTCGCATACACCTGCACAAAGTTCGTATGATGTTTCCTGTATTCCATGTCGATATTGACGGATAAAAACAAATTGTCCTTCATGGGTAATAGCAATCGTATTTACCCAATTGGGATATTCCAATATATAATAAGAAGGGATATGGTTACCATTGGGAAGCACCACATGATCTTTACGTACTGTAAGCCACGAGTCTTTGTACAGATATTCGCTGGATAGTATATCCCAGGCTTCTTTTGATTTCTTCATAACTGTAGAAATGATTGATTAGAACTGTTTTACCATTCAACGATTTATCTTAAACAACATGCCTCCTATATTATCAATCGGTGCTCCCGTTACAGAGGCGAGGCAACTGGGCATATCGGCCATATAGAGTGCTCCAAGAAAGGCAAAGATAAGTGCTTCTTTATATTCAATAATTTGTCGGTCGGGAATGATAATCTCGCATGGACAAAGCGCATCAATTCGTTCTATGAGAAATGTATTGAAAGCACCACCTCCCGTTATCAGTAGCTTACCGCTGCCATTAATGTGGGGATGGGCTTTAATAACACGTGATATCTGATAAGCGGCATGCTCGTAGAAAGTACGTAGTCTGTCTTCCATATTTAATCCATAGCGTTCCAGCATGGGATATACTAAGGTCTCCACCCACTCACGCCCCAATGACTTCGGTCCGGACTGGTGATAAAAGTCCATGTTGTTCAGTTCGTTGAAGAGTTCCTCACAGATAGTACCCCGTCGTGCTATTTCTCCATCTCGATCGAATTCCAAACCGATCTGGCGGCAATAATGATTGATTACATAATTAACAGGACTGATATCGAAAGCAATACGCTGCCCTTCTTGGGTTAAAGATATATTAGAGAAACCGCCGATATTCAAGCAATAATCATAATCGGCAAACAAGTATTTATCACCGATAGGAACGAGCGGAGCACCTTGACCGCCCAACATAATATCTAATCTTCTGAAGTCAGATACCGTAGGAATGCGTGTTTCAGCGGCAATGGCAGCGCCATCTCCTATCTGATACATGATCTTTTTTTGCGGTTCATGGAAGATGGTGTGTCCGTGAGAAGCAATAATATCCGGATGAACTCCAAACTCCTGCATAAATTCGTTTATCCGTTCACCCAGGAACTTGCCGTAAGCGCTATGGAAAGTAATGAATTCTAATGCATTCATCTTTTGCGCCCCCATGCCGAGTATCTGTTTCATGTCTTCGGGATAGGTATAGCCTTTGGCACAATCAATGCCGAAAGTCCATTTGCCCGATTGTTGACGAAAGGTACAGCAACAAATGTCCAAGCCGTCAAGAGAGGTACCGGACATCAGTCCGATTGCTTGAATCTGAAAGTCTTCCATTCTATTAGATATTTAGGTATTAAGTATGTCTTCACAATTACTTCTGATATAGAGTAATTCTGAAGACATAGCTCATTTGAAGTTTATTTGTAGTTCTGATAGAACTCCACTACCGCTTCAATCCCTTTGCGGAAAATGTCTAACGGTATGTTTTCATTGGGTGAGTGGATTGCATTAGATTCTAACCCAAATCCCATCAATACTGTTTTGATTCCCAATACTTGCTCGAAAGTAGAGATAATAGGAATACTTCCACCTCGTCGTACAGCCAATGGTTTCTTTCCGAATGCTTTCTCGAATCCTTTTTCCGCAGCCTGATAGGCGGGGAGCGTAATAGGGCATACATACCCTTGCCCACCATGCATAGGCGTCACTTTCACTTTCACCGTATCGGGTGCAATGCTTAGGATGTAATCGGCAAACAGTTGTGAAATCTTATGATGATCTTGGTGGGGTACTAATCGGCACGACACCTTTGCGGTAGCTTTCGATGGAAGTACCGTTTTTGAACCTTCACCCGTATACCCGCCCCAAATGCCACATACGTCAAAAGACGGACGGCAACTGTTGCGTTCCAACGTACTGTAATCTTTCTCCCCAAAGAGTGCTTTGACATCAATAGCTTTCTTGTATTTCTCCTCGTCGAATGGTATATGTGCTATCATGTCCCGTTCGGCTTGTGGCACATCTTCTACATCGTCGTAAAAGCCGGGTACAGTAATACGGCCGTCAGCATCCACCACTTGGCTAATCATCTGACAAAGCACATTGATAGGATTGGCTACAGCACCACCGAAGTGTCCGGAATGCAGGTCACGGTTGGGACCCGTTACTTCTATTTCCCAGTAAGCCAGTCCGCGTAGTCCGGTAGTCAGTGAAGGAAGATCGGCACCGAGCATACTTGTATCCGACACCAATATCACATCTGCTTTCAGCAATTCTTTGTGTTCTTGGCAGAAACCTTCGAGACTTGGAGAACCGATTTCTTCTTCACCTTCGAAGATGAATTTTACATTCGTATTCAATAGGTTATTCTTTACCAAGTATTCAAAAGCTTTCACTTGAATGAAAGATTGGCCTTTGTCATCGTCAGCTCCACGTGCCCAGATATGCCCGTCACGTACTTCCGGTTCGAACGGTTGGCTTTTCCATAACTCCAACGGTTCGGCAGGCATTACATCATAATGAGCATATACCAATACTGTTTTTGCCTTCGGATCAACTATCTTTTGTCCGAATACAATCGGGTTACCTGCCGACGGCATCACGAGTGCTTCATCTGCACCGGCTTCCAATAACAATTGCGCCCAACGCTGGGCACAGGCCAGCATGTCGTCGTGATGTTCGGGCTTTGCACTGATGCTAGGGATACGGATGAGGCTGAACAAGTCTTCCAATATCTTGGGCTCGTTCTCTGCGATATAATCTTTTATCATATAATATTAGATAAGTATATCATTATTAATTCTTTTCGTCTTTATATTCTATTCCTTCATTAGCGATAACGCCATTAACCAACTTTCTTAGTTCCTCTTTGTTGGGCAAATAGAGTTCGTATTTTGAAACAAATAGCTTGGAATCCATTCCATAGGTAGCATATTCAACCAATAATTCATCTTTAGTGTGGCTGAGAATGATACCAATAGGAGGGTTGTCATCAATAGTATTTTCCTCTTTTGCAAAATATCCCATATACATATTCATCTGCCCGATGTCCTTATGCTTAACTGCGTTTTTCTTCAAATCAATCAATACAAAGCATTTGAGAATTCGGTGGTAGAAAACTAAATCGATATGATAATGGCGATTGTTGATAGTCAACGGATATTGGCGACCAATAAAAGCAAATCCTTTTCCTAATTCCAATAAGAATACTTGCAGATTATCTATCAGCTTTTGTTCTAAATCGTGTTCACTATATCGTTTCTTTTCGGGTAAACCGAGAAACTCAAGAGTGTAAGTATCCTTAATAACATCTTCAGGTTGTTGGACTATGATACCTTTCTGTGATAATTGAAGTATACCTTCTTTATCTTTACTAGCTGCCAATCGCAAATATAGAGCACTATCCATTTGGCGGCGTAATGAACGTACATTCCATTTCGCTGCTATACACTCTCTTTCATAGAAACTGCGTTCCAGCTCATCATCTATTGTGATTAGTTCACAAATATGCGACCAACTTAATTTGTCAGACATTGTCTGACAAATTGGATAGAGTAGATAGAACTTTCTCATATTGTTTAAATTAGGGCGGCTGTAGCCTTTCCCTAATTTAATACGTAATAGTTTTGCTAAGGAAGAAAGCAGTGCTGTACCATATTTAGCCTTAATATTTCCTTGTTGTTCAAACTCTACAATGTATTTGCCTATATTCCAATAGGTAGAAACCAAAGTCGTATTAACAATTTGGACTAATTGATTCTTAGTGTCACTTACCAAATTGGTAATATTGTCTGCCAACTGATTTAATTCTTGTTCTGCCAATATTGGTGAGCCTACTATATTTTTGTTTTTATCCATAGCAGTAAAGCCTTTCTTTTATTGATAGGCATCAAAGCTGTGTTGTTCTATCTATCAGATAATAATCCAACAGAGTCAAAGCTGTCATCGCTTCTACAATGGGTACTGCACGTGGCAAAACACAAGGATCATGACGCCCGCGAGCTTTCAGCGTAGTGTCTATACCATCTACATTCACAGTATGCTGCTCCATCAGTACGGTGGCTACGGGTTTAAAGGCAACACGGAAATAAATATCCTGTCCGTTGCTGATGCCGCCTTGAATACCTCCGGAATGGTTGGTGCGGGTTTCGATACGTCCGTTGTTATTATAAAAGACGTCGTTCTGCTCTGATCCTTTCTGCTTCAGTCCTTTGAAACCGTCTCCGTATTCAAAGGCTTTGGCAGCATTGATACTGAGCATAGCTCCTCCGAGAGCGGAATGTAGTTTTCCATATACGGGTTGTCCCAATCCGATGGGGCATCCTTTTATAACGCAGGTAACAACACCTCCGATAGTATCTCCTTCACCTTTTATTTTGAAGATCAGGTCTTCCATCTCCTTCGCCTTCTCAAGATCGGGGCAACGTACGGGGTTGGTTTCAATAAGATCGAGATCGTATGCTGTATAATTCTCTTCCAAACGGATAGGACCTACTTGCGAAGTATATGCGGTAATTTTTATACCTAATTGATTCAATGCTATTTTTGCCAATGCTCCTGCCACAACGCGCGAAATTGTTTCGCGGGCAGAAGAGCGTCCTCCCCCCCGATGGTCGCGGATACCATATTTTACTTTATAGGTATAATCGGCATGCGAAGGGCGATAAATTTCTTTCAGGTTATTGTAATCGTCCGAATGCTGATTCTCGTTCCATACAATAAAACCGATAGGGCAGCCGGTGGACTTGCCCTCAAAAATACCTGAAAGGAATTCTACTTTATCCCCTTCTTTTCGTGAAGTGGTGATTCGTGATTGTCCGGGACGGCGGCGGTCCAGCTCTTTTTGCACAAAATCCATATCGATGGTTATTCCTGCCGGAAATCCATCTATCACGCCTCCTATGCCTTTACCATGTGATTCTCCAAAACTGGTAAGGCGAAGAATATTTCCAAATGAGTTGAACATATCAATTGCTTTAAAGGTTTAAATATGAAGCCAATGCGCTATTAATTTCTCGAAAATAGAAGCTTTTGGCACTATAAAGATAACAATTTCTTTTTAAAAACGTTTAATCCTTTATAATAAATATGCTTTTATCCCCACTTTAAATACTCTCTTTAGACGCTTCCACCAAGATGTTTTAGGTTGCATTGCTTTTAGAGCGTTTCCGAATATACAGCAAGTACATACTAAATTTCCTTTTGAAGCTTCATGCATATTATCTAATACGATGTCTATAGGGTAATGCTCGTCTAGAAAAGCGTATAGGTCGGTAGCTTTCTCCAATTCACGTAATAGGGGACAGGAACTATTAGAACAGTGGGAACAAGACTTCATGGTCTTAAATTTAAAGTTTATATTGGGTTCCTATCTGTCTATAAAAAAGACGTGGGAACTATTGTCGATATTATGCTGCAATAGGGAACCGGTAAGAACCTTCAAGGGCATAATAAGCAATAGCCCCACGCCAAGATGTATATAACAAAATTATATGCAACTTGAACGTGGAGACTTCCACTTATTATTTGCCCTTTATAAAAATTACCGGTTCTTATTACAGCAAATAATAAAATGATTTTCTCCAAATCAAAGTACGTGTCTTCCTCTACTTCAAGAAAAAGATGTTACAAAGATAGGCATTTTTCTGAATACCGCTGTCATAGTAGAGCTCTTTTTCTATTCACTGAATTTAGTTTTGCATGCATATTTGCTCTCATGCTCTCATAGATTCTCTATATGTCTCTGTTCATCGGTGTTTGAGGCATGAGAACAACTATGATAGTAGGTATGAGAGCAAGTGTTTGCTCTCATATAGATTGTTCTTGGTTGTAATTTAATTGTTTGATAACAAACTGTTAGCGTGTATGATGCAAAGAATGTATTTTGTGTCAACATGATACAAATATCGTGTCAACACGGAGTTTATATCGGGCAAACACGTTATTAACTTCCTGCAAGCTCTGCGTTGAGCGTGCGAAACGACTGTTATTGATACGACTTTCACCTATACTTGTTTTGTAAAAGCCATGTACTTTGTCCCGTTTATCTCTATTGTTTATTATCTATTCACATTTGTTAGCCTTTTTGTTTACATTTGTCAGCTTATAAGCCTACAATTGTCAGCAGATAAGCTGACTAATGTTAGCCCTTAATAAATAGCTATATTTAATCGCTCAAACATAGGTGCATAAGCAAAGAAACACCTATCTATTTACGAACAAACAACCGTCTGTACCCTATGAAATGCATGTGTTATTTAACGTGAAATATATATGCAATCAACTAAAATCAGGACGAGAAAACGGGTGGAGGCAAATTTTGCATACACCTTTTTAATTTGCTTACACTGCTCTTGTAATGCCGATGAATAGGGGAATGTATAAGTCGGGTGTAGGCGTGTAGGCAAAAATGCATAAACTTTGGGTTCTTCGTCACTTTTGGTGGTAAATTCCGTTAAAGTAGTCAGTGAAACCACTGATATTTAATCGCTAATCGGATAAATTGTAAGCACAAAAGATAAGCATGTGTATATCATTGATTATCAGCATAATTAATGATTATTACCACCAAATGTGACGAAGAACCAAACTTCGTTTTGTTTTATTTCATTTCAGTAGGCTTTATTTCTATTTTGAAGAACATAAAATAGATGTTAGATGTTGTAAAACCTAGCTTTGTTTGATTAGAAAACTACCTGTTTTGATGATAATACATGAAAAAAGGAACATTCTTTTTTTAGAAAAGACCTTGCATAGGATTCTTAAAAGGTGTTATTTTGCACTTTCAATATAAAAAGGGAATTTAATAGCTCTTTATGGAACTTTTTATTAACTAAACAATTACTTTTAACGTATGAAGAAGAATTTATTTTATTTATTCGCATTGATCTGTTCAATGAGTTTGTTTACCGCTTGTAGCGATGATGACGATAATACGAATTGGAAGAAGTTACCTAGCCAAGCAATTACAGCTGAAAATCTTTCACTGGAGACTAACATTCCAGCAAGTTCTGGTGCTAGTGTGAAATTGGCAATGGCTAATGCGCAGAATGGTGTTTTGACCTTAAATAAAGTAGTTAAAGGTACAGATGCGGTTGAAGTAGATGTTACTGTTACTGAACAGCCTGATGGTACTTTCAAATTCCAGGGTGAAAAAAGTATATCATCAACTACTAAAGCCGCTTGGCAATTGCTTAGTTCTACAAATGTACGGGTTTCTGGTACTATTACTTTGGAAGGTAAGGCTACTGTAACGGTTTCTACTGAAGCTTCAGGCGATATAGTAAAGAAATATTTGTTGTGCGATGCTATTCGTTATGAAGATTCAGAAGATAGAACCAATGTATATGCTCCGGGCAGATTAAGTTGGGTATCTCCTTATGGTGAAGGAGATAATGCCGGACTTGCAGCAGATAATATTGCAACAGTAGGTACTAATATTTTGTCTGCATTGATGATGCAACTTCTGAAAGATGTAGAGTTTAAGGCAGATGGCTCTATTGTTGCTAATTATGCAGAGGAAATAAATATCAGTATGGATCAAATGATTATGGCTGGTATGGGCACGCTTCCTTCAACAGATGGCATCTCATGGAAAACTTCTCCTGCTAATTTGGCCTATTGGTATGTTAAAGGTGAGCAAATTTATGTAGTACTGAATATTCCTGCTATTGTAACTGAGGCCATGAAAGACGCGGAAGGATCTAATTTGACTCCGGAGTCCATAATGGGGATAGTTGAAATGGTGAAAGGAATGAGCGGTGCCGACATAAAGAAATTGCTAGGTCAGGTATTGGCTGAATTTGGAAAGGACAATATGCTAAGCAAATTGGATTTGTCTAAGATTCCAGATAGTGATATTGAAAAATTGATTGGTTATTTGACTGAAGGTTTTCCCTTGAGTTATAAGACTTCACAGTTGGAGATAAAGAAGGGAGAGGAAGTAGTAAGGACAGTTAATAACCTCTCTATTTATCTTGATAAGAATTTGTTTGATATCTTTATGCCAGCTATTTATCCGATCTTGCCTGATCTTGATACATTGTTGAAGGGAATGGAGATTGAAATGTATGGCCAGAAAATGCCTCTTTGGAATATGATTCAGATGTTGACCGGTTTGAATTCAATAACTGAAGTTGAAGGGATCTGGAAGGCTACAACTAAATTTAATTTAGGTATTAATCTCGGTAATGGTTCTTATAAAGATGCAGAGTAATTTTGAACTTTAAAGAAATAAAAGAGGATTCCAGTAGTGGAATCCTCTTTTTTGTTAAGGCATCTCCTATTGATGTCTTTTACTTCCAGCGATCTCAAGCAATCTTTTCTTTTTTATTCTTTTTCTTCGTTCTGGGTTGAAGAAAATATACTACCTTTGTTACATAACAAATATATATTGGAAAACAAAATGACAGAAACAGAAAGACAAAAGATTATAGCCTTGGTAAAATGTGAGGTAATTCCTGCCATTGGTTGTACAGAGCCTATTGCTGTAGCGTTGTGTGTTGCAAAGGCTGCTGAAATATTAGGTAAGCGTCCGGAAAAAATAACGGTTCTTTTGAGTGCCAATATACTGAAAAATGCAATGGGAGTAGGAATTCCGGGTACAGGCATGATTGGATTGCCTATTGCCGTAGCACTGGGTGCTTTAATCGGTAAGTCGGAATATCAATTGGAAGTATTGAAAGACAGTACTCCCGTGGCTGTGGAAGAAGGCAAACGCTTCATCGATGAAAAGCGTATTCAAATATCGTTGAAAGATAATATTGAGGAGAAACTTTATATCGAAGTGTGTTGTGAGTCAGGCGAAGATAAGGCGACAGCTATTATTTCGGGCGGACATACTACCTTTATATATATAGCTTGCAATAACGAGATATTACTGAATAAGCAAGTTGCAACAAAAAATGAAGAGAAAGAAGAAACCTTGGAACTGACTTTGCGGAAAGTTTATGATTTTGCCCTGACTGCTCCATTGGATGAAATCAGCTTTATACTGGAAACAGCCCGCTTAAATAAAGCTGCGGCGGAACGCTCCTTTGAAGGTAATTATGGACATGGTCTAGGTAAGATTTTGCGCGGTGCATACGAACATAAAATATTGGGAGATAGTATATTCTCTCATATTCTTTCTTATACTTCCGGTGCTTGCGATGCCCGTATGGCAGGTGCAATGATTCCCGTAATGAGTAACTCGGGTAGTGGTAACCAAGGTATTTCCGCCACTTTGCCTGTACTGGTATACGCTGAAGAAAATAACAAGTCGGAAGAAGAGCTTATCCGTGCTTTGATGCTAAGTCATCTTACCGTTATTTATATCAAGCAAAGTTTGGGGAGGTTATCTGCTTTGTGCGGTTGCGTTGTAGCTGCTACAGGTTCCAGTTGTGGTATCACTTGGTTGATGGGAGGTACTTACGACCAAGTATCTTATGCCGTTCAAAATATGATTGCCAATCTTACCGGTATGATTTGTGACGGTGCCAAACCAAGTTGTGCATTGAAAGTGACTACCGGAGTATCTACCGCTGTTCTTTCAGCTATCATGGCTATGGAAAACCGTTGTGTCACTTCTGTAGAAGGTATTATTGACGAAGACGTAGATCAAAGTATCCGCAACTTAACTAAGATCGGTTCGAAAGGTATGAACGAAACAGATAAACTTGTTCTGGAAATAATGACTTCTAAATGAAGAATGAGAAATGAAGAATGAAGAATTTAGCTGCGCTATGTATGCTGCAAAGAAATTCTTCATTCTTCATTCTTCATTTCTTAGTGGCATCCGCCGCATCCACATCCATGATCATTGTCGTCGCATCCATCTCCACACCCATCACCGCAGCTATCGCAGCCACAACCACAGCCACCGCCGCTCATCATGCGTGCAACTTCTGCTAATTCTTCATTGGTTGCCGGACGGCTTTCTACAATTTCACCTACAAAGTTCAGGTCACAACCTGCCATTGGGTGATTCATGTCCATTACGACAACATCGTCTTTAATTTCTACTACACTACCGTTGACACGTTGACCTTCAGAAGTCATCAAAGGAATGATGGCTCCTTCTACAATATGCTCATTGTCAAATTTTCCTTCAACAATGAAAATTTCTTTAGGAAGATCAATGATGTTCTCATCGTCATATTCACCATGTGCATCTTCTGCTTTGATAGTAAAATCAAACTGGTCACCTTTCTTCAAATCTTTAATTTGCGCTTCGAATGCTTCTAAAGTCATTCCCAAGCCAGAAATGAATTGATACGGATTTTCTGCAGGAGCTTCTTCTATGAAATCTTTTTCTCCGTCTTCGATTGAGTACAACTTATATGCTAAGGTAATGTACTTGTTTTCTATTGTTTCCATTAAATCATTAATAAATTAGTAAATTCTTTTTTCATGCTGAAATTCAGCCTATCTTCGTATGGTGGGCAAAGATACGAATAATTTCGGGGTAACTGCTATAGCCTCTCCTAAGTTTAGTATCTTTCAATATACTTAAAAACTTATATCATACACTTTGGTAGCTCCGGCATATATACCGCTATCCTTGAAACTGCAACAGATAGTTTTTGCCTCTTTAGATTGGTCGGGTAACTGGATGCTGACTTGTATGTCCGATTCCGTCTGTCCGGGATCTGCAATGTGGAGGCGGGTTGTACGGGGACCTTCCTCTTTAATCATAAGCGCGCAGGCTTTGTCTACTGTTACGTGGATGTCCCGGTGATTAAACACTCCTGCATTATAGAAAACCATTTCCCATATCCCCAGTTTCTTGTTTCTAACAACTTGTAGATCTGCAGTATTTATTAAAATTTCTATCTCGTCTTGTTTTTTGTATTTCTCTATCTTTTCGGCTGTGTCTTTTCCGGGAACTACGATGTAGGCATAAGTTGCATCTGATGGCCGTTGCCCATGATCGAAGCCGAGACTGAAGATTTCCATCTGTTGTTGCTCCTTAGAAGCAGTATTATTAATATCATACCAGTTACCGCTTTGATTCTGTCTGGTTACGAATACATTTCCACCGTTTGGAAATAGATAGGCGATGTCATTATGCAATATCCATTTGGGTGAATTATAAACGAAGTTCCCATGCATTATTTCAGAGTACTTCTTGTTAGCGCTGACAAATATCTTTTTATCCGGAACAGATAGGCATTGGTTGATCGTGGTATTTATTTCATCCGTTGAAGTAGAGTGAATGCCCGCACCGAGGCAGACAATCTCGTTATCGAAGAAGAACCAAGCTTTTCGAGCACCGGTATTAACGTTTGCAAAAGTATCCATATAGGCATAGGCCGAAACACCATAGAGACTGTCCGACACGCCACCGGCAAAGGTAGATGTGCCCGGAGTCTTCCAGTCACTGGCGGCTTGAGGAATTTCTTGCACTTGGGGAGCAGTCACGCCTGGGATACGGGTCCAGTTCCATACGGGGAAGATATTGGCATATTCATTGCCTGTGGTTACAATGTTTGTGCAACCATCCGACATGAAATAGGTTTTCAGATTTTCCCCATTTCCGTATTCACAACGTAACGTACGGGATGAAACCATGCGTACATCAAATGTGTAACCGGGGCGTACATGCAGCGTGTAGTCTCCTCGGAAGTAGTGGGTGTGACCGGATTTCAGTGCGTATCCGGCAGGCTCTTTGCCTTCCAAGCGGGCGATGATAGCTTTGAATTCGGCGGCATGCTCTTTGTCCAGTTCAACCATACGCTTGGCAAATAGTGCTGTATGGGATTTGTCGGTGACATTGGGACGGCTTACACCTCTTCCCAAGACATCAAACAACATATATTGTCCGCGTATAGTAGCATAATAGGTTTCGCGCATGAATTTACTTACTAAATCCAGTTTCTCTTGGGGAATAGCGAAGCGGGTTCCTCTGGTGTATATGGCAACTTGTGTGATGCCTTTCAATATTTCGTCTCCATATCCGCCGATGTACAATTGCTGTCCGTGTTGGAAATAACTATTATCGTATTGGAAACCTTCTTCGGTGGTATAGACTATAGGGCTATACACGTTTTCGAGAGCAGTTTCCAAGTCTGATTCATTTTCAGATAGACAAGCGCGATATATCCAATGGAGGGCAATATCTGTGCGATTGGCTCCGGTCCATTTAGCCGGCTCGCCGCCATCCTTCTTTATGCGTTCCAAAAGTCTGCTTTCCAAGCTTGCCTGAAGTCGTTTCTTGCCTATGCGCATTTGTATAAGCAGGATACCCAGTCTTTGCGGTTCGGCTATCTGATTGTACCACCAGTTATGACACCATGGATTTCGCTCATGCCAGTATTCGAGCCCTTTTTCTATTTTGTTGAACAGGCTTTCGTCTTCATAGTATTTATTTTGAGGATTGGTATAGGCAAAGGCAAAATCGGAAAGGCGATCCACATGTGTGAGCGGAGGCCAGTTAGTGCGTTGTATGCTGGCATAGTCCACATCAGTGAATGAACCATCGGCATCGTTGTAGGTTTTCAGTTCTTCTTCTATTTTTTCTGATGTGGGGTTGTTGGCGAAGTCTTGCCTGATTTTCTCCATGAGTTGCTCAAATTCATTGCTTTTTGCTTGGTGCATGAAAGTAATGGATAAGTCTGCTTGGATAAAGTTGCACGTTGCAATCATAAAAATGATGAAGGTTAGAATACGGTTTTTCATTGGGTTGTTTTTATGGGTGTTTTATAATTTAAAATAAGAATATCTTTTTGTTGGGCGGGTATGAGAAGCATTGATTTCTGCAAAGGTATACTTTTTAATTTAATCTTTTGTAAAATAAAAAAGGGAATTTAGTGCTGAAAGGGTAAGCTTATCAGTATGTTTTATTTTTTAATTCGCTTATATATAGGTGTTTAAATGTATGCGTTGAATTAGAGTAAAAGAAAAGACTAAAATAGTAAAACGTAATATCTTTAATAGTCTAGTTTTGCAGCGTTAATTTTAATTTAAACATTATGAAAGATGCAAAAATGGTAATAATAAATAAGAGAGGACTTTTCTCAGTTCTATTTCTTACTTTGTTTATAGGGTTTGAGACTCTTCAAGCACAGCCATTGGTTCGTTCGGACATAAGACAATCTATGCGTAGGGTGGCCGACTGGCAGATAGCCCATATTAAAGAGGTACCTTATAGTGATGTAAACTGGGTTAACGCCACCTTCTATTTAGGATTGTATCGTTGGGCAGAGATTGCTGAAAAGGATAATCAGGATTCTTCCTATTTCAATTGGCTGATGCGTCTTGGTAGTCGTAACTATTGGCAAGTGGATAAGCGGATGTACCACGCAGATGATATTTGCGTGGCGCAAACGTATTTATTAATGTACGATAAGTATAAACGACCGGAAATGCTGATTCCTACAAAGGCGCGCACAGAGTGGGTGATGGCTAATCCTCCTCGCGGTTCATTTGAGTTAAGTTATGCCGATGCCTCTACGTTGGAACATTGGACTTGGTGTGATGCTTTGTTTATGGCACCGCCGGTTTATCTGCACATGTACGATATTACGGGTGATAAAAAATACATCCGTTTCATGGATAAAGAGTATAAGGCTACTTACAACTATTTGTTTGATAAAGAAGATAGTCTCTTTTATCGTGATTGGCGTTATTTTACCGAAAAAGAAATGAATGGTTCCAAGGTATTCTGGGGGCGTGGTAATGGCTGGGTACTTGGTGGCTTGGTAGAACTACTTCGTAGATTGCCGGAAGAAAGTAAATACCGTCCTTTCTATCAGAATTTGTTTGTCCGCATGGCAGAACGAATATTGCGCTGTCAAGGTAAAGATGGTTTTTGGCATGCTAGTCTATTGGATTTGGATTCTTACCCTTCACCCGAAACGAGTGCTTCCGGTTTCTTTGTATATGCCTTGGCTTATGGTATTAATGAAGGCTTGTTACCTTCCGATCGTTTCCTGCCAGTGGTGAAAAAAGGTTGGAATGCTCTGCTTTCTGCACTAGAAGAAAATGGAAGATTGGGCTATGTTCAGCCTATTGGAGCTGACCCAAAGAAGGTGACACGCCAAATGACCGAAGTATATGGACCTGGTGCCTTTCTGTTGGCTGGTACGGAAATGTATCGTTTAGCGCAGGAATCACCTGTGCAGACGGCCGGCTTATCGGTGGATCGAGTGCGCGAGATTGCCTCTTTTCTGCCTGTAGTTCCTCAAGGCATCGGCATCTCTTGTAAAGACCGCGATTTTTGGGATAAAATGAAGCAGGATGCTAATGCACAGCAATTGCTGAATGAAGCTCCTGCCTTGTTAAAGCAAGGAATGCCTCCTTTCGTCGATTCACTTTATCTGCATCTTAATAAGACGAATGTTCGTTTGCCGGGTGAACAAATGATGGATGCACGTTTTCAGTATCTTATCAAATTGACGTTGGCAGAGTGTTTGGAAAATAATCGACGTTATATACCGGCTATAGAAAAAGCACTGGTTTCTTTGTGCGAACAGAACCCATGGTCTATTCCGGCTCATGATCGTAATTTACAGAACTATAATGGTACTGATTACTATGTGGATCTTGTGGTGGCAACTTCAGGAAACAGCATTGCTCAGTGCGTTTCTTTGTTAGGTGATCGCCTTTCTCTGGAGGTAAGGGCACGTGTGCAATGTGCTTTCAGTGAAAAAGTTTTCCGCCCTATCCGTCGTTGTTTAGAGAAAAACAAACCTTTCTGGTGGTTTACTATGGCCAATAATTGGAATTCAGTATGTCTAGCTGGTGTTACTGGTGCCGCTCTTGCCCTGTTGCCCGATCGTGAAGAACGTGCGTTTTTTGTAGCTGTAGCCGAAAAGTATCATGTATATGGCATGAAAGGATATGCAGACGACGGGTATTGTAGTGAAGGTGTGGGATATTATAATTATGGCTTTCGCGCCTATATCTTGCTTCGTGAAGAGGTTTGTCGTGCCACACAAGGCAGGATCGACTTTTTCCGTACACCGAAGTTTGTGCGGATTGCCCGGTATGGAAAGAGAATACAGATGTTGAATGGCATTTGCCCGGCTTATTCTGATTGCCGGAGCGGTCTTTCTGTAGATGGGTTTATTAATAATTATTGTGATAATGTGTTGGGTACTGTTCCCTACTTTGAGAAGCTTGTATTTCCTTTTACCGGCCATAACAATAACTTCTCTCTTTACAGTATAGGACTCTTTCCTCAGCAGGCATGGAAAATGGATATGAACGAAGAGATGAAACAAGCCTTGCAGGAAGAATTCGATCCTCTTCATTCCTATTATGAGAAAGCAGGTATTTTGGTTGCTCGCCCAGGAGAAGAGAGTAGTTGTCGTCTTGCTATTTCAGCGAAAGGTGGACATAATGCCGAAAACCACAATCATAATGACATTGGTTCGTTTGCCGTATCGTTGGGAAAAGAGACAATGGCAGGCGATCAAGGAGGACCATTCTCATATCCCGGTGACTATTTCAGTGCAGATGCTCCTGAGAAGTACTTCATTAAAGGGTCTTACGGTCATCCAGTCCCTTTGGTAGATGGCGTACAGCAATCGACCGGTGCCGGGGCACGTGCCATTGTTTTAGAAAAAGAACTGACTGATATAGAAGCCCGGTTTTCCATTGACCTGACTCCGGCCTATCATACTCCGAAATTAGAGAAACTGATGCGCACCTTTACATACAATCGGAGCGGTAATGGAAGTTTCTGTGTGGAAGATAAGTTTGTAGCCAATGCACCTATTCGTTTTGCAACTGCTTTGACAACGGCAGCTGCATGGAAACAGATTGATTCCAATCATCTCTTATTGACCGTAAATGATGAAAAAATGATAGTGTCTGTAGAGGCTTCCGGAGCGGTGGAGTTTAAAGCCGAAACAATTGAACTGAATTGTCCTGCTTATATCCGTATTGGGATTACATTGAAGAAACCTTCAACGGACGGACATATTGCTTTGTCAATGACTCCCCAATATCAATAATTGGGGGAGGTTTTACTAAGGAGTGAGTTTAAGAATGTACGTTATCTTAATCTAATTAATAATTAATCTAATTAAAAATGAAAAAAAAAGCGTCTCTTGATTTCTCAAAAAGGATGCTCTTCTGTGCACTTTGTACATTGTCGAGTGCTGGCGTTGTAGCAAGTCCTATGAGTGGTGGAAACCTTTCCGATGCTGATGTTGTGCAAGTGGTGGCACAGAACGGTAAGACTGTAAAAGGTGTTGTAACGGACAATTATGGTCCGGTTCCGGGTGCTAATGTCCTTGTAAAGGGAACTACTAATGGTGTGATTACTGATATTGACGGTAAGTTTACACTTGCCAATGTGCCGGAGGGTGCAGTTCTACAAGTATCTTTTATCGGATACATTACGCAAGATATTAAAGTAGCGGGTCAAACTGACTTTACCATTCGGATGAGTGAAGATGCCAAAGCTTTGGAAGAAGTGGTGGTAGTGGGATACGGTTCTCAGAAGAAAGTGAATTTGACGGGTTCTATCGGACAAGTGGATTCTAAAGTGCTGGAATCCCGCCCTATTACTTCTCCTGCGAGTGCATTGCAGGGAACGATTCCTAACTTGCAGATTACGAACACAAGTGGTGAACCGGGACAAACTGCATCACTGAATATTCGCGGTACTACCTCTATCAATGGTGGTAGTCCATTGGTTCTGGTGGATGGTGTGGAGATGAGCCTCGATTTGGTGAATCCGAATGATATTGCTAACGTAACTGTATTGAAAGATGCTGCCGCATCTGCCATTTATGGTGTACGTGCAGCCTACGGCGTCGTATTGGTGACTACCAAAAGTGCAGGTAAAGATATGAAGACCATGATTTCTTATTCAGGTAACGTGTCTTTCTCCAAACCGACAGTCTTGCCTGAAATGTTGGATAAGTCTTCTGAATATGCCGAATTTATTAATACTGCCAATCTAGGTGGTAATAGAGCAGTTCGTTTTACAGAAGATTGGATTAATGGAATGAAAGCTTACGAGGCTGATCCCGTGAATAATCCTGCGTATGCAATCGTCAACGGATCCATGCGCTATTATGGAAATACTGACTGGGTTGACTTGATGCTGAAGAAACTAACACCTTCTCATCGCCATAACGTGAATATCTCAGGCGGTAATGAGAAAACTAAGTTTTACAGTTCGGTAGGTTACTACAAGCAAGATGGAATGTATAAATATGGAACGGATAGTTTCAAGCAGCTGAATACTCGTTTGAACGTAGAAAATCAGACTACATCATGGATGAAACTCGGTGCGAAGTTCTTGTATAATTACTCTGCTAAGGATGCGCCACATAAGTACAAAGACGATACTTGGCATGCTATGTGTTTCTCTGCACCTACACGTATGCCGTTCCAATGGCAAGGCGATCCTGATTATCCGCAATACGATCAATTTATCGGAAAGTATTTTCAAGATCAAAATCCTATTTCTTTGTTGGATCAAGGCGGTCGTAAAGAAACCAAAGTGCATGATATATGGGCTACCGCAAGTGCTGATTTTACCTTTACTGAACATTGGAAAGCACGCGTTGATTTTACTTATAACCTGAATTATAAGCGTGTCTCTGATCAGAGAAAGAGCATAGATATGATTAAGGATAATTTCACAGCAACTCAAGGTGATACGGCAGATGATTCTTATAGCTGGGATAATTATAATAAAGACTATTATTCTTTTAATGCTTTTACTGAATACGAACGTACTTTTGCTGAGAAACATTATCTGAAGGGTATGCTTGGATTCAATCAGGAATTGACTAAATACCACAATTTCTGGGGAAGCCGCAAGGGCATGTTGTTGCAGAATCTTCCTTCTTTGAGTTTGGGTACCGGTGCTCAAGAAGTTGGTGAAGATGGTTATGAATGGGCATTGAGAGGTGGCTTCTTCCGCTTGAATTACATTTATAATGACCGTTACTTACTTGAGGTGAACGGACGTTATGATGGAACTTCTCGTTTCCCTTCTGACAATCGTTTTGTGTTCCTTCCTTCTTTCTCTGCCGCATGGCGTATTAGTGAAGAACCTTTTATGAAGACTACACGTAGCTGGTTAGATAACCTGAAATTCCGTGCTTCTTATGGCGTATTGGGTAATCAGTTGTTGACAGCAGATACTTGGACGGGCAATACGAAGTACTATCCATACATTCCTTTTATGTCTTCGGATGTAGCTATTAACTGGCTGTTCAATGATAATACCCAATCTACGGTAATTAATCCGGCTGGTTTAGTCTCGGATGCTTTGACTTGGGAAAAAGCTTCTACTGTGAATGTAGGTGTGGATGTTACATTGTTTAATCAACGTTTTGATGCCTCTTTTGACTATTATCAGCGTACTACTTCTGACATGTTGGTGAAAGTATCATATCCGGAAGTGCTGGGTGCCACCGCACCTCCTGCTAATGATGCGGAACTTCGTACAAGAGGATGGGAGCTTTCTTTGGGTTGGAAAGATAAAATTGGTAAAAATATCAATTATAGTATCGGTCTTATTTTGTCCGACTCTCAGGCGGAGATTACTAAATATAGAAATGACAATAATTCATTATCAACCTATTATGTAGGTCAGAAGATAGGTGAAATCTGGGGATATGAAACCGAAGGAATTTTCCAGACGGAAGAAGACTTGAAGAATCATCCTAGCCAGTCGAAGATTAATTCGGGTAAATGGGAGATAGGTGATATTATGTACAAGAATCTGAATGATGACAACGAAATCAGTAATGGTAAGAATACGTTGGATGACCATGGTGATTTGAAGATTATCGGTAACACTACTCCACGCTATCAATATGGTATTAACGGTAGCTTCAGTTATAAGGATGTTTATTTGAGTTTCTTCTTCCAGGGTGTTGGCAAACGTGATTTCTGGCCTAGTGCACAAAACTTCTGGCCGGCAGCCACTACTTATTTCAATGTACAAAAATGGCATGTTGATGAATCTTGGTCTGAAGACAACCGTGATGCATACTTTGCTCGTCCTAGAGCTTATGTAACGAAGAATCAGCAGAAACAAACCCGTTATTTGCAAGATGCTTCCTACTGCCGTATGAAGAATCTGACGCTTGGATGGAATCTTCCGACATCATGGATTAGAAACGTCTTTCTGTCTAAAGCTACAGTCTATATAAGCGGTGAGAATTTATTTGAATTTACTAATATTAAAGGTCCGTATGATCCTGAAGCTGCTCGTGGAAACGGTTCAATGCTTTATCCTTTCCAACGTACGTACTCATTTGGTGTAAATCTAACATTCTAAAATCGAACAATAATGAAAAAACATATATATTATATTGCATCGTTGGCTATTGTTTCTGTATTGGGAACTTCGTGCAATGACTCTTTCCTTGACCGAACTCCGACTCATGACCTGAATGATAAGAGTTTCTGGAATACAGCCAACGATTTGGAAGTATATTGTAATGGAATTTACAATGAAGCTTCTAATGGGGACTATGACATCATGGTGGGCTTTGGTTCAAGAGGTACTTCTTCTACGACTTCTGCTGCATGGGGTAGCAGCTACAAGGCTATGCTTTGGAGAGACGTTCAAAGTGACAACTTAGCTTCGAAAGTAACCTCTCAAGCCAGTATGGCTGAGGTGGCTGCCGGATTGGAAGTAGTGCCTAACTCCGGTGGCGGTTGGGTATGGAGCTTGCTTCGCCGTATAAATGTATTTTTGGCTAATTATGATGCCGTAAAGGAACCTCAGTCTGTAAAAGATAAATATGCAGGTGAAGCCTATTTCTTCCGTGCATGGTTTTATTTAGACAAAGTGCAACGCTTCGGTGATGTGCCTTGGATAGATAAACCGTTGACAACTGAGTCTGAAGAGGTGTATGGACCTCGTGATCCACGTGCTACTGTAATGAGTCATGTGTTAGAAGATATAGACAAAGCTTGTAGTTATTTGCCGGAATCTTGGAATGGAACTCAGATGTGCCGGGCAACAAAAGGTGCTGCTTATGCCTTGAAATCACGCATCTGTCTATATGAAGGTACCTATCGTAAATATCATGGCTTGGGTAATGATTATAATGAATGGTTTACAGAGGCTGTAAATGCGGCTGAAGCATGTATGAAGCTGGGTTACAGCATTTATAATACAAATCATCCGGAAAGTGATTATGCTTCTCTGTTCAATAGCGAAGATTTAGAAGGTAATTCGGAAATTATACTCTACCAGAAATATGTTTCGGGTATACAACACCACCGTTTAAGCGGTTATATTGTTTCTAATGAGCAGTGGGGTGCTACTAAAGATTTTGTAGATGATTTCCTTTGCCTCGAAGATAATGGTAACGGTGGTAAGAGAGCTTTACCGAGAGAAGTTGCGATGGAACGTGGTACTTATAGTGAAGATACTTATGAAGATATACTAACAAATCGTGACCCACGTCTGACCCAGGTAATATTGGATCCCAAACAGGCTCACAGCATTCTTTACAACAAAGATAAATATGAGTTTCCTCGTATTGCCGGTATGACTAACATGGAATCTTGCTCAGGCTATCATGTAATTAAATATTATAATAAGGAAAATGATGCTAAAGGTAGCGGTAGTGGCAACGAAACGACAGATGCTCCTATAATACGTTATGCTGAGGTATTGCTGAATTTGGCTGAGGCTAAAGCTGAACTGGGTACTTTGACTCAGGATGATGTCGATAAAACCATTAACTTATTGCGTAAACGTGCAGGTATGCCGGATTTGGTTTTGAGCCAGATTGTAGTGGATCCTAAATATGCCAGTCTTGATCCTAAATTAGCTGAAATTCGTCGTGAGCGTCGTGTTGAACTCTGTTTTGAAAATACACGTTATCAGGATTTGATGCGTTGGAAAGAAGGAACAAAATTGTCCCAAAGAGTTTTAGGTATGCGTTTTGAACCCTCTTACTTCGACGCTCCTCACTTTAATCCAGCAGAAGGACATGTTGATCGCGAGTTAGTTCATCTCTATGTAGATACTAAAACAGGATACAGTTATCTGGATGTATATAAAGGAACCGATTACGAAACTCGTACTTTTGATGAGAAAAAGCATTATCTGCGTCCGATACCGAAAAATGTAAGAGGTCTGAATCCTGCAATTGAGCAAAACCCGTATTGGGAAGATTGATATTTTGGTAAACAACATGAATCGATTATAATATCTAACCAATTTGAATCTCTTTAAAGGGCTGTCTCAAAATTAAGATAAACCTATCATATTGTTATGTTGAGTGTACAACAGCAAGAAATGATAGCAAAATCTATTTTGAGACAGTTTTTTTATCGAAAGTCTGTTGAACTTCGAAGTTTCATTTGGTTACATAATAATCAAAACTGATTGATAATTGAATGTGAAAACATATATTTGCATCAATATACTATGACTTTGAAAGAGAAATAAACTTATGAATAAACATTTTTATTGGAGTACTTCATTGCTTACAGTTGCCGGAACAATAGCGGCAAATCAGCAATTACAGGCTCAACGACCGCATATCGTTCTCATTATTTCAGACCAACATCGGGGGGATGCAATGAACTGCATGGGAAATACTTCTGTAGTAACACCCAATATGGACGCTTTGGCTGCGGATGGTACCTTGTTTATGAATGGATATTCCTCAACACCGAGTAGTACCCCTGCTCGTTCGGGATTACTCACGGGACTTTCTCCGTGGCATCATGGTATGCTTGGATATGGAAGAGTCGGAAAACACTATCGCTATGAAATGCCGCAAATGTTACGTGACTTGAATTACTATACATTCGGTATAGGGAAAATGCATTGGTTTCCACAGAAGTCACTGCATGGCTTCCATGGTACATTAGTGGATGAAAGCGGCAGGGTAGAGAGCGAAGATTTTATAAGCGATTATCGCTTATGGTTCCAAATGCATGCGCCGGGGCTAAATCCGGATTCTACCGGTATCGGCTGGAATGCACACGGCGGCGGATTTTATAAACTGCCCGAAGATTTGCATCCTACGGCTTGGACTGGAAAAATGGCATGCGAAATGATTCGTAACTACGATCGAGGAAGTGGACAACCTTTGTTTCTGAAAGTATCTTTTGCTCGTCCGCATAGCCCTTATGATCCACCACAACGGTTGATGGAATACTACGAGGGCAAAGATGTACCTGCTCCTTGTATCGGAGAATGGTGTAAAGAGAAAGAGTATGCCGTTCCTTGTGAGGTGGAAATGGCAAAAAAAGATGCTGCATTTGGTAACTTTGGTGAGGAATATGCAAAAAAATCTCGTCGTTACTATTATGCTAATGTGACTTTTGTTGACGAGGAAATAGGTAAAGTGATACAGGCCTTGAAAGAGCAAGGTATGTATGATAACGCATTGATTTGTTATATTTCCGATCATGGCGATATGTTGGGTGATCATCACCATTGGCGTAAGACCTATCCTTACGAAGGATCGGTACACGTTCCTTATATAGTGAAATGGCCTTCGAAGTGTCATTTTGATAAAGGGACTAAAAATGAAGCTCCTGTGGAGTTGCGTGATTTACTACCTACTTTTATTGACCTTGCTGGAGGTGCTATTCCTCCGGATATGGATGGACAATCTCTGACGACTCTTATGAAAGGAAGTACAGGAAACTGGCGTAAATATATTGATTTGGAACATTCTACTTGCTATAGCCCTGATAATTATTGGTGTGCGTTGACTGATGGAAAGATCAAGTATGTATGGCGTTTTCACACAGGAGAGGAAGAGTTGTTTGATTTGTCGGGGGACCCCAATGAACTGAAAAATGTGGTGAAAGAAAAAAAGTATCATTCTCAACTTTTGAAATTACGTGAAGCAATGGTTCGCCATTTGTCTGAGAGAGGGGAAGAATTTGTAAAAGACGGCAAACTTCAAGTGTTGAAGCGTACTGTACTTTACAGTCCTCTTTTTCCTGATGAAAACCCTGTGGATACGGGTATCTGATGTGATGAAGTTTAATAATTAACTTATAGAAGTCTTATGAAAACCAGATATTTGCTGCTATTTTTGACTCTTTTTTATATCCTATCGGTATGCGCTGCCGCAGAAAACTATAAATTCAGGACTCTTTCGCCCGACGGGGGATTCTATTATGATGGGGTGAAAGCGATCGAACAGGATAAAGACGGCTTTATCTGGGCAATGATGGATTATGAACTCTATCGGTTTGACGGTTATCATTATAAGAAGTATTATCCTTACTTTGCATCGATGACACCGACAAAAAGGTGGATATTCAATAATATGGCATCCGATACTTCCGGTTATTTATATGTGAATACGAATAACGGACTATACCGTTATGATCGTATTTCGGACCGGTTCGAGAGAATCTTTGATGTTGTGACGCATGTCAAAGTGGATAAAGCGGATAATCTTTGGGTGAGATACCAAAACAGATGGAGCTTGCTGGATGCGAATACCGGTCAGCTCCATACTCCGGTTTACGATGGGGAAGTACCTGAATACAGCAATGTGACTTTTTGCTTACATAACAATGACTTATATACATTTATACATCGAAAGATTTATCGCTTTAATTATGCGGAAAAAAAGTTCGCACTTTGTTTGACGCTGCCTAATTGGGATGATAAGGGAATTCGCTTTGCGCAGACGTATATGGGAAAACTGTGGGTATTCATAGATAATGATAGGCTCTATAAGATTGATTTATCTTCTTACAAAATAGAAGAACATTATGCGCCTTTCTCGGAATATGACGGGAATACATTACGGGAATTCTATATAGACAAGAAAGGAATGCTATGGTTAGGAACGATAGGTGGATTGTACCTATTCAACCCTTCAACTAAAAAAATGACCCAATATAAGCATTCAGATACAGATCCCTTCAGTTTGCCCAACAATTCTGTGTGGAAAATCTATGGAGACAGGCAGGGGAATGTCTGGATTGGAACATATTCGGGTAAGTTATGTTACGTAAATATAGACGAGAATAATACTTTCAAGACTTACCACCCCCAAAACAGTGGATTGAATTATGCTCCGGTAAGTGCATTTGCCGAAGAGCAGGATTATCTCTGGATAGGTACGGAAGGGGGAGGCATAAACCGGATGAATAAAGCTACCGGAGAATTTACCTCCTTTACTGGTAAAAACAGTGTTACTTCCAATAATATAAAATCGCTGGTAATGGATGCCAATCATAATTTGTGGATTTCTACATTTAGGGGAGGCGTGGATGTTTACAATACTGAACACCATAAAGTAACCAATTACAGGCAAGTGAAAGGAGATTCAACTTCTTTGCTGGTGAATGATGTCCGGAAAACCATTCTCGAAGGGGATTCCGGCATGTGGGTGGCTTACCAATACCCTATGCCGAAGATTTCTTATTTCTCTTATCGTAGTAAATCGTTCACTCATTATAGTTTGGATAACACACAAGATTATGCTTACTTGTTTGATGTCTTGCGGCAAGGAGAAAAAACATTGTGGGCTATCAGTAATGAAGCACTCTATCGTATGGATATTCATACGCGTACCGTAGAAAAAATAGTTCCCAATGATTCAATCTATTTGGGTTTATTTACTTTCTGCTTGGATGACTCAGGTAATATTTGGATTGGTACCATCGGCAACGGGCTTATTAAATTTGATACTAATACTTCAAGTTTTATTTCTTTGAAAGACAAATTGCAGCGTGATATTTATTCTATTTATAGTATTTGTTATGATGATGGAAATGTTTGGATGGGGACTGATGATGGACTTTATTGTTATAATATAGCTGATAACCATCTGATGAAATTCGATAAAAAGGAGAATACACAGGGGCAGGTTTATTATCCATTGGCATCTATGAAGGGGATGGATGGATTATTGTATTTCGGAGGAACAAACGGCTTTACGGTTATTCACCCGAAAAAAATATCGTATAACAATTACAAGCCTAAAGCTATCATTTCTGATTTCTTCATTGACCATAAGTCAGTGCATCCTAACTATGTACCTGATGATTCGCTCAATATTATTAGTTTGGATTATGACCAAGTGAATTTTGGCTTCCAATTTTCTTCTGACAATTACCATATCCCTGAGAAGAATAGGTTCAAGTATCGACTAAAGGGATATAATGATTCTTGGATTACCACGAATGCACAGCAACGTATGGTGATGTACTCTAAAGTGCCTGCGGGTATATATTACTTTGAGGTTTATGCTGCCAACAATGACGGCGTTTGGAGTGATAAACCCACTATAATAAAAATAATAAGAAAGACTGCTCCTTGGTTCAGCTGGCCTGCTTACCTCTTTTATGCATTGATCATGATAGGAATTATTTATCTGATTTATCGTCACTTTGCTGAAAAGAAGAGGTTGAAGATGTTGCTTTATCAGGAAAATATAGAGAAAGATAAGAAAGAACAAATTCATCAGGCTCAGTTACGTTTCTTTACCAATATATCTCATGACTTCAGGACTCCGCTTTCTCTCATTCTTGCTGCTTTGGATAAGTTGAGGCGTGAGGGTTTGAAAGAGTATTATTACCGGATACTGAATGGCAATGTACAGCGTCTGCTGAATTTGGTGAACGAATTGATGGATTTCAGGACGATAGAGAATGGCAAGATGCGCTTGGAATTACAGCCACTGTGCATCAGTAGTTTAGCGGCAGAGATAGCCAATGACTTTATGGACTATGCGGGGCAACGAAAGATTGATTTCCAGATAAAATGTGATGAGACATTGCCGGCGGAAATATATGCCGACAAGAATATTGTTGAAAAAATAGTGATGAATCTGCTGAATAATGCCTTTAAATATACGCGGGATGGCGGAAAGATTCTTTTGGAAATTAGATGTGGAAAGGAATTTGTATCTCAGTATAAGAACGGTTATACGGTAGGCGAATGTATCAATGAGGTGTTCTCTATTATTGTTAGTGATACGGGTGTGGGTATATCCGGTGAGACGATAAACAGTGTTTTTGAGCGTTTTTATAAAGTGAACACAGTCAATGCTGATTCCCATTTGGGTACAGGCATAGGATTGGCACTTGTAAAGAGTTTGGTTTTGCTCCATAAAGGCGTTATTTCTATCTATAGCGAAAGAGAAAGAGGAACGGATATGATTGTGTGCCTGCCTCTTGACCGTAATGTCTTTGATGAGGCGGATTTCATGAAACAGAAAGAAATCATGCCGGAAATATCTGTGCAGCCTGCGGATGAAGAATCTGTATTTACTGGTGTAAAAGGTATGGAGGATGAGTTTATGCCATCCACTAAAAAGAAGATATTGATAACCGAAGATAATGATGATTTGAGAATCTTGATAGCAGAATCTCTTTCAGATGAATTTCAGATGATGCAGGCTGGAGACGGTATTGAAGCTTTAAAGTTGATAGAAGAGGTGGATTTTGACTTGATTATAAGTGACATCATGATGCCCAATAAAGATGGTGTTTCATTGTGCAATGATATTAAGAAAAACGTGAATACATCGCATATTCCCGTCATACTGCTCACTGCTAAGACTAGCCTTGAAAGCAAGATAGAAGGAGTTGACTCCGGAGCTGATCTTTATTTCGAGAAACCTATAGATTTGACTTATCTGAAATTGTCTATACAGAACATATTCAGAAACCAGCAGCAGCTAAAGGAACACTATGCCAAGAATTATTATGCGGACAGTAGCGAATTGTCTTCAAATGAGCAGGATAGCAAATTCTTGAAACAGCTTATCGCTTTTATAGAAACAAATATGGACCAGTCGGAAATGGATGTAAACTTGATAGCCGAAGAACTGTCGATGAGCAGAAGCAAACTTTATACGAAGGTCAAGAGTTTGACGGGAAAATCAGTCGTGGAATTTGTTTTGAACTGCCGTTTGCGTAAAGCTGCCAAATTAATTATCGAAGAAAATATGACGATGAGGGAAGTGATGATGCAGATCGGTATAGAGAGTCAAGCGTATTTTACCAATTCTTTTAAGAAGGTATTTGGCGAAACACCTACCGCCTTTGCTGCAAAGCATAAAAAGTTGGTCTAAGGACGATTTGGATAAAACAAAAAACGAATTGAGCAAGACGCTGAGTGTGGAATTGGCTTTCTTTGCCGAAACATTTAAATTTAATAGCATGAAACGAACCTTGCAGATAACAGTTTTACTTTCTTTATTGACTGTGGGCGCCTTTGCTCAAAAAGAACCTCAAGTTTTGCCTGCCGACCAGGAAGTTTCCTTAAAGTATGGTGCCGACCGTTTAGGAAAACGTACAGATGGTGCCATGCAGCAATTTCGCGACAATAGATTGGGAGCTTTCATACATTGGGGACTTTATGCCATTCCGGCAGGAGAATGGAATGGAAAAGTGTATAATGGAGCAGCTGAATGGCTGAAAGCATGGGCCAAAGTACCTGCTGACGAATGGCTGAAACTGATGGACCAGTGGAATCCTGAAAAATTTAATGCCAAAGCGTGGGCGAAGATGGCTAAGAAGATGGGAGTGAAGTATGTGAAAATTACGACTAAACATCATGAGGGTTTTTGCTTGTGGCCGAGTAGATACAGCAAATATACAGTAGCACAAACACCTTATAAGAAAGATATATTGGGCGAATTGGTAAAAGCCTATAACGAGGAAGGCATTGATGTTCATTTCTACTTCTCGGTGATGGATTGGAGCCATCCGGATTACAGGTATGACATCAAGTCGGAAGAAGATGAAACCGCTTTTACCCGCTTCCTTGAATTTACGGACAATCAGTTGAAAGAACTTGCCACCCGTTATCCTACCGTAAAAGACTTTTGGTTTGACGGTACTTGGGATGCCAGTATCAAGAAGAACGGTTGGTGGACAGCTCATGTGGAACGGATGTTGAAGGATATGTTGCCGGGTGTGACGATTAACAGCCGCTTGCGTGCCGATGATAATGGCAAGCGGCATTTCGACAGCAACGGTCACTTGATGGGCGACTATGAATCAGGCTACGAACGCCGCCTGCCCGATCCGGTAAAAGACTTGAAGGTGACCCGTTGGGATTGGGAAGCATGTATGACTGTTCCCGAAAATCAATGGGGGTATCACAAAGATTGGTCTATAAGTTATGTGAAGACTCCTCTGGAAGTGTTGGAACGCATTGTACATGCCGTTTCTATGGGAGGAAACATGGTTGTTAACTTCGGACCGCAAGCCGACGGTGACTTTCGTTCGGAAGAGAAGGAACTGGCTGATGTTATCGGTAAGTGGATGCAGGAAAATGGTAAGTGTATTTATGGCTGTGACTATGCTGGGTGGGACAAACAGTTCTGGGGGTATTACACCCGTAAAGGTAAAGAGGTATATATGGTTGTCTTCAATCCCCCTTACTCCAAACATTTGGTTGTAAAAACGCCGAAGGGTACCAAAATCACAAAGGCAATTGTATTGAACGGGAAAGAAGTGGCATTGAAAGAAATTGCCCGTAACGAATATAATGTGGATATGCCTGCAAAAGATCCGGGTGCTCCTTTCGTTATTACGTTACAGATAGAAGAAGATGCAAGTGTTTCAGATAAATACCGTGATGCACTGACTTGATTTTTAATTGATGTCGTTTTTGTCTCTAATCTTTAAATTGAAAATTCTAACCTTTTTAATTATATGTAATTGTTATGAAGAAGTTTTTCCTTTTTACTTCTTTCTTCTTACTAGCTGTAATGCAAATTGCTGCACAGCCACACTTTGATAAAGCTGCAATAAAATCAATTATGAAACGCGTGGCAGACTGGCAGATTGCCAATCCTAACAAGGGAGCCGAACACGACGATTTAGACTGGACACATGCCGCCTTGTATATGGGTATGCTGGATTGGGCGGAATTGACAGAGAAAGAAGACTGCGATGATTCCTATTGTCAGTGGTTGCTCCGTATTGGACGACGTAATCATTTCCAAGTAGGAAAGTGGATGTATCATGCCGATTTTATTGCCGTAGGACAGCCTTTTATCGACCTTTATCTTAAATATGGCAATAAGAAGATGATTGCTCCCGTGATGGCACGTGCCAACTGGGTGGTAGAAAATCCGGCTGAAACTACTTTGGAATTGGATTATGGTAAATTGGAGACTTTGGACCGTTGGTCTTGGTGTGACGCATTATTTATGGCTCCCCCTGTATATGCTAAACTCTATGCGCTGACCAAGGATAAGAAATACTTGGATTTTTTGGATAAAGAGTATAAGGTCACTTATGATTATTTGTACGATAAGAAAGAGCATCTGTTTTATCGCGATTGTCGGTATTTTGCCAAGCATGAAGCCAATGGGGAAAAAGTGTTTTGGGGGCGTGGCAACGGTTGGGTATTGGGAGGATTGGTAGAAATCCTACAGGCACTTCCCAAAGACGAACCTTCGCGTGCCTTTTATCAAGACTTGTTTGTTACATTAGTTACTCGCGTGGCCGGTCTGCAAAGCCCCGACGGATATTGGCATGCCAGTTTGCTGGATCCGGAATCTTATCTGTCGCCTGAAACAAGTGCCACCGGTTTTATAGTCTATGCCTTAACATACGGTGTGAATACGGGATTGCTCGACAAAACGAGGTTCATGCCGGTTATCGAGAAAGGTTGGAAAGCATTGGTGGATGCGGTGGATTCTGATGGTAAACTGGGTTATGTGCAGCCGATAGGCGCTGATCCACGTAAGGTGACGAGAGATATGACCGAGGTGTATGGAGTAGGTGCTTTTCTGTTATCCGGATGCCAAATTTATAAGATGCTTGATAAATAGTAGCTTGTCTATTGATAATTATTGAAGGAAATATGGATAAATCAATTATCTGAACATGAAAAATAATACAATCTTTATATTGGTTGTTCTGTGGATGTTAGTTATGCCCGTTAAGGTGGATGCACGTGAAGTGACCTCATTCAACAGTGGTTGGGAATTTAAGAAAGGTCCGTTCTCCAAAGATGCTATGCAGACCGCACAGAAGTGGAATGCCGATTGGCAGGAAGTGGCTATCCCTCATACTTGGAATGCGGATGATATGCAAAAGAAAGTATCTGCTTTCTATGAAGGCGTAGGCTACTATCGCAAGAAGTGTACTTTCTCTGAAAGCATGGCAGGTAAACGCGTCTTTCTTCGTTTCGAAGGTGTGGGCTCGTGTGCCGAAGTTTATGTCAATGGTTACTTGGTCGGAACGCATAAGGGAGCTTATTCTGCTTTCGTATGTGAGATTGGCTCGCAAGTGAAGTTCGGTAAGGAGAACGAAATTCTAGTGAAGGCTGATAATGCTTCACGACCGGATGTTATTCCTACTAATCATATCTTGTTTGGCGTTTATGGGGGAATTTATCGTCCTGTGTGGCTTGTAATAACAGAACCTTGTAATATCGTAGTGAACGACTATGCTTCTTCCGGCGTATATATCACTCAAAAGAATGTTTCAAAGAAATCTGCCGAAGTAACTGTAAAGGTGAAAGTAGATAATGCAACGCTGGTTCCTGCTTCGATGGAACTGGAGAATGCAGTATATGATAGGAATGGCAGATTGGTGAAAAAGCATAGCCAGTCCTTTGAACTTACTCCTCAAGGCGTACAAAACTATTCCTCGTGCTTCAAACTGAGCAATCCTCATTTATGGCAGGGACGTGAAGACCCTTATCTGTATAAAGTAGTGTCTCGCCTCGTGCAGAACGGACGCGTAATAGACGAAGTCGTCCAGCCTTTGGGACTTCGCAAATATGAAGCGGTGGCAGGTAAAGGTTTTTTCCTGAATGGAAAGAAATATCCTATGTATGGTGTAACCCGTCATCAGGACTGGTGGGAGTTGGGCAGTGCTCTTACCAACAAGGAACACGATTTTGACTTGGCACAGATTATGGACATCGGTGCAACTACCGTCCGTTTTGCCCATTATCAGCAGTCCGAATACCTCTATTCGCGTTGTGATACGTTGGGACTGGTTATTTGGGCAGAGATTCCTTTCGTGAACCGTGTCACCGGACAAGAGTGGGATAATACGCATCAACAGATGCGTGAACTCGTTCGCCAAAGTTTTAACCATCCCTCTATCTACGTGTGGGGAATTCATAACGAGGTGTATCATCCGCACGGATATACTGCGGCACTTACGCAGTCTATTCACGACCTTTGCAAACTGGAAGATCCTGACCGATATACAGTGTCAGTCAACGGTTACGGTCATGCAGACCACCCCGTTAATCAGAATGCAGATATACAAGGTATGAACCGTTATTTCGGTTGGTACGAGAAAAAGATAAAGGACATCAAGCCATGGATAGAGAAGATGGAAAAAGAATACCCTTGGCAGCGCTTGATGCTGACAGAATATGGTGCGGATGCCAATATTAACCATCAGACGGAAATCCTGGGGGATGCCTTGAATTGGACCAGTCCTTTTTATCCGGAAACTTTTCAGACTAAAACGCATGAATATCAGTGGAGTATTATCGCTCAACATCCTTATATCATTGCGTCTTATCTGTGGAACATGTTTGATTTTGCAGTACCGACATCAAAAAGAGGAAGTATGGCTGCCCGTAATATGAAGGGTATGATGACTTTCGACAGAAAAATCAAAAAAGATTCCTACTTTTGGTATAAAGCGAATTGGAGCAAGGAACCTGTTCTCTATTTGACACAACGCCGGAATGCGTTGCGCGAGAAGAAAGAAACCTCTGTTACCGTCTATTCCAATATAGGCACTCCGAAGGTATATCTCAACGGACAGGATCTAGCGGACGTTCGTAAAGGCTATACTGATGTGCACTATATCTTTGATAAGGTGGTGTTAAACGAAGGTAAGAATGTCCTGAAGACAGTCGTTTCCTACCAAGGAAAAGAGTATGAAGATGAAATTGAATGGAACTATAATGGTGAATGTAACCGTGAAGCCGATTTCTTTGAACATAAAACAGAGCATGGCAGTTGGTGATGCTCACATTCGAAAAGGCGAGACATTAAAGAATAAACCGAAGTAGAATGATAAATTCTTTCTAACCTGATTAATATATAAAGTTTAATTTTTTGTTTGTATAAGCTGAGGGAGCTATTAAATGAGTGGTATGAAGACCGCAATTTAATAATTCTCTTAGCTTATACTTTATTTTATTTCACAATCGTATGATTTGGATACATTTCGTATATATAAAGTGATAAAATAAGATTTTATAGCATGCTTTCCTTACGATTATTCATTTTTATCTCATTTTTTTCTTCAATTTGTTTGGAGTTTATAAAAAAGCCCTTACCTTTGCAGCACAATAATGATAGAAAAATTTAGTTATGAATCTACATACATCTATTAACCTAGCAGTTTTGCATATTATTCGCGTCGTGGTGCTATCATCAAGAGCGTGAGAAAGGTTATGTATGTATTCGTACGTTGAAAGATAATTTATGAAGCCTTTCTCACTATAGTGGGAGAGGCTTTTTTCATTAAAAGGAGAATTATAAGATGAAACATCAGTTACGCAGTTCGTTCAGTACACAAGGTCGCCGCATGGCAGGTGCCCGCGCATTATGGACGGCTAATGGTATGAAGAAGGAACAATTGGGCAAGCCCATTATTGCTATAGTAAACTCATTTACGCAATTTGTACCCGGCCATGTGCATCTGCATGAGATAGGTCAGTTTGTGAAAGAAGAAATTGAAAAGCAAGGATGCTTTGCCGCTGAGTTCAATACGATCGCTATTGATGATGGTATTGCTATGGGACATGATGGTATGCTTTATTCATTGCCTTCGCGTGATATTATTGCCGATAGCGTAGAGTATATGGTAAATGCGCATAAAGCGGATGCTATGGTTTGCATCAGCAACTGTGACAAAATTACTCCGGGTATGCTGATGGCTGCTATGCGACTGAATATTCCTACTGTATTTGTTTCCGGTGGACCTATGGAAGCAGGCAAGTGGAAAGGGCAGCAAATTGATTTGATTGATGCCATGATTAAATCGGCTGACGAAAGTGTAAGCGATGAAGATATAGCTGAAATAGAAAGCAGTGCTTGTCCGTCTTGTGGAAGCTGTTCCGGTATGTTTACAGCAAACTCAATGAATTGTCTGAACGAGGCTCTTGGTTTGGCTTTGCCTGGAAATGGCACGATTGTAGCTACGCATGCCAATCGTAAGCAACTTTTCAAAGATGCTGCCAAACTGATTGTTGAAAATGCATATAAATATTATCAGGATGGAGATGAGAGCGTATTGCCTCGCAGCATTGCAACCCGTCAGTCTTTCTTAAATGCAATGTCACTGGATATTGCGATGGGAGGGTCTACCAATACAGTACTCCACCTGTTGGCAATTGCCCACGAAGCTGAAGCCGATTTTACGATGGATGATATAGATATGCTTTCACGTAAGTGTCCCTGTCTTTGTAAAGTGGCACCGAATACGCAGAAATATCACATACAAGATGTAAACCGTGCCGGTGGTATCATGGCTATTATGGATGAACTGGCTAAAGCCGGATTGATAGATACCACAGTAAGTCGTGTGGATGGAATGACTTTAGCGGACGCCATTAACCGCAATAGCATCACCAGCCCGAATGTAATTGAAGAAGCCATCAAAAAATATAAGAGTGCCGCAGCTAACAAATTTAATCTGGTACTCGGTTCACAAGAGATGTATTATAAAGAATTGGATACAGACCGCACTGAGGGCTGTATTCGTGACCTGGAGCATGCCTATAGCAAAGACGGTGGACTTGCCGTACTGAAAGGCAACATTGCCCAGGATGGTTGTGTTGTAAAAACCGCAGGTGTGGATGAGAGCATTTGGAAATTCACCGGACCTGCCAAAGTGTTTGATTCGCAAGAAGCTGCCTGTGAAGGTATTCTCGGAGGACGAGTCGTCAGCGGAGACGTTGTCGTCATTACGCACGAGGGTCCTAAAGGCGGTCCCGGTATGCAGGAAATGCTTTACCCGACTTCATATATCAAGTCTCGCCATTTAGGAAAGGAGTGCGCACTAATAACGGACGGACGTTTCAGTGGTGGAACCTCGGGTTTGAGTATCGGACATGTATCTCCTGAAGCCGCTGCCGGTGGTAATATCGGTAAGATTAAGGATGGCGATATTATTGAAATCAATATACCGGAGCGTTCTATCAACGTCAAACTGACAGATGAAGAACTGGCTGCCCGCCCAATGACTCCCGTTACACGTAATCGGGAAGTCTCAAAGAGTCTGAAAGCATACGCCAGCATGGTAAGCTCGGCTGATAAAGGAGCTGTAAGACTCATTGATTAATAGAGAGTATTACTTGATTGTAATTCGTAAAATGATAATGAAATGAATGATATAATAACAGGCGCAGAGGCATTGATGCGTTCGCTGGAACATCAGGGAGTAAAGACCATCTTCGGTTATCCGGGTGGCAGCATCATGCCGGTTTACGATGCTTTATTTGACCACCGGGAGAATCTGAATCATATCTTGGTTCGCCATGAACAAGGAGCTACTCATGCAGCACAAGGCTTTGCACGTGTATCGGGTGAAGTAGGTGTTTGCTTGGTAACCAGTGGGCCGGGTGCTACCAATACTGTTACAGGTATTGCCGATGCTATGATTGATAGTACTCCTATCGTAGTGATAGCATCGGCAATACCTGTAACAGTATTGCCGATGCTATGATTGATAGTACTCCTATCGTAGTGATAGCCGGTCAGGTTGGTACGAACTTCTTAGGAACCGATGCTTTTCAAGAAGTTGATTTAGTGGGTATTACACAACCTATTACGAAGTGGAGTTACCAGATTCGTCGTGCCGAAGATGTAGCTTGGGCGGTGGCTCGTGCTTTTTATATTGCAAATAGTGGACGTCCCGGTCCGGTAGTATTGGACTTTGCCAAGAATGCTCAAGTAGAGAAGACAGAATATACTCCGACTAAAGTAGACTATGTGCGTAGTTATCTTCCGGTTCCCGATATGGACCCTGAAGCTATCCAGCAAGCTGCTGATTTGATAAATAGTGCGGAACGTCCTTTAGTACTGGTTGGACAAGGTGTAGAGTTGGGCAATGCTCAGCAGGAACTCCGTTCTTTCATAGAAAAGGCGGAAATGCCGGCAGGTTGTACTCTATTGGGACTTTCGGCTTTGCCTACTGATCATCCTCTAAATAAAGGTATGCTGGGTATGCATGGTAATCTTGGCCCTAATATCAATACCAATAAGTGTGATGTTCTTATTGCGGTAGGTATGCGCTTTGACGACCGTGTAACCGGTAAACTGGCTACATACGCAACTCAGGCAAAGGTTATTCACTTCGATATAGACCCTGCGGAAATTGATAAGAATGTAAAGGCAAATGTAGCTGTTCTGGGAGATTGTAAAGATACCCTCTCTGCTGTAACCAAATTATTGAAACCTGCCAAACATCAAGAGTGGTTGGATAGTTTCCTTGCGTATGAAGCAGTGGAAGATGAAAAAGTGATTCGTCCTGAATTACATCCGGCAGGAGATATTCTGAGTATGGGTGAGGTGGTGAGTGCAGTCAGTGAAGCTACTAATAATGAAGCAATTTTGGTAACAGATGTTGGTCAAAATCAGATGATAGCAGCCCGTTACTTTAAATATACAAAAAATCGCAGTATCGTTACTTCCGGTGGTTTGGGCACTATGGGGTTCAGCCTTCCGGCTGCTATAGGAGCTACATTCGGATGTCCTGACCGTACGGTTTGCTCCTTTATGGGAGATGGTGGCTTGCAGATGAATTTGCAAGAGTTGGGCACTATTATGGAACAGAAAGCTCCGGTAAAGATGATATTGCTGAATAATAACTTCTTGGGTAATGTTCGTCAATGGCAAGCAATGTTCTTTAATGGACATTATTCGTTCACGCCTATGATGAATCCGGATTATATGAAGATAGCATCTGCATACGATATTCCGTCGCGTCGGGTAACAACACGTGATGAATTGAAAAAGGCAATTGACGAAATGATCGCTACGGATGGACCGTTCTTACTCGAGGCATGTGTAATAGAGGAAGGTAACGTATTGCCGATGACACCTCCGGGTGGTTCGGTAAACCAAATGTTACTGGAATGCTAAAGATTTAGGATTCATAAATAAAGAAGATTATGAGTGACAAGACATTATATACCATTATAGTTCATTCGGAGAACTTTGCCGGTTTGCTGAATCAGGTTACAGCTGTATTTACCCGTCGGCAAATTAATATAGAGAGTTTGAATGTATCGGCATCTTCCATCAAAGGAGTACATAAATATACTATTACTGCTTGGACGGATAAAGATACTATTGAGAAAGTGACCAAACAGATCACCAAGAAAATAGATGTACTGCAAGCCCACTATTTCACGGATGATGAGATCTATCAGCATGAGATTGCTCTTTATAAGTTGACTACACCTACACTGGAAGAAAAACCTGAAATCTCCAAGATTATTCGTAGGTACAATGCACGTATTGTAGAGGTTAATGCCGTGTTTTCCATTGTAGAAAAGAACGGTATGAGCGAAGAAATAACCAACCTCTACGAAGAACTAAGTGCATTGGATTGTGTTCTTCAATTCGTTCGTTCGGGACGTGTGGCGATAACCACCAGTTGCTTCGAACGTGTTAATGAGTATTTGGCGGATCGTGAAGCTAAATATTGTCAAAGTAAACAGCAAGAATAATGAATGAAAATAATAGAATAGGTGCTTATAAGTTTATAGCCGAACCCTTTCATGTAGACTTTACGGGACGCCTGACAATGGGTGTTCTCGGTAACCATCTGCTGAATTGTGCCGGTTTCCATGCCAGTGACCGTGGCTTTGGTATTGCTACTTTGAATGAGGATAATTATACATGGGTATTATCTCGTTTAGCTATTGAACTGGATGAGATGCCCTATCAGTACGAAGACTTCTCTATTCAAACGTGGGTGGAAAATGTATATCGTCTGTTTACGGATCGTAATTTCGCCATTATTAATAAGGATGGTAAGAAAATAGGCTATGCCCGTTCTGTATGGGCAATGATTAGCATGAATACCCGTAAACCGGCAGATTTGCTAACTTTGCATAGCGGAAGCATCGTAGACTATGTATGCGATGAACCTTGTCCTATTGAAAAGCCGTCACGTATCAAAGTTACTTCAACGACACCCGCTTCTTCATTAGAGGCTAAATATAGCGATATTGATATAAACGGGCATGTGAACAGCATCCGCTATATTGAACATATCCTTGACCTCTTCCCGATAGAAACGTACAAAGAAAAACGCATCCGTCGTTTTGAAATGGCCTACGTAGCTGAGAGTTATTATGGAGATGAACTTACTTTTTATATGGATGATGCCGGAGAAGGTGTTTTTGATGTAGAAGTGAAGAAGAATGGTAACGAGGTTGTTTGCCGTTCTAAAGTGATATTTACAGAGAAATAATATATATTAATCAATGGCGTAAGCCACTAATAAAAACTAAAACAAAAAATGGCACAATTGAATTTTGGCGGTGTTACAGAAAATGTAATGACCCGCGAAGAATTTCCTTTGGAAAAAGCACGTGAGATTTTAAAAGATGAAACAATTGCTGTAATCGGTTATGGTGTACAAGGTCCTGGACAGGCTTGTAACTTGCGTGATAATGGTTTCAATGTAATTGTAGGACAACGTCCGGGCAAGACTTATGACAAAGCAGTAGCTGACGGATGGGTTCCAGGTGAAACTTTGTTTGGCATTGAAGAAGCTTGTGAAAAGGGTTCTATCATTATGTGTTTATTGTCCGATGCAGCAGTAATGTCTGTATGGCCCACAATTAAACCTTATCTGACTCCTGGAAAAGCACTTTACTTCTCTCATGGTTTCGCTATCACTTGGAGTGATCGTACAGGAGTAGTTCCTCAAAAAGATATTGATGTAATCATGGTTGCTCCTAAAGGTTCGGGTACTTCACTTCGTACCATGTTCCTCGAAGGTCGTGGCTTGAACTCATCTTACGCTATCTATCAGGATGCTACAGGTAAGGCATTTGATAAAACGATCGCTTTAGGTATCGGTGTCGGCTCTGGCTATCTGTTTGAAACAACTTTCCAACGTGAAGCAACTTCCGATTTAACCGGTGAACGCGGTTCTTTGATGGGTGCTATTCAAGGCTTGCTGTTGGCTCAATACGAAGTACTTCGTGAAAACGGTCATACTCCTTCTGAAGCATTCAATGAAACAGTTGAAGAGTTGACTCAGTCATTAATGCCATTGTTTGCAAAGAATGGTATGGACTGGATGTATGCTAACTGCTCTACTACTGCTCAACGTGGTGCTTTGGATTGGATGACTCCGTTCCATGATGCTGTTAAACCGGTTGTTGAGAAGCTGTATGCTAGTGTAAAATCGGGTAATGAAGCTCAGATCTCTATCGATAGCAATTCTAAACCTGATTATCGTGAGAAGCTGAATGCTGAATTGAAAGCATTGCGTGAAAGCGAAATGTGGCAGACTGCTGTTACTGTTCGTAAACTTCGTCCGGAAAATAACTAAATCCAGATGTTGATTGTCCGATAGAGACAAGAATCAATAAAGAATTATCCGAATCATTTGCTGTGATGCAATGGTTCGGATTTTTTGTTTTTAATCTGTAAGTAGTATAGAAAGGAATCTTGGTATATATATACGTGACTTTTCTTTCAGATATATCTGTTTAGAAGAGGATAGTTGAAAAGATTAAGTAGGCTATTCAATGCATTTTAGGGATTTATTACCCTTTGATTTATAGTAAATGATCAGGTCATATAAAGTGTCGTTGTATATTGAATGGTAGTATGGTGTAATATGCCCAAATTGGCTATATTTGCTTTTTATGACAAAAAGTTGTTTAATGGATTTGTATTAATGAGTCTAGATATGACTAAAAGGCGGTATTAACATTTGTTATCCGTATTATTTAATGGAAATTAGATTACATTTAATAAGTTTACATAATTTTAATTTTATAATTATTATTAAATTAGTGGTGACAATTTAATATACATAGAAAAAAATACATACGTTTGTAACAATTTCAATTTTATAACCTAGCATAATATGAAACAGATGAAAAAAAGCAGTTTAGTTACGTACCTATTTGCATTAATTTTGGTGGGTTTGGTAACAGGATGTGAGAAGGATATTTATAATCCTGACAACGACAAAGGTACACTTCCTCCTAAGGAAGACTATTTTGACTTTAGCTTGAAAGGCGATGTTGCGCTGAGCGTGAACTATGGAGTTCCTGGACTTCGAGCCTTAATTGAAGTATATGATGAAAATCCTATGCTAGATTATAAGACTAAAAAAGAGGGCATTTCTCCCAAGTATGCTGCTTACACGAATATTGATGGTAGCTTTTCTGGTAAAATCAATATTCCTACCGCAATGACTGAAGCCTATTTGTATACGAATACTTTTGGGTTACCGACTTGTGTGAAGATGGAAGCTTCTGCAGACGGATTTAGCTATAACTTGACGAAAGGTGGTGCTTCCACACGTGCCATACAAGGAGGTTTGTTAACAGATAAAGTTCCCTATAAGCTGGCAAGAGGAATCAACGGCTCTGATCGTGACGATAATACATTTTCACTAACAACTTGGGATGTAAATGGTGTTGCTAATTTGAATGGTTATATTACGACTCCTACTGAACAAATCGGGGCTGCCAATGAGAAAGTTGGAACTATTAGTACGCGTGTAAGAGCTTATCTGAATAATCAGAGAGATATTGACGGCAACAAATCATTGCTTCGTGAACCGCAGCAGGTAAATATAAAAATACCTGATACCGAAAAGGACGGAGTAGGTATAAATGTTACCTTTATGGGTGAGCAGGCTGCATATTATAATACATTTGGTTATTATTATTATAAAAGCTCTACTACATTAACTCCTGGAAGTTTCTTTAATATAAAGAAGTATGTTGTTTTTCCGAATGTTGATGTTGATGGTATTATTAAAGTAGGAGATACAGCTCAATTAAAGTACATTGATGAGCAAGGTAATGTGTTGGATAAGTTTCCGGCTGGATATACAATTGGTTGGTTTGTGATTAGTAATGGTTTTGGTTCAGGTAGCGTTGGTGGCGATTATGCAGGTGCAAGAAATGGATATGTCAAAACTATAGAATCAATAGGCTATACGGTGGCTGCCGATGCATATTCTAAATACCGTATGACATGTATGTCTGATGATACAGGCAGTGATCGTCGTTTTATTTCTGCTTATGATCAGAAATCGAAGTTATATGTTGTTGGTGTTGAAGATCAAGTTAGAAATACTACTCCTGATGATTATATGGACGTAATGTTCTTGGTTCAGACATCAAAGGATTTGGGAGCTGGTGACCTTGAACCAATACCTCCTACAGATCCTAAACCTGGACAGTCTGACTTGACTATTTCTGGTACGCTTGCTTTCGAGGACATTTGGCCTGCGGGAGGTGACTATGATTTGAATGATGTAATTGTAGAATATGAACGTAAGATTTCATTTGGCGAAGATAATAAAGCGACTAAGGTAGTTGAAACCTTTAAACCGGTTCATCCGAAAGGCAGTGCTTTGCAAAATAATTTCTTTGCTTGTCAATACAAAACTATCGGTACTGTAACATCATTACCAAGTGGAATAATCCAAGAACCGGGTACTAATTCGTTTGTAATTACTGAAAGTGCATTAAATATTTCGGGTAACACTTATGTAGTAGAACGGGATTTGACTAATAAGGGGTTATCTCAAGATGATGTAATTGCTGATTTCAACCCGTATATCATTACAAAAGAATATACTACAACAAACAGAATTGAAGTGCATCTCCCTTTAAAAGATATGACTTCTGCTGCTAATTCCTCCCTTATGAATGAGACGAATGCTTATTATGTAAGTGAAGATGGTAAATATCCTTTTGCTATAGATATTCCTATTACAGGTTTTAAACCTGCAACAGAGAGAGCCAGAATTGATGCTGCAGGAGAATATCCGAATTTCAAACTATGGACGGAAGATAGAGGTACCACAAATAAAGATTGGTATAATACAGGCAAAGGAGCGAAGTAAGAACTAAACAGACGTGAAAAATAGATGTAAACTCTAACAAGGCGCTAAGTACTTGCGCCGAGGTTTCTTAAATTAATAAGAGAGGTTATTTCAAAATGTTATTTTGAGATAACCTCTTTTTCAATATATTCTATCAACTTCCGATAGAAGGCATGTTTGGCTAGAGTAGTTTTTTCACCTAAGATGACCAGTTTCATTCTTGCTCTGGTTATGGCTACGTTCATTCTTCTCAAATCATTCAGAAATCCGATCTGTCCGTCTTCATTTGCGCGAACAAGACTGATAAAAATAACATCCCGTTCTTGCCCTTGAAATCCATCCACTGTGTTTACTGTAAATAAGCTACGGTAAGGGCGAAGAGCTGCATTTGTTCTTATTTTATTTCGGAGGTATTGCACTTGTGCCTTATAAGGTGATATCAATCCGAAATCGATTCGTTCTTCTAAGATTCGACTACCTCCTATTCTTTGGATATATTCTTCTAACTCTTTCAGTAGAAGATTGGCTTCTTCTTTGTTGATACGTCCGAAAGTTTCTCCTACGAACTCTTCTTTGAAATCCATTTCCGAAGTATCAATCCAGGAAATAGGAGTATCCCAGTCTAATATGCCTCGGTGACGGACTTCAGGAGCCGCTTGAAGTTCGCCATTATAAAACCAGTCGGAAGAAAATCGCATGATTTCTTCGTGCATGCGATATTGTATTTTTAATAAAGAAACGGCGGAAGGTTTGTTAGCTACAACTTTCTCCATGAGAGTGTGTTCTAATCCTGCACGGGCGGCTTCATGGCATTTGATAGTAGGCGGAAGTTGACAATGGTCGCCGGCCAATATAACTCTGTCCGCCTTGCGGATGGCTATCCAGCAGGCAGCTTCAAGAGCTTGGGCAGCTTCATCTATAAAGAGAGTTCCAAAGCGACGACCATTTAGTATGCGGTGATTACTGCTTACTAACGTTGAGGCTATGACATGGGCGCTATCAAAGAGATCGGCATTGATCTGTATCTCCAAAGCCGTAGCACGATCCCTCAAACGGCTCATACGACTACGGATTCCCTCCCGTTCATCATAGCTGCCACGACGTCCACGACCACCAAGCTGGCGAAGCTCTTTGCGTATATTCCATAACTCGGGATAGAGCGGGTGACCTTCAAATCTTCGCTCGTAAGTAAAAGATAGCATTTTATCATTAACACGAGTTGGGTTTCCTATGCGCAAAACATTGACACCCCGGTCCACTAACTTCTCTGAAATCCAGTCGACGGCTGTATTACTTTGAGCGCAAACCAATACTTGTGGTTCACGGTGTAGCGTTTCATAAATGGCTTCTACAAGAGTTGTGGTTTTTCCTGTACCTGGAGGGCCGTGCACTATGGCTACGTCACGTGTACATAATACTTTATTTACAGCTGACTCTTGCGTAGAGTTCAGCCAAGGGAAACGTACCGGGTATAACTCTCGAAATCCCGCTTTTACGGTTCCTAAAAGAATATCCCGAAGCTCACCGAGCCGATTCCCCTTTGCTCGTAGCACATCTTCCAGTGCCTCGAACATGGTACGATAAGAAGTCTCGTCGAAGTAAAGTTGCACACCAAGATTTTCGGTTTCTTGTACTTCCATGATTGCACTGGCACTGGGCATAACCACCGCCATACGAGCTTCGTCGGCATAACTGACGGTAGCTGTAAAATTCATGTAACTTATCTTTCCATCTGCCGATTGGCGGAAAAAACAGACGGGACGTCCGAACTCAAAATTATGTTCTATATCAGTATCTTCGGTGCGTGTAATTTCTATTACTAATTGATTCAGAGAATTATAGTAACTTCGTCCGGCAGTGGCAGGATACCAACAAAGTCCCCGTTTCACTTTTCGAGCGACACCCATATTTTCTGTTTGTCGTTTGAATTCCTCCTTTTCGTATTCATATTCCATACGTAACAGGAGTTGTTGCTGTTGGAGGTGCAGAATGGGGCTGTTTGAATCTTGTTCTTTCATGCTTACAAAGGTAGTTATTCTTCGCTTTTGCGGGAAGAAATAGTTTATTTTGTTAAACCTTTCTTCACTTTTATTTGTTCATAATATTAAATTGTAACGTTTACAACTTCAAAATTAAAAAAAATATAAGTGGCTATGGTGTATGATTTAACAATGCTCAAAGCATTCTATGCAGCTTATGCAGAGAAAATTAAGCATGTGCGGACTGTTTTACAACGCCCGTTGACATTAGCAGAGAAAATTTTGTATGCTCATTTGTATAATGAGAAAGAAGTGAAAAACTACAAGCGAGGAGAAGATTATGTAAACTTCCGTCCCGACCGTGTAGCTATGCAGGATGCCACTGCACAGATGGCATTACTTCAATTTATGAATGCAGGGCGTGAGAAAGTAGCAGTACCTTCTACCGTGCACTGCGACCATTTGATTCAAGCTTACAAAGGCGCATCGGAAGATATTGCTACGGCTAACAAAACCAATGAAGAGGTTTATAATTTTCTTCGCGACGTATCTTCTCGTTATGGTATTGGCTTTTGGCAACCCGGTGCAGGCATCATTCATCAGGTGGTTTTGGAAAACTACGCTTTCCCCGGTGGCATGATGGTAGGAACCGATTCGCATACGCCGAATGCTGGTGGACTGGGTATGGTTGCCATTGGTGTAGGTGGTGCCGATGCAGTAGATGTAATGACTGGCATGGAATGGGAATTGAAGATGCCCAAGCTGATTGGTGTCCGCCTTACAGGTAAGTTGAGTGGTTGGGCTGCTCCGAAAGATGTAATTTTGAAGCTTGCCGGTATCTTGACTGTAAAGGGTGGAACAAATGCTATTATTGAATATTTTGGACCGGGAACTGCTTCCTTGTCGGCAACGGGTAAAGCTACCATTTGTAATATGGGTGCGGAAGTAGGTGCAACCACCTCTTTATTCCCCTACGACGAGCGTATGGCTGTTTATCTGAAGTCTACAGGCAGAGAAGAAGTAGTGGCGATGGCCGATACTATTGCTGCTAATCTTTGTGCAGATGACGAAGTGGTAGCCGCCCCTGAGGAGTACTATGATAGAGTGATTGACATTGACCTCTCTTTGCTTGAACCTTATATTAATGGCCCGTTTACTCCAGATGCTGCCACACCGATCTCTAAATTTGCAGAGAAGGTAATTATGAATGGCTATCCTCGTAAAATGGAAGTTGGTTTGATAGGTTCTTGTACCAATTCTTCCTATCAAGACCTGAGTCGTGCCGCTTCTCTTGCCCGCCAGGTAAAGGAGAAAAAACTGTCTGTTTCCGGTGCATTGATTGTCAATCCGGGTTCGGAACAAATACGTGCAACCGCCGAACGTGATGGTATGATTGGAGCCTTCGAAGACATTGGAGCCACTATCATGGCAAATGCTTGTGGTCCTTGTATTGGTCAATGGAAACGTTGCATGGATAATCCGGAACGTAAAAACTCTATTGTTACTTCATTTAACCGTAATTTTGCCAAACGTGCGGACGGTAATCCCAATACATACGCATACGTAGCATCTCCTGAGTTGACAATGGCACTCACCATTGCCGGTGACCTTTGTTTTAATCCATTGAGAGATACCTTGATAAATCATAACGGTGAACGGGTGAAGCTTTCCGAACCGGTTGGTGAAGAATTGCCATCGCACGGATTTATTCATGGAAATATGGGCTACGTTGCTCCTGATGGTGCAAAAGCAGAAATTACGGTTAATCCGCATTCCGAACGTTTGCAACTTCTGGCTCCTTTCCCGGCTTGGGAAGGTACTGATTTGCTGAATATGCCTTTGTTGATTAAGACACAGGGCAAATGTACTACCGATCATATCTCGATGGCAGGTCCATGGCTTCGTTTCCGTGGACATCTGGAAAATATCTCAGATAATATGTTGATGGGTGCAGTGAATGCTTTTAATGGGGAGACCAATAAAGTATGGAACCGCTCCACTAATACCTACGGCACCGTTTCAGGTACTGCGAAATTGTATAAATCGGAAGGCGTACCTTCCATCGTAGTTGCCGAAGAGAATTATGGCGAAGGTTCCAGCCGTGAACATGCAGCTATGGAACCGCGATTCCTGAATGTACGAGTGATCTTGGCTAAAAGCTTTGCCCGTATTCATGAAACGAACCTGAAGAAACAAGGCATGTTGGCTCTTACCTTTATTAATAAGGAAGATTATGATAAGATACAGGAACACGATCTGCTTTCCGTTATCGGATTGATGAATTTTGTTCCTGGAAAAAATCTGGAAGTGGTGCTTCACCATGAAGACGGTACCAAAGAAAGCTTCCCGGTACAACATACTTATAACGAACAGCAGATAGGTTGGTTCCGTGCCGGCTCTGCACTTAATGCACGATAAAAATGGAAAAAATTACTGTACCTTTTATCACAGGCGATGGAGTAGGAGCTGAAGTAACTCCATCCATGCAGGCTGTTGTCAATGCAGCTCTCAAAAAAGCTTATAATGACAAACGTAGTATAGAATGGAAAGAAGTGCTCGCAGGAGAACGTGCTTTCAATGAAACTGGCTCTTGGCTTCCGGAAGAAACCATGGAAGCTTTCCGTACTTATAAAGTAGGTATCAAGGGTCCTTTGACAACTCCTATCGGAGGTGGTATCCGTTCTTTGAACGTGGCTCTGCGCCAGACTCTCGATTTGTATGTTTGTCAGCGTCCGGTGCGCTGGTATAAAGGCATCGTGTCTCCGATAAAAGAACCGCAGAAAGTGAATATGTGTGTATTTCGTGAGAATACAGAAGATATTTATGCCGGAATAGAATGGGAAGCAGGTACTCCGGAAGCTGAGAAGTTCTACCGCTTTCTGCATGATGAGATGGGAGTGACTAAAGTTCGTTTCCCAGAATCATCCTCCTTTGGTGTGAAGCCCGTCTCCCGGGAAGGAACAGAACGTCTGGTACGTTCCGCCTGTGAGTATGCGCTCGAACATAAATTGCCTTCCGTCACTTTAGTGCATAAAGGGAATATCATGAAGTTCACCGAAGGTGGTTTCAAGAAATGGGGTTATGAATTGGCCGAACGTGAGTTTGGCAAAGAAATAGCCGAAGGTCGTCTGGTCATCAAAGACTGCATTGCCGACGCTTTCTTGCAAAACACATTGCTCATCCCCGAAGACTACTCCGTAATCGCTACATTGAACCTGAATGGTGATTATATTTCCGACCAATTGGCGGCTATGGTAGGTGGTATCGGTATTGCTCCCGGTGCAAATATCAACTATAAAACAAGACATGCCATTTTTGAAGCGACTCATGGTACTGCACCTAACATTGCAGGGAAAAATATAGTGAATCCCTGTTCTATTATTCTTTCTGCCGTTATGATGTTGGAGTTCTTCGGTTGGAAAGAGGCTGCGTCGTTGATTGAAAACGCATTGGAACACAGCTTTATGGACGCTCGTGCTACAGCCGACTTGGCTCGTTTTATGCCTGGTGGCGTTTCTCTGTCCACTTCTGCTTTTACCCGCGAAATTGTGGAAAGAATTGAAAAGTAAAGAATAACGATTTAAACGAATTTATTATGAAGAAAGAGTATTTGATTTACAAGCTTTCTGAAGATTTGAAAGAAGCTTCCCGGATTGAAAATGAGCTGTTCAAGAAGTTTGATGTGAAGCGTGGTTTGCGCAATGAGGATGGAACAGGTGTATTGGTTGGACTGACAAAAGTTGGTAATGTAGTGGGCTATGAACGTATTCCCGGTGGAGGCTTGAAACCCATTCCCGGTAAGTTGTTCTATCGTAACTATGATTTGGAAGACTTGGTGCATGCCACCATTAAAGAAAAACGTTTCGGATTTGAAGAGGTAGCCTATCTTTTGCTTTCAGGCCGCTTACCCGATAAAGAAGAATTGTCTTCTTTCCTGGAACTGATAAACGACAATATGCCGTTGGAACAGAAGACAAAGATGAACATCATCGAACTCGAAGGAAACAATATCATGAACATTCTGGCACGCAGTGTACTCGAAATGTATCGCTTTGACTCGAATGCAGACGATACTTCCCGTGATAACCTGATGCGTCAAAGTATAGAGCTGATTTCAAAGTTCCCCACTATCATTGCATACGCTTATAATATGCTACGTCATGCTACTCATGGACGTTCGTTACATATCCGCCATCCACAGGAGAACCTCTCTATTGCCGAGAATTTCCTTTATATGTTGAAGAAGGATTTTACCGAACTGGATGCCCGTACACTTGATTTGCTATTAGTACTTCAGGCAGAACATGGTGGTGGTAATAACTCTACTTTTACCGTACGTGTAACTTCTTCTACCGGAACAGATACCTATTCTTCTATCGCAGCGGGTATCGGTTCATTGAAGGGCCCGCTTCATGGAGGTGCAAACATTCAGGTTGCTGATATGTTCCATCATTTGCAGGAGAATATTCAGGACTGGACGAGTGTGGAAGAAATTGATACTTATTTTACCCGCATGCTGAACAAGGAGGTTTATAACAAGACTGGATTGATTTATGGTATTGGGCATGCTGTTTATACAATTTCCGATCCGCGTGCTATCCTGTTGAAGGAATTGGCTCGTGATCTTGCTCGTGAAAAAGGTAAAGTACGTGAATTTGCCTTCCTCGAACTGCTGGAAGAACGTGCAATCGAAGTCTTCGGACGCGTAAAGAATAACGGAAAGACCGTATCTAGCAACGTTGATTTTTATTCAGGCTTTGTTTATGAAATGATTGGTCTGCCACAGGAAATTTTCACTCCGTTATTTGCCATGGCACGTATTGTAGGATGGTGTGCACATCGCAATGAAGAATTGACTTTCGAAGGCAAGCGTATTATTCGTCCGGCCTATAAGAACGTCTTGGAAGAGACCCCATACATACCTATCAAGAAGAGGTAATCATTAAGCTTTTAAGTAACTAAAGTTAAGAGGCATTGCTGCGATGGTTAAGTAACCGGAAGGCAATGCCTTATTCGTTCCATCATGGAGAAAGTTTCTTTCCACCACGGTGTACATTTCTTTCCACCACGGTGGAACGAAATGTACACCGTGGTGGAAAGAATAAATATTGGTACCCATCTTCCTTAATCTTCGTAGGCTTTTTTCTTAATTATCGCAGGGCGGCGGGTTAATATTCACAGGTTTTCCTTATATTTGTGGTACTTAAATAAAAAGCTATGAATCAAGAGTATTTTCATTTCTTATTATGGATAATGGGTGCAGTGGCATTCTTTGTATTTATTGCACTCTATTTTGTCAAAGCAGGCTATGGAATGTTCCGCACTTCTTCGTGGGGATTTTCTATTAATAATAAACTGGCTTGGATGCTCATGGAAGCTCCTGTATTTATTATCATGTTTTGGCTATGGGGGAAGAGTGGAGTAGGATTTTCTTTACCCGTATATTTCTTTTTCCTACTTTTCCAGTTGCATTATCTCCAGCGTGCGTTTATTTTCCCATTCATATTGAAGGGGAATAGCCGGATGCCGGTAGCGATTATGTCGATGGGGATTTTATTCAATGTATTGAATGGAATTATGCAAGCAGGCGGATTGTTCTATTTTGCTCCGGAAGGATTATACGCTGCCGGAGCTGCCTATCTGTTAAAACCTCATACATTAATAGGTGTATCCCTGTTTTTTCTCGGTATGGGTATAAATCTCCATTCCGACCACGTGATACGCCATCTTCGTAAACCGGGAGATACGAAACATTATTTGCCGGCAAGCGGATTATACCGATATGTCACTTCTGCCAACTATTTCGGTGAGTTGGTAGAGTGGACTGGTTTTGCTATTCTTACGTCTTCTACCGCAGCTTGGGTGTTTGTGTGGTGGACGTTTGCTAATCTTGTTCCCCGTGCCAATGCTATTTACCATCGTTATCGGGAAGAATTTGGGGCAGAAGCAGTAGGAAAACGTAAACGTATAATACCATTTATATATTAAAGAAGATAGGATGGAATCTAAATTATTTACACCGGTCACTCTGGGTCCATTGACTTTGCGGAATCGTACGATTCGTTCAGCAGCCTTTGAGAGCATGTGTCCGGGAAATGTACCTTCGGATATGCTACTCGACTATCACCGTTCGGTAGCGGCAGGAGGTGTGGGAATGACTACTATTGCATACGCAGCGGTTACACAAAGTGGATTATCTTTTGATCGTCAGTTGTGGATGCGTCCCGAAATCATACCGGGGCTGCGGCGTATAACGGATGCTGTACATGCCGAAGGTGCCGCTGCAGGTATTCAATTAGGCCATTGTGGTAATATGTCGCATAAAAGTATTTGCGGTTGTACACCAGTGGGAGCAAGTGGTGGCTTCAATCTTTATTCCCCGACGTTTGTCCGCGGGCTCCGTGCGGATGAACTACCGGGTTTGGCACGGGCATACGGAGATTCGGTAAATCTTGCCCGTGAAGCCGGCTTTGACTCTGTGGAAATACATGCAGGACATGGCTATCTTATCAGCCAGTTCCTTTCTCCATCCACCAATCATCGTAAAGATGAATTCGGTGGTTCTTTGGAAAACCGGATGCGCTTTATGGATATGGTAATGGATGAGGTGATGAAGGCTGCCGGAAGCGATATGGCTGTGTTAGTGAAGATGAATATGCGTGATGGTTTTCGTGGCGGTATGGAGATGGATGAGGCTATGCAGGTAGCGATGCGTTTGCAGCAATCCGGTGCCCATGCATTAGTGTTGAGCGGGGGTTTTGTAAGTAAAGCACCCATGTATGTAATGCGGGGAGAAATGCCTATTGCTTCCATGACTCACTATATGAAGTGCTGGTGGTTGAAGTATGGAGTACGCATGGTAGGAAAGTGGATGATACCCAGCGTACCTTTTAAGGAAGCCTATTTCTTGGAAGATGCGCTGAAATTTCGTGCTGCATTAAAAATGCCATTAGTTTATGTAGGCGGACTTGTTTCGCGTGAGAAGATCGACGAAGTGCTGGACGATGGCTTCGAAGCCGTACAGATGGCTCGTGCATTACTTAATGAACCTGGTTTTGTTAATCGTTTGCGTTTGGAAGAAGACGCTCGTTGTAATTGTAAACACAGTAATTATTGCATAGCCCGCATGTATTCTATAGAGATGGCTTGTCATCAGCATCTGAAAGAAGAATTGCCGGCGTGCTTGAGAAAAGAAGTGGAGAGGATTGAAGCCCAAGGCTGATATACTCTTATTTTTTAATTATTAATTTTGAATAAGTGAAACTTGCTATCATAACTGGTGCTGATGGGGGAATGGGCACGGAAATTACGCGTGCTGTGGCTATGGCCGGCTATCGGATTATAATGGCTTGCTATCGTCCTCAAAAGGCAGAGGCGGTAAGGCAAATGTTAATCCGTGAAACGGGTAACTCATCTTTGGAAGTTTTAGGAATAGATATGTCTTCATTATCTTCCGTTGCATCTTTTGCAGATACCATTATAAAGCGTGAGGAGCGGTTAGACCTGCTGATGAATAATGCAGGTACTATGGAAACCGAACGACGTGTGACTGAAGATGGACTGGAACGGACAGTTAGCGTAAATTATGTAGGTCCTTATTTGCTTACCCGTAAACTGCTGCCATTAATGGGTGTGGGAAGCCGTATTGTAAATATGGTATCGTGCACATACGCTGTGGGACGTATTGATTTACCTGATTTCTTTCTGTATGGAAAGAAAGGTCGTTTTTGGCGTATTCCAATTTACAGCAATACAAAATTGGCGTTGACTCTGTTTACCATTGATCTAGCGAATCGAACTCGAAATCAGGGAATTATTGTTAATGCGGCGGACCCGGGAATAGTATCAACTAATATCATCCGAATGAAGATGTGGTTTGATCCGTTGACGGATATTCTGTTCCGTCCGTTTATCCGTACTCCTCACCAAGGGGCGGAAACGGCAATTAGTTTACTATTGGATGAGGATGCAGGGAAGCGTACCGGAACCCTGAATGTAAGTTGCCGGGTTAAACGACTATCTGAGAAATACCTCCGGCATGTAAAGATGAAGGAGCTGTGGAATGAAACAGAGAGAATTGTAGCAAAATGGATGTAATAAAAGAAGGCGTGGATATTTGTGTATCCGCGCCTTTCTATTTATGTCGAATTGTTTGAGATTAAATGGAAAGTTCTCTCAATACATTCACCAAATCTTTTTTGATAGGCTTGGTATTCTTAATAGCCTTTGTGAAAGGTACGTAAACAACTTCGTCATGTTCTATACCGATCATTACATTGCGTTGTCCTTCCATGATGGCGTCGATAGCGGCTGCTCCCAGTCGGCTGGCGAGTATTCGGTCGTGTGCGGAAGGACTACCACCACGTTGCAGGTGACCCAAAATGGTTACACGTACATCATATTGAGGATATTCGTTCTTAACACGTTCGGCAAAGTGCATGGCACCTCCGGTTATTTCGCTTTCGGCAACTAATACGATACTACTGTTCTTTGATTTTCGGAAGCCACTCTTGATGAATTCTTCCAGTTGGTCTACCTCGGTGCTGAACTCCGGGATAATGGCAGCTTCTGCGCCCGAAGCAATGGCTCCGTTCAGTGCTAAGAAACCTGCGTCACGTCCCATTACTTCTACAAAGAACAAGCGTTCGTGAGAAGTTGCGGTATCACGGATTTTATCTACTGCATCCAGAATGGTGTTCAGAGCGGTATCGTAACCGATTGTTGAATCAGTTCCATATAAATCGTTATCAATAGTTCCTGGTAATCCTATACAAGGAACATCAAATTCCTGCGCGAAGATGCGGGCACCTGTTAAAGAACCGTCACCACCAATGACAACCAATGCGTCAATGCCTTCTTGCTTCATATTATCGTAGGCTATCTGACGACCTTCAGGAGTAGTGAACTCCTTACAACGAGCTGTTTTCAGAATAGTACCACCCAGTTGGATGATGTTACTTACATTCTGACTTTTGAATTCTTTGATTTCGCCGGTTACCAAACCTTTGTAACCTCTATATATACCCTTAACCTGAAGTCCGTTGTAAATGGCTGCACGTGTCACGGCACGAATAGCTGCGTTCATTCCCGGAGCATCACCTCCTGATGTTAAGATACCGATGCACTTAACTGTTCCCATAACAATCTTTTGTTTAGCGTTAATAATCGTTGCAAAAATAGTGCAAACCTTTTTTAGGCTTTGCAAAGATAGTGAAAAGCTGAGTGTGCGACTAATAAATTACGTTAATTCGCTGTTTCAGAAACGTGACATATTAGTTTTAAAGTTTCGATTTTATGGCTTCGGATATTTCTTCCATCAGCCATTTGGGAGTAGAGGTGGCACCACATATACCAATCAAGTTTGCTCCTGCCAATAGAGAATTGTCTATTTCTTCTATACTATCAATTAAATGTGAGTTCGGATTCACCTTTTTGCATTCACTGAATAGTATTTTTCCATTGGAACTTTTCTTGCCGCTGACAAAGAAAACCAAGTCGTGAGAAGCCGCAAACTTTCGGATATTAGGAATTCGGTTTGCTACCTGCCGGCAGATGGTATCGTAGTATTCAAATGTAACATCCGGCGAGATATGCTCTTTAATGTATTCTACTATATTCTGAAATTCATCCAAAGATTTAGTCGTTTGAGAATAAAGACGGATACTTCGGCTGAAGTCCAGCTTTTTGGCTTCTTCTAATTTTTCAATGACTATTGCTTGCCTCTCAGTTTGACCTACAAGGCCTAATACTTCTGCATGTCCATTCTGGCCATATATTACAATCTGCTTGTTTTCCTCGCTCTCTTGAGTGTATTCCTGCTTGATTTTCTTTTGCAGACGGAGCACAACCGGACAAGTTGCATCAATAATTTCAATATTATTTTGGCGGGCGATGGCGTATGTTTCAGGTGGCTCTCCATGAGCGCGTAACAATACTTTGGCATCGTGCAGGTGACTGAATTCTTCGTGATTAATGGTAATGAGGCCCATTGCTTTCAGGCGCTCTACTTCACGGCTATTGTGCACAATGTCACCCAGACAATACAAAGTACCGCCTTGCATCAACTCCTCTTCAGCTTTGTTTATCGCAGTTACTACTCCGAAACAAAAGCCCGATCCTTCATCTATTTCTACTTTTGCCATAGTTTAGGTTATTAATTGTTTAAAAGAATAGTACTTGTAAATGGTGTAGCTATTTATACTTTATTCTTTTATAATATTCATGAACTGCTCTGCCAGCCATGCTTTTTGTTGCGAAATAGTCATAAGACTGTTATCCAATAATAAAGCATCTTCTGCTTTGCGAAGTGGACTTACTTCACGGTTTTGGTCAATGTAATCCCGTTGCTTTACATTTTCAAGGATTTCATCAAAACTAACTTCCTCACCTTTGGCTTTTAATTCGTCATAACGGCGTTGTGCGCGTATTTCAGGAGAGGCAGTCACGAAGATTTTAAGTTCAGCATCCGGAAAAACGGTAGTACCTATATCCCGTCCGTCCATCACAATACCTTTGGCTTTTCCCATTTCTTGCTGTTGAGCTACCATTGCTTCTCGTACAAAACCTAATGCTGCAATGGGGCTTACATGAGAAGAAACCTCCATAGTACGAATTTTGTTTTCTACGTTGTTTCCGTTCAGATAAGTGTCCGGACGTCCGGTCTCAGGATTAAGACGGAATGAAATATGAATATCTTTAATCTGATTTTTTAGCTTTTCAGTATCAATCTTATCTCCCTGAAATATGCCGTTTTCAATACTGTACAGCGTCACTGCGCGATACATGGCACCACTATCTATATATATATAGCCTATTTCACGGGCAAGGTCTTTAGCCATTGTACTTTTTCCACAAGAGGAAAAACCATCAATTGCAATTGTTATCTTTTTCATTTGAATGAAGTTTTATGCTATTTTTCAACATTTCATTTAAAATTCTTGCCAAAGATACTGTATTTTTAAAATATCTCGTTACATTTGTAGCACAAAACCACAAGGGTGCTTTTGAAGAATTAAAAAAACGAAAATGTAGCGCTTATTGTGTAAAAAAAGGTGGCTAAGGGCGAACAATAATAGGAAAAGTACTATATTTGCCCCAAATGAGAAACACTAAAATTATATTATAGAATTATGGAAATTAAGAAATCACCTAAGGCAGACTTGGAGAACAAGAAGTCAACATGGCTGCTCATCGGTTATGTGATTGTGCTCGCATTCATGTTCGTCGCATTCGAATGGACAAAGCGTGATATCAAGATTGATACGAGCCAGGCCATTTCCGACCTTGTATTTGAAGAGGAAGTAATTCCTATTACTGAACAACCGGAAGTGGTTGCTCCTCCTCCTCCCGAGGCTCCTTCAATTGCCGAAACTTTGACAATTGTAGATGATGATGCAAACGTTGAGGAAACTGCAATTGCTTCAAGTGAAGAAACAGGTCAGAAAGTCGAAATCAAGTATGTACCTGTGGCTGTTGTTGAAGATGAACCGGAAGAACAAACAATCTTTGAGGTTGTAGAACAAATGCCGGAATTTCCGGATGGTGGTATGGCAGGTTTGATGCAATACCTGAGCAAAAATATTAAATATCCTACAATTGCACAGGAAAATGGTACACAAGGCCGTGTAACTGTACAGTTTGTGGTTAATAAAGATGGTAGTATCGTTGATGCTAAGGTTTTAAGAGGTGTTGACCCATATTTGGATAAAGAAGCTATCCGTGTGATTAATACCATGCCGAAGTGGAAACCAGGTATGCAACGTGGTAAACCAGTACGTGTTAAATACACAGTGCCTGTAATGTTTAGATTGCAGTAATGAAATACTAAAATAAGAGAGAGGCTGCCGAAGAAGCAGCCTCTTTTCATTCCCAGCTATTCTTAAATTCAATAACTATGTTTACAGTTCCTGAACTTCTCGAAAAAATAAATATTCATATTACTAATTTGAAGTTTGACCGTACTTCGCAAGGTTTATACGATCCGGTGACTTATGTGTTGTCAATGGGTGGTAAGAGAATCCGCCCTGTGCTGATGTTGATGGCATATAATCTGTATAAAGAAGATGTGACTCATATCTTTGGTCCGGCGACCGGAATCGAAGTATATCACAATTATACTCTTTTACATGATGATTTAATGGATCGTGCAGATCGTCGGCGTGGCAAGGAAACCGTACATAAAGTTTGGAATGATAATACAGCTATCTTATCTGGTGATGCCATGTTGGTATTGGCATATCAGTTTATGGCTCAATGTCCTGTTGAACATTTAAAAGATGTAATGGATTTATTTAGCTTGACGGCTTTGGAAATTTGCGAAGGTCAACAGTTGGACATGGATTTTGAACAGCGAAAAGATGTGACGGAAGAAGAGTATTTGGAGATGATTCGACTGAAAACTTCTGTATTGCTGGCAGTTAGTTTGAAAATCGGTGCGTTATTAGGAGGTGCTTCTTCCGAAGATGCCGAACGATTGTATGATTTTGGAATGAATATGGGAGTAGCATTCCAGCTAAAAGACGATTTGCTGGATGTTTATGGTGATGCTGCTGTCTTTGGAAAAAATATCGGTGGTGATATTCTTTGTAATAAGAAAACCTATATGCTGATAAAAGCTTTCGAGCATGCAAATGATGAACAATTACACCAATTGACTACGTGGATTGATGCTGAATCTTTCGATCCAGCCGAGAAAATAGCAGCAGTCACCCAACTATATAATCAGATAGGGATAAAAGAACTTTGTGATAATAAGATCACTGAATATAGTGAAAGAGCAATGGAAAGTCTTATTGCTGTAAAAGTAGCTGCTGAAAAGAAGAATGAATTGGAAAAATTGATGAAAGATTTGATGCACAGAGAAGTGTAGTGATTTATATCTGAAAGCATGCCATATCGAAGATTACCAAATACGGATCAAGCCAGAATACGAGCATTGAAAGCAGTGGTTGTAAAGTCTGATGTGTCTAATATGTATGATTTGGCGGTCACTTTAAAGACTATAACGGACTCTAGAAATTTCCTTATGAAATTTGAGGCAGCTCAAAATTATTATGTTGAATGTTTCGAACGGCAGTCAAAAGCAGGACGAAAACATCAGGCTAATGTTAAAATGGCTCGTCTGTATATTTCTCATTTTATCCAAGTACTGAATTTGGCTGTTATACGTACTGAAGTCAGGGTTTCTCACAAAGAATATTATGGTCTGGATGTAAAAAATAATAGTGTGCCGGATTTGTCAGCAGAATCAGCGTTAGTGGAATGGGGACGTAGAATTATCGACGGAGAGAATAAGCGTATATCCCAGGGAGGAATTCCTATTTATAATCCAACTATTGCCAAAGTACGGGTTCATTATGATATCTTTATGGATAGTTATGAGAAGCAAAAAAACTTTCAGGTATTGACTATGCGTAGTTTGGAAACATTAGCATCTATGCGTGCTAAAGCTGATGAACTGATATTGGACATTTGGAATCAAGTGGAGAAAAAGTTTGAGGATATAATCCCGAACGAGAAGCGATTGGATTTATGCCGTGAATATGGATTAGTATACTATTACCGTACCGGCGAAAAACATAATGATGAAATCTAAGAATGAAATTAGTTGATTCGCATTCCCATCTTTTTTTAGAAGAGTTCACTGACGATTTAACGCAGGTGATAGCACGGGCACGAGAAGCTGGGGTTACTCACATTTTCATGCCAAATATAGATAGTACAACAATCGAATCCATGCTTCGCGTTTGTTCGGAATACAAGGATTATTGTTTTCCGATGATAGGATTGCATCCAACCTCGGTAAATGCCGATTATGAAAAAGAATTGGATGTTGTAGTAAAAGAATTAGCATCGGCTAATGAGTATGTGGCTATTGGGGAAATCGGCATGGATTTATATTGGGATAAGACATTTTTGAAAGAGCAACAAATTGCTTTAGATAGGCAGATAAAATGGGCTTTGGAGTACGATCTGCCTATTGTAATCCATTGTCGGGAGGCTTTTGATTATATATATAAGGTATTGGAACCATATAAATCTACTACATTGCGAGGCATTTTCCATAGTTTTACTGGAACCTCAAAAGAGGCGGATTCTATCATGGAGTTTTCTAATTTCCTAATCGGTATTAATGGAGTAGTTACTTTTAAAAAATCCACTTTGCCGGAAGTATTGAAATGCATTCCGTTAGATCGTATTGTGCTTGAAACAGACTCTCCTTATCTTACTCCGGTTCCTAACAGAGGCAAAAGAAATGAGAGTGCTAATGTAAAAGATACCTTAATAAAAGTTTCTGAAGTATACGGTAAATCCCCTGAAATGGTGGCACAGACGACATCAGAAAACGCATTAAAAGTGTTTGGAATACTCAAATAAGGACTTGCAGATTTTAAAGTTTATTAATTTTGAGATTTTATTCAAGATAAAACGGGGAGAAAGAAGCGGAAGAACAAAAAAAAGAATACATTTGTAGCTGAAAACGCTTGTGGTTCGCATTTTTTTTGTAATTTGCACCCGATTTCAGAGGAGGCGTCTATTGGAGAGATGCTCGAGTGGTTGAAGAGGCACGCCTGGAAAGCGTGTATACTCCTAAAGGGTATCCGGGGTTCGAATCCCCGTCTCTCCGCAGGAGAATATAGAAAGAAAAAACAATAAATAAATATAATAAGTAATTTAATTAATTAATCTTAAAAATTAGACACACAATGAAAAAGTTATTTGCAATTGTTGCTGTGATGGGAGTCTTAACATTTGGCTCAACTCAACTTGCTCAGGCTCAAGATGCTCCTGCAGCTGAACAAACAGAACAAGCTGCTCCTGCAGCTCAAGCAGCTCCAGCTGATGATGCTACTGCAACAGTAGGCGCTGAAGAGGGTGGTATTCACAAAGAAATGAAGATCAAGTTTATTGAAGGTTCTGCGTTCTTTATGAGTTTCGTAGCCATCGCATTGGTTATCGGTCTTGCATTCTGCATCGAACGTATTATTTACTTAAGCTTAGCTGAAATCAACACTAAGAAGTTTATGGCATCTATTGAAGCTGCTTTGGAAAAAGGCGACATTGAAGCTGCTAAAGACATCGCACGTAACACAAGAGGTCCTATTGCTTCTATCTACTACCAAGGTTTGATGAGAATTGACCAAGGTATTGACGTAGTAGAAAAGTCAGTAGTATCTTACGGTGGTGTACAAGCTGGTTACCTGGAAAAAGGTTGCTCTTGGATCACACTGTTTATCGCGATGGCTCCGTCTTTAGGATTCTTGGGAACTGTAATCGGTATGGTGCAGGCATTTGACAAGATCCAACAAGTAGGTGATATCTCTCCGACGGTTGTAGCAGGCGGTATGAAAGTGGCTTTGATTACTACTATCTTCGGTTTGATCGTTGCATTGATTCTTCAGGTATTTTATAATTATATCTTAGGTAAGATTGAAGCTCTGACAAGCGAAATGGAAGATTCTTCTATCTCATTGTTGGATATGGTTATCAAATATGATTTGAAATATAAAAAATAATTTATCTGCGATATGAAAGTTAGAATTCAAAAAGTTTCAAGTACTGCACTGTATGTGATGCTTGCCATTACATTGGTCATACTGGGCGTATTCTTCTTTGGCGGAGAAACTCCACTTGATCAACGTATGGTCGCAGATCCATCTTTGTCAGAACCTGCTCAGACAGATGCCTTGATATACTGGATGTATATCTTGTTAGCTGTAACTGTTATAGTAACTGTTGCTGCTGCTATATTCCAATTTGTTTCGGGATTTATTGAGTCTCCGAAAAATGCTATTAAATCTTTGATTGGTCTTATTTTGATTGTTGTGGTATTAATTATATCATGGTCAGCAGGTAGCGATCAAACATTGGTAATCCAGGGCTATAGCGGTACTGAAAATGTTCCGTTCTGGTTGAAATTGACAGATATGTTCTTGTACACCATTTATATTTTAATGGGTGTTATGATTCTGTTGATTTTTGGTTTCGGTATTGCAAAAAAGTTTAAATAACTAAGAGAACTTAAAATGGCAAAAGGTAAAAGAAAAGTACCTGAAATCAACTCCAGTTCAACAGCGGATATTGCTTTCTTGTTGCTTATCTTCTTCTTGATTACAACATCTATGGATACTGACCGCGGTTTGGCAAGACGTTTGCCGGAACCTCCGCAGAAAGACCAACCAAAAGAAGATATCAAGTTGAAAGAGCGCAATGTATTGACAGTATTCTTGAACTTGAACGACCAGTTGATGTGCGGTAATGAATATATCAGCGTAGACCAACTGCGCGCAAAAGCCAAAGAATTTATTGCCAATCCGTATAATGACGATAGTAAACCTGAGAAGCATGCGAAAGAAATTCCTTTCTTCGGTACTATGCAGGTTACGGATAAGCACGTAGTTTCTTTGCGTTGTGACCGTGGTTCTTCTTATAAGGCATATATTTCTGTACAGAATGAGTTGGTAGCTGCTTATAATGAGTTGCGTGATGAACTGGCTCAGGAAAAGTGGCAGAAGACATATGCTGAACTGAATGAGGACCAGCAAGATGCAATTCGTAAAATTTATCCTCAGATGATTTCTGAGGCAGAACCTAAAAAGTACGGAGAAAAGAAGTAATGGGAAAATTTAACAAAACTGGTAAACGTGAAATACCGGCGTTGAACACTTCTTCTCTACCTGACCTTATCTTCACGTTGTTGTTCTTCTTTATGATTGTAACAACTATGCGTGAGGTAACATTGAAGGTTGAGTTTAAGGTTCCGCAAGCTACAGAATTGGAAAAACTTGAGAAGAAGTCTTTGGTTACGTTTATCTATGTAGGAAAACCTACTGCTGAGTTTCGTAAGAAATTAGGTAGTGAAAGTCGTATCCAATTGAATGATAGTTATGCTGAGGTTTCTGAAATTCAAGACTATATTATTGGTGAACGTTCCAGTATGAAGGAAGAAGATCAGCCGCAGATGACAGTATCTTTGAAAGTTGACCAAGAGACTAAAATGGGTATCGTAACTGATATCAAAGAAGCTCTTCGTAATGCTTATGCATTGAAAATTAACTATTCTGCGCAACCGCGTCAGTAATAAGTTAGTAAACTATATGAATAAAGGTCGCTTGTTTTGCAAGCGACCTTTATTTTTTATGTTATTTAGTTCTATGCTATTTCACATTGTATACTTCCCGATATATATGCTCTTTTACAGTATTGAAGTCTTTCTCGCATTTTAGATCTCCATAAGCCATGAGTAACATAGGTAGATAGCCATCTCCTGATTTATAAGGAGGCTGTTGGTAAGGCTTTTCCCAGAGCGTAAAGCCGTGGCGTTGATAGAAGTTAATACGACGTTGAGCCATTTCTTCTGTAGGTTCTTCAACTTCCAGGATAATGGGATGTTTTAAAAGCTGGCATAAGTGACTTAATACATTCTTTCCATGTCCACCGTTACGTTGTGCAGGGTCAATGGCAAAATGTTCTACGTAATAGAAGTGTCCGAAATCCCAGTATGTGATTAGTCCGACGGGGGTATCGTTATGGAAAATGACGTTATTATGAAAATGATTTTTTGAATCTGTATATCTACGTAACTCATCCAATGACCTGTACTCTTCTGAAGGAAAAGAAGCGGTCATTAAATTTTCCATAAAGCTGTACAAGGCTGTATCAGCTGTAGTAATGCGTTGAAGTCTGATCATAAGCTGTTGAGTCTGGATTATTATAATTATTATTCTGTATAAAATTCGATAATACGTTGTAAAGAGCGCTGGCAAACGGGGCAGAAAGTTGGATATTCGTTGGTACGCATGCGACAGTCGTCAGCCGGGCGATATATGCCTTTGGCAGAATAACCTCCCCCTTCATAGACTCCTACAGGAAATTTTTTACTTTGATTAGTTGGAGTTGGGATAGGAGTACCTTGGGCAAGCATATCTTCCCATTTAGATGTGAAGTTTACTTTAGTACTTATATTTTGCTCCCAAGGTTCTACATCCAACGGGTATGTATCAGTCATGACATCGTTATCATAAAAATACTCATCGGCAAGTCCGCCGAAACTATGCCCGAATTCATGTACGACTACAGGACGGAACTTAGAATGATGGGCAGTAGTCAATGTATACGAGTTGTATATACCTCCTCCACCATATTCTTCCGTATTAGCTAAGATAATGATATGTTCATAGGGGATTCCTGCTAATGCGTCGTGTATTGCTTTAACATGGCTCGTTGTCAGATACCGGTCTGAATAGAAAGTACTGAAATGAGAGCCGAGTGCTGTTTGCTTCCATTCGCCTATGCGCGGAATGCTGACTCCACTATCTTCGGAAGGACTGGCTACCGCAACAATATTAAAGCAGTTTTTCATGGATTTGAAAGGTTCATGAGAGAACAAACTTTCGCAGGCAATGGCGGCATCTTTATAGAATAACTCCATTTCCTTTTGCGTATATCCTTCGGCAAGAATGGCTACGTCAATGCATTTATCCGTATTCCCACTTTGCAAGAGATATTTATGGGGTGTAATATGAGTATTTCCTTTTTTATGGATTAATATATCATCAGGATTCACAATATGCTTCATGCTGGTGCGTACATTTCTACGGGGATCTAGTAGGGTGATTTCTATTTCCGCAGGATGCAGAGGGTAGGGAACTAGAAAAGTGTTCTCAAAACCTTTGGTTACGTTTTGGGCCTCGTCAGTTTCCAGCCACTCTTGGAAAAGTGATGAAAAAGATGTCTTATAAATAATCTTACCACTGGATACATCTTTCATAAGGATTTGTCCGTTACCTTGCAAAGGAAGTTCGGATAAATGGTGTTTTCTTCCGGCCCAATGAGGTAAAGAAGACAACCCGTCCAGACAAATCTCCTGTTTAGTGGCATTACCATTAAAAATATAGTCAATACGTAGACTTTTATCCGTGAAATAATCGGTAAATACTTGCGCATGTAAAGAGAACATAACCAATGCGCATAACAAGAATAGTGAGATCTTTTTCATAACTGACTATTATTTAATCTTTTTGTTCCTACAAAGATACTATCTTTAGGGCTCATCTGCAATTTTTATTGAAAAGTGGAAAAGTTTTTTCTATTCTCACGTATATGTCTTAGTAATAGTATTATTCTTTTTTTAGTAAGAAAAGTTATAAACCGTATTTTTATTGGCAAAAAATTATCTAACTTTGCGTATTATTGTATGTGAATACAAGAAACTGTAGTATTTATTAATCATTTAAAATTGAAATGGGACATCATCAATTGGATAATTTAGACGAGCAAATATTGAAGCTTATAGCTGATAATGCACGTATTCCCTTTCTGGAAGTGGCCAGAGCTTGTAATGTATCAGGAGCAGCCATTCATCAGCGTATTCAAAAGCTGACGAATTTAGGCATATTGAAAGGATCTGAATATGTTATTGATCCGGAAAAAATAGGATATGAAACGTGTGCATATATCGGTATCTATTTAAAAGATCCTGAATCATTTGACGCTGTTACAAAAGCCTTGGAGGCTATTCCCGAAATCGTTGAGTGTCATTTTACAACAGGTAAATACGATATGTTTGTGAAGCTTTATGCCCGCAATAATCACCATTTGTTGAGCATAATCCACGATAAATTACAGCCGTTGGGGTTATCCCGTACGGAAACCTTGATATCTTTCCACGAAGCCATTAAGCGGCAAATGCCGATAATGATAGAAGATGAAGAAGATTGATTCTTATCGGCGAATGTAATCAACAAAGGCATAAGGGCAGGGATGCTTCTCATCTACAGGATGAGATTCCCTGCTTTTTTCTTGCCATACACTCAAGTCCACATTGGGGAAATAGACATCTGCCTGAGTTGCTTCGGCATCTACTTCTGTCAGGCAGAGTTCGTCAGCAAAGGAGAGCGCCTGACTGTACACACTTGCCCCACCGATAATAAAGACATGCTCGTCCGGACGGCAGCTTTTTAAAGCATCTTCAAGCGAAGGAAATACCTCTGCTCCGGGAAAAGACAAATCTCCCCGAGATGATAAAACTACATTTCGACGATTGGGGAGAGCACCTTTGGGCAGTGATTCAAAGGTCTTTCTGCCCATAATGATTGTATTTCCGGTGGTTAATGCTTTGAAGCGTTTCAAATCATTAGGAAGCCAGAACAATAGTTTATTTTGGTAACCGATCCCTCTTTGGCGATCAACTGCGGCGATGATGCTTATCATATTGAATTGAAAATTGAAAATTATAAAATAAAAGAGCTATACGGCTACCTTTCCAGCAATATGTGGATGAGGATTGTAATCAACCAATTCAAAGTCCTCAAATTTAAAATCGAAGATACTTTTCACATCCGGGTTGATTTTCATTTGCGGTAAAGCGCGTGGCTCACGCGAAAGCTGAAGTTTTACTTGATCCAAATGATTCAGGTAAATGTGGGCATCTCCTAAAGTATGAACAAAGTCTCCGGCTTTCAATCCGGTTACTTGTGCCATCATTTGCAGTAGTAACGCGTATGAGGCAATATTGAAAGGAACACCCAGAAAAATGTCCGCACTACGTTGATACAATTGGAGGCTTAATCTTCCATCGGCTACATAAAACTGGAAAAATGCATGGCAGGGAGGTAAGTTCATATTATCCAGGTCTCCTACATTCCATGCACTTACTATGATGCGGCGGGAATCAGGATTATGTTTGATGGTCTCAACAACTTCACTGATTTGGTCTATATATTCACCTTTATAATTGGGCCATGAACGCCATTGGTAACCATAAATATGTCCCAAATCTCCATTCTCATCTGCCCATTCATTCCAGATACGTACACCATTGTCCTGAAGATACTTCACGTTGGTATCTCCCTTGAGAAACCATAATAGTTCGTATATAATTGATTTCAGGTGAAGTTTTTTGGTGGTCAGGCAAGGAAAGCCTTCGTCCATATTGAAGCGCATCTGATGTCCAAATACACTGATGGTACCTGTACCGGTGCGGTCGCTTTTCTCTGCGCCTTCAGCCAATACCCGGTTGAGTAAATCTAAATATTGTTTCATAATGGTAGTGCTTTTTTATCTGAACGCAAAGGTAGAGGATTTAATCAATAATCAATAATTAATAAATAATAATTAGAGGAAAGGAGTCATCAGATTGCCTACCCAACCTACAAACTTTTTCCATCCTGAACGTTCCTTCCAGACTTCAGGAGTCAGTAAAGTACTGTTTTGCTTATCCCTTTCGAACATTGCATTCAGTTGGTGTGTAAGATCAGGATCAAAGATAAAAGCATTTGTTTCGTAGTCATATCGCAAACTGCGACTGTTGAGGTTGGCTGTGCCGACGGTACAGAAAGTACTATCCACCATCATTACTTTAGAGTGATGAAAACCTCCATTGAATAGATAAATTTTTGCTCCTTGCTTCATTAGTTTGTGTACTATGTAGAATGAAGCTTCAGGTGTAAAAGGTATATCTGAAATGGCAGGTATCATGATTTCCACTTCTGTTCCTTTCTTTAAAGCCTTTTTGATTGCCTTACGGATTGATTTCGTAGGTACAAAATAGGGGTTGACAATCTGGATATTTTTTTGTGCAGCCTGAATTGAAGCTGCGTATGCATGACTGATGGAGCGTGGCGTTTCGCGTGGAGTGCGATCTACAATGGCTATCTCTTCGGCTATGCTATCCGGAAACAGTGGAATGTCAGGGAAGTAAACGGGACCACCGATATGCTGTCCTGTTTCTTGGTTCCACATGGTGAGGAAGATACCTTGAAGGTAACGTACGGCATCCCCTTCGAGGTGAATGTGCATATCATGCCATTTACCGATTTTAGGTAACCCGTTGATGTAATAGTCGGCAATGTTCATACCACCGGTATAACCTATCTTTCCATCGATAACCACGATTTTACGATGATCACGGTGTGCAGCATGATTGATATACGGAAAAGTGAACGGATCGAATTTCACGATTTCAATGCCACGGTCACGGATGGATTTCAGGTGACGTTTCTTCAGAGGCTTGTTGTTAGACCAGTTGCCGAAAGCATCGAACATGGCACGCACTTCCACCCCCTCTTTGGCTTTTTCTGCCAGAAGGTCGAATAAGGCATTAGCTATTGAGTCATTCCGGAAATTGAAATATTCCAAATGAATGTGATGCTTCGCTTGGCGAATCGTTTCGAAGAGATCGATGAATTTATCACGTCCGGTCATTAATAATTTGACTTTATTGTTGTTAGTGACCGGAGCTCCCATTTGTTGCAAGTAATTCATCACAATGGAGTCGCTTGTTACTTGTCCACGAAGGTGCCCTATAGAAAAAATGAATAATATGATAAATAGAAACTGTCTCAAAACCGTCTTTTCTTATTTCGTTTTTAGAATCGGCAAAGATACAATTTATCATTGAGTATTGTTCGCTGGTTTAAAAAAAATTAGCCCTTTCGTTCATCTGATAACGAAAGGGCTAATGATAATTTTTCAGGGCAAAGTGTCTTATGCCAGCGTGGAAATCTTGCGGTAACCTAAGTACAGCAATACTATGCCTGCCACTATTAAGGACTTGGGATCTAATTGTGTGGCACCGTTTTCGACGGCAGAGGTAAAGGTTTCGCGTAAAGTCCCCAGTATCAATTGTAGTCCATTGAAGGCAACGAACAACACCAGTGCCAGTGTAAAACAGAAGATTGTCAATATCTGTGACAAACGCCGACTGTGGCTGGGTAAACGATGCATCACACGGCGTGTAAATCCGTTATCAGCAATTTCCTTCCGATTGTCGGCAAAGAACTGTTCAAGGAGTTTATCATTATTTTCCATCATAACCATTTTGTTTTAAATAGGTAGCCATTTTTTCTTTCGCCCGCGAGAGATGGCTTTTTACGGTTCCCGCCGGGCATCCAGTGATACCTGCAATCTTTTCGATGCTTTGATCTTCCATAAAGAAGAGCGTGATGCAGATACGTTCCATTTCTTTCAAGGTAGCCAATGCATGATAAATATCCATACGCTGGCCCACATCATTTTGCAGTGAGCTACACTGAGCATCCACTTGGTAAGTATCTAAATCGTCCGTCTCTTTTCGGCTGCGAATATAATCATAAAATACATTATAAGCAATACGATAGAGCCAAGTTGAGAAGCTGGACAGATTTTTAAATGAAGCAATATTGGTATATGCTTTGATGAAAGTATCTTGTGCCAAGTCGTCACTCAATTCGCTGTCGCCGCAGGTCTGGTGCAGAAAGAACCGTCGTACGGGCGACTGGTACTTCTTTACCAACTGGTCGAAGGCCCTGGTGTTGTGAAACACCACGACCTGTGCGACTAACGATATGTCATTGAGTTGACTCATTTTTCTTCGTTATTCTTCTGTTGGCTATAGTGGATGACCAATTGCCCAAAGCCTGTGAACATGATGAGCAAACCTATACATCCCAGGCTGAATTCTCCGGTGATAGCCCAAAGGAAGATAAACAACCCGATTCCGGTAAAAATGTTCTTTATACCTTTATTGTAGGAGCTACTATCAATATCTGTCTGCTTAAAGAAATTCTCAGGCAACGGCTGCCCGCTTGCTAATGCTTGTTCGGCTAAACGATATTTAGCTTTGCGATTCTTATAGCGGAAGAAGAAGATGAGGAATATAATCACTAACGGTAACCCAAATATAAATACGATAGCTGTAACGGCGACAACCATTCCTGCGGTGACGCTGTCACCTAAATCGAAACCAGGAAAATCCCAACCAAGGTTACTTTGGTGATGTTTCCAATTACCGGAGTTGTCATTGTTGTCGTTGGAGCTTACGCTATTTTCGTAGGTCATGACACTCAGTGTGTCGGTTACAGCTTTCCCGTTAATAACGGTGTCTCTCAGTTCAATAACTCTTTTCTTATTTCCCAGACTGTCGTTTTCAGTAACAGTTCTGTCTTTTCCTTGTGCCAGTGTGCAAAACAACATGGCAACCATAAATGCAAAAATGATCCGTTTCATAATCTATATATTTTAAATTTGTTTCTTTATGAGTTAGACGTAACGTAGCCCTTATAAAGTTGCAAAGAGAATACTTTTTTTCAGAAATAAGTCTCCAATGGGTAAAAGGTTACCCATTTTTTTATATTACCTTTGCTTCACAAAAAACGTTATTGACGCAGCTATGGAACTACCCGTACCCTTTATTAACTATACCCGCAGACTTCTTAGCGAGACAGAATTGGAGAAACTTACTGCCATATTGCAACAAGAACAGCCTGTTAGTATTCGTATAAACGAGTCAAAGCTCAACGACTTTCACATTACTACGGAATGGGTGCCATGGTGTTCGACAGGATATTATCTTGCCAATAGACTGACGTTTACATTCGATCCTCTTTTTCATGCCGGTTGTTATTACGTGCAAGAAGCCTCTTCTATGTTTGTGGAGCAAGCGTTGAAGCAGTATGTTTCGGAAGAATCGGTGACGATGCTCGACTTATGTGCAGCTCCCGGAGGCAAATCGACGCATGTTCGCAGTGTTCTTCCGGAAGGCAGTCTGCTGGTTGCCAATGAAGTAATTCGGAACCGTTCACAGATATTAGCGGAGAATCTGACTAAATGGGGGCATCCCGGCGTGGTAGTTACCAATAATGATCCGGCAGATTTTTCTTCTTTGGAAGATTTTTTTGATGTGATTCTGACGGATGTACCTTGTTCCGGCGAAGGTATGTTTCGCAAAGATCCCGTTGCCGTGAGCGAATGGAGTCCGGAAAACGTAGAGATATGTTGGCAGCGTCAACGGCGTATAATTGCAGACATCTGGTCCTGCTTGAAGCCGGGTGGCATCCTTATATATAGTACTTGCACCTATAATACGAAAGAAGACGAGGAAAATATCCGTTGGATGCGTGATGAATTTGGGGCGGAGATACTTTCTTTGGATATTCAGGAAGATTGGAAAATCACAGGAAACCTGTTAGTTGGCGAAGACTTTCCGGTTTATCGCTTCCTTCCTCATAAGACGCGGGGCGAAGGCTTCTTTCTTGCTGTTGTCCGCAAGCCGGGGATGAGCGTCCGAAACTCCAGGGCTGAGCAATCATTTCCCCAAGGAAAAGCTTTTGAAATGCCTGGGAAAAGGAATGAAAACTCCAGGGAAAAAGGACGAAAACCTCAGGGAAAAGGGACGAAAACTCCGGGAGTTTCTAAAGAGCAACTCTCCCTACTGCGTGAGTGGCTTCTTACTCCTGATAATTACGAACTTATATTGAATGGAAATAGTGTCAGCGCTTTTCCGAAGTCTCATCTTTCGGAGCTGACTGCTTTGCAATCATCACTCCGTATTGTACAGGCAGGAGTAAATCTGGCAGAACTTAAAGGAAAAGATTGGCTGCCTGATCATGCTCTTTCCATGAGCCGGATATTGAATCCGGATACCTTTGCCCGTGAAGAAGTAGATTACAATCAAGCTATTGCTTATTTGCGGAAAGAAGCGATCACTTTGTCTGAGGATGCCCCTCGTGGAATAGTATTGCTTACTTATAAGCATACACCTCTCGGTTTTGTCAAGAACATTGGTAACCGTGCCAATAATCTGTATCCGCAAGAGTGGCGCATTCGTAGCGGGTACCTGCCGGAAGAAATTTTAGAACTTTGTCCATAAAAGCATGCAGTATTTTGTAAGTATAAGCATTTCTGTTATATAACCATAATATAAACTAATACAATTGCTTATGCTAAAGAAAACGATTGCTGCTTTAAGCCTACTTAGTATTCTTGCAGCTTGCCAAAGCGACGGAGATTCCCAGGAGCCTAAACCTCGTAAAGACATTATTCTTACACGTACAGAACAGCAGATCACAAATTCGGGAACGGATTTTGCCTTCCGCTTCTTCACTCAGGTCTGTACATCTGAAACTGCGAAACCAAATTTGTTTGTGTCTCCGTTGAGCGCATCGTTCTGTCTGTCTATGATTGCTAATGGAGCCTCCGGAAATACCTTAGCCGAGATGAAAACAGCTTTGGGCTTCTCCGATTATTCATTGGAAGATATGAATAACTATAATCAAAAGCTTGCAACTGCTTTGCTGGATTTGGATAATACTACCCGGATAGGAATAGCTAATTCTATTTGGTTAAAGCAAGGTTTCAGTGTATATGATGACTTCCTGAATGTGAATAAGCAGATGTATGATGCCCGTGTAGAAGAGTTGGACTTTACCTCTCCAAAGGCAAAAGATATAATTAATCAGTGGTGTGCCGAGAAAACTAACAATTGCATTAAAGAAGTGATTCAGGAGATTCCGGATGTAGTTCAAATGTACCTGTTAAATGCTCTTTATTTTAAAGGTATCTGGAAGACTCAATTCCAAAAAACAGATACGAAACAAGAAGTCTTCAATAATGCAGATGGCAGTAAGTCTGAAGTGTCTATGATGAACTTATCAACGAAGCCTTTTAATTATATTCAAAATGATTATTTCTCGATAGCGGAGCTTCCTTACGGAAATGAAGCATTTAGTATGGTAGTCTTTCTAACTGCTGAGGGCAAGACTTTGGATGAAAGCTTGCCAAAGCTGACTTCTGATAATTGGAATGAGTGGAATGGAAAGCTATCCTCAAATACACTGAATGTGAAGTTGCCTCGCTTTGAATTACGTTATGATAAGGATTTAATAGCTGATATGAAAGCATTAGGAATGAAAGATGCTTTTGATGGTAAAGCTGACTTCTCAAAAATGTCTACGTTTGACTTAGCTGTAGGAAAATTGGATCAATTTACTTATGTGAATGTGAATGAAGAGGGTACAGAAGCCGCAGCTGTTACAGTTGGCGAAATGGTGCTAACGGGTGCCGCACCTCCCAGTGTTTATAATTTCTATGTTGATCGTCCATTTGCGTTTATGATAAAAGAAAAAAGTACAGGAGCCATCTTGTTTATGGGTAAAGTGACGAAGCTGTAGACTATGGGTGTAAAGTAAAAGAAGTAAGGGGCTGTTTGCTAAAATGCGAACAACCCCTTATTCTATTTCTTATAATCTACTTTTGTATATCTGCGCCATTGCTTTCTGGTATTGGTTTTCCAATTGCAGCAGATTTGCTTTGCTTTGATAAACCACTGATACCTCCACAAAATACTCAATCATACTGATTTGTCCTCCAACCAGAGCCTGCTTCAGTAGGGCAAGATCTTGCTGTTGTTGGAAGGTACGGGCATATTCTTCCATAGATGTATGCAGATTGCGGGCTTCTTCATAAAGTTGCCACAAGCCGGAACTGGCTTGTAATGCAGCATTCTCTTTCTGATAATCTATGTTGAGTGCTTGCGATTTGGCTATTTTTACTTTATTACGGTTCTCGAATATCGGGAAAGAAAAGCCCACTACAACACCGTTCAATGGATGTCCGCTTTCTGTGTTGCGGCGGTAACCTAACTCCAGTTTGGGTAACCAGCCCTGTTTGCTTGCAGAAATTTGCCTGCGGGCAGCTTCGCTTTCGCTGCTGAATGATTGCAAAGTAGCATCGGCAGCCAGCAATTCGTCACTGACTTGTTGGAAATCCGTAGGCAACGGAACAACCGGATAATCCATCGAGCCGATTGCTTCGGCAGTAGGACGGTTGCCGATGGATAAAGGCTGATTGCCATTCAAGGCCGTGAGTTCCTTCAGTTTATTGTTCAAAGCCGTTTCGTTCATGCGGGCTTCGGTACGTACATTCAGTAACTCTAAATTGATTTTATTGGTTTCCAAAACATTGGCATCACCTGTAGCTAGACGTTTGGCATACATGGCAGAGAGCTCTTCGGCATTCTTCAAACGCTCACTGAGTAATGTTTGCTGGCGTTGCAACATAATGATGTCCAGGCAGATTTCTTTGGCTTGAAGTAGAATCTGCTGACGAAAAGCAGTGGCTTGTGCATCGAGTGCACCCGTCTTAAAACGGTTCATCTTTCCACGAGTTGCATAAATGGTGGGGAACTCGAAACTTTGCGAAACAACCAATTCACCTACGGTTTCACTACTGTTTTTTGAATCCCAAAGGTGGGCGTAGGATAGAGTAGGGTCCGGCAGATTATTCACTGTTTTGTTTTCCAACTTCTGTGATGAGATGAGTTGGGAATTGGCTTTCAACTCTTTATTATTCATCTCTATTTGCTGAAGTACGGCATCAATAGCCTCGTCCCGCCCCTCTCCAAAGGAGAGGGAAAAAGGAAGGATACAGGCTGTAAATGTGACTATTATAATCTTTTTCATATATAAATATTCTGAATTAGTGAGTAAATTTACTCCTTCTCCTCCGTAGAGGGTTTGGGAGAGGCTTTCATCATCAGATAAACAATCGGGATGATAAAACCGTTCAGGAACGTAGATGTTAAAAGTCCACCCAGAATAACCTTTGCCATAGGGCTTTGGATTTCATTACCGGGTAAGGTGCCACTCAAAGCAAGAGGGATTAGCGCAAGTGCCGATGATAAAGCAGTCATCAGGATAGGGTTCAGACGATCCATCGAACCGCGGATTACACTATCGTAAACACCATAACCTTCCTCTTGTTGCAGATGGTTGTAATGGCTGATGAGCAACATACCGTTTCGAGTAGCTATACCGAATAATGATATGAAACCGATAATAGCCGGAATACTGACTTCGCCGGTAGTGATAAGCAGTGCAAATACACCACCAATCAATGCCAACGGCAGGTTGATGAGGATGATAGCGCTTTCTTTCACACTGCGGAACTCGTGGTAGAGCAGCAGGAAGATAATTACAATAGACATGAACGAAGTCAATGCCAACGTACGACTGGCTGCCTGCTCGCTTTCAAACTGACCGCCATATTCGATGTGATAACCTTCCGGTAACTTGATCTGCTGATCCACCCGGTCTTGAATATCGTTGACTACACTTCGCAAGTCGCGGTCTGCTACGTTGGCAGAAATCACAATCTTACGTTTTACATTCTCGCGGCTGATGGTATTCGGTCCCATTGCCGAGCGAATTTCTGCTACATAGTTTAACGGAACTTTCTGCCCATCGTTCGTATCAATCATCAAGTTGCGTATCTTCTCCATTTCATCACGAAGATCATCTTTCACACGTACAGTCAGGTCAAAACTCTTACCTTTCTCATAAACCTGTGAAACAGCTTCGCCTGCCAGGCAGATATTGACGAACTCGGAAAATTCAGGCAATGAGATACCATACTTGGCAAGCATCTCACGTTTGGGAGATATAATAAGTTGCGGACGCTCTATCTGCTGCTCTACATTCAGGTCGGCAATGCCGGGAATATCCTGGATGGCGCCTTTTATTTCATTGCCTAATGTAAACATGCGGTTCAAGTCATCGCCAAACAACTTAATAGCGATGTTTGCTTTCGTTCCGGATAGCATGGCATCGATACGGTGGCTGATAGGTTGCCCTATTTCAATATTGGCCCCGATAATTGTACCTAACTTCTCACGTACCTCAGCTAACATCTCGCTGCGTGAACGATCTTTCAATTCAAACGGAGCCTCGATTTCAGATACATTCACACCCAATGCATGTTCGTCCAGTTCGGCACGTCCCGTTTTACGGGCAACGGTTTGTATTTCAGGAATAGATAGGAGCAGTTCCTCGGCACGATGTCCCATCTTATCACTTTCTTCCAAAGAAATACCGGGAAGTGAAGAGATATTAATAGTAAACGACCCTTCGTTGAATGGCGGAAGGAAAGAACGTCCCAGCGTAAAGAAGCAAATAAGTGCTACGACAAACAAACCGATGGTACCTCCCAATACGCTTTTCTTATGCCCCAGTACAAAAGTCAGTGCAGTGGAATACCATTCTTTCATCTTGCGGGCTACCACGGAGTCACCGTTCGAGTTCTTTTCTTTAATCTTTTCCTTTCCTAATAAGTAGGAGCAAAGCACAGGAGTTACCGTCAATGCAACGATAGTCGAAGCTGCTAATGCTACAATAAAGGCAATACCCAGCGGCACCAGCATTCTACCCTCCATACCGCTCAGGAAGAACAGTGGAACAAAGCTTACTATAATAATCAGTGTGGAGTTCAGGATAGGCATACGTACTTCTTTCGAAGCATTAAATACTACATCCAATACCTTGAGCCGTTCTTCGGCTGGTTTCAGACGATTCTCTCGTAAGCGTTTATAAACATTCTCAACGTCTACAATGGCATCATCTACCAATGAGCCGATAGCAATCGCCATACCTCCAAGACTCATTGTATTGATGGTAAAGCCCATATAATGGAGCGCCAGCAATGAGGCGATCAGCGACAAGGGTAAAGTCACCAATGAAATCACAGTAGTACGTACATTGGCAAGGAACAGGAAGAGTACGATAACTACAAAGATACCTCCTTCAAAAAGCGACTTCTGAACATTTCCGATAGAACTTTCAATAAACCGGCTTTGGCGGAAGATGTCGGTCGATATTTTCACATCGGGCGGCAAATTCTTTTGTAAGTCTTTTAAAGAAGCTTCCAGTTTATCTGTCAGTTCCAGGGTACTTGTAGAAGGTTGCTTAGTCACTGTCATTAGTACGGCCGCTTTTCCTCGTACCGAGGCTGTACCCAACTTAGGCAGTTTGGCACCTATTTGAACGTCTGCAATGTCTTCTAGAAGTATGGGAGCACCCGATGCACCGTTACCCCGTATCACAGCTTTAGCTATCTGATCTATTTTATCGGTAGATAGCACTCCACGTACAATATACTCGTTGCCATATTCATATAATACACCACCATTGGCGTTCAGATTCATTTCGCGGGTAACATTCATTACTTCGTCCAATGTAATTCCGTAATGGCGCATACGCTCCGGGTCTAATTGCACTTGATATTCCTTGATATCTCCACCCAACACGGCAACCTGTGCCACACCACCTGTAGAGAGCAGTCGGGGGCGTATGGTCCAATCGGCGAGAGTACGTAGGTCCAACATAGAAGTAGAGTCTGCCGTTAACCCCACGATCAACATTTCGCCGAGGATGGAAGACTGTGGCCCTAAGGTAGGCTTGCCCACGTTGGCAGGTAATGATTCGCCTACAACCGCCAGCTTCTCACTCACAATCTGACGAGCCAGATAAATATCCGTGTCCCAGTCAAACTCTACCCATACTACCGAAAAACCGTTAGTCGAAGAGGAGCGTACCCGACGCACACCCGTTGCACCGTTTACAGCTGTTTCTACCGGAAAAGTAACTAATTGTTCCACCTCTTCTGCTGCCATACCATTTGCTTCGGTCATAATAACTACCGTTGGCGCATTGAGATCGGGGAACACATCCACTTCCGTATGCATGGCGATGTAAGTACCGCCAATTAATAACAGCACCGATGCTACCAGCACCAGGATGCGGTTATGAAGGGAAAAATGTATTATCTTGTTTAACATGATTTTATTTACTATTTACGATTTACAATGTACAATTTAGCTGCGCAATGGCTACGTTTACAATTCACAATATACCGCATGGCAAATCGTACCTCGTAAATCGTCTAATTGTACATTTAAATTAGTGTTCATGACTATGTGCCGGTATCGCATTCGTTGCAGATGCCAGTTTCACTTGATAGGCTCCTTTGATTACAACGCGATCGCCTGCCTTTACACCGGAAAGTATTTGTACACTCTCGCCATTGTCCGCACCGAGCGTAACCAGTTGCTTCTTGTAACCTTCTTCGTCCAGTTGAAGATAGATGAAGAAGCTGCCTTGCTCTTCGGTCAGTGCACTATGTGGAACAGAGAGAATATTTTCCATAGGCGAGGAGAGTAAGAATACTTCTACGAATGAACCGGGAATAATATCTCCTTTGTTGTCGAATTCAAAAGTGACCGGTACATAATAGCCATTCTCCCCCGAGGCTTTGCCGTATGAAAGCATTCGTCCATCTAAGTCTTTAAGTGTATATACCTTATTATTATAAGGTGTACAAAAGTTAGCTGAACCAATTGTCTTTAAATAAGGGTAGTATTTTTCGGATACATCGGCGCGGAGGAATAACTTCCGGTTCTGAGTGACGCTGACCAGGGGTTGTCCTACTTGCACGTAATCACCTTCCTTTATCAAAAGACTCTTCACATATCCGCTGATGGGAGAAGTTACTGCTTGGCCGCTTGCCGAATGGTTTTTGGCAACAGCTTCATAACTGATACGCGCATTTTCATACGCTTGCTCAGCTTGTGCAAAGTCCTTTTCAGATACAATCTTGTTGCCAACAAGCGCTTTCATACGTTCATATTCTTTCTTGGAAACTTCGTAGGCTATCCGTGCTCTTTGTACCGGATCACCATCCGCCATATTCTTGGAAGACAAGATGACAAGCGGAGTACCTTTGTTGACACTCATACCTTCAATAACTTTTCCTCTGAATGAAACAACACCTGCTACTGTAGCTACGGCAACGCTCTCGTCACCTTGCGCAGCCATTACCTGACCGCTTGTTTTTATAACTTGATTAAAGGTACCCGGTTCAATAGTGCTGACTTCTACACCAGCTGCTTGTGCTTTTGCCGGTGGCAATATGATTTCGTCACTACCGCCGGCATGACTGCTTTCAGCTTCATGATCGTGGTCGGCTCCTTCAGCCTCGTGATTATGTCCTTCGCTTTCATGGTCATGATCGCCTGAGCAACTCTCTTCTGTTTCGTGATTATGTCCTTCGTGACTTTCTCCGGACTTACTGTTACAGGAGCCTAAAAGGAATAATCCAATGACTCCCATGAAAATAACTTTTTTCATGATGATATTTTTGTTCTTACTTATTAATTTGAATACAAAATTACGGTATGGAATGCGCAACTAAGTTGCAATTATTTCCGTACCGAATAGAAACTTGTCTCCGGCGGTATGCCGGTGCTGGTTAAGCAAGAACAGAAGGGGGCGCACGAAGTCCAGTGGCATGTGTGATAAACATGCCATGAAGGGATTCTAAATAGACATTATCTTGTCTTTTTAGGTTGATTTCCGGTACGACCAGTAACCTGAGAAGAGGTTCGAAGTAAAAGGTAGCTACCCATAAAGCGTCCGGATTTACCCATGATGCATCATTGTCTGTGCTGGGTGAACGCTGGAAGAAATGTGTTGTGACACATCCTGTATCGCTACAGCAGTGGTCATTTTCGGGATTATGATTGTGTTTACAACAATCGGTTGAAATATCGTTTTTCATGCAAATCAGTCCGTTTGCATGGTGATGATGAGGAATAACAGGTACCACCAGCATAACTATGCTGATGAATAGCAAGAAGTAAGTAATATACCATTTTTTTTTCATTCCTCTATCTTTGGGCGGAACAAAGATAGAGGTTAATGGATTAATTACCAAATACAAAATGCTAAAAAGCCTTGAATAAATCATTTAGTCCTTCATTCATACTGGGATGTGTGAAAATAAAATCGCGCAGATAGTTGTAAGTCTGCCCCGTTTTCATGGCCAATGCAACCGTATTGATTACTTCAGGCGCTTCGATACAAAACAAAGTACAACCTATTATTTTACCGGTATGAGGATTGATGACAGCTTTAAGCATACCATCTATATTTTGCAAAGTGCGTGCACGTGGCACCTGGGATGCAGGAAGCCGTGATACCTGAATTGGAAAACCTCGTTTGGCGGCTTCTTCCTCTGTTAATCCGATATGTGCTAACGGAGGATCAGTAAAGATGGCGTATGGAATGGGAAAGCGATCTTTATGACTTCTCTTCTTATCTCCGAACAACTTGTTACGGATGATACGGAAATCGTCAATTGATAAGTAGTCGTAGAATTCATCCCCTTTGACGTCGCCTAAAGCCCAAATATGGGGAGCAGTGGTCTGAAGTTGTTCATTAACGATTATGGCTCCGCGTTCATTAATTTCTACACCTGCTTTTTGCAGATTCAGTTCATCTACTAAAGGCTTACGTCCTGTAGCCAGTAATAAAGCATCTCCTTTTAGAAAATAAGGTGTACCATCCGAACCGTCTGTATAAGTCAGAGTAATGCCGTCTGCTGTATCATAGAGGGATTGGGTACGGACATTCAATCGTATACTAATGCCTTTACGTTTTAAAGATTCCAACATGGAAGTTGCAATATCCCGGTCAAGTTTAGGCATGAAGCGACTGCTGGCTTCCAACATGGTAACATGGCTTCCGAATCCTGCATACATTGTTGCAAACTCTAACCCTATAGGGCCGCTTCCTACGATGAGCAGGCGGGCTGGGAGGGTATCTAACTGGAGTAGTGATTCACTGGTATACACATGTTTGCTCTCATTAATTCCTTCAATGTCAGGAATAATCGGAGTAGAACCGGTATTGATGAATATCTCTTTTCCCCTGAGTACAGATTCCTTTTTATCGTAGGTGACAAGGACTGAATTTTCCGATAAGAAAGAAGCAGTTCCGGTATATAATGTAATGTTGGGATTATTCTTCACATTCTCATAATTCTTTTCACGCAAGAAGTACACGAGTTTGTTTTTCCGTGCAATGGCATGTGAATAGAATTTAGATTGATTCTTATAGTCCTCGTGAAATTGCTGTTCGGCATAATCCGACTCATGGATGAGGGTTTTGGTGGGAATACACCCCACATTGACACACGTACCTCCATACATTAGAGGAGAGCGCTCTATAATGGCAACTTTCCAGTTGCGCTCGGCTAGTTCGGCAGCTAACATTTTTCCGCCTTTGCCGAATCCTATTATAATGGCATCATACTGTTTCATTTTATTTTCTCTTAGTTAAGGGGTTACTAAAATGAAACAATATGGCTAACCATTTGTTCTGCAAAAATGTTAATGATAGTTACCGTTCTAGTTCGCGAAGAGAATCCATTTTCTTCTTCTCCAGGAACTCATAAATACCGCTCAAATGTTCTTTTACTTGTTTGTTTCCAAACTCATAGACTTTACTTACCAAACCGTCAAGGAAGTCACGATCATGGCTTACAACGATTAGTGTTCCGTCAAAATCCATGAGTGCTTGTTTTAGGATATCCTTGGTCTTCATGTCGAGGTGATTGGTAGGCTCATCCAATATCAGAAGGTTCACCGGTTCCAGCAATAGCTTTATCATGGCAAGGCGTGTACGCTCTCCACCGGACAAAACTTTTACTTTCTTCATAGACTCTTCGGGACCACCAAACATGAAGGCACCTAGTAAATCACGAATCTTATTGCGGATTTCTCCTTTGGCAACATCATCAATAGTCTGGAATACCGTGAGGTTTTCATCCAGCATGGAGGCTTGATTCTGTGCAAAATATCCTATTTGTACATTGTGTCCTAAAGTGAGGGTTCCTTCATGTTCTATTTCTCTCATGATGCACTTTACCAACGTAGACTTACCTTCACCGTTTTTTCCTACAAAAGCAACTTTGTCGCCTCTTTCAATAGTTAGATTGGCATTCTTGAATACTACTTTGTCGCCATAGGTTTTTCCTACGCTTTCCATAATGACGGGATAATTGCCCGAACGAGGAGAAGGTGGGAACTTCAGACGAAGTGCTGAAGTGTCTTCCTCGTCCACTTCCAGTATTTCAAGCTTTTCAAGCATCTTGACGCGGCTCTGCACTTGCAAGGTTTTAGAATAAGTACCCTTAAAGCGTTCAATAAACTCTTTGGTTTCGGCTATAAACTTTTGCTGCTCATCGTATGCTTTTTGTTGTTGTTCACGACGTTCTTTGCGTAGCTCCAGATATTTGGAGTAATTTACTTTATAATCATAAATCCGTCCCATCGTTACTTCGAGGGTACGGGTTGTAATATTATCCACGAATTTGCGGTCATGGCTGATGACAATAACGGCTTTCCCATTGTTAATAAGGAAATCTTCCAGCCATTGAATAGATTCTATGTCGAGGTGATTGGTGGGCTCGTCCAGTAAGAGTACGTCCGGTTTTTGAAGTAATAATTTGGCGAGTTCTATACGCATGCGCCAGCCACCGCTGAAATCACAAGTCTGCCGATTAAAGTCTTCACGGCTGAAGCCTAGTCCGAGTAGTGCTTTCTCTACATCTTCCTCATAGTTAGTTGAATCGATGGAATAGAACTTCTCGCTAAGTGAGGACACTTTTTCAATCAATTCCATGTAGCTATCGCTTTCATAATCGGTACGCGTTTCAAGTTCTTTATTGAGGCTTTCTATTTCCGCTTCCATTTCGTGCAGATGGGCAAAGGCTTGTGCGGTTTCCTGAAATACGGTACGTCCGTCTTCTGTCATCAAGTGCTGGGGAAGATAAGCAATCACACTTTCTTTGGGGGCAGAAATTTTGCCCCGAGTCGGTTGCCTAGCACCGGCAAGTATCTTTAATAATGTACTTTTGCCTGCGCCATTTTTCCCCATTAAGGCAATGCGGTCTTTCTCGTTGATGACGAAGGAAATATCACTAAATAAGGTGGTGCCGCCAAATTCTACGGCTAGTCCGTCTATAGAAATCATTATGTGTTCTTTAAAATGAGGTGCAAAGATAAAGTAAAATTCCGATTAAGTGAGTTAAGAGGAAGCTTGTTTCCTCTTATGAGTGTGAGGAATTTATTTAAATTGAGAGCAGAATAAAATGAACTCGTTCATTTTATTCTGCCGAAATGCAGCTTATCTTATCGAAAGATAATGCATTTATATTATTTTTTATATCTTTGGTGCCATCTAAACACAGAAGTAATAAATCATGGAAAGAATGAGTATAGCAGAAGAATATCGTCCACTCATATTGGTAGCGGAAGATGACGAAAGTAATTTTAAACTGATAAAAGCCATTATTGGCAGGAAGTGTGATATCATCTGGGCGAAGAATGGAGAAGAGATGGTGAATAACTATCGGGAAAATAAAGATCACGTAGCGGCTATGTTGATGGATATAAAGATGCCTATCATGAATGGCTTGGATGCTACCAAAATAATTCGTGAAGAGGGATGTACTCTTCCTATTATAATGCAGACTGCTTATGCTTTTTCATCAGATAGGGAGAATGCAATGAAATGCGGTGCAAGTGAAGTGTTGGTAAAGCCGATTACACTGGCAACGTTACGTGGTGGCTTGAGCCGTTTCCTGCCTCAGTTAGTTTGGTAGATATTAGAAGTTAATATATAAAAAAGGATGTCCTCGAGACATCCTTTTTGCTTTATAGCTACCGTTTATTTCACCGGTAATCCTTTCTCCCAATTACTATTTTGTTGCGTACAGAAACCAGCGTTTATTTCATCAGCTGGGATGGGGAACACGAACTTGGCTATGTCGAAGGGCTTGAACCCTGTCATCTGGATAGTTAACCCCATGCGGCGTGCGTCATAAAATCGGTGTCCTTCACCTGCAAATTCACGAATGCGTTCTTTGGCTATGAATGCCAGTATCTCGTCACGTGTTGCCGGAAGTTGATCGGATGATGTGATGCTAAGGTCACGTTTAGCGGTATAGTACAGATAGTTCTGTGCTTCAGGAATATTATTGTTTCGTGCCTCCACTTCGGCGATGATGAGACTCATCTCTGACTTGCGGAAAACCGGAATATTGCTTGTTGCAGCTGAAGTAGGCAGACCTATATATTTGCTGGTTGTCATTCCGCCACCGTTCTGAGGTACTATTAGTCCGAGACGTATGTCTTCGGCATTATATAAAGCAGTAGTTGAGTTGGCAATGGTTGCACGGTACGAACCATATAATGTATTCAGCGAATTGGCTGAAAGATTATCGGCTTCTGTCTTGGCAATAGTGAACATATCTTCGTCATTGATGGCGAGAGAGGACCACATGGAAAGATAGATTTCGTTGGAAGGAACTTTGTCGGAACCTGTTCCGTTTCCCTTGCCTTTGAGGGCGATGGCTTGCTTGGCAGCAGCTTCTGCTGTGGCATAATCACCCATAGACATTGCTACACGTGCTTTTAATGCCTGTATACCCATGGCACCCATATAGAAGGCATTGGGTGCACTGATGTTACCATCTGCTAATGCTTCATTCAAGATGGTTTCAGCATTGGTCACATCAGAAAGAATCAATTCGTATGTCTGTCCTACTGTAGAACGGTCTATCTTCTCAAATTCTTTGATAGGTGTATCTTTTACCAATGGTAAACCGAGGTTGTCCACTCCTTCCTGATACGGATAAGCAAAGAGGTTTACCAGATAATAATTAGCCAAGGCTTTTAAAGCATGGCATTGTGCCATATAAGATTTTATTTTCGCCACATCTTCTTCTGTGAGATGTAAAGCTGTATTTGCCAAAACTTCTTTGGCTCCTTGAATGGTACGCGTACAACGGTCTATCACCTTGAAACCATAATTCCAAGCGTCATCTAATTCGGCGTCAGTATCCGAAACGATCCAAGCACTTTGGTTGTAAAAGTGTCCTGTACTTCGGTTGCCTACGCTCACTCCGGCGGAAAAGTCACCGTATGCTATTGCGTAATTACCTAGGAAACGGTAGGTTCCGGCTGCATAGTAGGCACCGTTCAAACCATTTTCAACATCCTGAACCGATTTGTAGGCTTCATCTGTCGGTATCTGTTGGTAGTTCTCGGTATCAAAGTCGCAAGAGGCTAAGCCGAGCGTTAAAACCGAGAGCAGGAATAGTTTATATATCTTTTTCATATTCTTCAATGTTTAATCTGTAAATGTTTAGAATCCTAAAGTTACACCGAACATAACACTCATAGGGAGCGGGTAGTTCCACCATTGTACACCGTTAGCGCCGATGCCAGATGGATCAAAACCACGATAGTTGCTGGCACAGAATGTGTACACGTTTTCTGCATTGGCGAATATGCGACAATTGCGGATGAAACTCTTGCCCAGCAATGATTGGGGCAATGTATAGCCTAAGCTCAAGGAACGTATTTTCAGGTAATCGCCGTCCATGAGGAAGCGGGAGGACGCACTATTCTCATAACCGCCATCGGTAGTAAGGCGAGGAACATCGGTGATGTCTCCCGGTTTCTGCCAACGGTTGTCGTAGACGTATTGCGTGAAGTTCTGATAGAAAGAGCCGCCGACTTGTTCGTCATAACGCAAGTTGCTTCCATATATTTTAGCCCCCAGTGAATAGTTCAATTGAATAGCTAAATCAATTCCTTTCCATTTCAATGTGGTGCTTAACGAACCGGCGAAGTCCGGGTTAGGACTGCCCAAGTAACGCTTGGCCGCACTTCCATAACTTTTCGTGGTTTCATCTCCGGTAGCATTCAAATACCACATTGCTTCGCCAGTTTGAGGATCAACGCCTGCGTATTCTTTCATGTAATACTGGTAGATAGGGTATCCTACTTCGGTAGTCTGAATACTACCTTCGATGGGATTATCGGTACTCAGCTTCACCACCTTATTCTTATTATATGAACCGGTAAGAGTTACGTCCCATTGCCAATCCTGGCTTTGTATTACCTGAGCTGTGATGGCTGCTTCGAAACCTTGATTAGAGAGTTGACCGATATTCTTGTAATACGAAGTCAAACCGGTTGTCATTGATATGGGCACGGCAAATACCATGTCTCGTGTCTGATGATTGTAATAGTCTACTTCGATACCGATACGGTCGAATAAACGGATATCAAGGCCTACATTGAATTTATCAGTCTGCTCCCATTTCAAGTCGGGATTACCGAACTGTTCATGTGCACTGCCCGGCAGGTTGTTATAATTATGACCGAAACCAAACATGTTGCGTGAAGCATACCATGAGTTGCCTACTTCCTGATTACCTGAAGTACCATAACTGGCCCGAACCGTAAGATTAGTGAGCCAACCGTGTGTACCTTCCATAAATTTTTCTGCTGAAAGACGATACTTGGCACCTACCGACCAGAAGGGAGCCCAACGATGATTGCTTCCGAAACGTGAAGAACCGTCGTAGCGGAAACTTGCCGAAGCATAGTATTTGCTTTCATAATCGTATTGCGCATTGGCAAAGAAAGAAGCTAATACCAAGTCATATTTGGAAGTTGAGGCACTTCCCGGCACAGCTGCGTTGCTTACTTCGTTCAAGTAGTCTACCGGGTAGTTGGAGGCTGCTAGGTAGGCTTCTTTCTTATGAGTCTTCTGTCCTTCCTGCCCGATAAGGAAGTTCACATTATGCTTGTCATTGAATGTATTGATATAATTCAACGTATTGGTGATACTTAGCTGGAGATTGGTAGTATAGCTATCTTCACCCATACCACGCATTTCCTTTCCTTGTGGTTGAAGGAATGACCAGTAACCGAATTCATCTACCATCAGGAAATCTATGCTGGCACGTGTTAACCAGAAAAGTTTCTTGGTAAAGTTCAGTTGAACGAATGGGGATAATGAACCACGATATTGTTTGGCGGTACTCTTGTCACCATTTTTACTGCGTTGCGCTACCGGGTTGTAACCGGCATAGCTGGTATCCCAGTTCCAATCACCATTTTGGTCACGAACGGGTGTCAAAGGGTTCATCATGTATGCCATAGTCACGGGATCGGAAAAGTAACCACCGCCGGCACCCATATTCGTTTTGATATAAGCAAGATTAGTATTGAATCCATACTTTACAAAACTAGTAGGTGCATGTTCCAAATTAAAGCGGAACGTATAGCGATCCAAGTCTTTACCTATAACGATAGCATCTTCACTCATATAGTTCAGTGACAAATAGTACTTAGGTGAATTTTCGGTTGCACCGCCGGCGCTGATATCGAAACCATATTCTTGCATGAGTCCCGTACGGGTTACTTCTTTCAACCAATTGGTATCATAACCGTATTTCTCGGCATTGGTGATCCACCCACCGGTATACCAGTCGTAAAAATCTTTAGCACCTTCCAAGGTATAGGGAAGTCCCAGTCCATTGGCTTCATTGTAATAACCGAATGTAGAACCATCTCCATAATCATCATATGCATTCAATAATGCCTCTGTGGCAAGTTCTATGTTCTTTGATGCATCCAATAATTTATAGCTTTTTGGAAATGCCGGCATAGTCTCGAAGCCTAATTTTGCAGTGAAATTAATTTGAGGTTTGCCACTTTTACCTTTCTTGGTTGTGATTACGATAACTCCATTGGCAGCACGAGCACCGTAGATAGAGGTAGCTGTAGCGTCTTTTAATACCGTTATGCTTTCGATATCATTGGCATTGAGTGAGGCGAGGGGAGACACTTCCTGTCCTTCGTCAGAGCGTATACCTATGGCATCGGCAAAGTAGGGTACACCATCTACAACGTAGAGCGGTTGTGTACCCGAATTTAATGAGTTACGTCCACGTACAAAGATGTTTGCGGGTGCTCCGGGTTGTCCCGAACTGATGTTCATTTGTAAACCCGGCACAGCACCTTCCAGCGATTTGATAGGGTTAGCGTCGTTTTTTGTATCTATCTGGCTGCTGCTGATGGTAGTGGCAGCACCTGTAAAAGCAGCTTTCTTGGTAACTCCGTAGCCCGTAATCACAACTTCATCTAAAAGTTCTGAGTCTGGCTGCAATGATATATGCATCGTACCGGGCTTAATTGCCATTTTAATACTCTGCATACCAATATAGGAAATTTGCAGGGTTTTTGCTGTGGAAGGTAAGTGCTGGATTGTAAACTTACCATCTATATCGGTAATTGTACCTTGTGAAGTACCTTCAACTAATACCGATGCTCCTACTACAGGCTCACCGTCTTCGGCGGAAGTCACCACTCCCGTCACCGAGGCCGTTTGAGCTGTTACAAGACCGATGCTCACGTAGAGCCAAGTCAGGAATAACATTAATTTTCTTTTCATAATCAGGTCTCTCTTAAAATTAAACTAATTGCATATAAATTTGATCTATTATAACAGACGTGTTGTGAAAATGTTTTCGTTTGTGAAAGGGATTTATAGGTTAAATGTAATTTTGTCACTGTAATAAGCGACATTTAGTTAAAAATGAAATCATCATCGATAATTCGTGTCATTATGTAAACCTTTCGATAAGTGGATTGTTAATGGCGCATACAATAATTAACTCTAAAGTTGACTTTACATAAATGGTTTCTTTATTCTTTTAAATGAAGAAACATAATGGGGCACCTTCGTGAGAAGTTGCCCCATTGCTAACTAACTGGCACTAGGCGGTCTATCTTAGGAAGCTGGACATTCTACCGGTTATGATACATTATGGCTTTTTTTTTACATATAGTTTTTAACTATATTATCATCTTCTGCTTCAATTATCAATTTTATTTCATATCTTTGCCTCGTATAACAAAAAGCATTGGTCATGGAAACTGAAAAAATGTCAGAGGATTACCGTCCGCTTATTCTTGTAGCGGAAGATGATGAAAGTAATTTTAAGTTGATAAAAGCTATCATTGGTAAGAAATGCGAGATATTGTGGGCTAAGAATGGTGAAGAAATAGTCACTTTGTTCAAGGAAAACCGTGGAAAGGCGGAAGCTATCCTGATGGATATAAAGATGCCTATAATGAATGGACTTGATGCTACAGTACTAATTCGAAAAGAAGAAAAAAAACTGCCTATTATAATGCAGACCGCTTATGCTTTTACTGCTGATCGCGAAAAAGCTATGGAGTGTGGAGCTAGTGAAGTGTTAGTGAAACCTATTACGTTGACTGCTTTGCGTACTTGTTTAAGTCGTTATTTGCCAAATTTAGTTTGGTAACAAACAAAACATCAATAAATAAAAAAAATGTAGGGCAGTCTCTCATGAGGCTGCCCTACATTTATCTCTTTGATCTTTCTACTAAGTAATCTTGGGTTTTTGCCATCGCATTGGCAAAGTCTTGCCATCCAGTTGGCAAAGGTTTGCCACTTCGATGGCAAAGAGTGTGCATTTAATAACCGTTATGAACCAGATGTGTCGGCTGATCCCATTTTCTTCTTTACGAATTCAATCTTTAAATTGGCTTCTTCTATATTCTTATTAATTTCTGTTATTGATGAAAGTAATTGTGCCAGTTCGTAGACGCTTGCCAATGCTTGGCGGTCAGCTGGTGTCATGGTCGTAGAATAGGGATGTTCGCCAAGATAGTTTACTTTAATATTTTTATCCTTATTCAGATTGATGAATGCCATTACATTACCATCTTCCCCTAATTTAAAATCGGCTTTTTCTATTTTCTCGCCAAGGTCGGTGGTTTCATAGCTGTCTTTAGATGCGGGAGTTTCTGCAAAACTGCCATCGGGAGCAATTACTTTAACGGCTATATGATGGATGTTACGGGGACCGCAATAAATGGAAGTCATACTCATTTCACCTTTTTCATTTACCTGAAAACGAAGGAAAGAGCGATGCAGGTTCTTTTCTATTACTTGAGAAGGATGTAGATAATTGCCTATTTTTTGATACTCAGCATCTTTTTCGAAAGTGAACTTGTTTTTGATGGCATCGAACTCCTTCTGCTTGGTTTGAAGCATACTGTCAAGGTAAACCAAGCTTTTTTCCTGTTCCTGTAACTCCACTTCCTGCATCAAGCCAATTCCTGCACGACGGGTTTCGAATGCCTTGGGATATAGTATTTTGATACTGTCTATCAGTATCTTTGCTTCATTGTAATTACCCTGTTCAAAAGCAATACGGGCGGCCTGGAGCTTCTCCCCAGCTTTCTTCTCTACGTCTTCGCAAGAAAAGAGCATGCAACTTATGCATGCAAAGATTATCAGCTTCTTCATATTTATTGTTCTATTGTTAGTGTGGACAAAGATAGTATAAACCGAGAGTAAAATAAAAAATAATATCTGTATCTTTGCACGCTCAAAATGATTTATTGACAAATGATAGAGTTGACGGTAGAAGAACTGAAAGAACGATTTAGTGATGACATATTCAAACGAATATCTGAAACGGCGGATGATTTAGGATTAGAATGTTATGTGGTCGGAGGCTATGTACGCGATATTTTCCTTCAGCGCCCTTCCAAGGATATTGATGTAGTAGTGGTGGGCAGCGGTATTGCAATGGCTGAAGCATTGGGTAAACGTTTGGGACGTGGTGCACATGTTTCTGTTTTTAAGAATTTCGGTACAGCACAATTGAAGTATCGCGGTACGGAAGTGGAATTTGTAGGTGCCCGAAAAGAATCATATACGCACGATTCCCGCAAACCAATTGTGGAAGATGGAACTTTGGAAGACGATCAGAATCGTCGTGACTTTACCATTAATGCTTTGGCAGTTTGTCTGAATCAATCCCGTTATGGCGAACTGGTCGATCCGTTTGGTGGGATGGAAGATATGAAAGAAAAGACGATTCGTACTCCACTTGATCCGGATATCACTTTTAGTGACGATCCGCTACGCATGATGCGTTGTATACGTTTTGCTACCCAATTGAACTTTTATATAGATGATACCACTTTTGAGTCTTTGTGTCGCAATCGTGAACGTATCTCCATAATATCTAAGGAACGCATAGCAGATGAATTGAATAAGATTCTTCTATCACCAGTTCCTTCCAAAGGATTTATAGATTTGGATCGTAGTGGTTTGCTGGAGCTTATTTTTCCCGAATTGATAGCTTTGCAGGGAGTGGAAACACGTAACGGGCGGGCACATAAGGATAATTTTTATCATACGCTTCAAGTACTTGATAATATCAGCAAAATGACTGACAACGTTTGGTTACGTTGGTCGGCACTTCTGCATGACATTGCCAAACCGGTGACAAAGCGTTGGGAACCTCGTGCCGGATGGACCTTCCATAATCATAACTTTATCGGTGAGAAGATGATACCGGATATTTTCCGCAGGATGAAGCTGCCTATGAATGAGAAGATGAAGTATGTGCAAAAGATGGTGAGTCTGCACATGCGTCCTATTGTGATTGCCGATGATGTAGTGACTGACTCAGCAGTTCGTCGTTTGCTTTTCGAGGCCGGTGATGACATAGACGACCTTATGACTTTGTGCGAGGCTGATATCACTTCCAAGAATATGGAACGTAAAAAACGTTTTCTGAATAACTTCCAACTAGTGCGTCAGAAGTTGAAAGACTTGGAGGAACGCGACCGTGTACGTAACTTCCAACCTCCTGTAAGCGGAGAAGAAATTATGAAAACATTTGGTTTGAGTCCGTGCCAACAGGTTGGTGCATTGAAGAGTGCTATAAAAGACGCTATTTTGGACGGCATAATCCCTAATGAATACGAGGCAGCACGTACCTTTATGTTACAACGAGCTGAAAAAATGGGACTGGAAGTGATATAATATTTGTCACTGAAAACCGTGAACGCCCTTTTTACTTCTTATCTATCTTTTTGAACGTCTTGATCTTTGATTTTATCTCCTTAGTGCAAGAAATGCTATTTCTGATAAAAAAATAGGAAATAGTTGCTGATGAGGTAGAAAATAAATGTTTATATTTGCAAATACTTAATAACATGTACAAATATAAACATTACTGGTTATGAATGAGATGAGATTGTGGACCGGTCCGGTTAAGGGCACCGCTTTGTTCTTTGCAGCGGCTTTTTTCTGTAGTCAGGCAATGGCGCAGATAGAAGTAAAAAGAAGTTTCCCTTCTGAAAAGCGTATTACAGCTTTTGATAACACTACGTTTTGTACAGCATTTCTGTCAAATGGCTCTTTGTTTACTTTGCGTGATATCCCTGTCGCAGATTTGCGTGATATCGACCAAATTGTGTTTAATCCTACAGGCAGTTCACTGGCTTTGTTGCGGGGAAAGAAAGAAATTTGTATCTATTCTTTCCGCGACCGTAACAAGAAAATGTTTGAGCTGAAGGAGAAACGTAAAGGATTGAAAGCAAGAAAAAATTTGAGTTTTGTATTGCCGGGTGAATCTGGAGCTGAACTGATGAAAGATGCCTCAAAGGGAGATCTTGTTTCCCTTGCCATGTGCTATGCTGCCGATGCACGTAATTTTATTGTATCCAATTCTCTAGGAGAAATCATTATTTATGATACTAAGGAATATATGCCGCAAGCATACATTCAAGGAAAGTCTCCGGCTACGAAGTTAGCTATGAGTCCGAACAACTATTTTATAGCTGCCGGAACGGGAAAGAATATCGATATCTGGAATTTCCAGACTAAGGAGTTGCGTAAAGCTATTCCTATGACTGGTAATGTGACCGGTATGGATTTCTCTGCCGATGCATCCTTACTAGCTGTGGTGACCGATGATGATCGGCTTACGATTCTTGATACAAAGAACTGGGAAAAAATAGATATTTTCGACAAGATTGGAAATAATTTATCTGCCCCCTCTTTCCATCCGGAAGGCAAATATGTAAGTGTAGTGAAAGATGGCAATGCTATTGTCGTTATGAACTTAAAAAATAGTGTGGTAGAACAAACATTGGATGAATCGACAGGCAGTGTAACAGGTAACCGCTTTTTCATGAACAAGCAGAATGGCGATGTCTTTATGCTTTCTAATCGTGCAAAAGGGCTGGTGTTTTGGGATGCAAATGGTTTGAACCCTTTCTTTGGTAAAATGATGAGCAAGGAAGTAGATGCTAAGATGAACGAATGGGTAAAGATGATGCAGGGTGAATCGATGGAAGACTATGCGATTCGTGTAAACGACGAAACTCGTTCGAAGCAGCAACAATTATTTGCTCAGGAAGTAGCTACAGCATTGGCTGGTGATCGTGTTTCTATTGACAATCCGTTTGTTGGTGATTACGATACTTCTAAGAATATGTTGAATATCGGCTTTGACAAATTGGGTAGTATTGCTTTGGAAGTGCCTGCTGGTGAAGTTGGAGATTTCAAGGATGGCAAGAATTTGAAATTCGCTAATGCTGTTTACGTATTGAATGACAAAGACGAATTTGAATTGGCTTACGTGGAGGTTCGTAATGAAACTACTAATAAGGTATATATCTACGATAACATCGGACGTACCAAACTGACTGCATTGGAAAATGATGCCAACTTTGTGCCATTGGAAGTAATGCAGCAAGCTAGTCGTGAAGAAGTTCAGTTGAAAGAAATCAAAGAAGCGGTTATCGAAGAGAAGAAGCAAGATAAGCTGATTACCGAGAATACCCAGATTGATGTGAAAACTGAAGTCGTTCCGGGAGTAGATGCTAATGGTAATAAAATTCTGAACTATAAGGTAGGCTATCAATACGAAGTTATAAACAAGGAATTTTCGGCTAAGGAAGACTTTCCATCAGGTGGCTATAACATAGAACGTTCTAATGCGGCCATGTCTTTGATGAAGATCATTAAGAATGCTTTTGAAGGTGATTTCTCTAAATATCTGTCTGAAGGCAAACAAGTAAAAGTGATAATTACCGGTTCGGCTGACGCCAGTCCTATTCGTGGAACTATTGCATACAACGGACAATATGGTGAATTTACCGATGAACCTTATTATAAAGATGGCAATCTGGACAATATCACGGTAACAAAAGCTTCCGGGATTACCAGCAACGAGCAATTGGCTTTGATGCGTGCCGCAGGTGTAAAAGATTATATTGCGAAGAGTGTCAATACGTTGGCTAATACGAAGAATGATTATGAATATCATGTGGAAGTAGCTAAAGAACGTGGTGGTGAGTTCCGTAAAATTAATGTAGAATTTGTAATCATGGATGCATTCCCGGTAAAATAACGATTACCGGATCATTGAAAAAACAGACTGGATATGAAGAAAATTTTCATACTGACAACCATTCTTTTGTTGGGAGTATTTGGAAAGGTGGCGGCACAAGATGCTGCCTCCGCTTCCAATCGTGCTAACCAGCAATATGTGCTTTTTGAAAGTGAACGTGACAAAGGAACGAATGTAAATGGCATGTATACTTACCTGCTGGATAGTTACACGCAGTTCATGAAGGTAGTAGAAGCATCGGATAACGGTCAGTATTTGAGTGGCGCCAAGAACCGTTTGCGTGCCATGTACCCTTATTTATTGAATGGTGCCGTGTACTATTCGGAACAGAAACAACCAGCTAAGGCACTTGATTTTGCTGCTGCCTATATTGAAATGCCGCAGTTGAAAATCTTCCGTAGTGAGCTGCTGCCTAAGGATAGCCGCTATGCCTCTGTGGTATATTATGCTGCTGTGTCTGCCTATAATCTGCAGAAGTATTCTCAGGCATTGAAGTATTTTGAAGAATACCTGAATACGGGTACGGATGCGCAGGAAAAGGATTGTTACGTGTATATGAATATGATTTATCAGGCACAGAAAAACTATGCCGAGCAAGAGAAGATACTGGAGAAGGCTTTTGCTAAATATCCGGTTTCCCTCGATTTCCTCTATAACTTGGTAAACGTACACATTGCTACGAATAATATGCCCAAGCTATTGAGTGCCATAGATCGTATTCTGGTGGTCGATCCCAATAATGATAAAGTGTTGCCCATCAAGGCACGCATCCTTGAACGCCAAGGTAAGAATGCGGAAGCGCTCGATATTTACAAACGCCTGTATGCCTTGTACCCTAATAACTTTGAATTGCTGACTGGTGTGGCACGTGCTAACTTTAATGTGGCAACGGAGATTGTGAACAATGGTGCCACGATAGCTAATGATACTGAGTATGCATTGGTACGTCAACGTGCTTCCGGTTATTTGTTGGATGCAAAAGATCTGTTCATGAAGATTTTGGAGAAAGAACCTGCTTCCAAAATGTATATGCAAGGATTAGCGGGAGTTTATCAGTATATGGATATGAAATCCGAATATGAAGTTTTGACGAAGATTATCTCTGACGGTGCCTCTTATACATCCTTCCCGTCCCGCCTGATGGCATATAACGATGCTTTGAAGAAGTCGCAAAACGTAACTCAGCAGCAAGAATCGGCTCCGGTGCCGGTAGAACCTGCACAGTTGGTAATTCAAGTGGATGAGTTTACAGATGGCAATTCCAATAAGGTGATTGATGCAGGCGAAAGCTTTGCTATACAATTCACCATTCAGAACAAGGGACAAGGAGATGCTTATAATCTTCGTCTCCGCCTATCCGAACAACAAGGGTATGATGAATACTTTGACGGCCCTCGTGAATTGGACGGTGGAAATATTCCGGCTGGAACATCCAAGAAATATACGTTCCGTTATCTGGTGAAAAAGGAAATGCCGACTGCTTTGGCAAAGATCAATATCTATGCTTTCGAAGCGAACGGTTTTGATGCAGATCCGGCTGAGTTGATTGTTAACACACAAGAATACGCTATGCCTCGCCTGCGGGTGGCAGACCATCAGTTCTTTGCTTCGGAGGGTTCTTCCATTACTTTGGGGAAGAATGGTAAGTTGACGGTTGCTTTACAGAATTTCGGTTCAAAGACTGCACGTAAGGTGAAGCTGAACTTTAAATTGCCGAACAATGTCTTTACTACCGATAGTCCTGAAATGACGATAGATAGTATTGCTCCGGGCGATGTAGCTACACTGGACTACGGCTTCTTGGTGAATAAACGTTTCGATGGTGACTCTATTGCTGTGATGGTAAACGTCAGTGAAGATAGTCATTCTACTTATTTGAGTGAAGCCTATAAGGTAAAGTTAGGTGATTATCTAACTTCCTCCAGTTCCATCCAGATTAATGGAAATCTGGCTGCACGTAAGGTAGCTGCCAAGGACTTCCAGATTGGCTTTAAGAGTGAGCTGATGGAAGATATTCCGGTGGGAGGAGTCAATCGCCATCGCTATGCTTTGGTGATAGGCAATGAAGATTATAGTATGACGGGTGCCAATGCCGAGATAAATGTACCGTATGCGGTGAACGACGCAATGGTATTCCGTGAATATTGCATACGTACATTCGGTGTGCCCGACGGGCAGATTAAGATAGTGCCCAATGCCACTGCCGGTATGATGCACGAGCAGCTCGATTGGTTGGTAAATATGGCGAGCACCGATCCGGAAGCTGAATTGATATTCTACTATTCCGGTCATGGTAATAATGATGAGGGTACCAAAGAACCTTATCTGCTTCCGGTAGATATCACAGGTAAGAATATCCGTTTAGGAATCTCGCTTGCCGATTTGTATAAGCGACTGGCAACTTATCCCATTAAAGGTGCATACGTATTCCTGGATGCTTGCTTTAGTGGTGGTTATAAGAGTGCGGCTCCTCTGCTTGCTCAGAAAGGAGTACGTGTGGTACCGAAGGTCGGTTTGCCTCAGGGACATACATTGAGTTTCTCGTCCAGTAGTGGTGACCAGACATCCAGTGTATATCATGACAAGAAGCAAGGTTACTATACTTACTTCCTGATTAAGGCAATTAAAGACGCCAAGGGTGATCTCACCATGAAGCAATTGTTTGAAAAGACCAATGCTGAGGTGAAGAAAGCTACAGCATTGATCGGCAAGATGCAAGAACCTCAATATATGGCTTCGCCTGTGTGGACGGAGTGGGAGGAGATTAAACTGAAAGCGCCGGTTGTACAGAAGAAGTAAGTTACAGAGTATATAATAAAAGAAGGGCAAGAACGGATTGAACTATCCGGCTTGCCCTTTTTTATTTGAGATGATATTACTTAATTTATTCTTCTGCCTGGAATTTGCGGCTCACTTTCATCAAGTTAGTAGTGTAAGTTACTACATTTTGTGCTTCCTGTATCATTGTCAGGTATACCATACTGACTTTTATGCTACCATTTTGAGTCTGTATGCGTTGCAACTCTTCGCGTTTCAGGTGGGCGAGTTGTCCGTTAAGTTCATTGGCTTTTCGTATTTCGGTTTCTAATCCTTCGTAATCGTTGTTCTCCAACTTACGGCGGCAAACCTGAAGCAGATACGAGATATCTTCTGTTACATCGGCAAATTCACCTTTCTGAATGGTATCGAGTGGTTTGAAGTTATTATCGATATGTTCCAGACATGGTTCACAAAGGCGTCCGACACTATATACCAATTCACTGGCAAAGTCATTACCCTGATAGTAATAAAGACCTTTCTCCAAAACTGTATTATTGTCGAGGCGACACATGGCAAGTGTTCCGGTGCGCTTCATCTGTTTGATGAGTTGCTTTTCGAATTTCACCGAACCCATGGCACGACGTAATCCACGAAGATTCTCATGCAAGAAGGAAGTGATGGTACGCTCGAAGTTTTCTTCCGTGAATTCCAGTACCTTCGTCAGTTCTTCACGTGTATGCTTGCGCAATAACTCTAGGACTTCATCATTATCGTTACTCAGCATCAGTTGCTTCAAAGTTTCATTACCTTTCTCTTTTTCTTTACGCTTCTTGTACATAACCTGGCTGCGTATCAGCATGAATATAGCCAAACCTATTAAGGCGATGATAGCAACTGTGCCTCCGAAGTGAATCAGCATAGCTACAAAGAAACAGATGGTGAAAGCGGCTCCGGCAGTGATAAACCAGCCACCGATAACACTGAGTACGCCGGTTATACGGAATACGGCAGAGTCACGTCCCCAGGCGCGGTCGGCAAGTGAGGTACCCATGGCAACCATGAAAGTGACGTATGTAGTTGAAAGAGGAAGTTTTAAAGAGGTACCTAATGCAATGAGCAAACCTGCTAGAACCAGGTTGACCGATGCACGAACCAAGTCGAAGGCTGCACCATCGGCAATGATAGCTTCATCTTTCTGGAAACGTTGGTTGATCCAGTGCTTGGTACGTTCGGGCGTTGCTTTGGAAATTCCGTTAGCCATGGTCATGCTAATACGTACGAGAGTACGAGCTATAGGGGTACTTCCGAAAGTCTCTTCACCTTCATCCTGACGGGAGAGATCAACAGAAGTTTTGATAACATTGTGTGCTTTTTTCGAAGTACAGAGGGCGTATACCATGATGGCACCCGCTCCGAACAAGAAATACCAAGGTGTTTTGGCAGGACCGAGCAGCGAATTCATCAGGAATCCATCGGCTCCGGCTGACATTCCGTTGGTGGTGTAATCTATGAAAGAAGAATATCCGGCGAGGGGTATACCGATGAAGTTCACCAAGTCATTGCCGGCAAAGGCAAGGGCAAGGGCAAAAGTACCCATAAGTACAACTACCTTAAAGATATTTATCTTCAGCCAATGTAGAATTTGCATCAATATGGTGAAGAATACAAAGAAACAAAGAATTAGTAATCCGGTATTGTCCTGAATCCAATGCTTGTTATCGGCGGTCATGAATGAACTATCCTTCAAGCCTTTTATCAACATAAAGTAGATGATAGAAGTAGCGGCGATACCACCAAAAAGTGCGATACTGTATTTCATCTTCTTTTTATAGTTGAAGGTGAATACGATACGAGCCAGCCATTGTACCAGCATACCGAAGAAGAATGCGATAGCTACGGAAACAAAGATTGCCATAATGACAGAAAGTGCTTTGTCTGTATTGATAAGGTCGCCGAGTCCTAATGCGTCGTTGTTATATACCTTAATGAGTGACAATGCGAAAGTACCACCCAACAGCTCGAATACCATTGAGACGGTGGTAGAGGTTGGCATACCCATTGTGTTAAATACATCCAGTAATACGACATCCGTCAACATCACAGCCAACAAGATGCACATAATTTCGGCGAAATAGAAATGTTCCGGCTGATAGATGCCGTGTCGTGCAATGTCCATCATACCGTTACTGAGAGCGGCACCTATAAAGATTCCGATACCTGCAATGAACAGGATGGTTTTAAAAGAAGCTGCCTTTGCTCCGACAGCCGATTGAAGAAAGTTCACCGCATCATTACTGACTCCTACCATGAGGTCGAACACCGCAAGTACGAACAGGAAGATTACGATTCCTAAGTAGATTGTTTCCATAAATATGTATTTTATTTCTGACTGCAAAGGAACGAAATGCGTATTGCAGGGAAGTGTCATACATATTACAGAAGTGTTACAATGTAGTTGAAAGTTGAAAGGGGAAAGTTGAAAGTTACTATGTAGCATAATAGCGCAGCCAACTTTCAACTTTCAACTTTCAACTCTCAACTTTTTTACGAGGTACTCGTAAAAACTATATTGTGAACGTACTTTTTCTTTTTGTGGTCGTGAGGATTTCCAACGGTTACGCAGATGATCGTCTACGAAACAAGCTTTCCGTTTATCGGATAGCTGGATAGATAGCATATCCGTCAGTTCTCCTTTTAGATCAGGATCTAATATAGGAGTGACCGCTTCGATACGACGGTATAGGTTACGGCGCATCCAGTCCGGTGAACCGAGAAATATCTTAGGATCACCATCATTACCGAAATACCATACGCGGGCATGTTCTAAGAATGTATCTACTATGCGGGTAATACGGATATTCTTGCTGTATGCTTGTCCGGGAATAAGGCAACAAATGCCACGGACAATCAAGTCTATTTCTACACCTGCCTGAGATGCTTCATAGAGGCGGTTTATCATAGCAGGATCTTGTAAAGCATTCATTTTTAAGATAATTCTACCACGTTTGCCTTTTTGTGCAAGCTCTATCTCATGATCTATAAGGCGGTTTAATTCCGGTATCAGATTGAAACGCGCTACTAACAAACGGTGGAACACCGGATTCTCTTTCCCTTGCAAGGTGCGGAATAGATTATGCAAATCATTAACAATAACAGGGTTGCAGGTGAATAGCCCACAATCTGCATAGAGAGTAGCTGTTTTTTCATTGAAGTTACCCGTACTGATGTACGCATAACTGGTCAGCTTATGTCCTTCTTTGTCACGGCGCAGGATAAGAGCTACTTTGGCATGAACTTTCAGCCCCGGTATACTATATATAATATTGATACCGGCTGCCTTCATCATTTCGGCAGTAGCAAGGTTGTTTTCTTCATCAAAGCGGGCTTTTAGTTCAACGAATACAGTGACCTTCTTCCCATTTTGGGCAGCAGCTATCAAAGTATTGATAACGGTTGAGTTTTCAGCTACTCGATATTGGGTTACCATGATTTCACGTACCGTAGGTTCGTGTACCGCTTCGTACAGAAAATGTATGAAGTGATCGAAGGAATGATAAGGATAATGCAGTAGTAAGTCTTTCTTCTCTACATAGCGGAAGATCGATTCGCGCTCATCCAGACACGTCAGTTTCATGGGCTGAGGTTTCTTGATGGGGCGTACTGTATGGTTAGGGTTAGGCAGATGACGCAAATCTTCCATATTGAGATGTTTGTCACCCGGCACTAACTCACGGCGGTCTATACGATAAGCATCTACCAGAAAATCAAGGAAGTCCTGAGGCATGGCACGGTCATATACAAAGCGGCAGACTGCACCGATCTTACGTTTCTTTACCTTCGTCTTCACCTGCTCAATTATTTCAGAAGTATTTGCGGCGTCATCTATAAGAATATCCGCGTCGCGTGAAATCTTGATGCAATAACTGCTATCCACCTCATAGCCAGGGAAGATGGTATCGATGTTGGCCTTGATGATATCTTCGATAAACATCAGATAATAATTCTTACCCATCTTAGGCAATGTGATAAATCGGGGTACTTTGCTATAAGGTAACTTCATCACAAAGTATTGGATACGGTTAGGAGAATCTGCCGGTACATCCTTTAAATACAGGCGTACGGCAAGGTATAGCCGATTGTCACGCAGAAATGAAATGACCTTATCTTTACTAACAGGCACAGGAGACAGATAGGGGAAGATTTCTTCTCTAAAGAAATTACGTAGGAACTCTTTGTGAAAAGGCTCCACATTGCGGCTTTGATAAAAGATGATATGATGTTTCCGCAATGCCGGTAATATCTTTTGTTCATAGATACGAATACGGTCTTCCATTTGGCGGTTGACTTCTTTATTGATGGCATCAACCAATTCGATGGCAGATTGTACAGACTCTTCATCACTCTGGGCAGCGCCGGTTGCAACTGCTTTATGGTCTGCTACTCTAATCTTGTAGAATTCTTCTAAATTAGATGAATATATAGAAATGAAGTTGATTCGTTCATAGAGTGGTAGCGTGTCGTCTTCTGCTTCCAACAGAACCCGGTAATTGAACGACAACCAACTGATATCACGTTTGAAATATCTGTTTTCCATATTGCTAAGGCTAATGATTTCCCAAATATAGTTACCTTTGCAGATATAAACAATAGAAAGATGACAAAAGTTGGTTTATTATCGGATACGCACGCTTATTGGGACGAGAAGTACCTGCAATATTTTGAATCGTGCGATGAAATCTGGCATGCCGGAGATATCGGTTCATTGGAAGTGGCGCAGAAGTTAGCGGTATTCCGTCCTTTTCGTGCGGTATATGGTAATATTGACGGACAAGATATTCGCCAACTTTATCCGCAGACTCTGCGCTTCACAGTAGATGGGGCAGAAGTATTGATGAAGCATATCGGTGGTTATCCGGGTAAATATGATCCCTCTATTCAAGGCAGCATTCTGGTACATCCACCCAAATTGTTTATCAGCGGACATTCTCATATATTAAAGGTGAAATATGATAAGACGCTGGATATGCTCCATATCAATCCCGGAGCAGCAGGCATCTCCGGATTCCATCAGGTGCGCACAATGGTTCGCTTTGTTATTGAAGATGGAGCATTCAAAGATCTTGAAGTGATAGAATTAGCCGGATAATTTTGTCAAGTCTCTTTTTTTTCTGATATTTGCACTTTGAATAGCAACGAGAGCCGTGGGGCGTGGTCCTCCTTCTTATTTTATTCTCTATTTGTATAACGAAAAAAGAACTGAATATGAAAGGAATTATTTTGGCTGGTGGCAGCGCCACTCGTCTCTATCCGTTGTCTAAGGCTATCTCTAAGCAGATAATGCCTGTTTATGACAAACCCATGATTTACTACCCGCTCTCTACTCTGATGCTGGCGGGAATCCGTGAAGTACTAATCATTTCTACCCCTCGTGATTTACCTATGTTCCGCGAATTATTGGGAACCGGTGAAGAACTTGGAATGTCTTTCTCCTATAAAATACAAGAGAATCCTAACGGACTGGCGCAAGCATTTGTGTTGGGAGCTGAGTTCTTGGAAGGCGGACCGGGTTGCCTTATCTTAGGTGACAATATGTTCTATGGTCAAGGCTTTTCTGCCATGTTGAAGCGTGCAGCTTCGATAGATAAAGGCGCTTGCATCTTTGGCTACTATGTAAAAGATCCCCGTGCCTACGGTGTAGTAGAGTTTGACGATAATGGAAAAGCCATTTCTCTCGAAGAAAAACCGATACAACCCAAAAGCAACTATGCGGTACCCGGCCTTTATTTTTACGACTCTACCGTAACTGCCAAAGCTGCTGCCTTGAAGCCTTCTGCTCGTGGTGAATATGAGATTACCGACCTCAACCGTCTCTATCTGGATGAAGATACGCTGAAAGTTGAAATCTTCGGTCGTGGTTTTGCATGGCTTGATACCGGTAACTGTGATAGTCTGCTCGAAGCCAGCAACTTCGTAGCTACCATACAAAACCGTCAAGGTTTCCGTGTAAGCTGCATCGAAGAAATAGCTTGGCGCAAAGGTTGGATCGACATAGACCAACTCTATCATCTCGGCGAACAACTCGGCAAAACCGAGTACGGCAAATATCTGATGGAACTTGCCGACTCTCGTCGCTAATCCGAATATAAAACAATTAACTTATAACTTATGAAGACTTATCTTGTGACTGGTGCTGCCGGTTTTATCGGTGCCAATTATATAAAGTATATTCTTGCTAAGCACGCTGATATCAAAGTGGTGGTATTGGATGCTTTGACATATGCCGGAAATTTAGGAACGATTGCCAAAGACATTGACAATGAACGTTGTTTCTTTGTGAAAGGTGACATTTGCGACCGTGAGCTTGCCGATGAATTATTCGCTAAATACAAATTTGACTATGTAGTGAACTTCGCTGCCGAGAGCCATGTGGACCGTAGTATTGAGAATCCGCAACTATTCTTGGTTACGAATATTCTTGGTACTCAGAACCTGCTGGATGCCGCTCGTCGTGCGTGGGTTACGGGTAAGGATGAAAATGGTTATCCTACTTGGCGTGCAGGTGTGCGCTATCATCAAGTATCCACCGATGAAGTATATGGTTCATTGGGAGCCGAAGGCTATTTCACCGAACAAACTCCACTTTGTCCGCATAGCCCTTATAGCGCTTCCAAGACAAGTGCCGATATGGTGGTAATGGCTTATCACGATACCTACAAGATGCCGGTAACCCTTACCCGTTGTTCCAACAATTACGGGCCTTTCCATTTTCCCGAGAAACTGATTCCACTTATTATCAAGAATATCCTCGAAGGAAAGAATCTTCCTGTTTATGGTGACGGAAGCAACGTGCGCGACTGGTTGTACGTGGAAGATCATTGCAAAGCCATTGACTTGGTAGTTCGCAAAGGTACCGAAGGTGAAGTGTATAATGTGGGCGGCCATAATGAAAAGACTAATCTCGAAATTGTAAAGCTGACTATCGCTACTATTCGCCGTTTGATGGAGGAACAACCCCAATATCGCCAAGTACTGAAAAAGCAAATGAAAGGTGCTGACGGGCAAATAGCCATTGACTGGATAAACGAAGACTTGATTACCTTTGTGAAAGACCGTTTGGGACATGACCAACGTTATGCCATCGACCCCGCTAAGATAACCGAGGCTTTAGGCTGGTATCCCGAAACCAAGTTCGAGGTAGGTATCGTCAAGACTATCGAGTGGTATCTGAATAATCAAAACTGGGTAGAAGATGTAACCAGCGGTGATTATCAGAAGTACTACGAGAAGATGTATGGAGTGAAGAATTAAGCATGAAGAATTAAAGAATGAAAAGCTCTGTGTGCGGCTTCTATAGAATAATAGCCGCACTCAATAATAATCCCATAAGCAGCATATTGCGCGAAGTTTCGCCTAATATGCTGTTTAATTTTTTACCACTTTGTATTTTGCACATCCTTCGCCAGGTGCGCACATGGGCAAAGAGATAGAAGAAGGGGAGTAGAATGGTGGTTATATTCCAGTCCTTTACAAACCAAAGGCAGAGTAGGGTAGCAATAATGCCTAGTCCTAGATATAAATATCTTCCGAAAGGTTCACCAAAACGGACAATCAATGTATGTTTTCCGCTGAGGGTATCCTGCTCACGGTCACGGTAATTGTTCACTACCAATAAGGTATCAATTACCAATCCGCTGATAAGCGAAGCGATGATGACATCCGATGTGAGCGTGTAAGCTTGTACATAATAGGTGCCGCATACAGGAACGAAACCGAAGAATATCAGAACCAATAAATCTCCCCAACCTTGATAGGAGAGTATTGTGGTGTAGAGAAAGGCGAATATAACGCATGTAGCTCCTAATACAATTAACTCCCATCCTCCGTAAGGCAAGTCTCCCCAACATGCGTAAAGCAATCCGCAACCGATAACGCAGGAGAACAGTACTGTAATGCCGATACCCCATTTCATGGCTCCCGGAGTAATCCAGCCTTGTGCACAGGCACGTTCGGGACCAAGACGATCTTCGCGGTCGGTTCCTTTCAGATAATCATATAAATCATTTATGAAGTTAGCGGCAATCTGCATACCACATGCAAAGAGGAAGCAAAGCAAGGCAGGAACGACTTTGAACTCTTTGTCGGCAAGTGTCAGGGAAGTACCTATTAACACAGGTATAATAGCTCCGGTCAATGTCTTGGGACGTGCGGCAAGCAACCATGCATAGAGTGAATTTTGCTTAATCTCGTTCATATCTGTTTTAATAAGTATCAATAACTGACGGCAAAGATACTGAAAAATGCCTATCTTTGCACTTGCTTATGATAAAGAAGTTACTATACATATCTGTTCTTTTCCTGCTGCTCTTTTCTTCATGTAAGTCGAAGAGAAACCTCGTTTCGTCTATACCGCAGCTGGTTATGAAGTCAGATAGCACCTTGTTGGCAGATACCATCGGTTTGTCTTCCTCCCTTTCTCCTCTTCTCACTTTCGATCAGTCAGACTTGCGTAATATCAATCGTCGTCCGGTAAAACGTCAGCAGGCTAAGAAGCCGGAGCAGAAAATAGCGGTAAAACCTCCTAAAAAGATTGTACAGCGTGGAACGAAGATCAGTTCGCGTACAATTGATGTTTCTTCGGTTTATAAAGGTGTAGACCGTGTAAAGGTGTACGACTTCACCCATCGCGATGTGCCCGCTTCCTTTGAAGGATTCCGTATTGCCTTTGTTTCCGATCTTCATTATCAAAGTTTGCTGAAGGAGAAAGGTTTGAACGATCTTGTCCGTCTGCTCATAGCCCAACGTGCCGATGTTTTGTTGATAGGCGGCGATTTCCACGAAGGCTGCCAGTATGTGCCGCCTGTTATGGCTGCTCTTGCCAAAGTTAAAACACCGATGGGTACGTATGCCGTACTTGGAAACAATGATTATGAAGCTTGTTATGATGATATTGTGAAAGAGATGAACCGCTACGGCATGCATCTCCTGGAACATAAAGTAGATACTTTGAAGCGGGGTGGTGAGGAAATCCTGATAGCAGGAGTGCGTAATCCTTTTGATTTGGCAAAGAATGGCAAGTCGCCAACACTTGGTTTGTCGCCCGACGATTTTGTGATCCTCCTGACGCATACTCCCGATTATGCCGAAGATGTTCCTATTACTAATACCGACTTGGTACTTGCCGGTCATACTCATGGCGGGCAGGTTACGTTATTCGGACTGTACGCTCCTATCGTTCCTTCACACTACGGGCAACGGTTTCTGAGAGGACTGAAATATAACTCGAAATATACGCCTATGATCATTACAAATGGTATAGGTACATCCAATAAGAACATCCGTTTGTTTGCTCCTGCCGAAGTGGTGGTGATTGTACTGCATCAGTTGAAAGACTGATTGCTGTGAACTTTCCTCTGATTTTGTTGTAATAGTTACTATTCAGGTGTTATATTTTCTTTTTCATGAATTATCCAAATAAGTAAGTTTTTATTTGGCTAATTGAATGTATATTCGTATTTTGTCTTCGTATAAAGATAGCGTATGCAAGACGTCACTGATATCCACTCCATGCTTTCCTTCTTATTAAAGAAGGTCGAGGAGCAGTCTTCAGTCATTGATAGATTAGAAGCGGAGAATAAAGAGCTTCGCGACCGTCTTTCCCGCCTGAATCCTCCCCGCAAGGATAGTCACAACAGTAATCTTCCTCCTTCCAAAGAACTTCCATCGAGCGAATTCATCCGTAAGACCAAAAGTTTACGTAAGTCCTCTTCTTCCCGTGGTGGTCAGCAAGGACATGAGGGATACAATCTTGACTTCCTTGCTCCCGATGCCATAG
>NZ_JASLER010000013.1 GCF_030151085.1 Bacteroides sp. | reverse complement strand
TAAAGCCTGATTTCAGCAAGGTGAACGGCAGTGTAATACTAGGAGCTATGGGACAAGCTTTCTTCTCTTTAAGTCTCGGAATGGGATGTCTATGTACTTACGCTTCTTATTTCAGAAATGATACGAATTTATCCAAGACCGCTTTCAATGTAGCCGCAATTGATACAATGGTAGCTATACTCGCAGGTTTCATCATTTTTCCGGCTGCATTTTCAGTAGGCATTCAACCCGATGCAGGTCCGAGTTTATTATTCATTACTTTACCCAACGTGTTCCAGCAAGCTTTCGGCAATATCCCTTGGTTAGCTATAGCTTTGTCTTTGATGTTCTATATTCTATTGGCATTAGCAGCACTGACCTCCACCATCTCCCTGCACGAAGTGGTGACGGCTTATTTGCACGAAGAGTTCAAATTTACACGCAGTAAGGCTGCCATATTGGTTACTACCGGTTGTATTTTCCTAGGAGTGTTCTGTTCACTTTCTCTCGGAGTCGGTAAGGATTACACTATATTCAGAATGAATCTATTTGATCTATTCGATTTCGTTACCGCCAAAATTATGTTGCCTTTGGGTGGATTCTTTATCTCCATCTTTATTGGCTGGTATCTGAACAAGAAGATAGTCTGGGATGAAATAAGTAATAACGGGACTCTAAAGGTTCCAATCTATAAATTATTGATATTCATTTTAAGATACATCGCACCGATAGGCATTGCAATCGTATTTATCAATGAATTAGGTTTTCTAAAATAAAGAGATGCATAACCCTTTCAAAAACTTCTTTTACTTCTCCCGGGGAGAAAGACGTGGAATAATTGTTCTGATTTCCGGAATTGTCCTCGTCTTTCTCTCCGGATTATTTTATTCTTATTGGAAAGATATGCAATTTCCTTCTGAAGAGGACCTAAAGCAACAAGCTATTGCAGAAGCAGAATACAACACATTTATCTCTTCTATCGAGGAGAAAGAAAAGCAATGGAAGCCAAAGTATTCCAAATACGATCATAAAAAGCCACAAGTCTTTAACTTAACCCCATTCAATCCCAATGCTACAGATTCTGCTACTTTTTGTAGACTAGGGCTACCGGGATGGATGGCTCGAAACATATTACAGTATCGCCGTAAAGGTGGTAAATTTCGTAAAGCAGTAGACTTCAAAAAAGTATACGGGTTAACAGAAGAACAATATGAAACCCTCTTACCTTATATTTATATTGTGCCCGAAGATACCGTCAGAAATATAACCCGCCTGTATAATCATCCATCGGCAAACGATAACAACTCCAATTCTCAACCCAAGTCCTACAAATATCCCATAGGTACTATTGTTGATCTCAACAAAGCCGACACCACAGAGCTACAAAAAATACCGGGTATTGGCAGCAGTATCGCCCGTATGCTTACTGCCTACCGTCAGCGACTAGGAGGCTTTTATTGCATCGAACAACTAGAAGATATACATCTCAATTACCACCAACTACAATCATGGTTCAGTATTGACCCCAAAGACATTCGCCTTATAAACCTGAACCGTATTGGAATAGAACGCCTTCGAAGCCATCCATATATCAACTTTTATCAGGCGAAAGCTTTTGTGGAGTATCGAAAAAAGAAAGGAGCACTCCACAACTTAAAACCTTTTACCCTCTACGAAGAATTCTCTAAGACTGATTTAGAGAGAATTAGCCACTACATCTGTTTCGAATAAGAAAAACATTTCCAGTAAAATGCAACCTTTTCATACCCTATTGCGTCTAAAAGACATAAAACAACCTTGAAACAGAAGGGCCAAACTGAAAAAGGACTAGAATCTTCATATAACATGAGAAAATTAATTATAGTAGCCATATTGCTAGGCAGCATGGTACAAGGCATCTTTGCCCAAAAAATAGAAATAAAAGGAACCGTATGTGATGCTTCGCACATAGCAATAGAGTATGCCAATGTTGTGTTGCAAACCATTGATTCTACTTTTGTAAACGGAGTCACTACAGATCCCGAAGGGCAGTTTATCTTTAAGAATACCACTGAAGGAGACTACAGAATTGTAATTTCAAGTATAGGATACAACACCGCTTACATAACTTTGGATGGTGTGAAGCGCCACACAGACCTTGGACAAATCGTCTTGGATAGTGCCGCTATTGCCTTGGAAGGAGTCACCATCACCGGCTCTCGCCAGATAAGCCGTGCTGATCGGAAGTTAGTATTCCCATCTGAAAGACAACTAAAAACTTCCACTAATGGAGTAAATCTGTTACAAGAAATGATGCTACCACGTATTCTGGTAAATCCGATGAATAATACGATAGGTTTATCAGGAGGAGGAGAACTACAACTACGAATTAATGGTGTCAAAGCGGAAATTGACGAAGTAAAGGCACTCCGACCTGCTGATATTGTCCGCATCGAATATCATGATAATCCGGGATTACGCTATGGCAATGCAGAAATCGTTTTGGACTATATAGTACGTCGTCCCGATACAGGAGGAAGCTTTGGCACAGATATATCACAAGGCGTCAATGCAATGTGGGGAAACTACAATATATACGGCAAAATTAATCACAAAAAATCAGAACTTGGTTTTTCCTATTTCGCAGGTCCTCGTGATTTCAATGGTTCATATCGTGATAATGAAGAAGAATTTCATTTAGCCGATGGCACTATTTTGCAGCGGCTAGAACTCGGTGAACCCAGTAAATTAACCTTAGCACAACACAATGCGAACGTCAATTATAGTCTTCAGATATCTGAAAACTCTTTATTCAGTGCAGCGTTCCGCATGTATGCTAATAATCAACCACATTGGGATTACAAAGGGATTCTTTATAATGCCAACGACATTACAGATAAAGTCAATATGATAGACCTAACTAAAAGGAACTGGTCTCGTCCGTCTTTAGACCTCTACTATCAGCATAACTTAAAGAACAAACAGACTTTGGTTTTCAATCTCGTAGGTACCTATAATAGAGAGAAGTCAAATCGAACTTATCAGGAAAGCATAGAGAATGAGATATTAACTGACATTGATAATTATACTTCCGGTAATAAATATTCTCTGATTGCCGAAGCTATCTACGAAAAACAATTCTCTAAAGGAAATGCATTGAGCTTTGGTATAAACCATACTCAATCTTACTCAAACAATGAATATCGGAATGGTCATTCCTATGAGACCAATATGCATCAAGGAAATTCTTATATTTTCAGTGAATATCGTGGTAAGTTGAATAAATTGGATTACAGATTGGGTATTGCCATGACCCGCTTCTATTATAACCAAAGTGGAGATAATAATTCTACGGTCAACTACAGTTTCAATCCAAGTCTTGTATTACACTATACAATCTCAGATAATTCATATTTGCGCTGGAAAGGAAATATCTATAATGCATCTCCTTCTTTAGCCGATCTTAGTGATGTAGAGCAAGCTGTAGATTCATTTCAAATCCGTCGTGGAAATCCCAATTTAAAGTCATACATGTGTTACTATACAGAACTGGCTTATGAATGGAGGAAAGGTATTTTTTATACTAATGTGTGGGGAGCATACGATTATCGTCCGAATGCTATTATGGATGAGAAAATTCAAGAGGGCAATAAGATTATACAGACTTGGAACAATCAGAAAGACTGGCAAAAAGTATCCGGACGTATCATGTTCCGGTTAGGACCTATCCATGATATACTACAACTTTCATTTACAGGAGGTGTCAACCATTACATGAGTCATGGACATGAATATTCACATACTTATACCAACTGGTTTTGTGAAGCGGAAGCTTCGGTAAGCTATAAGAAGTTCTCCTTATATTGGCAGATCAATACCAATTGGAATAACTTTTGGGGAGAGACATTATCAGGCGGAGAAAATATCCAAGCTTTTGGTGTCTATTACAAACATAAAGACTTGCGTGTCGGATTAGGAGCTTTCAACCCATTCACAAACGACTATAAGGTACAGAGTGAAAACTGGAATAAGTTTGCCTCTTATAAAACCAGTAATTATATAAAAGAAAGCTCTCGATTATTCACAGTCAGTGTTTCCTATAACTTCTCGTTTGGACGCACTTTCAAAACAGCACAGCGAAAAGTGAACAATAGCGATAATGATTCAGGAGTAATGAGTACAGGAAAATAGTAACTAACCACTAATCACTCCGTCTTTCATGTGTATAGTACGATCTGTTATTTGCGCTAATCCTTCATCATGGGTTACAATGACAAAAGTTTGCCCAAATCGGTTACGGAGATCAAAAAAGAGTTGATGAAGCTCTTCTTTATTATGGGTATCCAAACTACCTGAAGGTTCATCTGCCAATACCACAGCCGGATGGTTAATCAATGCGCGAGCTACTGCTACACGTTGTTTTTCTCCACCGGAAAGTTCATTAGGTTTATGACTTGCACGGTCGGTAAGTCCCATAAATTCTAATATTTCTGTTGCAGCGGCATTAGCTTCCTGTTGCCCCAATCCGGCAATAAAGGCTGGTATCATCACATTTTCCAGCGCCGTAAATTCCGGTAACAATTGGTGAAACTGGAATACAAAACCTATATGTTTATTACGGAATGCAGACAATTCTTTCTCTTTCATGCGATTCACCAAGGTGCCGTTTATAGTTACCGAACCACTATCCGGCATATCCAACGTACCCATAATCTGTAACAGTGTAGTTTTACCAGCACCACTAGGACCTACGATACTGACAATTTCGCCCTTATCTATATTCATATCGATCCCCCGCAACACTTGCAAGTTACCAAAACTCTTGGTTATATTTTCTAATCTTATCATGATCCTATATTCTTTTAATTACGTATTCTGCCAAATAGCAACCAAAGACGGCAGGCATATAGCTCACTGTTCCGCACGTCGACTTTTTATTCATCTCATCTTCCGTCAGCAAAACGGCATTCGGGTCAGCCTGTTCGGTACTGAATACCACAGGTAATTTACGTTTAATACCCATTTTCTGAAGACGTTTACGAACAGCTTTGCTTAATCCGCAATGATAGGTTTCCCAAATATCAGCAAAACGCACTTGAGTTATATCGCTTTTAGCACCGGCACCCATACTCGATACAATCTTTATATGACGCTTCATCGCTTCTGCTATCAAATGACATTTCGGGGAAAGGGTATCAATAGCGTCCACTACAAAATCATAAGAAGCCGCATCAAGTAGCTCGGGAATATTCTCGTCTTTCAAGAAAACGGGCAATACCGTTAACTCCAAGTCCGGATTTATATCTTTGTATCGTGACTCCAACACCTCTGCTTTCTTCCTGCCTATAGTAGAATGTAAAGCAGGCAACTGGCGGTTTATATTAGAAGGTTGTACCGTATCTGCATCCACTATTGTCATTCGCCCTACTCCGGCACGACATATCATTTCGGCAGCATAAGCCCCCACTCCACCCAAGCCTACTACCAGCACATGTGCACGGCGCATCCGTTCCATCTTTTCATCTCCCAGCAAAAGCTGAGTTCTCTGTTTCCACTCTTCCATCTCGACAAATCACTAAACACTAATCACTATTTCTTAAACCACTTGTAGAACCATTTGCCCACTTCCTCATAATGTTGTGATTCATTATTACCACGCGGATTAGAGAAAGATACAGCATCCTGAGGTTCACCCAATTGATCGGGGTACAATACAATCAAACTATTATTAGCAAAATACTTGCTTATCTGTGCCGGCAATTTCTCGAATGAACTGTCGTATGAAATAGATCCACGACGTGCACTTATGACGACTAATAGATGGTCGTAATTCACCTGCCCGGTCAAAATCAACAAATCACCCCAATCATCTAAACGGGAAAAGTCAGTTAATGTTTGTCCGTACTTCTTCTTAACTAGAGCCTGGAGATGAGCTGTAGTCTCCTCATTGGCATAAAAGTGCACACGGCAACCCAATGTTTCTCCCAAACGGCAGAAATGCCCCACCCACTTCTGGAAACCAGCTTCATATTCCGCCTTGGACGGTACTGCAATAATTAAACGCCTTATCGTATTGATAGGCATCAAGAACTTGGCTATTATTACTTCCCGATGCAGTCCTTTCAATAAGTTTTCGGCAAGCATACCAAAGAACGAGTCCACGATATTTACTTTGCGGTGCAAGCCAATAATAACATCCGTTACCACATATTCTTTAGCAGTATGAATAATACCAGAAGCAATATTCATATCATAACGCGTTATTTGCTGTAAAGATACACTTGCAGAAGCTGTTATCAAGGCAGCTTTCTCCAAATGACGTTTTCCGCGAAGTTCTGCGGCTTCCGAACTACTATCATCATTGATAACATTCAAAGCCAATAAATTATCTTTTTGTTTCGAGTCTCTTATAAGTAAAGACAGATTTATCAAATCTTCAATTGTATCAGGATTAGCAACAGGAATTAATATTTTTTCTTGTTCCACCGATTGATTCTCTTCCAAATGCGCCTCATCCATCGCTATCTTCCGTGCTGCCCGTTCAGTAATAAACGAACTAACAATACAAGTCACAAGTATCAACAAGACAGTACCGTTCAAAACATCATCATTCAGTAGTCGCTCTCCACTAGGCAAAATAATATTATATCCTACCAAAACCGCAGCCAAAGTTGCCGCAGCTTGTGCATTACTCAGTCCATACATCAGTTCGCGTTCAATAGCCGCCATCTTATAAATTTTCTGAGTCAACCAACAAGCAATCCATTTACCGGTCAAGGCCACAACTATCATTACAGCTGCCACTTTCAGCGCATCTCCATGCCCAAATATCACATGTATATCAATCAGCATACCTACCCCAATCAGAAAATAAGGAATAAAAAGTGCATTCCCTACAAACTCCAAATGGTTCATCAAAGGAGATACATGTGGAATTAGACGATTCAAAACCAAACCGGCCAGAAAGGCTCCTAAGATACCTTCCATTCCCACAAACTCCATCAGTCCGGCTCCCAAGAAAACCATAGCCAACACAAATATAAACTGCATCACGCTATCATCATATCTCCGGAAAAACCAACGCCCGATACGTGGGAAGAAATAGACAATCAAAGCTCCCAAAAAGACTACTTTAATGACTAACCATACCCAGAACAATCCACCCGATTCCCCTTTGAACAGCCCACCGACTACCGCCAGAACTAACAAGGTGAGCGTATCCGTTACTGCCGTACCACCAACGGCGATACTCACACTACGATGTCGTGACACACCATATCGTATGACAATGGGATAAGCTACCAATGTGTGCGAAGCATACATACTTGCCAACAAAACCGAAGTTATCACTCCATATTTTAGCAATGTCATATTCGTAACCAAGCCTATACCTATCGGAATAATGAAAGCCAATAATCCTAGTACAGCAGCTTTCGTTCGATTTTGTTTAAAATCGCCCATGTTCATTTCCAATCCGGCAAGGAACATGATGTAGTACAATCCCACCTTGCCAAAAAGTTCAAAACTACTATCACGTACCAGAATATTAAAGCCATGTTCACCAATAACAAGCCCCGCCAAAATCATGCCGATAATGTGCGGAATACGAAGTTTACTTAATAAGATAGGTGCAAATAATATGATAAGGAGTACAAGGAGAAATATCCATGTAGGGTCAGTAATTGGGAGTTGTAAGCTAAAGTCAAACCAATCCATAGATTGCGAGTTTTGGGTTTGAATGCAAAATAACGAAAAACTTTTCACTTTATAGGGTGTTATACAGCATTTTGTTATAAATTTGCAACCAATTCTATCAAATCAGAGATAGGATGTAATTTATTATAAACTATTTAAAAACAAAAGAAAAATGAAAGTAGCTATTGTTGGAGCAAGCGGAGCCGTGGGACAGGAGTTCCTGCGAGTGCTCGATGAAAGGAATTTCCCGTTGGACGAGTTAGTATTGTTCGGTTCTAAACGCAGTGCCGGAACTAAATATACCTTCCGCGGTAAACAGATCGAGGTTAAACTCTTGCAACACAACGATGACTTTAAAGGGATCGATATCGCTTTCACTTCCGCAGGCGCCGGTACCTCTAAAGAGTATCTTGAAACAATCACCAAGTATGGTGCTGTGATGATTGATAACTCAAGTGCTTTCCGAATGGATACCGATGTACCTTTGGTAGTACCCGAAGTAAACGCTGCTGACGCTAAAGACCGTCCACGTGGTGTTATTGCCAATCCTAACTGTACTACAATCCAAATGGTAGTAGCACTGAAAGCCATCGAACAGCTGTCTCATATAAAGACCGTACACGTTTCTACCTATCAAGCTGCCAGCGGTGCCGGTGCAGCTGCTATGGACGAATTGTACGAGCAATACCGTCAGGTATTAGCAGGCGAACCTGTTACTGTTGATAAGTTCGCTTACCAGTTGGCATTCAACCTCATTCCTCAGATTGATGTATTCACAGAAAACGGATATACTAAAGAAGAGATGAAGATGTTCAACGAAACCCGTAAGATTATGCACACCGACATCAAAGTTAGCGCTACTTGCGTACGCGTTCCTGCATTGCGTTCACACTCTGAAAGTATCTGGGTTGAAACTGAACGTCCTATTTCTTTGGAAGAGGCTCGCGAAGCATTTGCTAATGGCGAAGGTTTGGTATTGATGGACAATCCTGCAGAGAAAGAATATCCCATGCCTTTGTTCCTTGCAGGTAAAGATCCCGTTTATGTAGGCCGTATTCGTAAAGACCTTACTAACGATAATGGATTGACATTCTGGATTGTGGGTGACCAAATTAAGAAGGGGGCTGCACTGAATGCAGTGCAAATTGCAGAATATCTGGTGAAAGAGAAAGCACTGTAAAGAAGAAATCTCCAAATACTAATACAGTCTTAAACTTCAGAAATTATCATCTGTTGTTTAAGACTGTATTTTTGTTCTCTTTGGATTGCTAATTTTCTATATTACCAACCCGGATTCTGAGTAAATTCCTTATCCTTATTACTGTAGATAGTCATCTGTTCTGCAGGTATCGCACGCAAATAATAACGTTCTGAATCCAACTCACCTTTCTTGAATATACGAAGTTCTTTTTCACGCAGATAGTAGATATAACCCTTGTCTGAGTCTTTGTTGGTCGGATTTTCCGGATCAAACAAGAACAACACCCGATTACCATCTTTATCCTTTGCAGAAATAGTCGGATAGTCCGCCATATTTACATAAGCGCCCAGGATTATCTTATTAGGATTACCGTTCCCATCTTCTGAATTCAAATATTCGAACTTAGCCCAACGGCGAAGATCTTCACCACGACGGCCTTCCATAATTAACTCTATACGACGCTCGCGACGGATTTCCCACAATACCGGATTAACATCTGCATCACGAGCCGGATCATTGATCACTACACCATTTGCACTCAAGCTTCCACCTTCCAATTGCACCTTCGGCATTGTTTGAGCTTCAGTTTCACCCCACTTCGTCAGCTTACGAGTACGAATCTGATTGATAGATTTGTCAAGATCATCCTGTACAAATCCAGCACCACCTACTTGGGCTATTTCAAAACGAGCCTCTACATAATTCAGCAATACCTCAGCATAGCGGAAGCAAGGCGCATCGGCAGGACTTAAAATACCTGTACAATAGTCTAAACCGGCAGCCCACCATTCGTCATTCAGGAATTTCTTCGCCGGATAACCTGTAGGAGATGTTCCCTCGGTATATTTTGTTCCAAGTGCACTCATGATACGCAAGCTGTCAGCAACTGTTTGATAGAGTCTCGGATCGCGATTCTGGAATGATTTCTGAATGCTAGGATCTTGCTTGCCTTTATAAACCGGAGACTGACCGATAGGCAGACCATCAATACAAAGGTAGCTTTCAATCACGTTTTCCGTAACACCACCCTGGGTTTGGTCTTCAGGACCATTGTAAGACATCAAGGCATTGCATTGCAAACCGGTTGTATATTCACGATACCAAATCACTTCCGGGTTGTTGGCCAGGTCGTCGGTAGTAAACAAAGCATTGTATGTATTTCCAATAGCATACTTACCTGAGTTCATAACCACTTGTGCACCATTGATGGCACCTTGCAGCAGGTTCTTGATTTCAGCATCACCCACTTTTTCCGATGTAGGACCTACCGTGGTACCATGATACTTCAGCCAAGTAGCGTGATACAACAATTCGCGTGACATATATGCACCAACAACATCTCTATTTACCTGACGTTTGGTATCGTCTACCCGCACATTATCCAATGCAAATTGAAAATCGTCCTGAATTTTTTGTGCCACATACGGATATGAATCACGATTCTTATAAAGACTCTCATCAGCCGGATCGGTCACCTTATCATAGAAAGGAACACCGCCATAAGCTTTTACCAATTCACTATAAGCCATCGCACGGAAATAACGTGCTACCCCTGTCCAGTGATTCTTTGCTTCTTCCGAGATACTCATTCCCGGAATTTTTTCAATCATAACGTTTGCCTTATAGACATTAGCATAATGATCCTTCCAAATAGCAGTTTTACTATTCCAGTCCGTAGTAGCGGAAGTAGGGAAATAAATATACCCTCCATTATAAGTATTCGCATTATTCAGATTGATATAATCATCTGTATAGTTGTCTCCCGAAAAGAAACCACCAAATACAGTATAGTCAATATTATACCCTTTAAAATACGTAGAATAAAAATCTTGGGCATAAGTACGCAGTGATGTTTCTGTCTGCCAATATGTGTCATTGGTCTGCTTGTCTTGCGGATCTTTATCCAAGAAATCCTCACAACTACAGAGCGAAGCCATCGTCAACGCACAGGCAATATATAATATATTTTTCTTTTTCATAATTGCAATAACTATTAAATTATAAACTAAGCTGAATACCGAATGATACCGTCTTCTGATATGGATAACTACGACCAAAGTTACGTGAATCACTGGCAGTACCGGCAGTACGTATACCAGTTTCCGGGTCAATGGCCGGTTTCAATCCATCAATAGTGAAAAGATTCTCACCAGTGAAGTAAACGCGTAAGCCTTGTACTTTGTATTTGCTTAGCCAAGTTTTAGGCAATGTATAACCTACTGTTAAGGTTTTAAGACGCAGATAAGCCATATTCAGCAAATAGCGGTCGTTTAGGCTGAAGTTTCCTGACTGGCTTTGTTTATAATCCATCGGACGAGGATAGAAAGCATTCGTGTTTTCAGGTGTCCAATAATCTTCTGCACCCTTGTAGAAAGGTTCACCGGTAGTGAAACCCGGCAATACTTGATTACCTGCAGCCCATAATTTTCTATTTCCTACACCTTGGAAGAATGCGCTGAAATCGAATCCTTTATAAGAAGCATCCAAATTCAAGCCAAATTGCATACGCGGCAAGGCATTACCAATTACACTTAAGTCACCTTTTTCATCAATATTTGATTGTCTCTTGATTTCGCCATTTCCGTCGATATCTTTATAGAGTACGTCACCGGGTGCGAATTCATAACCGGCAGGGAATACCTGTGTTTGATCCGGCAAACCATCTTTCATAGAACCGTCCGCATTAAAGTCCGCTTCAGTCAAGAAACGATCGAACTGCAATCCCCAAATATCACCTAAAATCATGCCTTCCTTATAAGCATCGGTCTCCCACCAGCCAGTAGCACCATAGGAAGGTAGTGCGGTATTGTGAGTCCATTTAGTAACTTCAGTTTTATCATCAGCAATAGAAGCAGTCACACCAAAATGTAAACCATTCTTGAATGTATGGCGATAGTCAATAGCAATTTCCCATCCTTTAGTCTGGATAGCACCCATATTTTCATACGGAGCGACAGCACCCAATGTTTGCGGTAAGTTGGCTTTAGTCAAGATATCACTAGTCTTACGATTATACCAGTCGAATGTTACTCCCAACGCATCGTCAAAGAAACGAGCGTCTAAACCTATATCGATTGTAGTAACCTTTTCCCAAGTCAGTGCAGAAGATACAATGGTCGGTTTTCCTGTAGATGAAACCTTTTTACCATCGATAATCCAACTATCAGTTGCGGTTGACAAGGTAGAAACATAGCGATCGGTACCTACATCCTGATTACCAATCATACCCCAAGAACCACGTAACTTCAACGTACTCAGATAAGGCTTTAAGGGCTCCATAAACGCTTCTTCGGAAATACGATAACCGGCAGACATAGAGGGGAAAAAGCCAAAACGTTGTCCGGAAGGAAAACGGGAAGAACCGTCATAACGTCCGTTAAGCTCCAGCATATAGCGATCTTTATACGAATAGTTGATACGACCGAAGAAACCTGCAACAGACCACCATGTATGTTCAGAGCTTGTAGTCTGTTCACCTGTAGCCATATTCAATTCCGGTTTATTAGGATCAAGCAGCCCCTTGCGCTGAGCCCAGTAATATTTATACTCGCTTTTCTCTAAGTTAGATCCACCCATCACCTTAAAATCATGATCGCCCAAACGTTTGGAATAAGTGGCGATAAAATTAGCCGTCAAATTTTCGGTACGTCCGGTTTCCTGACGGACATAATCGTAAGTGGCTATTGCGTTATAATTACCGTATGAACTACGCAAAGCATCAAGAGAAGATTGTGCAGAGAAAATATTATATCCACTTGTCAAACTGGGTGTTCCGTACTTTTTCAATCGTGTTTCTACCGAGCTGTAAGCCACATCCACATCAATGGATAAATCTTTAATGGGTTTCACTGTAACGCCGCCTGTCAAACGGAGATATTCACGCTCTTGAGTTATGGTAGGAGCAGTTTTCAAGTCAGTCAGGGCGCTACGAAATTCTTTTCCTTCGTAAGTACCGTATGGCATCATCGGTTGCCAACGATACAAATAATACATCTGATCATAGATATCACTGGCATAATTAAACGGTTTGTCATAATCCGAACGGGTAAACATCACACCTGTACGAACAGATACATATTTGTTCAGTTCTGAATTCAATGAAATGTTTGCATTATAACGTTTGTAATCATCTGAATTTATTTTCATCATACCATCTTGGGAAAAATATCCCAAAGCGATATTATAGTTGGTTTTTCCATTTCCGCCATTGATAGAAAGGCTGTGATTCTGCTGTGGAGACCAATCTTTGATATATTCATCATACCAGTCCCATGTACGTATGAAAAACATACCGCCATCTCGGAACTCGAAATCACGTCCTTCTTCCATTTCACGACCAAACTGATTGCCATATCCGTATTTCTCCCAATAATCTTTCATTTTTTGTACATGAGTAGCATCTACACGCATGTTACCTACCACGTTGTAAAAAGCAGTAGCACCTTTTGTTTGATTAATCACACCTTTCAAGTTGATGTCAGCTTGCTCCCATCCGGGAAGTTGCTCAGGTGTTTTGGTCGGTGTACGCCAAGCAAAATTATTAGTATATTTCACAGAAAGACGTTCGTGCTTAGTCTTCGATTTGGTGGTAATCAATAATACCCCGAATGCACCGCGTGCACCGTAGATAGAAGCCGAAGCAGCATCTTTCAATACTGAGATATTTTCAATATCATCCGGGTTTACCATGGAAATATCAGTTACTTCTACATTATCCACAAGTATTAACGGTTTGGCATCACCGTTTGGAGACCCTATACTACCACGAATTTTAATGGTAGGTGCCCCACCAATTTCACCGGAATTTGTCGTAACAGTTAATCCCGGCACCGCTCCTTGAAGGGCACGCCCAATATCCGTAATAGGTCGACTATCAATTGTTTTATTAACGTCTACAGAAGCCACAGCACCAGTCAAGTTTACTTTCTTCTGTGAACCATAACCTACAACTACAACCTCATCTAGTAATTCTGTATCATCCTTCAAAGTTACTTTCAGAGTAGGAGCAGCTTTTACTTCTTGCATTGTATAGCCAACAAAAGATATCTGAATAGTAGCTCCCGACTTCACATTCATTTTAAATTTTCCATCTAAATCCGTAATACCACCATTAGTAGTGCCTTTCTCTATGACATTAGCACCAATAATAGGTTCGCCTTTAGTATCTACAACTGTGACTGTCATAGAAATAGTTTGCATCTGTTCCAATACTCCATGTGAGCTTGCAGACGCAGTTTGAGTAGCCATCACATTACCACTGCCTAAAAACAGCGCACTGATTGCTACCGCAGTGAGGAATTTGCCATTAGCTAATCCTCGTCTTTTACGATCTTCATTCATAAGTGATTGATGATTTTATTAAATTAAAATAGTTTCTCAAAATTAGGGTAAGGGGGGAATAATAAATTAGAAAAATTATTGTTTTCCGAGTGTTTCTTAATTTCTCATAGGCGTATCTCTATTTAAAGGTTCATTTTCTATGTATTATTTCTCTTTATATCCTTTTACCAAGTTCTCGTGGAACTTAGTACGTATTGACTTAAAATCAAATATATTTCAATTACTTAACTTCGTTAGCGATTTTAAGAGACAAAACTTGTTATTAACAAAGGCATCAAAATCAAGAGGATATCTTTCGCTTGTTTCGACTTAGCAAAGATATATTATTATTTAATATCATGAACACTCATTTGCATTTTTTTAACTTTATATTTATAGTTTTGCAAATATGCGTATTTTAGACCTTATTATAAATGCTAATTTAAGGTTCTTCAATATTCAATGAATGAAATTCAATCAATCCACTCATTGGTGTTTCTTCAATAACTTCCAATTCAATACCAAATTCATGAGCAACATCTCGTAAGACATCTGAATAACTGTATGCTAATGAACCAACAAAACGTATAGGATAGTTTTTATAATCGTATTGGCATATATTTCGAGTAAAGAAGCTTCTTAAATTGCTGGTTATCAGATTATACACATAGTCATCATTCATATAATCCGCCAAAAAGTATGAAATTGTGGATAGGAAACGATTAGGGAATGGACGGTTGTAAACCGACTCCATTACTTCATTAGGACTAATACGGAATTTTTCAAAAAAGTCAGCCATAACATCTTTGGGAGCCAACCCTTTCAACACATCAGACAAGAAGTATTTACCCATTACAGCTCCACTGCCTTCATCTCCTAATATATAACCGCCAGCTTTCACATTCTTCACTACAATCTTTCCATCATAAAAGCATGAGTTGGAGCCAGTTCCTAAAATACATGCAATGCCAGCTTCACATTTAAACAAACCACGAGCAGCAGCAAGAAGGTCGCTTTCTACTTGAATGGGAGTTTTAAATTGAGCTACTAATGAAGCTCCTAAAATATTCTTTTTCTCATGTGAGGTACAGCCAGCACCATAATAGTACACTTGCTCCAGTTTCTTTTTGAAGAATATTTCAGGGAGACCTAATCGCACACTTCGGCTTATTTCTCTTCGTGTTTGAAAGAAAGGATTCAATCCCTCGGTGAAAACACGTTGTATGAGGTGATTATCTTCAACCAAAGCCCATTCAGTTCTTGTAGAACCACTTTCTGCTATTAGTTTCATATAGTAGTCGGATTTAGAATTGAATACAAATATATAGCTTTTTTTAATCTTTCCAAGAGCAATAAGCAAAAAAAATAATTTGCCTACAGTTTTATATTGGACGGTTCCTTACTAATCTGCAAACTTTCTTGATACTTACGTTCTATCGAACTTGCATTATTCTTAATATTTAAGGTGGGGATAAAAAAAGTAGTAACTAAAAATAAGACTTTGATATGGTTCATTATATACAAAATGCCTATTAACTTAAAAAATTAAATTACTTATTATGAGAGATTAGTATATGATATCATACTTTTCACTCTATCTGTTTTCCGCTCCAATCAAACATTTAGCCACTAATATCTCAAATAAACTAAAGCATGTAAATATTAGTACCACGAGAACTGGCAGTCCAAAAAGAGTAGAGATATTACAGAATAAGTTATCAACCTTTAATAAGCAGAATGCCTATGATGAAAAACAGTTTAAGAATGTGATAGTTATAACTATACTAATTCAATTCGCCTCTAGTACTAATTTTTAGAGAAACCTAATTTAATTAAAATCATCTATCATTTATGAATGAAGAACGCAAAAGACGAGGATTAGCGAACAGCAAGTTCCTCACGGCAGTGGCAATAAGTTCACTGTTATTAAGCAGTGGTAATATGATGGCTACCCAAACCGCTCCAAGTGATATTCCTGGAGTCACAGAACAGCTACAATCCATTACTATTACAGGTACTGTTTTAGATCCAACGGGTGAGCCGGTTATTGGTGCCAGTGTAGTAGAGAAAGGCACAACTAATGGTGGTATTACTGATTTGGACGGAAAATTTAGATTGAATGTAAAATCGGGATCTACATTAAAAATATCCTATGTAGGATATCAGACCCAAGAAGTTAAGGCAACTAAAATGATGAAAATCATTTTAAAAGAAGACAGTGAATTACTGTCCGAAGTGGTAGTTGTGGGATACGGTTCGCAAAAAAAAGAGAATCTATCTGGTGCAGTTTCTTCGGTCAATGTACAAAAGACTCTGGAAGGTCGGCAGATAGCCGATGTCGGTCGTGGTTTGCAAGGTACCACACCTGGTTTGTCAGTTGTTATCCCAAGCGGTGAAATCGGTTCTGATCCAACTATAAAGATACGTGGACAAATTGGTTCTATTGATGGTAAGACTACCCCACTAATTTTGTTAGACAATGTGGAAATTCCTTCTTTACAGATGGTAAACCCGAATGATATTGAATCTATTTCTGTATTAAAAGATGCAGCATCGGCTTCTATCTATGGTTCAAAAGGTGCTTTCGGCGTTGTATTGATTACCTCTAAGAAAGGTGCCAAGACCGAAAAAGTGGAAGTTTCTTATTCCGGAAACTTCGCTTGGCAGAATATTTCCAAGAAAATGGAAATGGCAGGTGTTGATGGGATCCAATATAGAATTGATGCGCTGAAGCGTTCTAGTGGTACCATATTAGGTGCATTCTGGTATGTGGATGAAACCAGTTTGGAGAAAGCTAAAGAATGGGACAAGCAATGGGGTGGAAAACTGGGCGTTAATGATCCGTTTGTTTATGGTCGTGACTGGTACGTTGATGCTTCTAACCGTAAGTTTTCCATGCGTACTTTCGATCCATATGATTACATGATTCGCGAATGGACACCTTCTCAGTCACATAACATTTCATTGAACGGTAAAAGTGGTAAAACACAATTCAGTATCGGGTTAGGCTATTTGGATCAAAATGGTTTGATGAAAGAAGCCAAGCATGACGACTATCGTCGTTGGAACGGTTCGGTACGTTTAACCACTGAAGTCAATAAATATATTACTGCCCGTGCAGGTGCTAATTACTCAAAACGTAACAAGCGCTACGCCTATGCCACAAACTCCACAACGGCTGACCCGTGGCTTTACTTGTATCGTTGGGATACGACTTATCCGATGGGTTATGATGAAAATGGGAATGAGATGCGCAGTCCGGCTTTTGAGGTTCATAATGCCAACACGGCCAATAAGGAGGATAATTATTTGAGTTTCAATGTAGGTACTACCATTAACATAACTAAGGATTGGAAGGTTGACGTTGACTACACGTATGCCAGTGAAGACCAAGTCTGGAAAAAGAACGGTACTAAGTACACAGGCGCCGATACTTGGGCTGCTGCAGTCAAGAGAATAGATGAGAATGGCAATCAAATTTATGTAAATAACATGGGGCAAACCGTGCCTGCAGGTACTGAAGGTGCTATGCTAGCATATGACCTACCCTACCGTCAATACACAGCAGACAGTACTAACCCCGACCACATACGCCGTGAAGTAACAAATGCAAAGCGGCATACATTGAATATCACAACCAATTATAACTGGCAGATCAACGAATCCAATAACTTGATAGCATTGATTGGTATGAACCGCGCTGATTGGGAATCGGAAGATAGTTGGTCGCAAATTACGAATCTGACAGACATCAATAACCTCAGTTGGGACAAGACACTTGGCACACAGACAGCCAGCGGCAACCTCTATTGGGATGGTCAGCTAGGTTTCTTTGGTCGCCTTAACTATTTTTTGATGGATAAATATATATTGGAAGCCAACCTTCGCTACGACGCTTCTTCAAAATTCCCTGGTTACCTGCAATGGCGTTGGTTCCCCTCTTTCTCTGCAGCATGGCGCATTAACGAAGAAAAATTCATGGATTGGGCCAAACCGGCTCTTTCAGCTTTGAAGCTCCGGGGTTCTTGGGGTGTAGTTGGTGACCAAACTGTTTCCAGTTCTCTGTACGTACCTACTATTGCACAGGGACAGACGAGTTGGCTCGATCCAAGCGGTAATAAACTTATTTACGCTGGCTCTCCAGCAGCTGTCGATCCCAGTATCACTTGGCAAGATATTGTTTCTTTAAACTTTGGTTTTGATGCACGCTTTTTCAATGGCGAACTGGGTGTTACATTCGATTGGTATCAGCGCGATACCAAGAATATGATTGTACCAGGTGAAGGCGTAACATATACATACGGCGCCGGTTCACCCAAAGGCAACTTCGGCTCTTTGAGAACACAAGGTTGGGAACTTGCTATTGACTACAATCACCGTTTCAGAAATGGATTGGGGGTAAATGGTTCATTTACGTTGTCCGATGAAAACGGAAAAATCACTGAATATGGTGATACCAAAAGTATTGATAGTTGGTATGTAGGTAAGACTTATGGTGAAATATGGGGATACCGCACTGACCGACTTTACCAGAAAGACGATTTTGTTTACAACAATGGTCAATTGGTCACAACTTGGGCTTTGAATGGAAAAGAAGTAGCCGCCGATACTCCGGGAGCTAAAAAGATGAACAAACTAAGCGATCCGAATGGTGTATATCAAGACTATTTTCAATCAGGAACGATTGCTTTCGGTCCGGGCGACGTGAAGTATAAAGATTTGAATGGTGATGGTAAAATTGATAATGGTTCTAAATCAGTAGCTATTATAACAGACAAAGATGATCCGAATTATGGCAAACGTGATACCGGTGATATGGAAGTGATCGGCAATTCTACTCCGAGTTTCCAATGGGGACTTCGTCTGGGTGCTGACTACAAAGGCATTGATTTCTCAATCTTTTTACAAGGAGTAGGTAACCGCAAGATTTGGGGTGCAGGTTTCCTTGCTATTCCAGGTTTCAACACAGGTGACGGTTCGATGCCTCAAACCTTCGCCGGCGATTATTGGAGAGAAGACCGTACAGATGCCTTCTATCCGGCTGCTTACAATATGGGCGGTTCAAATGAAAGTTTTAATTTGCAGAAACAAGACCGTTATTTACTCGACATGTCCTACTTCCGCATTCAAAACATTACTTTAGGCTACACGCTCCCTGCTGTATGGACTAAAAAGGCTATGATCAACAAAGCCCGTATTTACGTTGCTTGCGAAAACTTCTTCACTTTCGACAACCTGCGAGGTTTGCCTATTGACCCTGAAGAAGTTTCAGGATTCTCAATGTTCAATTCCGATAATTATAATAGCGGTCGTACGGGTGTAGGCACTCCTACCATGAAAAATATGTCTGTAGGTATTCAGTTAAACTTCTAAATAATACATTTATATGAAAAAATATATATTTCTCATACTTTCCGTGGTAGTTTTAGCATTCGCTTCTTGCGATGACGTGCTAGATCGTCCGCAGTTGAACACACCCACGGATGGCACTTTCTGGAAAAGTGAAATGGACGCCCGTATGTTCGCTAACGGATTTTACCGGAACTTCTTTGTTGGTTATGCCGACAATTGGGCAACTGCATATACTCCTTTGCGTAGTCAGTCTTTCTCTGATGATTTAGCGTCCTCAGGTAAACAAAGTTCATTCGAGAATTCGCTTCCTAGTAGCCGCGGTAGTTCAAGTACAGATGATTTGGCTGGATTTCTAACTCAGTATTCCGGTCCTAACTGGAATTTTACGTGGATTCGTAAGGCGAATATATTTATGGAACGCCTGGAAGTCAATATGAAGGGAAGTGTATCTGACGAGGCATACAAACACTGGCACGCAGTAGGTGCCTTCTTCAAGTGCTTTGCTTATGCCCGTATGGTTAGCGTATTTGGTGATGTACCCTACTATGATACCACTTTTGCCAATAGCGATAAAGAAGCCATGTATAAAGATCGCGACAGCCGGGTGGTTGTTATGGATAAGATACATGATCTGTTGAAAAATGAAGTGTTGGTCAATTTGCGTAAGGATGACGGAGCTAACACACTAAATCTATATGTTGCTGCCGCTTTCGCTTCCCGATGGATGTTATTTGAAGGCACTTGGCAGAAATATCATGGCGGTGACCAAACGGCTGCCAACAGATACTTACTGTTGGCCAAAGAAGCTGCTGACATTGTAATCAATAGCGGTAAATATGCCATTGACACTCCTTTCCGTGAAGTGTTTGGATCTCAGGATCTGAAGGGCAACAAGGAAGCTATCATGTATCGCCATTATACATTCGAGATGCTCAAGCACCACATAGCTTCTTATTCCAATGGCGTAGAAAGTCAGGCACCGGCCCCAAATTTGGCATTGGTAAAATCGTTCATTTGTCAAGATGGCAAAGTTTATCAGCAATCAAACCTTGAAAGCGCAAATGTATTGAGCATTGCTAATCTGATAAAGACTCGCGACCCACGTTTTGAAGCCACATTTGTTGATCATGTAAACAATAACTCCGTCACACTGCTCTATGCATGTAAGTTTATTGACCGTGAGGCATTGGCTATGGATAATCCTAAAAACAATCCTATTTATGACTCCAATACCAATACTAACGATGCTCCGGTTATCCGCTATGCCGAAGTACTGTTGAACTGGATCGAAGCCAAGGCAGAGCTAGGAGGTGTAACACAGGAAGATATTGACAATTCGATAAACAAGCTGAGGCAACGTCCGCTGGATGCTACAGCTGAAGCAAAGGGTATGAAGAATACGGTTGATATGAAATTAAGTGATATAACTGCCACCTTCGACCCTGCTAGAGATGCTGATGTTGATCCGCTTATTTGGGAAATTCGCCGTGAGCGCCGCATGGAAATGTTTTATGAGCCTTGCCGTTTGCACGACATTAAGCGCTGGAAGAAACTGGACTATATGAATAATGAGAAATATCCCGATACAATGGTAGGTCCTTGGGTAGATATGCCAAAAGAAATCCCGGCTTACTTGGCGGATGAATATATTGGTAAACGTCAAGTAAAGAAAGAAGACGGAACAATCGTTACTTTCGATGGAACAAATGCTGCCGACATGGTAGGTTATTACATTCCCACAAATGCACAACCACGTGATCTCTTCACCGACCGAAGCTATTGCTCGCCTGTAGGAGAACAAGAGGTAAATTTATATAAAGAAAAGCACTTCAAATTGACCCAAACAACGGGGTGGTAACCACTATCGAACTAAAATCTGGTAAGCGAATCGGATTCCTCTTTTATTTGGATTTATGAAAGAGAGATAGCGCTTGCCTGTTTATATTTAAATTAGGCAGGCGCTATTATTTAACTATCAATACCTTAAGAGTTATGAAATACTTTTTCCTTTTATTTAGTCTGATTTTTTTTGTTATTTCTGCCAATGCACAAAGCAAGGCAGGTTCTCCTTATCTATTTGAAGATTTCCAAGACGTAACAGTCTTCTTCAAAGATGGCTCGCAATATCATGAAAAGATGAACTATAACCTGTTGACTGAAAAGTATTACTTTATTGATCGAGTTGATAAAAAAGTAAAAGTACTAAGTAATCCGCAGGATGTACAAATTATCAAGTTCGGTAATCGGGTTTTCTACACAGATGGGGAAAAAGGCATCGAAATCTTGCCTACTAATCCGGTGCTGTATGTACAGTACAAAGGCAATATGCGCAAAGAAGCTTCTAAAGGCGCCTACGGACAAACTTCGGAAACATCTTCCATAAGAACTTATGGAGGTACTTACGGAAGTCGTGGAGAGCGAATTGATTTCGATGCCGAAAAGCTGATACTCGGAAGCCGTTACAACATCTATTGGATTGAATGGAAAGGAAAGAAGAAGCCTTTCAAGAACTTCAAGCAATTCCTGAAACTTTATTCCAAACATGAAGAAGAATTAAGAGACTTCATTAAAGAAAATGGGGTAGATTTTAATGATGTGCAGCAGATGTCAAGACTCTGTATTCATGCAGGATCATTATAAGTCTACAGATAATCTAGTTAAAAAGAAGAATACTATATGAAAAAAATGCATTACTAAAGAATTTAACTAACTTTGTAACCGCCGTAACTGTTACGGATGTAACTAAAATAATGAGCTTATGAGATTTTATGATCGTATCAATGAATTAGCTGAGCTACAGCGTATTCAAAAGTTGTCTTTTAATGATTATTCCCGTCTGACGGTGGTAACGGGTAGAAGACGTATCGGTAAAACAAGTCTGATAATGAAGGCAGTCGAAGGCATGCCTACGGTGTATCTATTTGTAGGGCGCAAGAATGAAGCAACACTTTGCTCCGAGTTTATTCCTGCAATACGACTGTCGCTCAATTGTTATTTTCCCGAAGAAATCAAAACATTCCGTTCACTTTTTCAATATTTGATGGAGCTGGCAACCAATACGTCGTTCAATCTTGTGATTGATGAATTTCAGGAATTCTATAATATCAATGAATCCGTGTATAGCGATATGCAAAATATTTGGGATCAATATCGCAAGAAATCCCGGATGAATCTGATAGTGTCCGGCTCCATTTACTCACTGATGCAGAAGATATTTCAGAATTCAAAAGAACCTTTGTTTGGCAGGGCAGATAATATCATTAAACTTTCCGCTTTCGATTTATCCACGTTAAAGGAAATTATGCACGATTATCATCCCCAATATATCAATGATGATTTGTTGGCACTTTATACTTTCACAGGGGGAGTACCCAAGTATGTGGAATTGTTCTGCGACAACGGTACATTGAGTGTAGATGAAATGATCTCTTTTATGGTCAGAGAAAACTCTCCGTTTACCGATGAAGGTAAAAATATGCTGATAGAAGAGTTTGGCAAGAATTATGGAACTTACTTTTCTATATTAAGCTGCATTTCCGGTGGAATTAATACTCAATCAGAAATAGAAGTTGCACTGGGCGAGAAGAGTATAGGAGGACAGATAAAAAGATTGATTGAAGATTACAATATTATCGCCCGTCAGCGCCCTATTCTAGCTAAAGAAGGAACTCAAACCATCCGCTATGAAATAACGGACCACTTTATACGTTTTTGGTTTAACTATTTCGACCGTTACCGTTCATTGATTGAGATTAAGAATTTCATTGGATTGCAGTCTATTGTTAAAGCGGACTATCCTACTTATTCGGGCAGGCTGCTGGAAGCTTATTTCAAGCAACAGTTTGCAGAAAGCTATTGTTACCGGGTTATCGGTTCATGGTGGGAATCCAAGAACAATCAAAATGAGATTGATATAGTCGCCTTGAAGCTTGAAAAGAATCGTGCAGTAGTGGCTGAAGTAAAACGACAAAAGAAGAACTTCAAGCCTGAATTACTGGCAGCAAAAGTAGAACACTTAAAAAAGAAACTATTACATAGATACCAAATAGAAACAATCTGCCTGTCACTGGAAGACATGTAGGCTTAATCATAATATCATAAAGCGTATAACTATCATCATCGCAGCAATGAAGCCGGTCCAATGACAACTACTCGGTACCAGTTCTAGCAAAGAAGAATAAAGTTCTGATCGAAAACGAATTTATAGCAAAACTATAAATTCGTTTTTTTTGTAGTTTATCTGAATTTGAGATACACGAGTGTTAATATGAATTATATTGAAAATGAGCAATTTAACAATGTGTAGTTCCACGAGAACTTGGTAATTGTAAGAAATAAAGAGATAAATATATAAAGTTATAAACCTTTTAATAAAGAAAAACGCCTATGATGAGAAACTAGTTTTAAAAGAGATAGTTGCAGCTATTTCAGTTCAATTACCCCTTACCCTGATTTTAAAGAACCCTTTTAAATAAACAACAAATCATCAATTATTTATGAATGAAGAACGCAAAAAACGAGGATTAGCAAATAGCAAACTCCTCACAGCAGTAGCTATTAGCACACTGCTTTTAAGTAGCGGTAATGTGATGGCTAACCCAACTACTTCAGATAATTCTTTGGGAGTAACCGAGCAACTGCAAGCACAGACAATTAGTGGTCTGGTAGTAGATGCAAACGGCGAGCCTGTTATTGGCGCCAGCGTAGTAGAAAAAGGTACTACCAACGGCGGAATTACTGATATAGACGGTAAATTTACATTGAACGTAAAACCCGGTGCAACACTGAAAATATCATTTGTAGGCTACCAGTCTCAAGAAGTAAAAGCGCAACGTACACTGCGCATCGTTCTGAAAGAAGACACAGAAATGCTGGATGAAGTTGTAGTAGTAGGCTACGGTACGCAGAAAAAGGCAAACTTGACGGGCGCAGTTACTACTGTGGATTTGAATAAAACCATGGCTGGTCGTCCACAACAAGACGTTGCAAAAGCACTGCAAGGCGCAGTTCCAGGCTTGAGCATCTTGTCAACAAGTGGTGCCATCGATGAAACAGCTTCCATGCGCATCCGTGGCTTAGGTACTTTAAGTAACAAAGAAGTCAGCAATCCATTGATTGTAGTAGACGGTGTACCGATGGATGACATTTCTTTTCTTAACACGCAGGACATCGAAAGTGTCTCAGTATTGAAGGACGCATCCGCTTCTTCTATCTATGGTACTCGTGCAGCCTTCGGTGTGATTCTAATTAACACCAAGAGTGCAAAAGCAACCGAAAAGGTTACTATCAACTACAACAATAACTTCGCATGGGATCAGTCCACCTACCTGCCTAATTATCCCGATGTACCGACGCAGTTGAGGATGGGTATCGAAGCCAGTATGAACGGCGGTGCCGGTATGCCTGAATTGTTTGGTATGTATTTCGACAAGTTGTTGCCTTATGCCGAGAAGTGGCAACAACAAAATGGTGGTAAGACAGGTTATCGCCCTATGAATCTTTACCAAAGTGACAGCAACGTTGGTGATTACATCATGATAGATGGTTCTCCTTACTATTATGCCGACTGGGATGTACAAGACATCTACTTTAACAAGGCAGCTCCTTCTATGAGTCACAACGTATCCATCCAAGGAACATCCGGAAAGACCAATTACTACCTTTCTTTCGGCTACAACGAAAAGCAAGGACAGATGAAAGTTCATCCTGACGAACTGAAAAAGTATAATGCCTCAGTGAATGTCACAACAGATGTTTACGATTGGTTACAGATAGGTGCCCGCTTCAACTACAGCCGCAAAAACTACAAACGTCCCGATACATGGGCTAGCACGTACCAGTACCTATGGCGTTGGGGCTCCTACTTCATTCCGTCAGGTACAATCGATGGTTACGATACACGCGTGATGTCAATGCAGAAACAAGCTGCCGATCGTGAAGTAACAACAGATTTGACCCGCATGAACACATTTTTGAAAGCTGAAATAATTAAAGGATTGACCCTCAATGCAGACTTTACATACTCTATTGAGAATATGAACAGCGGTTCGCAGGACAACGCTGTTTATGGCATCAACTGGAGCGGAAAGCCCGTACCCTCTTACATCGTCACCAAAGGTAATAGTGGCATTTGGAGAGACTTCTCCAAACAAAATACATGGACAGCCAACGCATATGCAAACTACGCCAAGACATTTGCCAAAAAACACAATCTGAACGTAATGGTAGGTGTCAACGCAGAAGAAGAGGAATACAAATACTTGTATGGCACACGCAATGTGATGTATGACCAAGATGGATATCCCGAACTAAATTTGGCCGGAAAGGATGGGCAGGATTTGAAATGGAATCACACTTCACGTGCTTCTGCCGGCTACTTCGGTCGTATTAATTATGACTACAAGGGCATCTATCTGGTGGAACTGAACGGACGTTACGACGGTTCTTCCCGCTTTCCACATACTGACCAGTGGGCTTTCTTCCCCTCTGCATCTATTGGCTACCGTTTCTCTGAAGAAGTTTACTTCGCCTCATTGAAACACATTGTCAGCAATGGTAAGCTACGTGCTTCTTTTGGAGAAATCGGTAACGAAGCTGTAGGCGACTACATGTTCGAACAGTTAATCAGCCAGCGCTTAAACAACAAAAGTACCGGTTATATTTATTGGGCTGAAAACAATAATGCCAACTCCAGTCTCCTGACCATGTATAATATGCCGGATTTAGTATCAAGCAGCCTGACTTGGGAGCGCATCCGCACCCTCAACATCGGTCTTGACCTGGGTTTCCTGAATGACGAACTGACCGTTGGCTTCGATTGGTTCCAGCGCGAGAACCGCGACATGTTGGCACCGGCGCAAATATTACCAAACACACTGGGTGCTACTGCACCATACCAGAACGCCGGTAATCTACGGACACGCGGATGGGAATTGAACCTGAACTGGCGTCACACTTTTGGCGAATTCGACGTGTATGCCAACTTCAACATCGGCGACTCCAAGACAAAAGTATCGAAGTGGAACAACGATTCCAAACTACTCAGTTCTTATTATACCGGCAAGACCTACGGCGACATTTTCGGTTTTGAAACAGACCGTTACTTCGAGGAAAAAGACTTCACCGGTCAAAATACAAATGGTTCATGGAATTATGCAAAAGGTGTTGCAGACCAATCCGGTCTAGAATCGGGTAACTTCCATTACGGCCCGGGCGACATCAAATTCAAAGATTTGGACGGCAATGGTAAGATTGACGGCGGAAAAGGTACGGCAGACGATCACGGTGACTTGAAAGTCATCGGAAACTCCATGCCACGCTACGAATATAGTTTCCACTTGGGTGGAGCGTGGAAGGGCATCGATCTCGACCTCTTCTTCCAAGGTGTAGGCAAGCGTGAGGATTGGACGACTTCTTCTTTGAATCTTCCTGCCATGGTACACGCCGACGTAGCTATCTACTCTCACCAGACAAGTTACAATAAAGTGATCTGGAATTCAGACTATACTGCCATAACCGGCTACGAAGTAAACCAAAGTAACCGTTATCCACGTCTTTTCCGTGGTACAAATAATGGTGCAGGTACTGTATCGGGTATAGCTAACGGAAGTAACAACTATTATCCTCAATCTCGCTATTTGACAGACATGTCTTATCTTCGCTTAAAGAACGTAACTTTGGGTTATACCCTTCCGAAGGATTGGACACGCAAAGCTTTCATCGAGAAAGCCCGTATCTACTTCAGCGGCAGCAACCTCTTCCTGCTCCACAAGGGAAACAACCTTCCGGTTGACCCAGAAATCAGTACAGGAGACGGACTTACAGCCGGTGGATGGGGACGTATCGCTCCTATTACACGCACGTTCTCATTCGGTGTTCAGGTAACATTATAATAACCTCAAAAATTTAAGAACAATGAAGAAATTATTTATATATGGGGCTACGGTACTGGCAATATTAACCAGTTGCAACGATTTCCTTGATAAGTCCCCCTTGGATACCTTCACAAATACTCCGGCATACTGGAGTAACACTGACAACTTGGACAATCAGTGCAATACTTTCTATAACAACTATAACGGTTATGGTAACGGCTCCAGTGCGGGATGGTTCTACTTCAAGACCTTGACCGATGATCAAGTGGATGCAGAAAGTCATACTTGGACTAATGTCAATACGGTAGCATCTTCCACAAACTGGTCAGACCCTTTCACAGAAATCCGTCGTGCCAACTATATCATTGCCGGTGTGCAATCCTCTTCCCTTGATGAAGCAACAAAAGCTCATTACGAAGGTATTGTCCGTATGAACCGTGCATGGGAATACTATCAGTTGGTGCGTATGTACGGTGATGTACAGTGGATTGACAAGGTTATCGACCCATCTGACAGCGAAGTCCTTTACGGACCACGTACCGACCGAGATGTGGTAATGGACAATGTGTTGGCTGACCTCGACTATGCGTGCAAGTACATCACTGCAAACAGCAACCGCCAGCGTTTCAGTAACGATATGGCGTATGCTATGAAGTCAGACATCACGCTATATGAAGGTACATACTGCAAATATCGTACTCAAGCCGAGAACGGCAAAGCCGCTGATGAAGCCCGCGCCAGCAAATACCTACAAGAGTGTGTATCGGCTTCCGAGCATCTTATGGCACAAGGTTACTCTTTGAGCAACAGCTATAAAGCCAACTACAACTCCGTCAACTTGGGAAGCAATCCGGAAATGATTTTCTACAAGCCTTACGCACAAAACTCGTTGATGCACTCCACTATAGACTATACGGTCAACACAAGTGGTACGCATGGTTTATCAAAAGATGCATTCGACAGTTTCCTTTTCACTGACGGCAAACCGCTAGCAACGACCTCAAAGGAGAAGAATGATGCAGCCGTATTAGATGCAGATGGAAACTACTCGATAAAAGAACTTTTGACTGTACGCGACAAGCGCCTGACTGCTATCCTTGATCCTGTACTCTCTTTCAGAGGTCATGCTTACAGTCGTGCCGGTGTAGCCGCCTTTACCACATCAACGGGTTATGGAATCGCCAAGTTCGACAATCCCAATGAATTGAGCGTGGATGATCGAAACAACATAGGTAAACAATACACCGATTGTCCGCTCTATTGGATTTCAGTCATTTATCTAAACTTTGCAGAAGCTAAAGCAGAGTTGGGTTCCTTGACACAAACCGACCTCGACAACTCCATAAACAAGCTACAAGCTCGTGCCGGTTTGCCGGACATGACCACCACTCCGGATGCCGACCCCGCCAACAATATGAAAGTAGGCAATTTGATTTGGGAAATACGTCGTTGCCGCCGCTGTGAACTGATTATGGATAATTGGTACCGATATTGGGATTTAATCCGCTGGCATCAGCTAGATAAATTAGATTCTACAAAGTACCCGAACATCATGTTGGGTGCCAACGTGAGCAATGTACCAAATTGTGAAGAAACCGTCAAAAATGGATACATCGATGCTTCCGACGCCCAAATACGTACTTACGAATCAAGACAATATTTCTACCCGATCCCGACCACACAGTTAACTCTTAACCCAAGTATGAAGCAAAACCCGGGTTGGTAACGGATACTAAATTCTAGATAATAGAAGCATTTTTTCTAAGATTTGATTAAGCGCTCATCCACTTTATGTTCATTACATAAAAAAGGTGAGCGCTTATGTTTATAAGTGTCGGATATAAAAACGAATATGTTATGAAAAAAATTGCTATCCTATTTAAGCTGATGTTTGTACTATCAGTACCAATGATTGTTTCCTGTGAAGATAATGACTCTATTGATAATCCTCAATTTTCCGAAGTTCCTAATATCAAAACAGATCTTTATATAATATCTTCATTAGGATTTGATACTGCCGGGATTGTAATGACCGACTCCTGTTATGTTATTGAAGGGGATATTGCTATTAGGAAAAGTGTAATTCAGGAGTATCTCAATAATGATTTAAAAGTAGCTACTACACGAAAAGCCTATATCTCCCTCCTTGTAAATAACACCTATGTTGGGAATATTAAATTTAAAATAGACGCTTCGCTATATAACACTTCTAATTGGAAGGACGCTATTTTACAAGCCGCCTCTGAATATAATAATATAGGCAGTAGTATTCATTTTGTAGAAGTCTCCTCCAATTACGATGTTCTAATTAAAGAAGATACCAGTCTAGCCCCATCTACGCTAGGACAAGGCACGTGGCCTTCTAATGGAAGAGCCGGCAATTTAGTCAAAATAAACACAAATTACAACTACCTCTCGCTTTCACAAAAAATCTTTCTCTTGGTACATGAGTTGGGACATAATCTAGGGCTAAGACATACTAATTGGAGTGGATTATCAGAATCAACAGGCATCGGTGTTCCTGGAACCCCTAATTCTGGGACCAATCCTGATCCTTCTTCAGTAATGAATGGTAATGTCGGAGGAAACAGCTGGACTGGTTTCTCTAATTATGATACTGTAGCTATCAGGGTTCTTTATAATGCGTGCTATATTTTTGGTCCTGATGACATCTGTGATACTTCAGAACAAACATTCACCTTAATAAATGTTCCTCCTGGTGCCAGTGTTACTTGGAGTCATACCGGATACAACCATGAGTCTTATTTATCACCAAGTTCATTTACAGGTAATCCTTACATTGTCAGGAATATATCGGATACAGACAAACTGATTGTACTATCAGCAACAGTAACTCTCCCTGACGGTTATAGTTATAATACGACAAACCGTAATATTTATTTGTATAATCATTACAATCCGGGACCCTATTTTGAGACTTTGGATAATACAGACTTCTCTTTGAGAAACTATGAAGATTCAAAAGCTCATGATTTTCAATGGGAAGTTTCCGATGGAGTGGTTTATATGCAGGGGCGGAGCTATACATTAATTGATTTTGCAAGTGGTGTGGGAGCTTATACGGTCAAATGCCACTATACAAATGGATGTGGAGAGAGAATTACAATAGTAAAATTCATAACATTATAAGCTTCTACATGCGAATTTACCAATGTCGAGAATCTCATTGTTTGACAAACTAAAGACACTTCATAACTCACAACAAGATTGCTTTCTGAGCAAATAAGTATGAATTTATTACACAAAAAACCGGCAAGCGAACCGGACATTTCTTTTATTTGGATTTAAAAGAAAGATAACGCCCACCCGTTTGTATCAAAATAGATGGGCGTTATTATGTACTACTAAATTATGAATTATCATCCAAAGACCGCTTGTATGAAAGCCCTCAGATTTTATACTCAAACAGAATTGAATTGCAAAAGCCTGATCTATTTCTTTCGTTCAGGGTTATGAATGAAAGAAACGAGTGCATAATCTTTACATATAAGTCCATAAATATATCTCCCGGCAAAGAGTTCTTATCTCACTCACTGAATGAACCGGATTCAGTCAGGGACTGAAAGGCTTTCACTCAAGGACTGAATGCCTTTCAGTCCCTGAGTCATTACCTCCCCTCTCAGAAGGTATTCTAGAAGGGGTAAAAGAAAGTATGAGTAACTGGAATGACAATGGTAAATAAAATACACTTCCTATGAACACTCTTTGTGCATATCTCACAGGGGTATGAGCAAAATGGAAATTCAGTTTATTTCTGTATCTAAGAAAACAATGTGATAATGTATTTAATCAAACTCTCTTTCTTATGAACCATCCCTCGTCAGAGTCCCCTCTGACAAGGGTACTTCTCCGACACCGAGGAAGGAAGGGTTCGGCACCGAGGAACCCCTTGCTCGACACCGGGGAACAAGCCCTTCCTCGGTGTCCGAAAAACAAGGATAAGCATGCCTGTTTAGAATGTAACCTATTCATATTTTAAGTTCAACGAGAAGAATACTATATAAAGAACATTATATTCCTAAATATATTCAAATATATGTTCTTGATATTAAAAACAAAATCTATCTTTGTTGCTACTAATTCCTTCTTAATCATAATATCATGAAATGTATATCAATCATCTTCGCAGCGATGGTCTTAAGCATCGCACACACAGCTTCGGCACAAAATAACCAACAGAGCATTACTGATAGCGCATACACAGTAATAGCCAACCCCGGAGAGTCCGCAACCCATTGCGTCCGCATAAACTGGCATACAGACCTGAACAGCAGAAAGAGTTACTGCATTTATACAAAGCGTAGTGACATCAACTGGAAGCAAGCTCGAAAAATAAAAGCAAAGCAGGAACTTTGCACGGCTTACGATAGTCTTTTCTCTAAAAAAGCTTCCGGTGAGGACTTTTATGAAAACGTGCGCTTCTTGCGTAATACAGTCGAATTGAAAAACCTTGAGCCGGGTACAGAATATATGTATAAGTGTGGTACCGGCAATACAGGAAAAGTCCGCTACTTTAAAACAGCTCCATCCTCAGGAGAGTGGAGTGCTGCTATCATTTCTGATTTTCATGCATACACTCCTCTCCCAAAGCGTGTTGAATCGGCTATGGAAATGCTAAGGACACTTGAAAAACGTAACAACGATGATTTCGATCTCATTTTGCATGTGGGCGATATCTGCGCTTGGGGCGGCAGTTATTCTTTCTGGCGGGATTTGTATGGCCAATCCTTTTTTTTAAAATACATGTGGGCAGGTGTAAACGGCAACCATGACAATATGGACCGCAAATCAACCCGACTTTCCAACGACTACTTTCACTACGCCAACAACAATCCCGAGAATGGTTATAAAGGCGAAAAGGGAGTTTGTTACTACTTTAAATACAGTAACGCATTGTTTATAATGCTCAACAACGAGAGTATGCGTAGTGAAGAGGGACTTGCCGCCGCACAAGCCTGGGTAAAGAAAACAATAAAGTCCAATCCCAGCAAGTTTATCATCGTCATGGAACACTATCAATGGTTTTTCGCAACCGATGGCCGGACATCACAATACGAACGCTGGAACCACCTGTTCGATGAATATGGCGTCGATTTAGCCATCAGCGGAAACAACCACATTTATGCACGTACCAATGCACTTTATAAAGGAGCCGAGACTGACGGAAGCAAAGGAACCGTTTATATACAGACACCCTCATCGGACAACGAACGCGGACAAGAGCTCAAAGAATGGACGGACAACAAGGATTTGATAAAATTCCGGTGGTCTGAGGGAGCCCGGACAGTGGGCGCCTTGTTATTGAAAGCTAACGACAACCAGTTACAGCTTACATTATACGACCGCCATGGAAATGCGCTGGATAATGTTAAACTTTAAATATGGATCAAGGAGGACTACCAATAACATGAAAAGAATCTTATTATTAATCCTTATAGGATGTTTTTCTTTTATCAGCCAGGCGCAGGAAGCCGCTGGATTATCTGGTTTTGTAGTCAGCCCCTATTTTGAAGAACAAATCATGAATTTTGTTTATACGCCGGGAGTCAAGATTCAAATCAATGCCCCTTCGAGGGCTGACTTCGATAAGGATAAACCGACGAAGCTTGTATTATATGCATTGCCAAACGGCAATAGCACTGACTGGACCATCGGAAAATTGCCTGCAAAAGGAGATGACTGGCACTACCACATTCAGCATATCGGAGCACAAACACGATACATCAGAAAGGTAGACCAGTCATGCAATTGGGTGACAGTCTATTTGGAAGCCAACACCAAAAGTTGGGGCAGTTGGAGGAAAGCCGAACCGGAGCGGGATCGGAAAATAAAAGAAGTAGTGGAATACCTGCTTGAGTTGTTTTCGGACTACAATCCCCATATAGAATTAAACAGTCACAGTGGAGGAGGAAATTTCATCTTCGGCTTTATGGATGCTAGTTCCGAAATACCAACCTATGTAAAAAAAATATCTTTTATTGATAGTAATTACAACTGGGATGATATACGATACGGAGAAAAGTTAAAAAAGTGGTTAGCAACTTCTGCCGAAAACAAGCTATTTGTAGCTTGTTATGATGATGCCAATGCCTTATATAACGGAAAGCCATTTGTCTCGAAGAAAGGAGGAACCTGGCATCGCACTTTTTTAATGAGAAAATACTTGAAAAAAAATCTGAAACCGCTTAAATGGAACAGAACGAAAAACGACAGCATCATCTATTATACAGCGGACAATCGGCGAATTCAGTTCTATTCCAGGAAAAACCCGGAACGTAAAATATATCACACGGTACTGGTAGAGCGGAATGGATATATACAATCAGTGCTTTCGGGAACAAAATATGAAGGTGACGGTTACCGGTTCATGGGAGAAAAAGTTTATGACGCTTATCGGCAGGATTCAGTAGTAGTACCTTCTGTGTTCCAGTTTCCTCCTCGAAAAAAAGGAGCTGCCACCGGTAGCCAGTTTGTTCATCAAGTAATGGATATGAGCGCAGAAGAACGTGACTCTGCTATTTACAAGGAAATTACAGATGGAAATCTACCGAATTCATTCAGGCAGCCTACTTATTTGACAGATAGTTTGCAAGACGCTGAAGGAATATGGCACAAGGTTACTTTATGTGTACTACCAGATTTCCTGGCAATCGGCACTGATACGGATTTCCTTCGTATCCCTATGCTACCAAGAACTGCTCAAAAATTAGCGGAGTTGTACGGAGCAATTTTACCTACCCGGAAGATGTCCGACTTTATCCATTACCATAGCCGGATTAAACTCACCCCTCACCCCATGACTCCAGACTCTACAATGACTACCATACCGATATTTGCCTGTCACGATTCTATCATAGAATCCGCACGACAAGCCTCCGGAAAACCTTTGTACACTCTGATATCCGGACACAAAAAGGATATTGTGATAACCAACCGAATTACTAATGAACCGGGTAGATTATTCATTTATGGTTGGCATTATCAAGATGGCAAGCCCATACAGCCATTAAGTGCGGCTCATGGCATCGGATATGTAGACTATAGTCATGGAGTACGACTGATTCGTGACGAAGTGTTGGTAGATGGAAAACAACATTCGCTAAAAGCTTTGTTGCAAGACCCTATACTATATAGATTATTCAGCGATGAAGCCGGTCCAATGACAACTACCCGGTATCAGCCCTGAAACAGATGCCTCTCTTTATATGTCAAAAGAACGCGCATTTGATAATTTGCAAATTAAAATTGATAATACTAAATTTTCCCAAATAAGTGTTTTTGATATTAAAAATAAAGCTTATCTTTGTTGCAGTTAATATTCTCCTTAACAATACTATTATGAAGAAACTGCTACTTTTGACATTAATTCTATGTAGTTCCTTATTTTGTCGGGCTCAAGAAGAACGAGTAATTTTAGGTGATGAACAGACTTCCGAGTATTTTCCTATCCTGAAAGGTAAACGAATTGCTATTTTTTCGAATCATACAGGAATGATCGGAAAAAAACATCTACTAGACATCCTGCTGGAAAATAAATTTAATGTAGTGGCTATCTTTTCGCCGGAACATGGTTTCCGAGGTGATGCCGATGCAGGCGAACATGTATCCAGTTCGGTAGATAAAAAAACAGGAGTTCCTATCCTCTCCCTTTACGATGGAAAATTAGGCAAACCCAGCGACACTTCCATGCGTAAATTCGATATCCTGATTGTAGATATACAAGACGTAGGTTTAAGATTCTACACCTACTATGCTTCCATGTGCAGGTTAATGGATGCTTGTGCCGAATATAACCGCAAAGTCCTGATTTTAGACCGCCCCAATCCAAACGGACATTACGTAGATGGTCCGATTCTGGATATGAAATTCAAATCCGGAGTAGGCTGGTTGCCCATTCCCATTGTACATGGCATGACTTTAGGTGAACTAGCACTGATGGTTAACGGTGAACGTTGGTTACCGGCTTCCCGCATATGCGACCTGACCGTTATACCTTGCAAAAACTATACACACCAAACGATGTACAGATTGCCCATTCCTCCATCTCCCAACTTGCCGAATATGACATCCATCTATCTGTATCCTTCGACTTGCTACTTTGAAGCAACTCCGGTCAGTTTAGGTAGAGGAACTTCGCTCCCATTCCAGGTATATGGCCATCCTAACATGACAGGATACAAGTATAGTTTCACGCCACGCAGCATTTCCGGAGCCAAAAATCCACCCCAGCTTAACAAACTCTGTCATGGTGTAAACCTCAGCACGATGAGTGATGAGGAGATATGGAAACGGGGAATCGATTTGAGCTACGTAATTGACGCATATAAAAATCTGAATATGGGTGATCACTTCTTCCGTTCATTCTTCGAACTGCTGGTAGGAACAGACTATGTACGTAAAATGATAGAAGAAGGTAAAAGTGCCGATGAGATCAAAGCAATGTGGAAAGATGACGTAGAAAAGTTCAAGGTACAACGCAAACCTTATCTTCTCTACCAAGAATAATTATTTCCTCTTCCCCTGCAATTTTTAATTATTAATTCTCAATTCCTAATTTAGAAGAACATGACTACAGCTTTGATCGTACTTGCGACTATCGCATTCTACTTTGCACTTCTTTTTGTAATCTCCTGGATTACGGGGCACAAGGCAGACAATGCCGGTTTCTTCACCGGGAACCGTAAATCACCGTGGTACATGGTAACCATAGCTATGATTGGTGCCAGTATATCAGGTGTGACATTCATCTCTGTGCCGGGTGCTGTGCTTGCAGGAGGATACTCTTACATGCAAATGGTTCTTGGATTTTTTGTAGGTGCTGTTGTCGTTGCGCTTGTACTTATACCGATGTTCTATAAGATGAACCTTGTTAGTATCTATGGCTATTTGGAGAATCGTTTCGGACTTTCTTCTTACCGCTCAGGTGCATGGTTCTTCTTCGTTTCTAAAATGCTGGGAGCATCAGTACGGTTCTTTGTAGTATGTGTAGTATTGCAAACACTGGTTTTCAATCCATTGCATATACCATTCTCACTCAATGTCGTATTAACGGTTGCACTGATTTGGTTATACTCTTTCCAAGGAGGTGTAAAATCATTGATTTGGACGGATTCATTAAAGACATTCTGCCTTATTTTATCAGTGGTTTGCTGTATCATATTTATTGCGAACAGCCTCAACTTGAGTTTCTTCGAATTACCGGCAGCTGTAGCCAGTCATCCTACCAGCCGAGTATTCTTCTTCGATGATCCTAATAATGGGCACTATTTCTGGAAGCAGTTCATTGCAGGTATATTTATGATTGTAGCTGCTACCGGACTGGACCAAGACTTGATGCAACGTACGCTGAGTTGTAAGAACTTCCGCGATTCACAAAAGAACATGATACTCAGTTCTTTTATACAAATCTTTGTAATCGGTCTATTCCTTGTATTAGGAACATTACTTTATATGTATGCTGATACTCATCTGGCAAATGAAGGAAAAATAGCAGGTGATGCGCTCTTTGGAAAAATAGCCTGGAGTGACGGCTTCCCCTTGTTTATCGGCATCATATTTATCATTGGACTGATAGCCGCTGCATATTCTGCTGCCGGTTCTGCCCTCACTGCCCTTACTACCTCATTTACCATTGACATACTGAAAGCCAATGAAAAGCAAAAGGATGAAGACCTGACCCTGACACGTAAACTCGTTCATTTCGTAATGTCACTACTAATGGTTATCGTCATTATTATTTTCTACGAAATGAACGACGATAGCGCAATCAATGCTGTTTATAGCCTCGCCGCCTATACCTACGGTCCTATCTTAGGTATGTTCATTTTTGGTATGGCTTGCAAGCAACCTGTGTATGACCGCTGGGTACCTATCGTTGCAGTAATGTCCCCCATTATCTGCTACATTCTACAAAGCAATAGCGAAAAATGGTTCAATGGTTACCAGATTAGCTTTGAACTACTTATTATTAATGCACTAATTACCGCATTCGGACTTTGCCTATTGATTAGAAAAAAGAATAAAGAACAATTAACTTAATGCATCATCATGAATGTAAGACGTCTTTTTTTACTTTGTTTGCTCGCCACCTCCCTTCTCCCCCAAATGGGAGGTGCGCAAGAGCTTCCGACGGAAACCCGCCAGGAAATCGGGAGATTTTTGGATGCCACCGCACGAAAGGAAATTTCTGTAGGACGTATAAAGATTGACTCTGTAGCTGTAGAAGGGAACACATTGCAGTTGTTTGCCAATATGAACTGTGCATATATTCCTTTTCGGGAAGATAATGTTGCTGATATTTACAAGGGTGTAAGTTCTTTACTCCCTACCGAATTTGCCAAATACAACCTGCAAATCCGTACAAACGATCACTCCATTGAAGAACTGATTCCCCAAGCTTTACGCAGCAAAAAAGACAAGAAAGTCAAAACATTCAACCCTATTACAACAAAGCCTTTAGTGACGGAAATTTCTGCACCCTATGCCCCCACAAACGGGTTACAGAACCGTCATATAGCTTTGTGGCAGAGCCATGGCTATTATTATGAACCGAAACTTACGCGTTGGGAATGGCAACGTGCACGTATCTTCCAAACAGTAGAAGATTTGTATACTCAAAGTTATGTATTACCATTCCTTGTTCCGATGTTGGAAAATGCAGGCGCATACGTATTGCTACCCCGTGAGCGCGACAGCCAGACAGAAGAAATTATTGTAGATAATGACGGTTGCCTCAACAATCATTCCATCTATACAGAAAAGATTGCCGACAAGGTATGGATGCAAGGTAACGGTAATGGCTTTGCGCACTTGCGTAACCAATATGTCGATTTTGAAAATCCGTTCAATGAGGGAACGTTCCGCACTATCGAAACAATCAAGAAAGGAAAAGAAAGTACTGCCGAATGGATTCCTGAAATTCCGCAAGCCGGTCAATATGCAGTGTATGTCTCCTACCAAACACTTCCAAACAGTGCAGACGATGCGCTTTATACAATTCACCACAAAGGTGGAGTAACCCGGTTCAAAGTGAACCAGCAAATGGGTGGTGGTACTTGGATTTATCTTGGAACTTTCGGATTCAATGCAGGAAAGAATGATGAATGTAAAGTAACTCTAAGCAATCTTTCAGCTAAAGCCGGTCAAGTTGTTACTGCCGACGCCGTAAAGATTGGCGGTGGTATGGGAAACATTGCCCGATCCATATCCAGTGAAGGTGCAACGGAGAATCTGAAAAGCTCTGACACCCAGAACCTGACAGGCGAAGGCAGCGCAGCCCATTCTCAACTTTCAACTTTCAACTTTCAACTACCGGAGGTAAGTGGTTATCCCCGCTTCTGCGAGGGTGCACGTTATTGGTTGCAATGGGCTGGCATGCCAGACAGCGTATATTCCGATAGCCACGGTAAGAACGACTATACAGATGATTATAAAAGTCGTGGTATTTGGGTAAATTACCTCGCCGGCGGTTCATCAGTCAATCCTACTGAAAAAGGGTTGAATATCCCGGTGAATATGGCTTTTGCTTTCCACTCCGATGCAGGTACCACATTGAATGATTCGATTATCGGAACACTCGGTATCTATTATACAGATGCATATAATAAAGTTTTCTCCAATGGAGCATCACGTTATTTATCTCACGACTTGACGGATTTGATCCAATCTAATATCGTACGGGATATCCGCACACAATATGAGCCGAGCTGGACCCGTCGTGGCATGTGGAACCAATCTTATTATGAAGCCCGTGTACCTCGCGTGCCAACCATGTTATTGGAACTGCTTTCCCACCAGAATTTTGCAGATATGCGCTATGGATTGGACCCGCGTTTCCGCTTCACCGTAAGCCGTGCCATCTATAAAGGCATGCTGCAATTCCTTTGTTCACAATACAACATGGAATACGTTGTTCAACCACTTCCTGTAGATCACATGGCATTACGCTTGATTAATGAAAATGAAGTGGAACTGACTTGGCAACCGGTAGCCGATCCTTTGGAGCCTACCGCCACCGCAGAAAAATACATTGTATATACTCGCATTGATGACGGAGATTTCGATAATGGGGTATTAGTAGATAAGAATAGCTACCGTGCCATTCTTCCGTCAGGTGTTGTATGCAGTTACAAAGTAGTAGCAGTCAACAAGGGCGGTAAAAGTTTCCCTTCTGAAATGTTATCAGCCGGACGTGCTTTCAATACAAAGGGTACAGTATTAGTGATAAATGGTTTCAACCGCATCAGTGCACCGGCAGATTTTGTTGCAGCCGCGCCTGCTGATACTTTACTTGCAGGTTTCCTGGATGATTTAGACCACGGTGTGCCCTATGTCAAAGATATCAGCTATATCGGCAAGATGAAAGAATACCGCCGTTCCATCCCCTGGATGGATGATGACGCCTCGGGTTTCGGAGACAGTTATAGCAATTACGAAACACAGGTTATTGCAGGAAATACATTTGATTATCCTGCCGTACATGGTTCCGCTATCTTAAAAGCCGGTTACTCTTTCGTATCCTGTAGTGATGAAGTTGTAGAGAAAGGACAGGCTATTTTAAATGACTATAAGTACATCGACCTTATCTTAGGTAAAGAATGCCAAACCAAGATGGGTAGAGGTGGAGTCAAGTCGTTAGAGTTCAAAACCTTTACCCAACCTATGCAAGATGCCATTGCCGCTTATTGCAATCAAGGCGGAAATATCTTTGTATCAGGTGCATTCGTGGGAACAGATTTGTGGGATAACCGTCTTGCCAAAGCTGAAACAGCCGAGCAAAAGGCAATAGCCGACACCGACAAGAAATTCGCCACAGACATACTGAAGTATAAATGGCGTGTAGGTCAAGCTGCCATTATGGGTAAAGTGAAGTGTGTAGCTTCTCCATTCGCTACCCTTACCGGTAATTACTCCTACTACAACGAATTAAATCCTAACTCATACGTAGTAGAAGCACCGGATGCGATTGAACCGGCAACCAAAGATGCATATACCATTATGCGTTATTCCGAGAATAATCTAAGTGCCGGCGTAGCATATAAAGGTGCATACAAGACTTGTGTATTAGGTTTTCCCTTCGAGTCCATCCGCACTGATTCTGAAAGAGACGCTTTAATGAAAGCTGTATTAACGTTCTTCAACGAGAATAAGTAACATCTATAAAACCAATCATCATCTATGAATCGAAGACTGTTAATAATCATCCTGATTGCTTGTCTGCTTCCCCTCGGGGTGCAGGCACAGCATGGGAAATTCCGTTTTGCCCAATTGACGGATATCCATTTCAGCCCGAACAATCCGAATCCTACAGAGGATTTATTGCGTTCGGTAGCACAAATTAATGCAACCGACAGCATTGATTTTGTTCTGGTTACGGGAGACCTTACGGAAGAAGGCGACCGTGCCACTATGGAAAGAGTTAAGTCATGCCTTGACTTACTGAAAACGAAGTATTATGTAGTCCTTGGAAACCATGAAACGAAGTGGAGTGACTCAGGATGTACCGCATTCGGAGAAATCTTCGGCAGTGAACGCTTCGAATTCGAACATAAAGGTTTCTTGTTCCTCGGGTTTAATTCCGGTCCGCTGATGCGTATGGCTTACGGGCATGTAGTTCCTCAAGACATCCGCTGGATGACGGAAGAAATGGAAAAAGCCGGGAAAGACAAGCCGGTGATACTGGTTACCCACTACCCCCTAATGGATGGCGATGTAGACAACTGGTACGATGTAACAGACGCTATTCGCCCCTATAACATTCGCCTGATGATTGGCGGGCATTATCATAGTAACCGTGATTTGCGTTATGACGGTATCCCCGGTATTCTGATGCGCAGTAATCTGCGAGATAAAGATGACAAGCCAGGATATGGCATTTATGAAGTAACCAACGATTCTATCTTAGTTTATACCCAACGTATCGGGGAACCGAAAAAACAATGGGCGGCTTTCTCTTTGACTCAGCCTTATTATGATCGTAATGGTAAAGCGGAAAAATACCCGGACTTTACTGTAAACAAAACCTATCCGCAAGTAAAAGAACAGTGGATTGTTCAAACCGGTGCCGGTATATATTGCTCGCCTGCCATAGAAAAAGACAAAGTATTTGTCGGCGACGATATGGGACACTTGACAGCCTATACATTGAAGAACGGCAAAAAGTTATGGAGCTTTGAATCCGGCAAACGCATTGTAGGAACGCCGGCTGTAAGTGAAGGTATTGTTGTATTCGGCTCTGCCGACCGCCACATCTATGGACTGAACGCAAAGGACGGAAATCTCCTGTGGAAAGTAGAAGCTACCGAACCGGTATTGGGAGCTGTAGCCATTGAAAATGGTATCGCTTATATCGGTGCAAGTGACCATACATTCCGTGCGATAGATATACATACGGGAAAAGTCATTTGGGCTTACACAGGTGTAAAAGGCTATATCGAGACTAAGCCATTGATTACCGAAGATAAAGTAATCTTCGGAGCATGGGATAATACACTGTACGCGCTGAACAAAGCAGACGGAAAAGAACTGTGGAAATGGACCGGCGGACTGACCCGTATGCACTTCTCTCCCGCTGCCGTATGGCCGGTAGCCGCCAATGGGAAAGTATTCATTACAGATCCGCAACGTGCCATGACCGCCATCGACCTAAAGACAGGTGATACCGTTTGGCGCACCTTCCAGTCTATGGTACGTGAAACAATCGGTTTGTCCGAAGACCACGAACGTGTTTACAGTAAAACGATGAACGATAGCATTGTCTGCTATTCCACTCAAGGTGACACCCCGAAAGAGTTGTGGGCAGCCAATGTAGGTTTTGGTTACGAGCATGCTCCTTCCATGCAAGCAGAAAAAGACGGTGTAATGTTTGGCAGTACCAAAGAAGGACTTATCTTCGCACTGGAAGCCAAGACCGGCAAGGTACTGTGGAAACACAAAATAGGAAATTCCCTTATCAGCACGGTAGTTCCACTAAATGGACGGGAGGTCCTTTTCACGGCGACAAGTGGAGAGGTGGGACTTTTAAGAATTAAGAATTGAAAATATAAGAAATAATACATATATGAAAAAGATCAGTTGCTTTCTTCCTTATGCAGGAAAAGACCAGGTAGAAAAGACAGTAAAAGGACTTCAATCTACAGAACTCGTAGAAGAGATCCGTTTAATAACCACCAGTGGTTCATTGAAATCGGAGTTTCCGGATTGCGAAGTGCTGTTTGTAGACATGCCTAACAGTAGCGCGACTATGCACGCGATTGCAACAGTAGCCAAAAGTGATTATATATTGCTTTATACCAAAGAGACAACCCTTGAAATGGGCATGTTCGCTTTGGAACGCATGATACATATTCTTGAAGATTCCAAGGCAGGTATGGTGTATGCCGACCATTATCAAATAGCAGATGGCAAGCAAACCAATGCACCGGTGATCGATTATCAATTCGGTTCATTGAGAGATGATTTCAATTTCGGTTCCGTACTCCTGTTTGACGCCAAGAAGTTTAAAGAAGCTGCCGGAAGGATGAAATCGGATTACGACTTCGCCGGTCTGTATGACTTGCGTCTGAAATTGAGCCAGAAAGCAGACTTGGTACACATCAACGAATATCTGTACAGCGAAGTAGAAAATGACACTCGCAAGAGTGGTGAGAAGATCTTCGACTACGTTGACCCGAAGAATCGTAATCGTCAGATTGAGATGGAACAGGCATGTACCGAACATTTGAAAGAGATAGGTGGCTACCTGGCACCTGAGTTCAAGAAGATTGAATTCTCAGCGGGCAACTTTGAGTATGAAGCCTCTGTCATCATTCCGGTACGCAACCGTATCCGCACGATTCGTGACGCCATCCAATCCGTATTGAACCAGAAGACGGACTTCAAATACAATCTTATCATCATCGACAACCATTCTACAGATGGCACCACCGAGGCTATCGACGAATTCAAGAACGACGAAAGAGTCATCCATATTATCCCCGAACGCAATGACCTGGGTATCGGTGGTTGCTGGAACATGGGTGTGCACCATCCTAAGTGCGGTAAGTTTGCCGTGCAACTGGATAGCGACGACGTATATGCCCATGACCAAACACTGGCTATCATGGTTCGCGCCTTCTACGAACAGAACTGCGCCATGGTGGTAGGTACTTATATGATGACTAATTTCCAAATGGAAGAGATCGCTCCGGGCATCATCGACCATAAAGAATGGACTCCGGAGAACGGACGCAACAATGCGCTTCGTATCAATGGTCTGGGTGCTCCCCGTGCCTTCTACACACCGGTATTGCGTGAAGTGAAAGTGCCCAACACTAGCTATGGCGAAGACTATGCACTGGGATTGAACTTCTCACGCCAGTATCAGATAGGACGAGTTTATGAGGTAATATATCTCTGCCGCCGTTGGGACGATAATTCTGACGCTTCACTGGATATTGTGAAAATGAATGGTCACAACTTGTACAAAGACCGCATCCGTACCTGGGAACTCCAAGCACGGGTAGCGATGAACCAAAAGAAGTAACTCCAATCGTACATCGTAAATCGTTAAATCGTAAATAAATAGAATGAATCAAACGATAAACCATCTTCTGACCGAACAGCTGGCTTCCTGGGAAACGGCGCGCGACAACTATGCCGCTCTCTCGGGAGTAAAGGTGAAAGAATTGAATGTAAACGGCATCCCTTATAAAGTACAATTCAACCCTGCCCGCATTGTATCTTCCGGTGCCAAGGTAGATAGCAAGTCTATCCGGGAAAGGAAATGCTTCCTCTGCCCCGCCAACTTGCCGCCTGTACAGAAAGGGATTCCTTTTGACGGACATTACAATATTCTGGTCAATCCATTCCCCATCTTCCCTCGTCATCTGACGATACCGGAGATGGAACATGTAGACCAACGTATTGCCATTCGCTTCGGAGATATGCTGGACTTAGCACAAGCCTTATCGGACTATACCATCTTTTATAATGGTCCCAAATGTGGTGCTTCCGCTCCCGATCATGCACACTTCCAGGCAGGAAACAAAGGCTTTATGCCCATCGAGAAAGATTGGAGAAGCCAGGTAGCAGGAAAAATTGCCGATTATGGAAAGGCGGAGCTTTGGTATCTGAATGATGCCCCCCGTGCCACACTGGTCATTGAATCTGCCGATAAGAATGCTGCAAAGGAGTTGTTCGACATCATTTACCGCTCGATGACCGTGAAACCCGGTGAAGAAGAACCGATGATGAATGTGCTTGCGATGTATGAAACAGATAAATGGATTGTATTCGTCTTCCCTCGTGCCCAGCATCGCCCTGCCTGCTACACGGCCGAGGGTGAAGCCAATCTGCTGAGTAGTCCTGCTTCCGTCGATTTAGGTGGTGTGTTTATCACTCCGGTAGAAAAGGATTTCCTGAAGATTACTGCTGAAGACATCCAACGGATTCTTGGTGAAGTTTGCCTTTCGGAGACTGATTTCCACCAGTTGAGACAACATATAAAAGAACAGATTAAATAAAAACAGATAGTATGAAAGAGCCCAAAGTACATGTAGGCATCCTATTCGAACCTCAGATAGAGTTCGTCCTGCTGAATCCGTATCTCATGGATGGAACGGAAGTCAGCGGCAAGCAAGTAGTGACCTATGATGAAGGTAAAATTCTCTGGAACGGACGTCGGTATAATGAACTTCTGTTTGAACCTCTGCATGAAGCCACAGATGCTTTTGAGCTGTTAGATGTTACCATCGGCATCAATTTCCACTGGGAGCGCAAGGAAGACCAGCGCTTCTTGGGTGCCTTGAAAGTAATTGTTGAAAATGGCAAGCTCACCGGTATCAATGTTATCAATGTAGAAGACTATCTGACCAGCGTCATTTCTTCTGAGATGAGTGCAACCGCTTCTTTAGAACTTCTGAAAGCACATGCCGTTATTTCCCGTAGTTGGTTGTTAGCGCAAATTCAAAAGAATAAAGAAATCGAAGCAGCACAAACCGTTTATTCAGCTATGACGCAAACGGAAGAAGAACTCATCCGTTGGTACGACCGTGAAGACCATACCCGTTTCGACGTTTGTGCCGATGACCATTGCCAACGCTACCAAGGCATTACACGCGCTTCGACCGAGATCGTGAAACAAGCCATCGCCGCCACACGCGGACAGGTGCTGATGTCTGATGGAAAGATTTGCGATGCCCGTTTCTCCAAATGTTGCGGCGGCGCTTTCGAAGAATTCCAATATTGCTGGGAAGATGTGAAGTATCCTTACTTACAGAAGCAAAGAGACTGGAAAACGGAATATGGAAAGAGGAAATATAACAGTACTGTGCAACTGCTCTTGCCCGACCTCACCGTAGAGAGGAATGCAAACTGCTGGATTCGCATCGCACCAGAATCCTTCTGCGATACAAAAGATAAGAAGATACTTTCTCAAGTGCTCAACAATTACGATCAGGAGACTACGGACTTCTACCGTTGGAAAGTAACTTATACACAAGACGAGCTTTCAGCCCTCATTCTGAAACGTTCGGGTATCGACTATGGACAAATTATCGACCTTATCCCTATAGCCCGCGGTACCTCCGCACGCATTTGGAAATTGAAGATTGTCGGCACCAAGAAGACACTTACCATTGGAAAGGAATTGGAAATCCGTCGCACGCTTTCCACCTCACACCTTTATAGTTCCGCTTTCGTGGTAGACAAGGAAGATGTTTCGCCCGAAGGAATCCCCGGACGCTTCATCCTTACCGGAGCCGGTTGGGGACATGGCGTGGGATTATGCCAGATAGGCGCTGCAGTGATGGGCGAAGAAGGGTATAAATATGATGCGATTCTTCTGCATTACTACATCGGAGCGAGCATTGACAAGCTATACAACTAATTAACACGCCAATATCATGAACAACCTAAAAAACATATCGCCCTGGGCATGGGTACCGACTCTCTATTTTGCACAAGGTATTCCCTACTTTATCGTGAATAACATCTCAGTACTGATGTTCGCCAAGATGGGAGTTCCCAATGGTGAGATGGCGTTATTTACCAGTTTGCTGTATCTACCTTGGACTATCAAACCGTTTTGGAGTCCCTTCGTCGATATCATCAAGACCAAAAGATGGTGGATTCTCTCCATGCAGATACTGATGTCGATTGCATTCATCCTGCTTACACTGTCTATTCCGCATCCCGATGAAGCGACCATGGCAGCCGGACAAACACCTATCAGCCTATTCACAATAACGCTGCTGCTGTTTATCATCACAGCCTTTGCCTCGGCTACACACGATATTGCTGCTGACGGCTTCTATATGCTGGCGCTGAAGCAAAGCGACCAAGCGGCATTTGTCGGCATCCGAAGCACCTTCTACCGATTGGCATCCATTTTCGGGCAAGGAGTGCTCGTAGCAATTGCCGGTGCCATCGAACTGAAGTATGACAATATCCCGTTATCATGGACTATCACGATGCTGGTTACAGCCGTCATGTTTAGTGCAGTGACCTTCTATCACCTCTTTGCCATACCCCGGCCGGCTGCCGACAAGTCCACCCTGGCAACAGGCACAGCTAGTGCAAAGGCTATCTTCGTAGAGTTCGGACGCACATTTGCCACCTACTTCACCAAACCGGGAGCGATACTAGCCATTGTGTTCATGTTGCTTTACCGCTTGCCCGAAGCATTCCTTATCAAGATGTGTATGCCTTTCCTTGTGGCAAGCAAAGAATCAGGAGGTTTGGGACTTTCTACAGCGGAAGTAGGTATTGTATATGGTACTATCGGCGTGATATTCCTTACGGCAGGCGGTATTCTCGGAGGATTGTTCGCTTCGCGCATTGGATTGAAACGCTCTATCTGGTGGATGGCGGGATGTATGACGTTGCCTTGTCTGACATTCGTCTACTTGGCCATCGGTCAACCCGAGAACTTGTTTGCGATCTCAACAGCCATTGCCATCGAGCAATTCGGTTACGGATTCGGTTTCACTGCTTATATGCTCTACATGATGTACTTCTCTGAAGGAGAGTTCAAGACATCCCATTATGCCATCTGCACCGCATTCATGGCGCTGAGTATGATGATTCCGGGTATGTTCGCAGGATACATTCAGGAAGCGGTAGGCTATATCAACTTCTTCTGGTTGGTAATAGTGTGTTGCATTGCTACGGTGATCGTTACTATCTTTGCAGATAGGAAGATAGATCCGGAATATGGGAAAAAATAGTGATTAGTGATTTGTTATGAAGAAATATATAGTATTGGCGCTACTGGGCATGCTTTGTATGGGGATGCAGGCGCAAAAGATAAGAATAAAGACCGGTATCGAAGTCCTGAAAGAGCAGAATTTCAAGTGCCTGGAAGGTAAGCGGGTAGGATTGATTACAAACCCGACCGGGGTGGATAATAATATGCGGTCGACCATCGATATTCTGCACGAAGCGAAGAATGTGAACCTGGTCGCCCTTTACGGCCCCGAGCATGGTGTGCGTGGCGATGTACATGCCGGCGACCATGTTACGGACATCAAAGACGCCTCCACCGGACTGCCCGTCTATTCTCTTTACGGAAAGACACGCAAGGCTACGCCGGAGATGTTGAAGGACGTCGATGTATTGGTATATGATATTCAGGACATCGGTTGCCGTTCCTTTACCTACATCAGTACAATGGGGTTGGCAATGGAAGCTGCTGCCGAAAATGGCAAGGAGTTCATCGTTCTGGATCGCCCCAACCCTGTAGGCGGACTGAAGATAGAAGGCAACCTGACAGAAGATGATTGCGTTTCTTTTGTCAGCCAATTTAAAATTCCGTACCTTTACGCGCTCACTTGCGGTGAGTTAGCATTGATGTTGAACGGAGAAAAGATGTTGAAAGATGGAGAACAATGCAACTTACAAGTCGTAAAGATGAAAGGTTGGAAGCGCCGGATGGATTACACACAGACCGGACTGCAATGGGTTCCCTCCTCTCCCCACATTCCACATCCACATTCAGCATTCTTCTACCCCGTCAGTGGTATTCTTGGTGAACTGGGCTATATGTCTATCGGAGTAGGTTATACTATTCCGTTCCAGATGTTTGCCGCACCTTGGGTAGAGGCAGAAAAGCTTGCCAATAACCTCAACGGACTGGGAGTTCCGGGAGTGGTATTCAGACCGATGTATCTGAAACCCTTCTACAGCGTAGGTCAGGGAGAATTGTTGCAAGGCGTACAAGTACACATCATGGACTTTGGCAAAGCACCGCTGAGTGATATTCAGTTCCTGGTGATGCAGGAAGTAGCCGCACTCTATCCGGACCGTGCCGTCTTCGACCATGCAGACAAGGGACGCTTCTCGATGTTCGACAAAGTGAGTGGCTCGAAACAGATACGCGAACGCTTCTCGAAACGTAATCGTTGGGAAGATATACGCGACTATTGGTATAAGGATGCAGAAGACTTCAGAAGATTGTCGAAGAAGTACTATCTATATAGATAAGAATTAGGCAGATTTTCTGACACCGGAGTAGGTGGTAAAAGACATACGTATCTCACTGGTCATGACATACCGTATCTCATGGGTGATGACATACTGTATCTCATGAGGTATGACATACGGTATCTCATAGGTGGTGACATACGTATCTCACTGAGGCCTTCTCCAATACTGCCCTACAGATACTTCTGAGAGGGCATACAGGGATAGGAAAGAAAATATATAAGAAAAAGGAAGGAGTATTTATCATGGTAAAAAGCAGTTACACAGATTTCCTGCAGGAAGCCCGGAAATTCATTCCGCAAGAAAGGATTTACACCGACGAACTTCGCCGGCTGGCATGGGGTACGGATGCAGGATTCTACCGTCTCATCCCCCAGATAGTAATCCGTTCGACGGAAGAAGGTGAAGTCTCCGAGCTATTGAAGCTTGCCGACCGTTACAGTCTGCCCGTCACCTTCCGGGCGGCAGGAACCAGTCTATCCGGTCAAGCCATCAGCGATTCTATCCTTATTGTAGCCGGCAAGCACTGGGAAAAATATTCCATTTCTGACGATCACGAACAAATCACCCTTGAACCGGGTATTATCGGGCAACGGGTAAATGAACTGCTAGCACCCTACGGACGTAAATTCGCACCGGACCCTGCCAGTGTAAAAAGTGCTATGGTAGGAGGTATCGTCATGAACAATGCTTCGGGAATGAACTGCGGCACGCATGCCAATAGTGACAAAGTACTCCTCTCCGCCCGTATCGTACTGGCGGACGGTACCCTGCTGGACACCGGTAACCCCGTCAGTCGCGCCTCTTTCGAAGTGACCCATCGTGACTTCATCCGTCATATCTGCAATCTTCGCGACCAAGTACGTGCTGATGAGAAACTGGCAGAACGCATCCGTTATAAATACTCCATTAAAAACGTTACCGGACTCAATATCCTGCCTTTCGTGTGTTTTGACGATCCGTTCGATATAATCACTCACCTCATGGTAGGCTCGGAAGGAACCTTGGCTTTTCTGTCGCAAGTCACCATGAAGACTGAATACGACTATCCCTGCAAGGCAAGCGCCATGCTCTATTTCAAGAGTATTAAAGATGCCTGCCGTGCGGTAGTAGCCCTCAAGAAACTGACCAATGAGAAAGACGAGTGGATTGTAAAAGGTGCCGAATTGCTTGATTACAAAAGCCTTTCCTCCGTCAACGACCCCATCTTCCTGCGTTACAAAGGCGAAGTTGCCTCATCCGTCCTCCCCGGCGTAGAACCGGGCGACGAAACCGGATTAACCGCCATACTGACCGAAACCAAGGCTTGTACCCCGGATGAACTAAAACAGAACATTGCCGCAATAGAAAGCACATTAAATGCTTTTGAAACCTATATTCCCGTACATTTCACAGACAAACCGGAGGAATATTCCAAATACTGGGCTATCCGTTCCGGTATCTTCCCCTCAGTGGGCGGCACCCGCCAACCGGGAACCACTTGCCTGATCGAAGACATCGCCTTCCATATAGAAGACCTGCCCGAAGCTACGGCAGAACTGCAACAGCTCATAGCCCGTCATGGCTACGACGATGCCTGCATCTACGGACATGCCTTGGAAGGCAATTATCACTTTATTATCAACCAATCTTTCAGCACGCCGGCCGAAGTGAAACGCTACGAAGATTTGATGAACGACGTCAAGACCTTAGTAGTTGACAAATACGACGGCTCCCTGAAAGCCGAACACGGCACCGGGCGCAACATGGCTCCATTTGTCCGCTATGAATGGGGAGATGCTGCTTTTAATGTTATGAAAGCCGTCAAGGATCTTTTCGACCCCAAAGGCTTACTGAATCCGGGAGTCATCTTCAATGACGATCCTCAATGCCATATCAAGAACTTCAAGCCGTTGCCACTTATTCCTCTGAGCGATAATAGTCCGGCAACCAAAGTCAATCGCTGCATTGAATGCGGCTTCTGCGAAGTAAATTGCCTCTCCTGCGGATTCACATTATCCTCACGCCAGCGCATCGTATTGCAACGTGAGATTTCACGTCTGAAGCAAAGTGGCGATGACCCGCAACGCCTCGCCCTACTGGAGAAACAATACAACTACCCCGGCAACCAAACCTGTGCGGGAGACGGATTGTGCTCGATGTCATGTCCCATGGATATCAACACTGGTGACCTCACTCACGTCATCCGACAAGAAGCCCTGCCTATCAATAGTCTGGGTTACAAAGCAGGAAACTACGCCGCCAAGCATTTTGCCGGTATCAAGAGTGTACTCCGCCCTGTACTGACCCTTGCCGACTTCGGTCACAGCATCCTCGGCACCAAAACCATGAGTAGCATTACAAAAGGTATGCACAATGCTCTTGGTGTCCCTCTATGGACTCCCGCCATGCCGAGAGCCTATTCAATGAAGAAGGAAGAAATTCCTCATTCTTCATTAAACAAAGTTGTCTATTTCCCCAGCTGTATTAATCAGACAATGGGTCTGCCCAAGAAATCGTCTGTAGAACAGCCATTGGTCAATAAGATGATTTCTTTATTGCAGAAAGCCGGTTATGAAGTAATCTTCCCAAAGAATATGGAAAACCTTTGTTGCGGCACTATCTGGGAGAGCAAAGGTATGCTGGATATTGCCGACTGCAAATCGGCCGAGCTGGAAGCTGCCCTTTGGGAAGCCAGCGAACAAGGCAAATATCCCGTGTTATGCGACCAAAGCCCCTGTTTGCACCGCATGCGCGAAACCATCAAGAAGATGAAGCTTTATGAGCCCGCCGAATTCATATATACCTTCTTGCGGGATAAGTTGGACTTTACCCCGTCTGACCGTACCATCGCCCTACATATCACCTGTTCCATGCGGAAAATGGGATTGGCAGATACCATTATCGCCCTTGCCCGTCTCTGTACCAGCCATGTAGTTATCCCCGAAGAAGTGGGTTGCTGTGGCTTTGCCGGTGACCGGGGTTTCACCTATCCCGAGCTTAACACATACGCCTTACGTAAACTTCGCCCCCAAATAGAAGCAGCACGAATAAGCATCGGCTACTCCAATAGCCGTACCTGCGAAATCGGACTGACCACCAATTCGGGCATTCCATACGTATCTATCGTCTATCTGGTAGATCAATGTACAGTAGCAAAATCTAAATAACTAACACACCAAAGCCTCATGAACAGTCCAAAAACGAACAAACGCCTACTCGCCCTCGATATCCTTCGAGGTGTAACCATCGCAGGCATGATTCTGGTTAATAACCCGGGATCGTGGGGACATATCTATGCTCCCTTAGAACATGCCGAATGGATAGGATTGACCCCCACAGATCTGGTTTTCCCCTTCTTCATGTTTATTATGGGTATATCGACCTACATCTCACTGAAGAAGTACAACTTCGAATTCAGTCACGCCGCCGCTATGAAGATACTGAAACGTACCATCGTTATATTCATCATTGGTATGGCTATCGGTTGGTTCTCACGGTTCTGCTATTATTGGAGTTCCGCCCCCGAAGACCTCAGCTTCGGTGAAAACCTTTGGGCGTCCGTATGGACTTTCGACCGCATGCGTATATTGGGTGTCATGCAACGTCTGGCACTGTGCTACGGAGCAACTGCTATCATTGCACTGACCCTCAAGCACCGATATATCCCCTACCTCATTGTAACTTTGTTATTGGGGTATTTCATCCTGCTGGTATTCGGCAATGGCTTTGCTTACAATGAAACAAATATCCTGTCTATTGTCGATCGTGCCATCCTTACCCCTGCACACATGTACAAAGACAATGGCATTGATCCGGAAGGAGTATTAAGTACTATTCCCGCTATCGCACATGTTTTGTTAGGCTTCTACGTAGGACGCTTGATGCTGGATGGCAACAAGTCGGAAGACCGTGCCACTTTCCTCAATTCACAACTCATCACATTATTCCTGGTAGGTGTTATCCTTACCTTCTCCGGTTTTTTGCTGAGCTACGGATGCCCTATCAGTAAAAAGATATGGTCACCTACCTTTGTACTCGTCACTTGCGGTCTTGCATCCAGCTTCCTGGCACTGCTCATCTGGATCATTGATGTGAAAGGGTACAAGAAGTGGTGTATCTTCTTCGAGTCATTCGGCGTAAATCCGCTGTTTATGTACGTACTGGGTGGCGTACTGAGTATCCTCTTCGGAAGCATCAGTTTCCCATGGGAGGATGGAAGCATCAGCATACACGGCTTCTTTTACAAGATACTCCTCACACCTTTATTTGGTGATACGGGTGGTTCGCTGGCTTATGCCTTACTGTTCGTCGCCATCAACTGGTGTATCGGTTATCAACTTTACAAACGGAAAATATATATAAAGATATAGTGATATGATTCTAATAGCAGACAGTGGCTCTACTAAAACCGATTGGTGTTTAGTAGAGAACGGAGTACCTCTCCAGCAGATTTTCACAAAAGGAACAAATCCATTCTTCCAGTCGGAAGAGGAAATCAGTAATGAGATAGCAACCGCACTTCTACCTCAGTTAAAATCAAACGAGTTGGACGCCGTCTATTTTTACGGAGCCGGCTGTGGATTCCCCGATAAAATAGGAATGGTGCATCGCGCCATAACCAAACACCTCAAAGTTAAAGGTGAAGTGGAAGTTAGCACCGACATGCTGGCAGCTGCACGCGGACTATGCGGACATAATGCCGGTATTGCCTGCATCATGGGCACAGGCTCCAATTCTTGTTATTATGATGGAAAAGAGATTGTGACCAATGTCTCCCCATTAGGTTTTATATTAGGAGACGAAGGTAGTGGTGCTTGCCTGGGTAAGCTATTGGTAGGCGATATCCTTAAGAATCAGACGACACCGGAACTGAAAGAAAAGTTCCTGACCCAGTTTAATCTGACTCCTGCCGATATCATCCACCGTGTGTATCGCGAGCCGTTCCCCAACCGCTTCCTGGCAAGTCTGTCTCCATTTCTTGCACAGAACCTGAATGAGGCTTGTGTACGCATACTTGTACTGAATAGTTTCAAGGCTTTTCTGAAACGCAATGTCATGCAATATGATTATCAGCACAATAAGGTACACATGATCGGTTCAGTAGCTTTCCACTACAAGGAAGTGTTGGAGGAAGCCGCACAGGAAATGGGCATCCAGTTGGGCACCATCATCAAAAGCCCGATGGAAGGACTGATAAAGTATCACAGCCAGGCCTCACAAATCACTAATCACTAATCACTAAATCATTATTCTATGGCATTCGAAAAAATCTCAGAGCAACCTTCGCTCTACACTGACTTGGAAAAGAAGTCTGTACATGAAATTCTGGAAGATATCAACACAGAAGACCAGAAGGTGGCACTTGCTGTGCAGAAAGCAATCCCTCAAATAGAGAAGTTAGTAACCCAGATTGTCCCCCGCATGAAACAAGGTGGACGTATCTTCTATATGGGTGCCGGCACTAGCGGTCGCCTCGGTGTTCTCGATGCCTCGGAAATACCACCTACATTCGGCATGCCTCCTACATTAATCATCGGTCTGATAGCAGGTGGCGATACCGCCTTGCGCAACCCTGTGGAAAATGCCGAAGACAATGTCACTCGTGGCTGGGAAGAACTGGTAGAGCGCAATATTACGGACAAGGATACGGTGATCGGCATCGCCGCTTCCGGAACGACTCCCTACGTAATCGGAGCCATGCATGAAGCACGTGAACACGGAATACTTACCGGATGTATTACCAGCAATCCCGATTCGCCAATGGCAGCCGAAGCAGACGTACCCATCGAAATGATTGTAGGACCGGAATATGTAACCGGAAGCTCACGTATGAAGTCAGGTACAGGTCAGAAGATGATTCTGAATATGATTACGACTTCTGTTATGATTCAACTGGGACGTGTGAAAGGCAACAAGATGGTTAATATGCAACTCAGCAATCAGAAGTTGGTAGACCGTGGTACTCGCATGATTGTCGAGGAACTCGGACTGGATTATGGCAAAGCGAAGGCTCTGTTACTCATGCACGGTTCTGTAAAAAAAGCATGTGATGCTTATCGAGGTAAATAATACAATTAAATAGTATGAAACACATTCTCTCCACTTTGATTCTTTTTGCACTTGCCTTGCAAGCCAGTGCACAGCCCTTGCAACGGGTAGCCCCGGAACAAGTGGGTATGGACTCACGTAAACTGATGTATGCCGACAAAGCCATTGAGCAAGCCATTGCCGACAAGAATATCCCCGGTGCCGTACTAGCTGTAGTGCGAGGTGGCAAAATGGCATACCTGAAAGCATACGGCAACAAACGCATCTACCCTAACGTAGAGCCAATGACTGTCAGCACCATCTTCGACATGGCTTCTTGCAGCAAGTCAATGAGCACAGCTGTCTGCACTATGATATTGGCAGAACAAGGCAAGCTCCGCATGCTCGATCCCGTCAGCATGTATATCCCCAACTTCAAAAGTTGGGAGAGTGAAGACGGAAAGTCTAAGAAAACCATCCGCATTGCCGATTTGATGACACACTCCTCCGGCTTGCCTCCATACGCTCCCGCAGCAGAGTTGGAAAAGAAATACGGTTCGCCCAATCCTGACGGCCTAATGGAGTACATTGCCACTTGCAAGCGCGACTTCGAACCGCAAACCGACTTTCAATACAGCTGTTTGAACTTCATCACCCTGCAACATATCATTGAAACCATCAGCGGAAAGTCTTTACGTGAGTTTGCCCGTGAAAACCTCTTCGATGTGCTTGGCATGGATCACACCGATTACTTGCCTTGCCAACGCGACAAATCCGGAAAATGGAGCAATACCGCCGATGCTCACTGGGCAAGCCTGACCGAAGGCGACTGGCATAGCCTCATTGCCCCAACAGAGAAACAACCCGACGGGCAAGTCCTTTGCGGACAAGTACACGATCCGTTAGCGCGTGTATTGAACGGCGGTATCAGTGGTAATGCCGGTGTATTCTCTTGTGCTGAAGATATTGCTGTTCTTTGTGCCGCCCTGCAAAACGGTGGCGAGTGGAACGGTCATCGCATTCTCAGCCCTCTCGGTGTAAAAGCCATGCGTACAGTACCCCGTGCTACCGCAACTCTAGGACGTACCCTTGGCTGGGATAACTTCACTGCCTACGCCTCGAATAATGGAGATTTATTCAGTCCGAATACTTACAGCCATACCGGATATACAGGAACTTCTATCGTTATCGACCCTGACAACGATACTTCTGTTATCTTCCTGATTAATGCCGTACATCCAGAGGACGGACATAGTACTGTACGCTTGCGTTCACTGGTTGCCAATGCCGTAGCTGCTTCTATCTATCCAACTCCGCATATATACACCGATCATTATTACAAACGCTTCCTTCAATTCATGGACGAACCCGCCATCACGAGCAAAGATATCGTTATGTTGGGCAATAGCCTGACCGAAGGCGGAAAAGATTGGGCAGAACGCCTCGGTAACAAGAACGTTCGTAATCGTGGCATCAGTGGCGACAACGTAATGGGCATCTACGATCGCCTTCATCAGATATTACCCGGTCATCCCGCAAAACTCTTCTTACTTATCGGCGTGAACGATATTTCACAAGACTCCACCACGAACGGAATTATCAACAACATCGGCATGGTAGTAGATCGCATTCGCAAAGAGTCGCCCGATACCCGAGTTTATCTGCAAAGCCTGCTACCCATCAATGAAAGTTTCGGTCGCTGGAAGAAGCTGGAAGGTAAATCAGCCATGATCCCCGAAATCAATGCCGGACTAGAAGCATTAGCCCGTGAGAAAGGCATCACCTTCGTCAATCTCTTTCCGCTTTTCACCGAAAAAGGAACAAATGCACTTCGCCCTGAACTTACCAACGAAGGGCTGCACCTGAATGAGGAAGGGTATAAAATTTGGGCCAAGGAGTTGAAGAAGAAAATATAATCCTTAAGAAGTTATGAGTTATATGTTATAACTCATAACTTCCTTACTGCCCGGGAACCACATCGTGCGATACACCGTAATAACCCGGCATCGGCACATAGATGGGCTGTGTTCGTAGTCCGATATTCTTCAGTTTTCCCGCTTCACGCAACTTGCGCAGGCGGTCGGCGGCAGTCGTTCTAGTCAACTTGCAAAGACCTTGAAAATCTCTTCGCGTCAATACCTGATTGGTGCTGAAATACTCTTTGAGCCGCACATCTATCTCTTCTTCAGTCAAATTACCGGAATGCCTTGAATACTGGCTATGGCGCAACTTCACCGGACCGATGGAATCTTTTAGTTGCTGGTCCGAACGGAACTGGATAGCTTTCAGTTTCACCTTTTCGTTGCGCCGTGGCGTATCAGGGGTTATTTCTTCCGTACATTCCAGCGAGGGATAGAAGTAACCGATACCATCCAGATGCACCTGCCGCCCTTCGCGAAGTTCATCGCCCATAACGTCGCTCAACGCCTCAAGCACCGCCGATACATCAGCCTCCGACAGCGAACTGCGTTTCTGAATAATCGACTTCAAATCTTTTGTCTCCACTTTACCATTCAGTATGATACGTGCATGGAGTCTTTTCTCCTTCGGCTGATGCGGTGCCACCGGATTTTCATACCATTCAAAGAGTATAGCCATAGTCTATTGATTTATCAGATACATACTATTATCCCGTTACACACAAAGGATTATCCTGTTAAACATAAGGGATTATCACATTATACACAAGCAATCATCACCGTTCGACCATGGTAAAGAGATTTTCCAACCATCGCCGGACGTTCGTTCAACCTTCGTCGGAATATCATTCAACCATGGTTGAACGTTATCAATCACTTATGCAAAAGTAGTGAAAAGATAATGGATAATCTCATAAAAGCTTATGTTAATCGCGATAGCAGATAATTAATTACTTCTTCATGAATAGTTTGAAAACGGTTATCCGCATGTAGCCACTCCGTTGCAGAATATTCACTAAAACAACCAAAGCTATAGTACAAAAAAAGAAATGCACCTCAAAAGTTTTATAATCAACTTTTGAGGTGCAATTCTTTAGGTAACTTCTTCTTTATAGAAGCAGTTACCATTATAAAGACCGAGTCTTTAATTAATGCCTTTCAATATCAAATCGAATGTTAATACAGAATAACCCGGTATCGTTTTTGTCGAACCATACGGAGTATAATCTGACGTACCATATCCGCTTTCCCATGGAATATACAGCATCCAACGTTCGCCTACCCGCATATACTGCAAAGCTGCAGTCCAGCCTGCAACTACCTGATTAACCGCAAAGGAAGAAGTTGCATCAAACGGAGTCGGCTCTTTCAATGGTTTTGTAATAATCCGGTCGAGTGCTCCATAGCCTTTGAAACAACCATCGAATTCATCGCCTGTAATGTAAGTACCATAATAGTATGTGGTTACATTACTTGTATAAATAGGAAGCTCACCAGTAGTATTTGACACCAGTTTCTTACAATAGACATATTGACGTCCGTTACTTGTACCGGCTGTAGTTTCAATAGCAAACAGGTCACCTTCAGGAACCTTCTTTAAGTCCTCCATTGTAGCCACATACATATCACCCGTTTCATGCTTTATTGAGTCAATAAACGCTTGATTACGTTCTTTCCAGTTATCATACTTACCTACTTCCTTCACTTCTTCACAAGAAACGAATGTACCTGCCAAGAATAACAAGAAAGGCAAAAACAAAAGGATGGTTTTCTTCATCTAACTATTAATTTTGATATTATTTATTATTGCAACGTTTTCAGCAACGATGTGATGCTTACACGGTCTGCAATGATATTGTTCAGTTCAGAAATAGCTACGCGTTCTTGCTCCATCGTGTCACGGTTACGCAAAGTCACGCAGTTATCTTCCAGAGTCTGGTGGTCTACCGTTACACAGAACGGAGTACCAATGGCATCCTGACGACGGTAACGCTTACCAATAGAGTCTTTCTCATCGTATTGGCAATGGAAGTGGAACTTCAAGTCGTCGATGATCTCGCGCGCTTTCTCAGGCAGACCATCTTTCTTAATCAATGGCATAACAGCCAGTTTCACCGGTGCCAGTGCAGCAGGCAATCTCAATACTACGCGAGATTCACCGCTTTCTAATTGCTCTTCGCAATAAGAAGCAGACATGATACTGAGGAACATACGGTCTACACCGATAGAGGTCTCAATAACGTACGGCACATAGCTTTCGTTGGTTTCAGGGTCGAAATACTTGATGTTCTTTCCGGAGAACTTCTCGTGTTGAGACAAGTCAAAGTTCGTACGGCTATGAACACCCTCCACTTCTTTGAAACCAAACGGCATCAAGAATTCAATATCTGTAGCAGCATTGGCATAATGAGCCAATTTATCATGATCATGGAAACGGTAATGGTCATCACCAAAACCAAGAGCTTTATGCCATTTCAGACGAGTTTCTTTCCACTTAGCAAACCAGTCGAGTTCAGTTCCCGGTTTTACGAAGAACTGCATCTCCATCTGTTCGAACTCACGCATACGGAAGATGAATTGGCGTGCCACGATTTCATTACGGAATGCTTTACCAATCTGTGCAATACCGAAAGGTATCTTCATACGACCGGTCTTCTGTACATTCAGGTAGTTTACAAAGATACCCTGTGCAGTCTCCGGACGAAGATAAATCTTCATAGCACCATCGCTGGTAGAACCCATTTCTGTAGAAAACATCAGGTTAAACTGACGTACTTCCGTCCAGTTCTTTGTACCACTGATAGGACAAACGATTTCTTCATCAACAATAATTTGACGAAGTTCGTCAAGGTTGTTGTCGTTCAAAGCCTTGGCAAAACGTTCGTGCAAAGCATCGCGTTTAGCCTGGTGTTCCAACACACGTCCGTTTGTATTGCGGAACTGAGCTTCGTCAAAAGCATCACCAAACTTCTTAGCGGCTTTAGCAACTTCCTTATTTATCTTGTCATCATACTTAGCAAGCTGATCTTCTACCAATACATCGGCACGATAACGTTTCTTAGAGTCTTTATTATCAATCAAAGGGTCATTGAAAGCATCTACGTGTCCGCTGGCTTTCCAGATAGTGGGGTGCATAAAGATAGCTGAATCGATGCCGACAATGTTTTCGTGCAGCAGCACCATACTTTGCCACCAGTATTGCTTGATGTTATTTTTCAATTCCACACCCATCTGACCGTAGTCATATACGGCTCCCAGTCCGTCGTAAATATCACTACTAGGGAATACAAAACCATATTCCTTGCAATGCGATACGAGTTTCTTAAAAACGTCTTCTTGTGCCATTTTCTGTTGTATCTAAATTAATTTGAATCTTATTTTTAGCTAAAAAGCGCCACAAAGATAGGGATTTATATCATAAATGGGACCGATGAAGGTATTAATTTATCTTATCGGTGACACAGATAGCTACGCGGTTCTCTTCGATCACTGAGAATGGTTGAACTGTATCGCCCTTAAAATCGAGTATAATTCTATCGGATGCAATGCCGCTATTCTTCAATACCTTTACCACAGCTTGCGCACGTTCTTTAGACAAGCGCATATTAATAGCAGGCGTACCGGTAGCCTTATCCGCATATCCGCATACAGTAACTTTCATCTCCGGAGTTTTCTTTAGGAAAGCTATCAGGTTCAATAGCTTATTCTCTTCGGAGGGACGTATTACAGCTGAATTTATTTTGAAAAAGACATGCTCGGTCCACGGTTTTATCTCTTCTTTTACTTCTATTTTCTTCTCTTCGACCGGTACAATTACCTCTTCTTTAACCTCTCTTACCACTTCTACGGGCAACGGAGCCGTTTCATAACGCACAACATTGGTTCTTTTTGTGGTTTTTCCAAACTTGAAAGTTAATCCCGCCAATGCATTGAATTGCCAATCCGGATTATCCGCTTTCTTAGAGTTGAATTTATCAGAGAGGACGTTCGCATTTACTTCGATGTTGAAAGATACACAGTTACTTAAGCGCATGTTTGCACCCAATCCGCCTCTGCCGGCAAAAAATACTTTTTTACCCTTCCATAAATACTCCCCGCTGTAACCGGCATTATCTAATGCAATGGCATCATCGTTATTGAACGCTCCGTTAATGCCCGCACCCAAGAACATATAAGCATTAAAAAAGCGCTTGCAGTTATAACGGCAAAACAGATTACTCAAATCGAGTGTTGCATCTACATTCCCTTGCAGAAAGTTGAACTTATAAGCATCCGGAAGAACTGCCCACGTGCCTTTTGCTTGCCATCCACTGATACCCGCACGTATTCCCCACAGGGAAGTGAACTTGTATCCGGCTGAAAGAGCTGCCGCTGGAGAGATAAGTTTTTCAAGTCCGGTTTCACCCACTGTCTGTGCGGCGCCCGCTTGAACTTGCATATACCAATGCGGAGTAAAAACAGTTTCTTCATCCCCGTTAATCTGTTTTGAAGAAGCAGTTTGCCCTAAAGCAGCCAGAGTACTCAGGCTTAAAGCAAAAAGCAAAAGATTTCTTTTTAATTTCATAATCAATTATTTTTCTAAGTAATGAATATTGCAATCTGAAAAAGCAAGATCATGAAAAAAGAGGATGCCCCCGCTTGGGACATCCTCCATCATAACATGTTTTACTTTTCACGATTGTGAAAGTGAGACCTATCTTCACAGACGAGTTTCTTATATTACTGGTTATTTGAGATCCAGAATTAGTTTCCTTCAGTTTTCTTGATTTCCATATAAACTGCAGTCTTCACAGTACCCCACTTATAAGTAACGATTACAGGAATCTTAACCTTGAATGCCTGAACGTTATTAGTGTTGTTTGTGTAAGTAATTGTACCGTAAGGATGAGCTGTAGCACCTGTTTGATCGATAACGATCTGATCAGTTACTTTCGCTAACTTCTGAGTTTCGAGGTCACCCTTATTCAAGTCACAAGTTATGTTAGCCTTGTCAATTGCGATAGATTGTACACCATAGTAATTATAGTAAGTAGTTCCATCGTAATCAGCAGTCTTTTCGAACTTGTAATCTCTCCAGTCAGTCAAGTAAACCAAGTCAAGCATCTTCACTGAAGAACCGGCATCTTTACCATCAACGAAGTATTTGCCAGTGTTCGGGAATACGTTAACAGGACGCAAGAATGCTGCATCGAATTCACCATCAGTCATCGGCAAGTTCATGTCACACTTGTTAGTCAAGATAACATCAACCTTAGCGCTGAACGGAGTTTCGCTATGAGAGTAAGTATTCAAGATTGCTTTTGCAACAGCATTATCCTGGTATGCAATTTCACCAGTAGCCTGGTTAATCTTAGCTACATCTTTATAAGCAACACTACCCTTCGGAGCAGCCTGCAATAAAGTTTCACTTGCAACATGCAATACATAAGTTACACCGTCGTTACCCAAAGCTTCAACTTTTTCGTTCTTGCTAGCAAAGATATACTTGTAAGTTACATTCTTGATCTGGAAGTCTTCGCTTGCAGCATTGTTCAACTTGAATGAAGGTTTGTTGCCTACGAATACGTTATCCATATCAGAGATGAATGCACAGTCATTAGTCAATGTACCAGGAACTACAGTGTTGATTCTGATACCGCTCATGGTGTTATACCAGTATTCAGCGATCTTGCTACCAGCATCGAAGCTTGCAGAAGGAGAATTAACAACAGCAGTGAATGTGATAGTTACATTGCCACGAGAATCATCATTCTTCGGTTTGTAAGTAGCTGTAGCAGTTACTTTGCCTTCTTTCTTATTGATTGCGTTCAATGCATCAAACGGAGTCAAAGTCCACTTCAGACAGATAGTTTCACGATCTGCATCAGCATCAGTCAACGGAGATACAACACCATCATCAGTTGCTTTCAGTTTAGCATTTCCATTTACATCTACATCCAATTCATAGATTGCGTGGAAGTCAGCCTTAGTCAAACCAAGCTTCTGATAGATATTAATGTTCATTTCCATATACTGTACAGTGTACTTCTGATCGTTGCAGCTCAAGTTGAAGTTACCACAATCTTTAGTCCAGTTCAGACCGGCAACATCACCTCTTGTGATCTTAACCTTGATCCAACCAACATTAACAACTTCACCGTCAGAAATTCTTTGTAATTCTACGCGAACCAAAGGCATACGGCCTACAGCAGCGATAGGAGCTTCAGTTACACCTTCGATGCTTGCCACCAATACACTACCGTTCAATTTTGCGAATGAACTTTGGTTAGTCTTGTTTTCTTCACCCTGATAGTAATCAGATAAAGTGTAAACCAGCTTCAAACCGTAGTCAGCTAACTGAGCGTTGGTAAGTGTTTTTTCAGTACCAATTTGTTCACCTTGAGTCTTTTCTTTGTCGGCAAACTCTTTATAATGAGTTTCAACATAATCCTTCAAGTCAATACCCTTAGTATTGTCATAAGCAACTTCACACATCGGATCAGCCTTGATTGCATCTTCAGCTTTACCAATCAAATTGCGTTGGTTGTCTGCACCATACAAGTGTGCCTTATCAGGAGTAGCGATTGATTTAGCATTAGCCAAAACAAAGTCTTTCATCACTGTTTTGTAGATAGCAGCATAGTCAGACTGGATTGTCTTGCTTCCACCATTTACATTAACGGTAGCTTTCAAGTTCATCACAGTAATCTTAGAAGCATCTATTTTCTGGATAGATTCGCTGTTACCATTGAATACAACTCTCAACAAACCATCTTCGATAGAACATTTGCTCAGATCTACATCACCGATAGCAAAAGCAGCACGGGTACCAATGAAGTCTTTATCATCAGCAGTTAATACTAACTTAGAGATTTGTTTCATAGTAACGCCAATCGGACTTACATGATAGTAAGCAACCATATCAGGAGTAATATTGCTAGCTTTAGCAGCAGCAACGGGTGCTTGCCAAGTTTCACCAACAGCACTCAATGTATATGCGTTCTTAGCCCACTTAGTGTAAGTCAAGTTAGCAGCCTTCATAGCTTCAACACCGCTCAGATAAGCAGCCGGTTTAAATACCAAGCTTGTCAAAGGCAAAGCATCAGCTACATAGAAAGGATATTCTACACCGTTAATAGTAAAGGTATAGCCTACAACTGCGCCGTCTTTCTCTATTACGGCAATGCTGCTGGTAGGAACCTTAACACCTGTCTTAGCACCATCATACAATACTTCGCCTCCAGCATTTACAGTCAATTTTGCAGGATCGAATCCGGCAGTTGCTGCGGGAAGGTCTGCAGAAGAAACTTCCTGTCCACCCTTTTTCAGTACAACCTTACCACCAACTACTTCTATAGTATATTCCGGCAAATTTTGTGCAATCGTACAAGAAGAACTCTTATCGTTAGCATCAACGATAGTCAGCTTTCCAGTAGCTGCATCATAGGTTACACTTTTAATCCCATTGTTGCCAATAGAGGTTTTAAGTTCATCGAGGCTTTTGTTGATTTGGCCGATTTCGTTATCGATACGCTTGATGTCATCATCATAGTCTTTGCAGCTGATGAAAGACGTCGTGGTAGCGAGTGCCAATGCTCCAAAAAGCACCACTTTAACAAATCTTTTTCTCATAATTGTTTTTAAATTACATTAATAATATATTATTAAACACTCTGTCTCAAGATGTCTTGCAACTATTCATAGTTCTTACACGTTGACATGCCAATTTCTATTTGCATTGATTTACGTTCTTTCCGTTACTTTGCAGGTAACGGAAAAAGATAAAAGCAAACCATGCAAACACGAACCTCATTTCATGCCGGGAAGCAGTATGTGTGTAAATATGAATAACTTAGCTTATAGTAAGAGGTGGAGATTATGATTAAAAGATAAAATGATAACATGCATACAAAGGAAAATTCAGACAGTATGTTGAAAGGGATTTTAATGGAAATGTATAATGTACTTATTTACAGATTACTATTTTTTAAGAAATATCTACCAAAAGGTCAATATAAGCCCTCTCCTCAAAGCGTTTTGTTTGAAGAAAGAAAAATAGATGACAAGTCCAGTCTAAAGTATGCCGTCTTTTATTTTGTGTTTTCTGCGTCTTTCACAAAAGATATTACCATTTGATTTGCTTCGTCTATTTTCTTGTTATGGAAAGGTTTCAAATAAGTTTCCGTAACACTGATAGACGAGTGCCCCATTGCTTCCGATATAATGCCAGGATGAATTTCACAATAGTACGCCATAGTGGCCCACGTATGCCTTGCAGTATATGTACTGAGGCTTACCTTCATGCCTGTTTTCTCTTTTAAAGCAGTCAGCCGGTAATTAAAGCTACGTAACGCCGATTGATATTCGCGATAAGCAGCCTCAGAACCTTCTCTGCTATGCAATATAGGAAATAAATAAGGAGAATTTTTATTTGTATCGGCCATAATATGCACTAATTGCATAGCCTCAGGAGATAGTACCACAGTTAATATACGTCCTGTTTTGCGGCGACGATAAACTAAAACATTGCCCTGCAGGTCCTTTTTACGCAAATAAGCCAAATCAACAAAAGGAAGTCCACGTAATAAGAACATAAGTACAAACAACATTTTAGTCTTTTGCATATTCGAAGGTGATACTTTCCTTGACAAGTCCATTTTAGTTCCCCGGATCAATCCGCTCATATCCGAAGCCTCTAATGCCCTCTTTTTATCAGCACGCGTACCAGTGTACACATGTTCGAACAACCTGGGAATGTAATGCGTATACCTCAAGTCCACCGCGCGATTATAACAAGAACGAAGCGTTTTCATATAAGTGGAAACAGTATTCCAACTACAATCCCGTTGCCGCAAATAAACTTCGAATTGTTTTAGAATCGCAGGATTCAATTTACGGCAAGATAATTCACGATGGTTATTGAATGCAGAAAATACATTCAAAGTGGTTTGATAAATATGGGCTGTTCCCCATTGCCCATTTTCACGAAGCTCTCCAATAATAGTTGACAGCATCTCTTGTAAAGCAATCTCTTTCATTTCAATACAGTTAATACATTTTTAATTAGTAAATAGGTGTAAGCGTTTATGTTCTATGAATTCAACATACGTATAAATTCATTAATAATAAAGAGTATAAAAAGTCCATTAACAAAAATGTGGCTTTTAGCAGTGTTTTTTCGATTTATTATAAAAAAACTTCAGCTTTATTTGCTCATTTATAGAAAAACGCTTATGTTTGCACGGAAATTTCTTCCGTTACCTGCAAAGTAACGGAAAGAAATGAAAGCATTTTTTGTCAACAATATTTCCCTTTTCTATAAGTTGGGCAAAGATGATATATTTTGAGGATTTTATTTCTCTAATAAATTAAGATATCCCTATCCTAATCACAATAAATTTCATTTTCCTTAAACCATATTATCCCTTTATTTGTTTTAAATGAAATAGGCATCGGACATCTCTACAATATATATACAAAAAACATGAAAAGGTCCCAGAAGAACTACATCATTTACGTAATTATGTTGCTCCTCTTCGGAGCTTTGATTTATTTTGCCATTGATGAAGGCGATCGTTTTTCACATTATGCGGCAGGTACATTAGGCATGGTACAAGATTCCCCTTTCGAAATGTTCCGCCAATTCCTGACTGCTAATATTCACCATCCATTAACAATTTTACTTTTCCAGATTATCGCGGTGCTGCTGATGGTCCGCTTATTTGGATTTCTATTCAGTTATATCGGCCAGCCCAGTGTTATTGGCGAAATTGTCGCCGGTATCGTCTTGGGACCTTCCGTACTCGGTTTTTTCTTTCCGGATGCTTTTCATTTCCTGTTCCCTGCCAGTTCATTAACCAATCTTGAGCTTCTTAGCCAAGTGGGTTTGATACTTTTCATGTTCGTCATTGGTATGGAACTCGACTTCAGAGTTTTAAAAAACAAGATTAACGAAACGTTGGTCATTAGTCATGCGGGTATATTGGTTCCGTTCTTCCTTGGTATTTTATCCTCGTATTGGATTTACGAGAAATACGCCTCGTCTCATACACCATTCCTGCCTTTTGCCTTGTTTATCGGTATTTCTATGAGCATAACCGCATTTCCCGTACTTGCGCGTATCATACAGGAACGCAATATGACGAAAACTCAACTCGGCACTCTGACTATTGCCTCCGCAGCCAATGATGACGTAACAGCCTGGTGTTTACTTGCCATTGTTATTGCCATATCTAAAGCCGGTACTTTTGCTAGTGCTCTTTATTCCGTAGGACTGGCTATAGCTTATATTGTCGTCATGTTCTTACTAGTCCGCCCATTCTTGAAGAAAGTAGGGGAAGTATACGCCAATCGCGAAGCTATTAATAAAACATTTGTAGCCTTTATCCTGCTGATATTAATCATATCTTCCTGTATCACTGAGGTGATAGGCATACATGCCCTTTTCGGAGCATTTATGGCAGGAGTAGTGATGCCTTCCAACATAGGTTTCCGCAAGGTAATGATGGAAAAAGTGGAAGATATCTCATTGGTCTTTTTTCTTCCATTATTCTTTGCATTTACAGGGCTTCGCACACAAATAGGATTGATAAATAGTCCGGAGTTATGGGGCGTATGCGCATTGTTGATAGCTGTCGCTATTGCAGGAAAACTAGGAGGCTGTACTATAGCTTCACGCCTTGTAGGTGAGTCATGGAAAGATAGCTGGACAATAGGAACCTTGATGAATACTCGTGGTTTGATGGAACTTGTAGCTTTAAACATCGGTTACGAAATGGGAGTATTACCGCCTTCCATCTTTGTGATCCTGGTCATTATGGCATTAGTAACTACATTCATGACAACTCCCCTGCTCCATCTGGTTGAGCGCTACTTCACTCGGAGGGAACAGAAATTATCTCCTAAACGAAAACTGATACTTTGTTTTGGACGCCCCGATGCAGGTCGTAATCTACTATCTATTTATAATCAATTATTTGGGAAAGAGCTGAAGAAAGAACAACTTATTGCCGCACACTATACCATTGGAACTGATTTAAATCCACTGAATGCCGCTCAATATGCAAAAGAAAGTTTTACACCGTTGAACCAACGTGCTTCAGAACTTGGCATTTCTGTTGAAAACTACTACCGTGTTACGGATAAGCTCGTACAAGGTATGATTCAATTTGTGAAGAAAGAGCAACCGGATATGTTGCTTTTGGGTGCGCGAAGCCATATTCAACCCGACAAATTCGGTTCTCCGGGTACTATTCTTTGGCTGTCGTTATTACGTGATAAAGTAGACGAAGTGATAGAACAAGTAAAATGCCCGGTTGCAGTTTTTCTGAATCGTGGTTTCCAAGAGGGGTCTACTACCAATTTCGTTTTAGGAAGTACGGATATGTTTCTATTCCCTTTTATCGAAAAAATGCTCAGAAACGGGCAGCAACTAAAACTATACTTATTCAAAGATGATAATGAGAAACTCCAGGAAGTAAATAAACTACTAGAGCAGTATTCTCAGCAGTTAGTCCTTATTGACTACGTCGATCAGGAGGAACTAAAAAATGAGGACAAGAACGGTTTGTCAATTATGAGTTACGCCACTTACTCGAAATTAGTTAATGATGAAGCCATTATGGAGAACCTCCCATCACTACTTGTGATTCGCAGAGAAATTAAACAATAACGGATAAAATAAAGATTATAGAATGCTTTCTCTTTCTTCTTTGCATCTTTTCCCGATAAATTTCGTATTTTTGCGTGCAACTGAAAATTCAGTAATACCATAGAATAGACAATTCCCTGACAAATATGAGCGAAGATTTTGAAGCACCAATAGACGATTTGGATAAAGAACTCCCTGCACAAGGGAGCGAAGAACATTCAGATTACAAACCTGCGGACACAAAAGATGTCAACGTGAAGCATCAGCTAAGCGGAATGTACCAAAACTGGTTTTTGGACTATGCTTCGTACGTAATTCTGGAACGTGCCGTGCCTCACATCATGGACGGTTTGAAGCCTGTACAACGTCGCATTCTACACTCCATGAGGCGTTTGGAGGACGGGCGCTACAACAAAGTTGCTAATATCGTAGGACATACCATGCAATTCCACCCGCACGGTGATGCTTCTATTGGAGACGCCCTTGTGCAGTTGGGACAAAAAGATCTGCTTGTGGATTGCCAAGGTAACTGGGGTAACATCCTGACCGGTGATAGTGCTGCCGCACCGCGTTATATCGAAGCACGCCTCTCCAAGTTTGCCCTCGACGTGGTATTCAATCCTAAAACTACCGAATGGAAACTTTCTTACGACGGAAGAAACAAAGAACCGGTCACACTCCCGGTTAAGTTCCCACTATTGCTAGCGCAAGGTGTAGAAGGTATTGCCGTAGGTTTATCATCAAAGATATTACCACACAACTTCAACGAATTGTGTGAAGCATCTATTCAATATCTGCATCACGAAGAATTCAAATTATATCCCGATTTCCAGACCGGCGGCTCCATCGACGTTTCCAAATACAATGATGGTGAACGTGGCGGTGCGGTACGAGTACGCTCTAAAATAGAAAAGGTTGACAACAAAACACTTGCCATCAAAGAAATACCTTTTGGCAAGACTGTAGCTACCGTATGCGACTCCATTGTAAAAGCGAGTGAAAAAGGAAAAATCAAAATACGCAAGGTAGAAGACCTAACCTCTGGTAGCGTAGAAATCCTCGTGCACCTGGCACCGGGCGCTTCATCGGATAAAACCATCGATGCGCTCTATGCTTTCACCGACTGCGAAGTAAGTATTTCACCCAACTGCTGCGTCATCGACGACCAAAAGCCTCACTTCCTCACCGTCAGCAATATATTACGTAAATCTGTTGACAACACTTTGGCATTGCTTCGCCTGGAACTGGAAATACGTAAGGGGGAAATATTAGAGAGCCTGCATTTCTCCTCATTAGAGAAGATTTTCATTGAAGAACGCATCTATAAAGACAAAGAATTCGAGCAAGCCAAAAGTATGGATGCTGCCTGTGAGCATATTGACTCGCGACTGACTCCTTATTATCCGACTTTCATCCGTGAGGTAACCAAAGATGATATACTCAAGCTGATGGAAATCAAGATGGCACGTATCCTCAAGTTCAACTCCGAAAAGGCAGAAGAATTAATTGCCCGTATGAAGGGGGACATCGAGGAAATAGACCGCCATCTGGCAAACATCGTAGAATATACCGTAGACTGGTATCGAATGCTGAAAGAAAAGTATGGCAAAGGTTTCCCACGACGTACTGAGCTCCGCAACTTCGACACCATCGAAGCAACCAAAGTTATCGAAGCTAACGAGAAGCTATATATCAACCGCGAAGAAGGTTTCATTGGTACAGGACTAAAGAAAGATGAGTTTTTAGGAAACTGTTCTCCTATCGACGATGTCATACTCTTCTTCCGCGATGGTAAATATATCATCACTCCGGTTGCAGAAAAGAAATTTGTCGGAAAGAATATACTCTATGCCAGTGTATTCAAGAAGAACGACAAGCGCACCATTTACAATGTGGTTTACCGTGATGGCAAAGAAGGTACGCACTACATCAAGCGTTTTGCTGTAACTTCCATCGTACGCGACCGGGAATATGATGTAACACAAGGTACACCGGAATCACGTATCATGTACTTCACGGCTAATCCTAACGGGGAAGCAGAAGTGATTAAAGTTACTTTGAAACCGAATCCACGGGTACGACGCATTATCTTTGAAGAAGACTTCAGCGCCATCGGTATCAAAGGAAGACAAGCCATGGGAAATATCCTGACCAAGCTACCTGTACATAAGATAGCCCTGAAACAACGTGGAGGCTCCACACTAGGCGGACGTAAGGTTTGGTTTGACCGTGACGTGTTGCGCCTCAACTATGATGGACGCGGAGAATACCTCGGTGAGTTCCAAAGTGAAGACAGTATCCTCGTTGTTCAGAATAGCGGTGATTTCTATATCACCAACTTTGATCTGAACAATCACTATGATGACAGCATCCGCGTATTGGAGAAATATGATCCGAATAAAATATGGACAGCCGTACTTTATGATGCCGACCAACAGAATTATCCATATATCAAACGTTTTTGTTTCGAAGCTTCTCCACGTAAGCAGAATTATATCGGTGAAAACAAGAATAGCAGTTTGATCTTACTTACGGACGAATACTATCCACGCCTTGAGGTTATCTTCGGCGGACATGATAATTTCCGTGAACCACTGATTGTAGATGCCGATGAGTTCATTGCCGTTAAGGGATTCAAAGCTAAAGGTAAACGTGTGACCACCTTTACCATTGAAACAATCAACGAACTGGAACCAATCCGTCAACCCGAAACATCACAACCGAAAGAGCAGAATGACGAAGAGCCTGAGATACTAGACCCCGATCATGGTAAAAGCGAAGGAGATATAGTAGATGAAATAACAGGGCAAATGCAACTATTCTAAGTAATAAATGATCAGTGAATAAATGATTCAGAAACTATATAAAATAGGAATATTCCTCATCCTGCTATCAGGCAGCATCGGAGTGAAAGCTCAGGAAGGTACTGTTTTGCCAAAGCAGTATGCCGATTCTGTTTTTCAAGGTATACAAGCCACTTCTCCCGGTTTAGAGCACAATCGTATAATCACCCGTGCTACCATGTACGGAGCAGGTTTTACAAATGTATTCGATACCTATCTTTCTCCGCAGGAATACAGAGGCATTGACTTTCGCATTTCCCGCGAAAGCATGCGCATGACTAAATGGATGAAAGGGAATGTGTCTTTGCAGACTTTCTTTCAGGCAGACTTGGGATATACTCACAACAAGGTAGACAATAACAATACCTTCTCAGGGCTGGCAAATTGGAATTATGGGTTACATTACAACTTCCCTATCACAAGTAACTTCAAACTGCTTGCCGGAGGTGTAGGAGACTTTAACGGTGGTTTCGTATATAATCTTCGCAATGGGAACAACCCTGCCTCGGCTCGCGCCTTCATTAATCTTGCCGCATCGGGTATGGCTATCTGGAATCTGCGCATCAAGAACAGCCTTCTTACTTTAAGGTATCAAATCAACCTTCCTTTAATGGGCGTTATGTTCTCGCCAAACTACGGACAGTCTTACTACGAGATTTTCACATTAGGTCATTGGGATGGAGTCATAAAATTCACCTCCTTGTACAACCAGCCCTCCATGAGACAAATGCTGACTGCCGACTTCCCAGTAGGACGTGCCCGAATGCGATTTGGCTATATATGGGATGCACAGCAGTCCAATGTCAACAACATAAAGACACATACGTATTCGCATGTGTTCATGGTGGGATTTGTAAAAGAGCTATATTTATTTCCTAACAGGAAGTATAGTAAGTAAGAACCTTCGTTCCACATAATTAATAATGAATATGAGAATCAAAATATACCGCTTCTGTTTTTTACTCTTCCTGCTTCCTCTTCTTAGCGGATGTATTCGCGAAGAGGAATTCAACAATACCCCTCAAGGTAATTTTGAAGCATTGTGGCAGATTATTGATGAAAAATATTGTTTTCTTGATTATAAACAGATAGATTGGAATGCCATCTACAACAAATACCAGCCAAAAATCACTTCAAACATGAGTAACGACGGTCTGTTCGAAGTATTGGGGGATATGCTTGCCGAGTTGAAGGACGGTCACGTCAACCTGTATAATTCGTCTAACATGGCACGCTACTGGGACTGGTATTTGGATTATCCGCGTAACTTCAACGAAAGCATCATCGAGAAATATCTCGGACGTGATTATCGTATTGCCGGAGGCGCCAAATACACCATTCTGAATGATAATATAGGCTATGTATATTATGGCGATTTTTCCAGTCCCATTGGCGACGGAAACCTGGATGAAATACTCTCCTATCTAGCAGTTTGCAACGGAATAATCATTGATGTACGAAACAATGGAGGAGGCAATCTGACTTATGCTACCCGTTTTTCCGCCCGTTTCACCAACGAGAAGGTATTAACAGGATATATTCAGCACAAAACGGGTAAAGGGCACAATGATTTCTCCGAACCTGCCCCGATCTATCTGGAACCATCCAACAGTATCCGTTGGCAAAAGAAAGTTGCCCTCCTTACCAATCGTCATTCTTACAGTGCCACCAATGATTTTGTAAATTCGATGCGCTACTTCCCTAATGTAACCCAAATCGGTGACAAAACAGGTGGAGGTTCCGGACTTCCCTTCTCTTCAGAATTACCTAATGGATGGGGTGTACGTTTTTCTGCCAGTCCACACCTGGATGCAGCAAAACAGCAGATTGAATTCGGCATTGACCCCAAAATAAAGGTAGATATGACTAAAGAAGATGAAGCAAAAAACCTGGATACCATCATTGAGGAGGCAAGAAAACTACTGAAAGTTACTCCATAATCGACTTTATCCGCCAAACTGTTTGTCAGAATGAAAAATCTTTCTATCTTTGCCCTCGCTTTAGAGAAAAGCCACGCGGGTGTGGCGTAATTGGCAGCCGCGCCAGACTTAGGATCTGGTGCCGAGAGGCGTGTAGGTTCGAGTCCTATCACCCGCACTTTATATACTCTAAGACAAACAACTACAAGCAATTTAAAAACCTCTGAGAATAACATCTCAGAGGTTTTTTTATGAAATAATTAAAGCGTAATTATAAAATATAGCGTATATTTGTTTTTTAATAAAG
>NZ_JASLER010000035.1 GCF_030151085.1 Bacteroides sp. | reverse complement strand
TACAATCTCCGTACGATTGGGCTGCGTTGGATGGATCAATGATGAATAATTTTTCTAAGCCTGAAGATTACAATAATGGTTGGTCTGCTTATGATGCCGATATGATTGCAGCTACTAAATTGGTTTTCACTTCATCAGGTGCATCTAGTGGTAAATATACATTCTCATCTTATCAAAATGATGATATAGAAGGTGTTTATACGATTGATTCAAACAATGATATCACTTTTGATAAGCCACTGAATGCATTAATCAGCCATACAAATTGGGGATGGGATTCTAATACCTATTTGACGACAACAGCAGAAAACAAACTGCGTATCATCAAGACCAAAACAGATGTTATGGGCAATATTACAGATATGTGGCTCGGTTGTCGTTCTACAGAAAAGTCTGAATACTCGGCATTCCATTTTGAAGTAGGTGCTGGTGGTACTCCCGAAGTCGATCAGAATAAAGTAATTAAAACAAGACTGACTGGCGGTAGTGCCCGTACATATAGATTAGATTACGAGCATATTATTTGTACATGGGTTAATAATCATGCTTATGATAATATTACTGATGGTAAGAAAGAGAACTATACAAATTCTACTTTGCCCGATTGGACTGGATGGACTTATTCCGATGCCAACATAGCCAATGTTGATAAATTCCGATTGACCTTTAAGAACGATGGTACACTTGTATTTGTAAATAATAAGGGAGTGAGCTCCACTACCACTTATTCTTTCCTTTCTGCTGCCGACTGGTATGAAATGCCTTTGGTACAGTTCCCGAGTGATATAGATATGTTCTTTGAATTAACGGGCAATGAAGGAGGTTGGTTAAACTTCGAGCTTCAGTTTAATAAAGAGAAAACCGATGATAAAGGTAATATCATTCCTATAGCTGCCGGAGTTCCTGTAGGTGGTGGCTTCCTCGAACTATATGATTGGGACTTGGATGCTGACGGAAACGTTACTGGTTTATGGTTGGGTATGGATAATGGTAATGGTGCTGCAACGCTAAAGGATCTAACCTCCCAGCGTAAAGTATTCCACTTACTGGTAGTAGAATAATATACTATCTAACTGAATAAGAAGCGGGAAAGTCTTTATGCCAAAGAAGACTTTCCCGCTTTTCATTTACTGAGTTTAAGGATGAATATCATTAAGCTTTATCCTTTGCCCCGGAGAACTACTATGAATATGTACTTAGGTTATTTCCCTTGATAGTCAAAGTAATCAAAATCCGCATACGCCTTTGATGTCTCCGAGCCGGATACTGCATACATTCCCAGCATAATGCCCGTGAATCCGCCACCTGTCTCGGTGCTAATATAGCGTGTATTCATTTTACCCAATTCTTTGAAATTCTTGCCGTCTGTGGCATATTCAAAGGAATAAACTTCATTGTTCCCTTTTACGCGTAGCTGCACTTTTCCTTGCGGTAGAACGACTTCTTTCTCGATATGCGACATTTCGCCCAATTGATAACGCAGTACTACTGCTTGTTTTCCATCTGCCAGTTGTTTCACAAAGAGATCATAGTGAGAAGGCTCGAACATATAAACCGACAAGCCGGCTTCATCTCCTGCTGAGGCTTTCTGTAGCTCCACGGAAGTGCTGGCGGTAAACTCGATATGTTCTTGGCGGCGTCCTACAAATGTAGGGCTGTCTTTTCCGTTGTTCAGACTAACAGGAGTAGCTTTCAACCGCAGTTTGCCCGCAGCGAATGTATAATTTCCGGGATGATTATTACGGACATACACCCATTCTTGACCAAGTTTACCATCTTTGAAGCTGGTACGTACTGGCTTTTCGGCAAGAGGCTGCTGAGGCAGGGTAGGCACATTCATTTGAAGAGCAATGGTTCCATCTCCATTGACTACCGGCCAAGCATTTTCGTCCCAACGTACAGGGGCAAGAAATGTTTCGCGTCCCAGCAGATGATGAGTACCGCTTTGTGGACGGAAAGCAAGGCATACCATCCACCACGAACCGTCGGGAGCTTGAACAAGATCGGCATGTCCGGTACCTTGAATGGGACTGTTTTGCGCATTTTTGTTGATATGTGTCAGAATTGGGTTTGCAGGATTGCTGTCGTATGGACCGTCGATGGTGCGGCTACGGGCAATGGTTACTTTATGTCCATATTCTGTGCCACCTTCTGAAATCAACAGATAATACCAACCGTCTTTCTTATAAATGTGTGGCCCTTCGGGATGGCGTCCGCCTGTTCCGTCCCAGATACGTTTGGATTCAGTCAGTTGTTCTCCGGTCATTGGATTGATTTCACACAAGAAGATACCTACGGAAGGATTGCTTACCAGATAACATTTGCCGTCTTCGAAGTAAAGTGACGGATCGATGCCACCTTGTTTTATCCAAATAGGTTCCGACCATTCGCCACGCGGGTCGGTGGTATGGACAATGAAGTTTCCTTTATCTGATACATTGGTGGTAATCATGTAATACACGCCATCGTTGTAGCGAATAGTGGGTGCATAAATACCTCCCCATGCACTGGCATCGTGTAGCGGCAGTTGCGAGGGACGTGTCAGGCAGTGCCCTATCTGTTCCCAATGAACAAGGTCTTTACTATGAAACAACGGAACACCGGGGAAATATTGGAAACTACTGTTTACCAAATAAAAATCATCGCCTACACGGCACACACTTGGATCAGGGTGGAAACCGGGAATTACCGGATTCTGATAACCTTCTTGGCTTTGTGAGAAGCAAGAAAGGCTGGCAACCAATCCTAACATTAACATCATCTTTCTCATAAGTACATTGTATTTTAAATAGTTTATTAGATACTTGGGGGAGTGTCATACTCACAAAAATAAGGCATTCTCTTTGACTGTACAAGAGAGAATTGCCGGATATCACTAAATGATAACCTTTTATCCCTTATTGGAAACAAACGATACCCTTCCGTGTAACATATCATAGGACGTATCTGCAGTCTTTGCACTACTTTTGCCATTACAGATTAACCATTTGAAATTTAATACACTTAAATGCATTATGAAGAATATTATTAATCAATCTAAATTTTGTCTGCTGCTTCTTTTAGCACTATGTCTTTCTTCTTTTGTCGTTGCATGTACCAGCGATGATGACGGTTCTGTAACACCAGAGGTTACTATCCCTGAGAATATTCTGAGTAATGGGATTACTTTCTCTAAAAGTGGAGGAATAAATACTTTATCTATCAAGTCTAATGTGGTTTTAGATGTGACTAGCAGTGCATCTGATTGGTGTAAAGTTACTGCCGAAACTTCTACTTCGAGTATAATACTTAAATATGCCATTACAGTGGATCCCAATACGACTACGAACGATCGTAAATCTACCATTATCGTGAAAGGCGGTGATCTTTCGCAGAGTTTTGAAGTAATGCAGACTGCCGCCGAAGGACTGGAACTTCAAACGAAAGAATTCAAAGACATTCCTGCATCGGGCAGTACTATTACAGTGAAGATACAAACCAATGGTACTCCTGCTGTAACCATAAGCGATAGTTGGATTACAGAAAAGCCCGTAACGCGCAACATGGCAGAACAGACCATGACTTTTGAAATTGCTGCCAATACCGATGTAGCGCGTGAAGGTACCATCACTTTCGCATTGGGAAGTCTTGAGAAACAAGTTATAACTGTAGCTCAATTGGCAAGTGAAGAATTGCCGGATATTCCCGAAGGTCCGAATGAAATAGTAGGTGATACCCCTTGGACAGTTGCCAAAAGCCTTGGGCTCGGTTGGAACTTGGGCAACCAGTTGGATGCAAATAGTAATGGGGTAGCAGGAGAGACCTTATGGGGCAATCAGGCAACTACTCAAGCCTTATTCGATAAACTGGCAGCTGCGGGTATTACTTCCGTACGTATCCCTGTGACTTGGTTGGGACATATCGGGACAGCTCCGGGTTATGAGATAGAAAAAGTATGGCTGGACCGTGTTGCTGAGGTGGTGAATTATGCCGAGAATGCCGGATTGAGAGCTGTTGTTAATATTCATCATGATGGCGCGGATAGCCAATATTGGCTCAACATCAAGAAAGCTGCTACTGATGCCAATGTCAATGCACAAATTAAAGCACAATTGAAATCTATGTGGACACAAATTGCCGAACGATTCAAGAATAAGAGTAACTTCCTTGTTTTTGAGTGCGTGAATGAGATTCATGACGGTGGTTGGGGCTGGGGAGATAACCGTACCGACGGTGGTAAGCAATATGCTGTGTTAAATGAATGGAATCAGGTCTTTGTAGATGCTGTGCGCGCCGTAGGCGGAAATAACAATGACCGTTTCTTGGGTGTCCCCAGCTACTGCACCAATCCTGATTATGCGGTGGATGGTAGCTTTAAGTTGCCTACCGATAAGGTTTCCGGTCGCTTGATGGTATCTGTGCATTACTATGCTCCTACTGATTATACACTTACTGCCAAGTTTTCAGAATGGGGACATACGGCAAAGGCGGGTTCAAAAGATAGTTGGGGTGATGAAGATTATGTGAAAGACACTTTCGGTAAACTGAAGACTATGTTTATAGATAAAGGAGTTCCGGTATATTTGGGTGAGACGGGATGTGTGCATCGTTCTGACAGCCGTGCTGAATCTTTCCGTAAATACTATTTGGAATATGTATATAAGGCTGCCAAAGAGTGTGGTTTGGCACCGTTCTACTGGGATAATGGTAGTGCTTCGGCCGGTAAAGAGTGTTCCGGATTATTTAATCATGCTACGGGAGTCTTCCTGAATAACGCGGAAGAGATAGTAGGCGTGATGCGGAAAGCCATCTTTTCTGAATCGGCTTCTTATACATTGCAATCTGTTTATGACGGTGCGCCTAAATGAAAAACTGATTAGTTTCGTATTAAATACATTTTTAATGTAAGCATAATTATGATGAGAAAGCATATAGTGACCTCGTTTGATAGATGTTTAATTCTTTGGCTGTTATCAACCTTTTTTCTGATGACATCCTGCTCGGATAATGACGATTCCTCTGTAACACCGGAAGTTACAATACCCGAGAATATTGTGAACAATGGAATGGCTTTTGCCAAGACTGGAGGGACTAATAATTTGTCCATTAAGTCCAATGTACCTCTGGAAGTAATCAGCAGTGCACCGGACTGGTGTAAAATTACTCCTGAAGCTTCTGCCTCGAGCACTATCTTTAAATATACCATTACTGTAGATGCCAATGCAACTACGGAAGATCGTACCTCTACGATTACGGTGAATGCCGGAGGTAGCAAGATAGACCATTTCATAGTAACGCAAACTGCTGCTGACGGATTAGAGATTGTAGATCCTACTACTAAATTATTTGAAGTATCTGCTGCCGGTGGTAATATTTCCGTGAAACTGAGTACAAATGGAGAAGTGCAAGTTACTTCGGATGCCACTTGGATAACAGCTACGGATACCCGCGCCATGATGCAGAAGATATATAACTTTTCTGTTTCGGCCAACTTTGTAGAGGCTCGTGAAGGTCACATTTCCTTTACACTGGGTAACCTAACGGAATCTGTTACTGTAAAGCAAGCTAAAGGTGAAAGCGGCGTAATGACGAGTGATGCTAAGACACTTGCTGCTAAAATGTACGCTGGTATTAATATAGGTAATACGTTGGAAGCTCCCACAGGTGAAACAGATTGGGGAAATCCCAAAGTAAGCAAGACGTATATCGATGGATTGAAAGTGATGGGCTTCAATGCCGTACGTATACCTTGTGCATGGAGTTCGCATATCGTCAATGAAACCACTTATGAAATAGACGCCAAATGGCTCGACCGGGTAAGCGAAGTAGTAGGCTATTGTGTAGCTAATGATATGTATGCCATTGTTAACATACACTGGGACGGCGGCTGGCTCGAAGATCATATTTTTAGTAATGATAGCGAAACCATCAATACCAAGCAGAAGGCACTGTGGACACAGATTGCCGGAAAGTTGAACGGTTACGATGAACATCTGCTGTTTGCGGGTTGCAACGAACCGGGCATGAATGAGACTACAACCGGAGGGAAGAATTTTGATGCTGCTTCCGTGGCTACCATTGTCCGTTATGAGCAAACGTTTATAGATGCTGTACGTGCTACCGGTGGAAACAATGCGTCTCGTTGCCTTATTGTACAAGCTCCATCCACCAATATTGATGCAGCAGATACGTGGTATAAAACGTTGCCAACTGACAAAGTCCCTAATCGAATGATGGTGGAAGTGCACTTCTATGATCCTTACCAATTCAGTATGATGGAAGAAGATGCAAACTGGGGCAAGATGTTCTGGTATTGGGGTGCCGATAATCACGTTAGCGGTTCCGAACACAATGCTACATCTGGCGAAGAAAGTTATGTGAAAGAACAATTCCAGAAAATGAAAACCAACTATGTAGATAAAGGTATTCCTGCAATTATCGGCGAATATAGTGTGATAAAGCGTATAGTGAGCGAAAATCAGGAAGCTCATGACAACTCACGCGCTTATTGGAATGAAGTTGTAACCCGTGAAGCGAAGAATCACGGTCTTGTACCCTTCCATTGGGAGACAGGCTCGGAGGTAAATCGCAATACAGGTGCTGTAACCGATAAATACGTTATCGATGGTATCATGAAGGGAGCAAAGGAGGGACAATATCCCTATTAGGTAAATAGTTTTTAAAGTAATAAGATTGTGTTGAAGGTCCGATTTTAATTGGTTTAGGGGAGCATATCCGTGGCGGATATGCTCCTTTTTCGACCGCAATGAAACAAATGAGGTATATAAAATGATAAAAAGGCAAAGCTTTCCTTGTTTTTCTGTCTTCATTTTGTTTCATTTGCAATAAAATACGAACTCCCCTTATCTCTGATAGAATGAAAAGACAACTGTTACTTATCTTGTGGGCATGGATCATTTGTTTCTCTGCGAATTCGCACGACTACATGTTTAAACATTTGGAAGTAAAGGACGGACTTTCCAATAATCAGGTGAATGCTATCTATAAAGATTCGAAAGGATTCCTTTGGTTTGGTACAGCTTCTGGTTTGAATCGTTATGATGGTTATGATATCAAGATTTATCGTAGCCTGAAGGATGATGCCAAGTCTTTGCCCGATAATTATATCGAAGAGATACAAGAGGATGCTTCCGGTTGCCTGTGGATTCGTACTGGTACCGGATATACCATTTACAATTCTGTTAATGATGCCTTCGACCGCAATGTAGAAGCATGGATGTGGAATATCGGAATCTCCGGAGCGCCTGCTATGGTTTATATCGATAAAGATAAAACCTATTGGATTTATATTTCTGGCAAGGGCATCTATCGCTATAAAAATGGTAATGAAACTGCCGATGCTGCGAAGATACCTACTGAAATCTTTTCAAAAAGTACTATTACAGATATTATGGAATGCAAAGAGGGTATTCTCCTTGCTTATAATGACGGCACTTTGGCTTGTCTGGACAAAGAAAAACTGAATGTGAAATGGACTAACCGTGATATTGTTGCCGAACTCGGTAAGGTGGAAAGTAATACATTCTCTCTGTTTGTAGATCGTGATGAACGGTTGTGGGTATATAGTGTAGTCGGCCTATGGGTATATCAGCTACCCTCGAAGAAGTGGGAAGTACGTTCTCCCAGAAATGATGCTTACAATACGGTGCGGGCATTGGCACAGGATAAATACGGATGTATTTGGGTAGGTCGCGATCAGGACGGTATTGAACTGATGGACAAAGGAGAAAAGCAGATTCATTTGGCGAACGATCCGAATAATGAACGTACCTTGTCTAATAACACCATAACCGTGCTTTATGAGGACGCTTCCGGTACGATGTGGGTGGGCACTTACAAAAAGGGGATCTCTTACTATAACGAAAGTGCCTTTAAATTCGGCATTGTTAATGTGGGTGACATCAACTGCGTAGAAGACGGAAAGAATGATATTGTATGGCTGGGTACGAACGGCAGTGGCTTGATTCGTTGGAATACACTGACCGGTGAGCGGAAAACCTTTGCACATACATCCGATGTCGGTTCTGTGTCGAGTGACGTCATTGTATCACTTCTGCAAGACAGTAATGGAAAGTTGTGGGTAGGAACTTATTGGGGTGGACTGAATTGTTTCGATGGAAACCGGTTTACCCGTTACCGTATTGGTGAGGGAGGAAACGGTTCGTCGGTCTATGATAATGTGTGGGCTTTGCTGGAAGATAAAGATAAAAATATTTGGGTGGGTACATTGGGTGGTGGTTTGCATTGCCTCAATCCTCAGACGGGTGTATTTATTACTTATTCTACTGCCAATTCGAATTTGGTTTCCGATTACATAGCCTCTCTTTGTATCGGGCGCAACAATACATTGATTATCGGTACATCGGCTGGTATGGCTATTATGGATATGGCTACACGGAAGATAAGTAACTTTACGGGTGCACGCTCCGGTAAGGCTCAGTTCTCCAATCAAACAATCAGCCAAGTATATGAAGATAGTCGTGGCTTGATCTGGGTGGCAACCCGCGAAGGATTGAATGTGTACGACCCGAAGCAGGATGAACTTTATGAAGTACCCATTAAACAGGATTTTTCTAAATTATTCATCTTGGGTATTACCGAAGACGACCGGAAGAGTATGTGGGTAAGTACAGGTGGCGAACTGATAAATATCGTTTTGTCAGTTGAGGATAAAAGTGGGAAACTAGGCTTTCGTTGTTATACCTATAATGATAAGGATGGATTGCAAAGTTGCGACTTCAATCAACGTTCCCTTAAACGATTGAATACGGGAGAAATTGTGGTGGGCGGATTGTACGGATTGAACCGTTTCAGACCGGATAATATAAAATATAACAGTGTGTTGCCTAAAGTCATGTTTACGGGCTTCCATCTTTTTAATCAAGAATTGATGGTAGGCAAAGAGTATGAAGGCCGCGTTATTCTGCATGAAGACCTTAATTATACGAAAGAAATTGTACTGGACTACAAGCAGAATGTTTTCACCGTTCTTTTTGCTTCAGACAATTATGTGTTGCCCGAAAAGACCCGTTACTTTTACAAGCTCGAAGGTTTTAATGACGACTGGATGACGGGCATATCCGATATGCACCGCGTCACTTATACCAATCTTGCACCGGGCACTTATTTCTTGAAAGTAAAAGCTACCAATAGCGACGGGTATGCTGGGACAGAAGAAGCGACCTTAAAGATAGTTATTCTTCCTCCATTCTGGATGACCCCGTGGGCTTATGTTTGCTACACCTTCCTGTTGATAGGAGGTTTGTTCCTGGCATTCTATGGAGTACAGCGCAGAGAGCGTAATAAATTCAAAATACAGCAGATGGAACAGGAGGCTCAGAAGACTGAAGAAGTCAATCAGATGAAATTCCGTTTCTTTACTAATGTCAGCCATGAGTTGCGTACACCGTTAACGTTGATTATTTCTCCGTTGGAAGGAATGATAAAGGAAACAAAAGAGGCGAAGCAACTGGATAAGCTGAATTTAATGCATCGCAATGCATTACGTTTGTTGAATCTGGTGAATCAACTGCTCGATTTCCGTAAGAATGAAATGGCAGGCTTGCACCTTTGTCTTTCAGAAGGGGATATTGTGGCGTATGTGCGCAATATTTGTAGTTCTTTCCTGATACTCTCAGAGAAAAAGAATGTGCATCTTACTTTCTACTCAGCGGTAGAGTCACTCAATATGGCATTTGATGAAGACAAAGTAGGCAAGATTGTAATGAACTTATTGTCTAATGCCTTTAAGTTTACCCCGGATGGTGGGCGTGTGGATGTATCATTGGAGATTTTGAAAGGTTCTCCCGAAACATTGGAGATTAAAGTATCCGATACTGGTTCGGGCGTGAAGGATGAGGATAAGGAGCGAATCTTTGAACGGTTCTATCAGGTGGAACACGAAGGAGAAAGCAACCAGTCTACCGGAAGCGGCATCGGATTGAGTCTGGTACGTGATTTTGTTACACTGCATGGCGGTGCGGTGCGTGTATTCGATAATGTAGGTTCGGGTAGTGTGTTTGTGGTGGATATTCCAGTGAAGCATTCGGTAGTAAATGTAGCTACGCCTTTGTCCGAAGAAGCTGCTGAAGAAGATGCGGTAGCTCTTGATGCTGAGGCCACTGAAACGGGTGAGGATACACAACCGTCTGAGAAAAAGAAACCATTGGTGCTGATAGTGGATGATAATGAAGATTTCATTTCCTTCATGAAAGATAGCCTGAGCTTGTACTTCTCCGTACAATCTGCTGTCAATGGGCAGGAAGCATGGAAGATAATCCCCGAGTTATTACCGGATCTTATTGTCAGCGATTTGATGATGCCCGAAATGGACGGTAACGGACTATGTCGTTGGGTGAAGTCGGATAAACGTACTGAAAACATTCCTTTTATTTTGCTTACCGCCAAACAATCGGTTGAGAACAAAGTAGAAGGTCTGACTATCGGTGCGGATGATTATGTAACGAAGCCTTTCAATATGGAAGTGCTTATTTTGCGCATGCGTAAGCTCATTGATCTAAGTAGCAGAAGCAAATCGCGTACCCGCATCGAGCCCGAACCGAGTGAAATCGTTATTACTTCATTGGATGAAAAGTTAATAGAGAATGCTATTAAATATGTAGAGGCGAATATATCCCGTAGTGATCTGTCGGTAGAAGAGTTGAGCCATGAGGTAGGTATGAGTAGGGTACATTTGTATAAGAAACTTTTGCAAATTACGGGTAAGACTCCTATCGAATTTATTCGTGTCATTCGCTTGAAGCGTGCGGCACAACTTTTGCGCGAGAGCCAGCAAAATGTATCGGAGATAGCGTATCAGTTGGGCTTTAATAACCCCAAGTATTTCAGCAAGTATTTTAAGGATGAATTTGGTGTTTTGCCTTCTGTTTATCAAGAAAGAGAGGGCAAATAACAAAAGATACCCATGCCTGAAACATATTGTCTTTTAGGTAATCAAATGAGCCCTCTTGATTCAACATCGAGAGGGCTTTTTGTTGTGGGAATTTCCTACTTTTACATCCGGAGAAAATAACATTAAAACCATTGATATGAAATTGAAAAACACTTCAGTTTGTTTGATTGCCGGGTTGATGTTTGCCGCATGTGCAGGAGGTGGATATCAGAAGACCGGAAACGGGGTTATTGTAGAAGTAAAGCAACAACAACCGACCGATGTACGTAAAGTACGAGTAGAAGTAATGGGTGAAAAACTCATTCATGTGTCGGCTACTCCCGAAAAGGATTTTTCGAAGGAGCAAAGCCTTATCATTGTTCCCCAACAACAAAAAACGGATTTTAAAGTAGAAGAACAAGGAGATGAAATCTCTGTGAAGACTTCACAAGTATGCGCGATTGTATCTAAAACTACCGGCGAAGTACGCTTTACGGATGCTGCTGGTAAACAGATTCTGGCAGAAGATCAGAATGGAAGAAGTTTTGCTCCGATCGAAGTAGAAGGTACAAAAGCTTACTCGGTACGCCAGGTTTTTAAATCGGCAGATGATGAGGCTTTCTATGGTTTGGGGCAACATCAGGCAGACGAGTTTAATTATAAAGGAAAGAATGAAGAACTCTTCCAATATAACACGAAGGTTTCAGTACCATTTATTGTATCTAATAAGAACTACGGGGTACTTTGGGACAGCTATTCTCTATGCCGCTTTGGAGACCAGCGCGATTATTCACAACTGGGCGGTGTTTTCAAGCTCTATGATAAAGAAGGTAAAGAAGGTGCTTTAACCGGAACTTACGTCCCTTCTGAAAGAGCGAATGTGGAACCAATCGTTCGTCGCGAAGATTCACTTTATTTCGAGCATCTGAAAAGAGGGGATTTATCAAAGGTAGTAAATCTGCCCGAAGGTTTCCCGCTGATGGGTGCTAAAGTAAGCTACGAAGGCGAAATCGAACCGTCTGAAACCGGAGCTTTCCGTTTCATCCTTTACTATGCCGGATATGTAAAAGTTTATATCAACAATGAACTTGTTGTTCCCGAACGCTGGCGTACCTCGTGGAATCCTAACAGCTATAAGTTTGCCGTTAACCTCGAAGCAGGCAAGCGTGTTCCTTTGAAGATAGAATGGAATCCCGATGGAGGCGTGTCTTATTGTGGATTACGTGCACTTACTCCTGTTTCTGCCGAAGAACAAAACAAGCTGGCTTGGTGGAGTGAAATGAATAATGAAATTGATTATTACTTTGTCTATGGTGAAGATATGGACGATGTAATTGGCGGCTACCGTGCTTTGACCGGAAAGTCTCAGATTATGCCGAAGTGGGCTATGGGTTATTGGCAGAGCCGCGAACGTTATAAAACACAAGATGAAATTCTGTCTACTCTAAAAGAATTCCGTAATCGTCAGATTCCTATCGACAATATTGTACAGGACTGGAGCTATTGGCCCGAAAATGCTTGGGGTAGCCATGAGTTCGATCCGGCACGTTTCCCCAATCCAAAGGCAATGGTGGATTCTATTCATGCAATGAATGCCAAGATTATGATTTCAGTTTGGCCGAAGTTCTATGCAAGTACAGAGCACTTTAAAGAATTCGATAAGAATGGCTGGATGTATCAACAGGCTATAAAAGATAGTATTCGTGACTGGATTGGTCCCGGTTATACCGGTTCTTTCTATGACGCATATTCAAAAGATGCCCGCAAGCTTTTCTGGAAACAAATGGAAGATCATCTTTATACATTGGGTATCGACGCTTGGTGGATGGACGCCAGTGAACCTAATATTCGTGACTGTACGGAACTTCAATATCGTAAAGACCTTTGCGGTCCTACTGCTTTAGGTCCTTCTGCCAAATTCTTCAATGCGTATGCTTTGATGAATGCCGAAGCTATCTATGACGGTCAGCGTGGAGTGAACCCCGATCAACGTGTATTCCTCTTGACTCGTTCCGGTTTTGCAGGTTGTCAACGTTATTCTACTGCGACATGGAGTGGTGATATTGCTACCCGTTGGGAAGATATGAAGGCTCAGATCAGTGCCGGATTGAACTTTGCTGTGAGCGGTATTCCTTATTGGACAATGGATATCGGTGGTTTCTGTGTGGAAAATCGTTATGTGGCAGGTCAGATGGAGATGAATAAGACGGGTCGCGAGAATGAAGATTATAAAGAATGGAGAGAGTTGAATACTCGTTGGTATCAGTTCGGTGCATTCTGTCCGTTGTTCCGTGCACATGGTCAGTATCCGTTCCGTGAAGTCTGGAACATTGCTCCCGAGGGACATCCTGCTTATAATTCTATTCTTTATTATACGAAGTTACGTTACAACATGATGCCGTATATCTATTCATTGGCCGGTATGACATATTTCGATGATTATACCATTATGCGCCCGTTGGTAATGGATTTTACAGCCGATGCGAATGTAAATAATATCGGTGACCAGTTTATGTTTGGTCCTGCTATGATGGCTGCACCGGTATATGAATATGGCGCACGTAGTCGTGAGATGTACTTCCCCGCAAGTTGTGGTTGGTATGACTTCTATACGGGTAAATATATCGCTGGTGGTCAAAATATGAAAGTAGAAGCTCCTTACGAACGTATTCCATTGTATGTACGCGAAGGTGCTATTGTGCCTTACGGTCCTGATATGCAGTATAGTAATGAGAAACCTGCTTCGGAGATTACGCTCTATGTTTACGAAGGTAAGAATGGTGTGTTTACTCTTTATGAAGACGAAGGTGTGAACTACAATTACGAAAAAGGACAATATGCTACTATTCCGTTTACTTATAATGATGCAGAAGGTACTCTGACTATTGGCGACCGTGCAGGAGAATTCCCCGGTATGCTGAAAGAACGTACATTCAATGTTGTTAAAGTAACCAAAGATAAACCCCAACCTTTCGATTTGAAAGCAAAGGGTACGATGGTGAATTATGACGGAAAGGCACAAAGTGTGAAATTATAATTGATGCAAAGTTGTGGTATCTGAATTATTCTCCCGAGAGGAGGAAAATTCAGATACTACTTTAAATAACCCTTCCTTATTTTAATATCATGAAAAGATGCTTACTTCTTCCTATACTGTGCCTGTTTCTTCTTTTGACGGGTGCATGTTCTTCTTCCCAAAAAACAGTTGATAGCCGTCGGCAGGACTTTACGGCAGATTGGTCATTTCGTTTAGGTGATGATTCTACAGCTGCCCGTCCCGATTATAATGATGCAGATTGGAGAAAACTGAATTTGCCCCATGATTGGGCTGTTGAAGGAGAGTTCAGCAAAGATAATCCTTCCGGAACGGGGGGAGGTGCTCTGCCCGGTGGCATAGGTTGGTATCGTAAGACTTTCACTGCCGACAAAGCGGATGAAGGTAAACGGCTATACATTGATTTTGACGGTGCCTATATGAACTCTACCGTTTACATTAACGGTCATCAGCTGGGTACGCGGCCGTATGGCTATATCTCCTTCAGCTATGATTTGACCCCTTATATTAAATGGGGGGAGCATAATGTGATAGCCGTGAAAGTGGATAATGCCGAGCAACCCAATTCCCGTTGGTATTCCGGCTGTGGAATTTATCGTAATGTGTGGTTGACGAAGGTAGATCCGATACACGTAGCACAATGGGGAACTTATATAACCACCGATGAAGTGACCAAAAACAGTGCCCGGATCATTCTTCGTACAACACTTCAATATGATGCAGAGCCGGTAGAAGACGAAGGTGTCAATGTGGGAGATTCAATGATTGTTCATTACGGTCCCGAAATAATTCCACTTGCCAATGTTACTTTGAATTCTCAAGTACTTGATGCGAACGGTAATATCGTCGGGGAAACTTCCTCAGACGTGGAAGTACTATCTAATGCACCTAAAGAAGTAGAACAGGAAGTCTTTTTGAAGAATCCTAATCTTTGGAGTATTCATACTCCATATTTATACCAAGTGAAGAATATAGTCAAAAAGGATGGTAAAATCGTTGATACTTACTACACTCCCTTTGGCATCCGCACTTTCCGTTTTGATGCGCAAAAAGGGTTTATTCTGAATGGCGAACAAATGAAAATCAATGGTGTATGTATGCACCATGACTTGGGTTGTCTGGGTGCTGCAGTGAATACACGCGCCATTGAGCGCCAGTTGGAGATATTGAAAGAAATGGGTTGTAACGGTATTCGTTGTTCCCACAATCCTCCTGCACCGGAACTTCTTGACCTTTGCGACCGCATGGGCTTTATAGTAATGGATGAAACATTTGATATGTGGCGCAAGAAGAAGACCCGTCACGACTACTCCCGTTACTTCAATGAGTGGCACGAACGCGATCTTACCGATCTGATTGTGCGTGACCGTAACCATCCTTCCATTTTTATGTGGAGCATTGGTAATGAAGTGCTGGAACAATGGACTGACGCTAAAGCCGATACGCTCAGCCTGGAAGAAGCCAATCTGATTCTGAACTTTGGTCATAGTGCGGATATGCTGGCAGGAGAAGGTGAAATGTCCGTTAACTCCCTGTTGACAAAGAAATTGGCAGATATGGTGAAAGCGCTTGATCCTACACGTCCTGTAACTGCCGGTTGCAATGAACCGAATCCCAATAATCACTTGTTCCGTTCGGGAGCACTCGATATTATCGGTTTTAATTATCACGACGATTGGTTTGCTGGTGTTCCCGAGAACTTCCCTGGAAAGCCATTCATTGTAGCAGAAAGCGTTTCCGGTTTAATGACGCGCGGTTATTATCGTATGCCGAGTGATTCTATGTTCATTTGGCCCGAACGTTGGGATAAACCTTTCTACGAACCTTCATACTCTTGTTCTTCCTACGATAACTGCCATGTGCCTTGGGGCAATCGTCATGAAGGTACGTTGCGCCATGTCAAGAATAACGATTTTATTAGCGGACAGTACGTTTGGACTGGCTTCGATTACATTGGTGAACCGACTCCATACGGTTGGCCTGCACGTAGTTCTTATTTTGGAATAATCGATCTTGCTGGTTTTCCGAAGGATGTTTACTACATGTATCAGTCCGAATGGCGCCCTGATAAGGCTGTGCTTCATCTTTTCCCGCACTGGAACTGGACACCGGGACAAGAAATAGACTTATGGGCATACTATAATAATGCCGATGAAGTGGAACTCTTTATCAATGGAAAATCTCAAGGTACCCGTAGCAAAGGAAAAGATGATTTCCATGTGATGTGGCGTGTAAAGTATGAGCCGGGTTTGGTAAAAGCTATTTCCCGCAAAGCTGGTAAAGTTGTTGCCGAACAAGAAATTCATACTGCTGGTAAGCCGGCACAAATCCGTCTGACTCCCGACCGTAGTACTATTCAAGCCGATGGGAAAGACCTAAGCTTTGTAACTGTTGAAATACTAGATAAGGATGGAAATCTTTGTCCGAATGCAGAAAATGATGTTACCTTTGCAGTAGAAGGTTCCTGTTTTATTGCCGGTGTAGATAATGGTAGTCCTATCTCTATGGAGAAATTCAAGGACAATCATCGCAAGGCTTTCTATGGTAAATGTCTGGTTGTGATACAGAACAATGGTCAATCGGGAAATATTAAAGTTATAGCTACGTCTGATGGACTTGAAAAGTCCACGACAATGATAAAGGTGAAATAGTAATTTATCAGTAAATAATAATATGAAGAACAAATTCTTAGCAACTCTTTTGTTTGCCTGTTCAATGGGAACTCTATCAGCGCAAACTCCTGTTTATTTAGATGATTCCCAGCCTGTTGAGGCGCGTGTAAAAGATGCCCTCAGCCGTATGACATTAGAAGAGAAAGTGGCACTTTGCCATGCACAGAGCAAATTTAGTAGTGCAGGTGTTCCCCGCCTCGGTATTCCCGAACTTTGGATGAGCGACGGTCCTCACGGAGTACGTGCAGAAATTAACTGGAATGATTGGGGGTATGCCAATTGGACCAATGACAGTATTACCGCTTTTCCTGCATTGACATGTCTGGCTGCTACCTGGAATCCGGAAATGTCTGCTAGATACGGTAAGGCTATCGGCGAAGAGGCCCGCTATCGTGAAAAAGATGTTCTTCTGGGACCTGGCGTCAATATCTATCGTACACCGATGAATGGACGTAACTTTGAATATATGGGTGAAGACCCTTACTTGGCTAGCATAATGTGTGTGCCTTATATTCAGGAATTGCAAAAGAATGGTGTAGCAGCTTGTGTTAAGCATTATGCTTTGAATAATCAGGAATTATGGCGTGGGCATATTGATGTAAATTTGAGTGACCGGGCTTTATATGAAATCTATCTGCCGGCTTTCAAAGCTGCTGTGGAACAAGGTGGTGCATGGAGTATCATGGGGTCTTATAATAAGATACGTGGTCAACATGCCTGTCACAATGATCTTATCCTGAACAAAATATTGAAAGGTGACTGGAAATTTGATGGTTGCGTTATTACCGACTGGGGCGGTGCACATGATACATACGAAGCTGCTGTCAATGGTCTCGATATAGAAATGGGTTCCTATACGAATGGACTGACTTCGGAAAGTGCTTTTACATATAATGACTATTATTTGGCTCATCCTTACCTTGCTATGTTGAAGGAAGGTAAAGTACCCATGTCTACCATTGAAGATAAAGCTTCCCGTATTCTCCGGTTGATATTCCGTACGGCAATGAATCGTCAGAAGCCATACGGTGCGGTTTGTACCGATGAGCATTATGCTGCCGCCCGTGAGATAGGCAACGAAGGTATTGTATTGCTGAAAAATACTCCGGTGGTAAAGAAAGGTGCTCCATTGTTGCCGATTGATGCAGCGAAATATCAAAATATACTTGTGGTAGGCGATAATGCTGTTCGTCTGCTCAATCAAGGAGGTGGTTCTTCTGAATTGAAAGTGAAAGATATGGTATCTCCGTTAGACGGACTACGTGCGGTGTATGGAGACAAGGTGCAGTATGCCAAAGGTTATGCGGCAGGTCGTCCGATGTACGGTCGTGCGGATGAAGTTCCTCAAACGGTTGTGGACTCACTTCGTGCTGAGGCTGTAGAGATGGCAAAGAAAGCCGACTTGGTAGTGTTGGTCGGTGGATTGAATAAGAATCATTTTCAAGATTGTGAAGGTGGCGATCGTCTGCAATATGGTTTACCATTCGGACAAAATGAATTGATTGAGGCTTTGCAGGGCGTAAATAAGAATCTTGTATTAGTACTTCTAAGTGGTAATGCAGTGGAAATGCCATGGGTAGCTAAAGTTCCTGCTATTGTTCAGGGATGGTATCTCGGTTCTATGGGTGGTAAATCATTGGCTGATGTGCTGAGTGGCGCTGTTAATCCAAGTGGTAAATTGCCTTTCTCTTTCCCTGCGAAGTTAGCGGATTGTGGCGCGAATGCTTTCGATGCGCTCAGCTATCCGGGAGATAGTATCAAACAAGTGTATAAAGAGGATGTATTGGTAGGCTATCGCTGGCACGATACAAAGAAGATTCCGGCTCTTTTCTCCTTCGGACACGGATTGAGTTATACAACTTTTGCATACGGTAAGCCGGTAGCTTCTGCCAAGACGATGACAACTGACGAAATGCTGACCGTAACCATTCCTGTAAAGAATGCGGGAAGTGTTGCGGGAAAAGAAATCATACAGCTTTACGTAGGTGATGAGAAATGCAGCGTGCTTCGTCCGGCTAAGGAGTTGAAGCACTTCACAAAGATTGCACTTGAACCCGGAGAAGAGAAGACGGTGACTTTCACCCTTACTCCGGATGATTTGAAGTTCTATGACGAGACTGCAAGTGCCTGGACACTAGAACCGGGTAAATTCAAAATCTATATCGGTGCTTCTTCTACTGACATCCGTGGGATGGTACCATTTGAATTAAAATAGCTTGTTGTTGAGGTAGGAACGGTTCGTCGTTCGGGTTTAAGTACGATTCTCCCGTTTTTATGTTCTCCGTCAGCCACTTTAACTTCCTAAGTGGTGATTATAAATCAAACAACCTAGGTCTTCTTTTCGATTGACCTAGGTTGTTCTTTCGATTGACCATAGTTTACTTTTCGATTGACCAGGTAAATCGAAATAAAAACGGGACTTTTCTACCTTATACTTGGACAGATAAAAATAAAAGTCAGGACTTTTGTACCTTAATATAGCGGGAGTAAGTATCTTTGCAAAAGGTTTGCATGGTGTAGCCAAACTCTTATTGAAGTTCCTCAGTTAACTCGTTTCAAATTTAGAATTATGAAAATACTACTTTCCTTCTTACTGCTAGTTTTCATGTCTGTTTTGCTATCTGCTGAAACCATAGCCGATAGTTGTAATCATCAGCTTTACTATAACTCCCCCGCAACCATTTGGGAAGAAACGCTACCTTTAGGAAACGGTCGTTTAGGTATGATGCCGGATGGTGGTATCGACAGAGAACACATCGTATTGAACGAAATCTCCTTATGGAGCGGAATGGAAGCTGATTATAGCAACCCGGATGCTTCTAAGAGCTTGCCCACCATTCAGCAACTGCTGTTTGACGGAAAAAATAAAGAGGCACAGGAGTTGATGTATAGCAGTTTTGTTCCTAAAAAGCAGGAGACGGACGGAAGATATGGAACCTATCAAGTATTAGGAGATTTGAATATTGATTTCAGATATCCGGATGCTAAGACTGCTTCTTTGCCGGTTACGAAAGATTACCGTCGATCGCTCAATCTGCGTGATGCAATAGCTTATACTTCATTTATCCGAAATGGCGTTAACTACAATCGCGAGTACTTTGTGTCACGTGAACGTGATGTCATGTTAGTACATCTGACAGCCGGCAATAAGGGTGCTTTGAACTTTTCAGCCCGTTTGAGCCGTGCAGCATGTAGCACATTGACTATTGAAGGCAATGCTCTTTTGATGAGTGGCATACTGGATAGCGGCAAGCCCGGACAAGACGGAATGAAATACCGTGTAGCTATGCAACTTGTTTCGAAGGGAGGTGAGCGGACAACTACCCTTGAAAATGGCATCAGTCTGAAGAACGGACAAGATGCTTGGTTGATCCTTTCTGCTACAACTTCTTACTCTGCCGAAGGTACTGATTTTCCCGGTAAACGTTATGTGCAGGTCTGTGATAGTTTGCTAAATGCTGCCAATTCTTCTCTACAAAAAAATGTTAGTAAGAGAATTGTGGTAGAACATATAGCTAACCATCGTGCTCTTTACGACCGAGTCTCTTTAAATTTGCCTGCTACAACAGACGATGCACTCCCTACTAATGAGCGTATTCTTCGTTTTGCGCAAAAAGAATCTCCCGCTTTAGCTGCTCTTTACTACAATTACGGTCGCTACCTACTTATCAGCGGTACCCGTCCCGGTAGCCTGCCTCCCAATCTGCAAGGACTTTGGGCAAATGGTCTGCTTACTCCCTGGAATGGGGACTATCATACGAATATCAATATCCAGATGAATCACTGGCCGCTCGAACAAGCAGGTCTTTCGGAGCTATATAACCCTTTAACTACGTTGGTGGAGCGTCTTATTCCTTCCGGCGAAGCTACTGCCCGTACTTTCTACGGTAAGAAAGCCGATGGCTGGGTGCTTCACATGATGACCAACGTTTGGAATTATACCGCTCCCGGCGAACACCCTTCTTGGGGAGCTACCAATACGGGAGGTGCATGGCTCTGTGCCCATCTTTGGGAACATTATCTATATACTCAGGATAAGGGATACTTGAGTCGTATTTATCCCATTCTGAAAGGAGCTGCCAAATTCTTTAGTTCGACTACTGTACAAGAGCCTGTGCATGGCTGGCTGGTAACTGCTCCCACTTCTTCTCCCGAAAATAGTTTTTATGTACCGGGTGATAGTGTGACTGCTGTTAGCATTTGTATGGGACCTACAATGGATGTACAGCTTCTTACCGAACTTTATACCAATGTCATTACAGCTGCTCGTCTGCTGAATTGCGATGCTGATTATATCGCTCGTCTTGAATCGGATTTGAAGAAGTTCCCGCCGATGCAAATCAGTAAAGAAGGCTATCTGCAAGAATGGCTAGAGGATTACAAGGAAGTCGACGTTCATCATCGCCACGTTTCTCATCTCTACGGATTGCATCCGGGCAATTTGATTTCTCCTGATGGCACACCGGAACTTGCCGAAGCCTGTCGTGTGACACTTAATCGTCGTGGAGACGAGGGTACCGGTTGGAGTCGTGCCTGGAAAATCAACTTTTGGGCTCGCTTGGGTGATGGTGATCGTGCTTGGAAGTTATTCAAAAGTTTACTTCATCCTGTTAATGATGCCCAGAGGAGATATAGTGGTGGTGGAACTTTCCCGAATCTTTTCTGTGCTCATCCTCCTTTCCAAATTGATGGTAATTATGGTGGCGCTGCTGGTATCGGCGAAATGCTTCTGCAAAGTCACGAAGGTTTTATAAATCTGCTTCCTGCTCTGCCTACCAGTTGGAGTGACGGTCGTTTTCGTGGCATGCGTGTACGCGGTGGAGCTTCTGTAGGCTTGGACTGGAAAGATGGACTTGCAAGCAAGGCGCTCGTTACTGCTCTTGTATCTGGTAAGTTTATTATAAAGATGCCGGCAGGTATCAGTCGTGCGACGGTGAAAGTTGGAGGGCGGACGTATGAATACATAGAAAAAATGTTTTCTGTAGAATTAAGTGAGGCAGAAATATGTGAGATAAACTTCTTCTAATAGTATTGAGAGTATGGAATATAGCAGATAGTATATGAAAATAGCTAACTTTTCTTTTCCGTAATATTTGTCTTTCGCAACTGAATACTGTACTTTTGCACTACTTATAATACAAATGCTTAATACAGTTATGAAGAATAAATTCGGTTTAATTCTATTTACTCTCTGTTCGCTGGTTTCTTCAACAATTTGTGCACAAATCAATGAGCTGCAGCGTTCTACTCCCGAAGCGGAAGGAGTACCCTCCAAAGCTATTGTGGTTTTATTCGATTCGCTAACTGCACTGCCTAAAACAGATATACATAGTGTAGTGGTGGTGCGACATGGCAAAGTGATTGCAGAAGCTTATCCTGTTCCCTTCGCTCCTGAATATCGTCATACTATGTATTCCTGTTCCAAGACTTTTGTCGGCGCGGCAGTAGGATTGGCTATTGCGGACAATCGTTTGCGATTGACTGATCGTGTAGGTGCTTTCTTCCCCGAATTTCTTCCCGATTCTGTTTCCGTTAATCTGGCGGATATGACCGTCCATGATCTGCTTACTATGACTTCGGGTGTTACACCGGACTGGAACATGCGTAACATTACTACCGATTGGATACGTACCTACCTTGCTAAGCCCGTCAAAGCACCTGGTAAGAAGTTTGAATATGATTCAATATGCACTTATCTTCTTTCTGCCATTGTTCAGAAGGTTACCGGTATGACCTTGCTGGACTATCTTAAATTGAAGCTTTTCACTCCGATGAACATAACCGATGTTGCATGGGAAATCAGTCCCGAAGGTGTAAATACCGGCGGTTGGGGATTGCACATTCAAAGCGAGTCGTTGGCAAAATTCGGTCTTCTATTATTGAATGGTGGTGTGTGGGAAGGTAAGCAGTTGTTGCCCGCTGCTTGGGTAGAGCAAATGACTACCAGACAAATGGAAGCCGGTGACGAAGATTACGGTTATCAGATGTGGATGTGTGAATATCCCGGTGCCGTTCGTCTGGATGGAGCTTTAGGGCAGTATGTTTTGATAATCCCTGATAAAGATATGGTAGTAGTTATAACTGAATGTACACTGATAAACGGTAATAACCAGCGTCGGTTGGTTTGGAACCGCTTATTGCCTCAAGTAGGAGATAAGGCTTTGACACCGGGTAAGGACTATAAACTTTTGCAAAAGAAACAGAATGCCTATCAGTTACCATTAGTTCAAGGAAAAGCTAATTCCCCTATTGCACGGGAATATGCTGGTAAACGTATTACACTTGAAAATAATAAATATGGCTGGCAATCTCTCAGCCTGCAATTCAAACAGAAGGAAGTGGTGATGACGGTTACTGATAAAAGTGGTGTTACGTATGACCTGCCCTTCGGTTATAAACAATGGTTGAAGACCTCTACCGAAGTTTATCCTCCTTACTCAGTCACTGCTGTAGGTGCTCTCAAGGGTATTGAAGGTCCTTTCTGGGTGGCAGGTAGTTATGCTTGGTCGTCAGCTACAACTTTACAGTTGAAGGCACACTATGTCAATTGGATAAGTGCCCTTGGCATAACCTTCCGTTTTGAGGATGATAATGTAATCTTGAATGTTACAGAGAATTATACTTCCGACAATGGAATAACTATCAAAGGAAGTCTGCAATAAAAAATTGTTGGTATGAATCGCATTATACTTACTCTGAAACGTCCGTTTATCTGGTTACGTCGTTTTCGCAATCGTTGTGGTTACGGGGTACATTCTCCTTTTGCTTTTAATCTGATAACTCAAGTAATCTATCAGTCTACACCTTATTATAAATATAAGGATCTGGAAGAGGAAGAGAAACGGCTAGCACTAGAGAAGGATAGACAATGGTTGTATGAGCTGAAAAAGGTAAAGCAGTTTCTGTTTCGTCTTGTTAATTATACCCAACCATATACAGTAGTCGATGCCGGTACCCTTGCTGCTTCTGCGCTCTACTTAAAAGCCGGGAAGGAGGGAGTCGATTATACTTCTGCTTTCGATCTCTCTGAGTTATTCCTGGAATCCGGCATTCCCGTAGACTTTCTTTATCTGCACGATTACCGCCATCCTGATTTTATGGAGGATGTTTTTCGTATCTGTGCGGATCGTATAACGGAGAAATCAGTTTTTGTTGTTGAAGGGATTCGCTATAGCTCGAAGATGCTCGCACTTTGGAAACGCATGAAGAAGGATGAGCGCGTAGGCATTACCTTCGATCTTTATGATCTCGGTGTTATCTTCTTTGATAAAACTAAGATAAAACAGGATTATATTATCAACTTTTGATTATCTTTAGACGTTTAATTTAGTGATCATTAAACTACTTAATCACTTAAAACAACGTTTTATTATGAAGATATATACTAAAACCGGAGATAAAGGAACAACCTCACTTGTAGGTGGTACCCGTGTGCCTAAGACTCATATTCGTCTGGAAGCTTATGGTACGATTGATGAATTTAATTCTAATCTGGGGTTATTGATAACCTATTTGTCCGATGATCGCGATAAGCATTTCCTTCAGCATGTGCAGGATAAATTGTTTGCAGTAGGTTCCCATCTTGCCACTGATCAAGAAAAAACTAAACTTTACGATGTGAGCATTATTACTCCTGCATTGGTTGAGGCGGTAGAGCGGGAAATTGACCATTTGGATAGTCTGGTGCCACCTCTTTCTAACTTCATTCTTCCGGGAGGAAGCCGTGGAGCGGCGGTTTGTCATATTTGCCGTACTGTTTGTCGTCGCGCCGAACGTAGAATTCTTGCTTTGGCTGAACATGTGGAAATTTCTTCTGAATTATTAGCTTATGTAAATCGTTTGTCTGATTATTTATTTGTTTTGTCGCGCAAAATCAATTGTGATGAGAAAAAAGAAGAAATATTTTGGAATAATAGTTGCGTGTGAAATAAATTGTTATACTTTTGCCGAAAAATAGAAAGTAGGACTTAATATTTACAATTTTAATACTTACAGATATGTATTGGACATTGGAATTAGCATCGAAACTGGAAGATGCTCCTTGGCCGGCAACTAAGGATGAATTAATAGACTATGCCATGCGTTCGGGTGCTCCGCTTGAAGTGATTGAAAACCTGCAGGAAATGGAAGATGAAGGCGAGATTTATGAAAGCATTGAAGATATTTGGCCCGATTATCCGAGTAAGGAGGATTTCTTTTTTAACGAAGAGGAATATTAGCGCGGAATCAGCAAAAGCCTTGCATAGTTAGAGGCTAAAAGTGAATAGTGTGAGGCAGCTAAAAGGCTGCTTTCGCTTTTTAAAAACAGGTATGACACAGAATCTATAATTCCTTTTTAGTGGAATAGTAGATTCTGTGTCATACGTGCTTTAATATGATGAAGGATTTTCTTTTCTTATTTGCCGGAACGTAGTATGTAAATCAACTCTATTCCTTTGTCTTTACCTAAATTGCGGCTATACTGTTTGTCTTTCGCATTACTCCAATGTTCGGCTACACCAAGGCTTGGTAAATAGGTACCATCACCTTCGGGATCATATTGGGTTCCCGATGGGGCTTTATCGGCTTGGGCTGCTTCTTGCAAATACATATCCGAGTAGTTGACATCGGGCATGTTGGGAAACTGGTTGATGAGGAAGTCATTTCCTACCATGTCGATGGCTACAGGGTCGAGGCTCCCAAATAAAGAACAAGGCCAGTTTCCGTTGAAAGGTGCCATATCCCATTTGGGAGCAGGTACACCATCTACCTGTTTGCATCCATACAAACCGTCAATCAGCCAAAGAAGCCCTTTACCACCCAGGTCTTTGTGTCCCATAAAATCAACGAAAGTAATGTATTTGGGAGTACCGTCTTTGCTTTGATTGAAGTTGTTATGAAAGTTCTTCCTCCAATCTGCATGGATACTCATAGCTCCATACCAATTCTTGGCACAGAGGGTAACACCTTGCCCCACGTGTCCTTTCAGTAGTGCCATGTTAATGACATAATCGGCATTGGTAAATGCTGTTGCAATGCCACGTGCTAGAGGACCGTTGTCTTTGGAGTAAGCCATGGCATCTGCGGTATAAGTAGACTTGGTACGTCCTTCACCTCCGTGATTATCTACAAAACGAACTTTTGGAAAAGCGTCGTGGCACTTCTTAAATAGAAAATCGGTAATGAAGCGGCTCGGTTCGGCAACGGTAATGGCTTCTTCGGGTACTCCTGCATTATAGACCAGGCTTTTTAGCAATGCTAGCAGCAATTGGGGGGAAGAGTTTATTTCCTTGCAATCAGCGTGGGAGTAAGTATTGTTATTGTTAACTTTGATAGTAATCTTTTCATTGGGGGCATAACCTGATTTCCCCTTTCCATGATTGGAATTGTAGTACTTGAACAAGGTTTTCCAGGCAGCTTTCTCATTCTTGGTCCCGGTAAGCGAACGAAGGGTTTGCTTAATCAGCCAGTCGCAATCATCTTGATTGTTAAAGCGGTCTTCGAACCAGAAGCTATCTCCTTCATCCCAGCTGGCTGCGCCGGGAGCATGGCTCCAGGTTACCCGACCAGGGAATATACCACGAGCAGTACCTACAGGTTGGTTGATACCTAGGCATTGTTTCACGGGAGATTCTTGTGACATCTCCTGTGCTTGTACTGTTTCAGAAGTAAGGAAGTATCCTAGGCAAATGAATAAAAGTAGTAGTGTGTTTTTCATTATATAATTTTTTTATTTAGTCTTTCATAACTCAAAGATAGTGAATGCTGTGAGTTATACAATGATTTAGTAAGTTAACAATGATATAAAGTATGCTTTTTTTGCAATAACATTTTGGGGAGGAATTAATCTACCTTATATTTGTGATATTTTATTGCATAAAAATAAGTAGAAATATAAGGAGAGGTTTTAATATCCCGTGATTATGGCAGATATAGAAATAGAAACAACGCGGCAATTACCCGAATTGAGAGAAAGACATTTGCCGGAAAGTTGCCGCGAAGCGGTGAATATACTTTTAAAAGAAACATACGGCTATGACCAGTTTCGCGATCTTGAAATTTATGACGATTTGTTTAAAGGAAAAGATAAACTCAGTATTTCACAAGGACAACTGATAGAGAATGTTATTCTTGAAGCAGAGAATGCACAAAAAGACGAGAAGTCTCAGGTCGATAATATTTTGTTGACTGCTCCTACCGGTTCCGGAAAATCATTATTGTTTCAACTTCCTGCTATTTATCTGGGAAAGGAATATAATCTGCTGACTATAGTTATTTCTCCTTTGAAAGCCTTGATTGTGGATCAGGTGGAAGGTTTGCAGGATTTAGGGTATTCGCGTGTGGCGTATGCTTCTTCTGATCTTTCGCCCGAACAGAAGGCAGAAGTTTACAGTCAGGTACGCGAAGGAGAAATCAATTTATTCTACCTCTCGCCCGAATTACTCCTTTCATACGATATCAAGCACTTTATCGGTGAACGTCGTATCGGTCTGGTTGTTGTAGACGAGGCGCATACAGTGACGACATGGGGTAAGGAATTCCGAGTGGATTACTGGTTCCTGGGACGCTATCTGAGTGCATTGAAAGAAAGTCTTGGTTACACATTCCCATTATTTGCATTGACTGCTACAGCTGTATGGAATCCTAAAGGTGGTAATGATATGGTGTTCGAAACTATTCGTTCTTTGCAGATGGAACCCTGTGTACTTTATGTGGGTACCGTGAAACGTCGGAATATCGGTTTTGATATCCGTCAGATGCAGATGGAAGAAGGGGAGACTTATGACAAAGCTAAACAGCGTGTAGTTGCTGCCAGGATAGAGGACTTTTTGGACGGTCATAAAACGTTGCTTTATTATCCTTTTGCGGGTGGTATTGATATGAGGTTGAAAACTTGGGTCAAGCCTTCGGATTGGAATTTGGTGGCTTCCTACTATGGTAAGAAGGATAAAGAACAGAAAGCGACAATTGTGCAAGAGTTTAAGGAAGGTTCCAAACGGTTGATTGTTGCCACGAAAGCTTTTGGTATGGGAGTGGATATCAGTGATATCGACCGTGTATACCATGTTGCACCATCGAGTACATTTGTTGATTATATACAGGAGATAGGACGTTCCGCCCGCGATGCGGATATTCAAGGTGTATCTGTTACGGACTATCACGAGCGTGATTTCTACTATATGAAGCGTCTGCATCAGACAGGGAATATTGCTCAGGAACAGTTAGTGCTTATTCTGAGGAAGCTCATGGAAGTTTATCGGATGAAAGGTGAGAAGCCCGAAATAATGGTCTCTTTGTCCGACTTTGAATTTGTGGTGAAATTGCCTCGAACCAAGAATAAGCTGGAATATGAAGCAGAGCTAGGACAACTCATCAAAACAGCCTTGCTATGGCTGGAAGATGATTTGGCGCAACGCTACGGAAAGCATTTATTGGAAGTCAGCCCCAAAAACTTACTGACCGAAGGATTTGTTCAAGATAAGATGGGGGATGCTTTTGCCCATGAATTTCAGGATTTTCTCACGAAGGTAGAGGGCGAAGAGAATGTTTACATGGCTCGTCTTGATGATCTTTGGGAAGAACGTTTCTCTGATCTTGGTTATAAAGAATTCAAACAGAAACTGAATAATGGTACCTTATGGGAAGGTTCCCGTGCTGTATCGGTAGGTAAACATGAAGTCTTGCTAAAAGAAGATGCTGAAGTGATTCGTGAACGGATGAATGCGATGTTCAATAGCTTGACTACCATGTTGAAAACCGCCTTGCTGAAGAGTAAAGGGCGTTTTGATGAAGAAGAACTTCGTGCAGTCTTTGCTGATCATGGCATGGATGTGCGGTCTGCCAAACGTTTCATTGGTTCTTTGTTGGAAAGTCGTACGGAAGAAGGGCGTAGCGTCAGCTATATTAGTAGCGTGAAGAAAAAAGACTCTAACGAATTATCTTTTACAGTGACAAAAGGCTTTGATTTGCTATTGTCCCGTTATCAGAAATTATTCGGTCAGCGTATAGTTGGCAGTAAGGGAGACCGGTTGTTATTCTATTGTACTCCTTTCTCTGATTTGAATATGCTTCTGAACCTCCTTTCTATGCTCGATTGCCTTTCGTTCTGTGTTGAGGGTGGTGGTACTCCTTGTGTCTCCGTCCGTTTCAATGATCCGGATAATCTACAAAAACTTGCTTTCTCCGACGACTATCATAACCTCATTCTTGATACGAATGAACGGATTTTTGAGGAGCAGATTGATTTGTTTACCTTCTTCTTCGGTACGGATAAGTTGACGGACGAGCAACGTTGGGGCTTTATAGAAGATTACTTTACAGGCATGGGAGTAGAAGAATTGAAGAAAAAGTATTCGTAGTCAGACTATCCTTTGTCGGACTTATGGAGATACTATAAGACTAACTCTCTAAAGAGTCTTTCCAATGTTTCATCCAAATTATCTGAAAAACCTGCATGTGGACGTGAAGTCTGGATGCAGGAACTTCTTATGGCGGTGAGCCAACGAAACCTTTCCGGTACATCGAGAGAGGCGATAGGACCTCCGTCTTTATCTCCCGAACAGATTTTCTGAAATACTTGCAGGTGGGTTGCTGCCATTTCGGGGTCCAGTTCGGTGGCATATAACTTTAATTTCTCTTCATCTATATGGCATAGTGAACAGATAAAGTTCGCCTTTTTGGAGAACAGAATGACTCCCACATTGAAGAACTCCTCACGTTCTACTTTGGGAACCAAGCGGATGACGGCGTATTCATATAAGTGTTTTCCTTGCATCTTGTGCTTCTTTTACAAATGTTGCGGAATGCGCCAGCCTCTCGGTCAGAAAGCGCGTATATATTTCTCTGATTTCTTCGGGTGTCTCGTCTACATCGTTCCATTGCAACCAATCATCGGGCAATAGGGCGACGATGGAGCGTATTTTCTCTTCTGTCAGTAGAGGCTTGAGTTCTGCATCCGCTTTTTCAAGTTGGGAGGCTTCGGGAAGCAATACATGGTTTTTGATATAGTTGAAAGGACTTTGTGCATCCTTTTTCCAGTCTCCCCAAGAGTGATGGAAATAGAGTGTGGAGCCATGGTCTATCAGCCAAAGTTCCTTGTGCCACATCAGCATATTGGTGTTGCGGAAAGTGCGATCGATATTGGTCAGATAGGAATCAAGCCAAACTATGCGGGAAGCTTGTTCGGCATCGATACGTGTTGCAGCAGGGTCGAAGGTCAGCGCACCCGAGAGGAAATGTAGCCCTAAGTTCAATCCTCTGCTCCCTTGTAGTAAATCTTGAATCTCCTCATCGCCTTCGGTGCGACCGAAAGCTTCGTCGAGGTTCAGGAATACAAGCTCCGGTACACGGAAACCCAGCAGACGGGCTATCTCTCCGCCAATCAGTTCGGCTACTAATGCTCTTGTGCCATGTCCGGCACCACGAAACTTCACGACGTATTTGAATTCGTCGTCGGCTTCTGCGAGTGCAGGCAGGGAACCACCTTCACGCAGAGGTGTGATGTATCGGGTTAAGTTGACCGTACGTAATTCTATCATTTTATATTCCGGTGCCTAAATAGCACCGTTCCTTTCGATACAAAGATAATGAATATTTGTGATTAGCCTAAATGGGCTTGCAGAAACTGTTGCAAGATACGTGCATGATTGTGAACAGGCTCTTTGGAGGCATATAGCAGAGTCACTATATTGTAGGACTTTATATGTTCGATGAACTGGCGAGCATCTACCGAGTCTTCAAGTTCTTTGCGATACATGGCAGCAAAACCTTCCCAATGTTCTTCTTGATCCTCATGAAACCATTTTCTTAACTCCGGTGAAGGGGTGATGTCTTTCTCCCATACATCATATTTCAGATATTCCTTCTTCATGCCGCGTGGCCACAGTCGATCCACCAATACGCGGTAGCCGTCTGTGGTATCGGGGTCTTCATATACTCGTTTGATTCTGATCTGCGTCATGGCCGTTCTTTCAATTCTGCTTCCAATGCAAGGGCTCTTGGAAAGACAATGTTATTTTCCAAATGGATATGCTGATGCAAGGCTGCTACAAAGTCCTTCAGTTGTCGCAGTACCAGGCGATAGCTGTCGCAGGCATCTTCCGGTGCAGTAAATTCCTTGGTTAGTTCCTCAATCTTCCGGTAACGTTCTCCTTCGGCATCATGTTCTGCCATCATCACGGAGATGGGGGCTGAGATGCTTCCACATTGGAATTCCTGAATTGCGATGTTGTCTAATTTAGCTTTTACCATCTCATAGATATATGGGAAGAGAACCAGCTCTTCTTTGTCGAGATGCGAGTTCAGGTCGTAAATGGAATTATAGAAGAGTTCCTTTACGGTGTAAAGTATCGGATGTTTTTCACCGTGTACCTGGCATACTTTATCCAGTAACTTCATTATTTCCGGACCTTGTTTGCGAATGTTGCGGTGGTGGATTTTAAGGATGTAATCTACTAGTAAATCCAACGGCCAGCTCTTGAAATCAATACTCTCGGAGGTAGTTGGCACCAGAGTTTCTATCTCTTTTATAACTACTTCCATATCAGCTCCTGCCTTTTTACTGGCTTCGGGCAGAAGAATGGAACCGTGGCAACAAAAGTCAATACCGTATTTGTCAAAAATTACGGCATTATTAAAATTGTCGGCAACTATTTCACCAACAGTCATTCTTTTATAATCCTTCATCTCAATATTGTTTTTATCTTCCACTTAATAGTGAAACTATTTTATATTAAAACAAAGAGTGGATAGTTTATGTTTGAAAAATTATAGTTATTTGAGTTTACTTATTTATGTGAATCAATAGTTGAAGCTTGTTCATAAACCCGTTTACGACATCTTTTATCAAGGTCTGTATCTGCTACAGAGTGCTCTCAGCACTACCAATATCGCTGACATGGAGGGCAAACACTACTTGCCACCTCCATCGGGATCGAGCCTAAGGTGGAGGAGAAACTGATAAACCTTTTGTCAAGCGGGAATTAATACAGCGTTTGTCACCGGGAGATTGTTAGAAGGTACAGGCGGAATAGGCTTTGAAACTACCAGATCGCTATCTGCTCCGCTATTCCTCCGCTTATGGGTACCTATAAGCGGAGCAGGAGCGGAGAGGAAGGGGAGGAAAAGGGGAGTTGTGTGCATTATCCCTCTGAAAGGAATTAATTTAACTGGCTGATTCACATTATTTATTGTTCTATCTTTTGGAACGCCAATCTTTCGTCTCCATTGGCAAGGAAGATGATTCCACAGTAATGAAAACCATGCTTTTTTAAGATATATTGCAGAATGTTATTGTCTCGATGAGTATCTGCACGTAAATTCGGTATTTGTTCATAGCACCATTGCAGGCAGGCGGTGGCTACTCCTTTGCTTCCTTCGGTACTTGCCAGACGATGAATAACGCCGTATGGAAGTGTATCTTCCAGCCATTCTCCTTCGTAAATCTGAGCATAGGTAGGGTCATTACCGGGGATAAAAGCAAAAGTCCCGATGATTTCTCTGGCTTCATTGAGACATACATAGCTATTGCCATTCTGAATATCCTTGGTTACGATTTCGATAGATGGATAGTTACCCGTCCACTGTTTCATATTTCCATCTTTCCGCATGATGCGTTTGGCCTGCTCAAAGATTTCCATGAGGATATCTATCTCTTCGAGTTGCGTCTTTCTTATTTCTATCATAAAATTGGATATTTTAAAGATAACGAGGATAGGAATTTCTTATTTCTTCGTTGCAAATGTAATTGTTTTGTAGATTTAGATGTTTCTATTTTCCTTGTTTTTTTGTGTGTTGCAGTAGATTTAGAATGTAAGTTTATGAACAAATTTAACTACATATTGTTCCTTTAATGATATTTTGCATATATTTGTCCCGAAATTTTAAACACAATGAATTATGAAAAAGATTTTTAGTGCTTTCATGATAGCTGTATGCTATATGCTAGTGGCTATGCCTGCTCAGGCGCAACTCATTAAGTGGGGTGTCAAAGGTGGTGTGAATATGACAAAGATAGACTGGGATGGTGGATATAAAGGTAACAAGGATAACTCTACCGGCTTCTTCATTGGTCCAATGGCGGAAATCACAATTCCTATTGTAGGTCTTGGTGTGGATGGAGCTTTATTGTTCTCACAGAGAGGTAAAGACGCTGTGAAGCAAACCGGTCTGGAAGTGCCCATTAATTTGAAATATACCATCGGACTGGGAAGCATGCTGGGTATCTATTTCGCAGCGGGTCCTGATTTCTTCTTTGATTTCAAAGAAAAAGATTATATTGATCGTAAGAAAGCTCAGGTAGGACTTAACTTAGGAGTCGGTGTTAAATTGATTAAGCACCTTCAAGTTGGTGTAAACTATCAATTCCCAATGGGAGACAGCTTTACCTTTAAGAATGCAGGCGATGCTATCGGCGCCAAGAACAAGACTTGGCAAATTTCTGCCGCATATTTGTTCTGATAAGATATTTAGTTTGTAATATGTATTTGGACCTCCTTGTCGCAGAAATGTGGCAAGGAGGTTTTTTTTGTGAAACTAAAAAGAAGGGTGATTATTTTGTAACTACCGTCCGGAGTTGTATATTTGCCACACCTTTTCAGCTGGTCCGCAAGGACAGGGGGAGGGTGACATGATTTTATAGAGACGTTTACGTACTTTTATCTTTCTGGTTTAAACTTCGCAACTTTAATCTATGGAAGGATATGGCAACGAAAGCGTCCACTATGTATGTGTTTATCAAACATATCAGCCATTGGTGTGTTCTGCATAATCCGTACGGCGTGGGCCAGCTGCGTTGCTTATCTCCATAGAGGGCATTGCGAAGGCCTAAACCAGGGATAAGCAGATGTAGAACCCACGCTTTTGCGTATAATGCACATACTAATCCTATGGAACCCATTGGCAAACTTATCAAGCAGGAATTGGAACGGCAAGAACGTTCCGTTACTTGGTTTGCCAAAAAATTATCATGCCATCGTACTAATGCGTATGATATCTTTGCACGGGATAATATAGATCTGACTCTCCTTATTCGCATATCCCGTATCTTGCACCATAATTTCTTGAAAGATCTTTCAGATGAGGTAGAGGAAGACCTCTTCAGCTGAAATGTCTTACCCCCACTTTCTGACCGCTTAATCTCTTTATTGAAAAGAATAGTTGCTTATTTATCTTCTTTGGAAATTATATTAACATAATGAGAAATGTAATACGGCGTAAACGATTGAATGGAACTTAACAAAAACTGTAGTGAAATATGCTACAGCAGTGTCTAATATCACGCTATATACATGAGTAACTAATAGTTGATAATTCACATACCTTTGCTTCCGTTAAGAAAATCACAGGCAAAACAACTGATGGTAGTCTTGAAACATAACTTGTTATACTAATATTAATTTTTACGATTATGAAAAAGAAACTCATGATGGTTGCAGTGCTTTTGGGAGCGTTGACTCTGGGAGCGTGCGTAGACGACAATGAATCGGCATCGGTAACGAATGTGCGTGAAGCAAAAGCGGAAGCATTGAAAGCAGTGGCAAAACTGGATAATGCAAAAGCTGAAGCTGAATTAATTAAAGCTAATGCAGAAAAAGCTTATCAAGAAGCCCAAGCTGAATATTACAAAGCTAAGGCTGCTGCTGAACAAGCTACTGCTGATAAAGCTCAGTTTGAACTAGAACAAGCACAAGAAAAGTATGCTTTGGAACTTGAAAAGATTAAGCTTCAAGCTCAGTTTGATTTACAACAGTTGAAAGATGAGATGGCTGCCTATGAACAAGGACTGGCAGACCAAGCTTATTACAGCATTAAGAATGCATATAACAACTATTATAACGAACTATCTACATTAAATAATAAGAAGTATTCTTTGATTGACAAGCAAGCAGAACTTGCTAAATTGGAAGCTGGTATCATTAGTTCAGCTGCGTGGAATAAGTATAACACTTTGCAGAGTCAACAGAATATCGCAAATTATGAGAGCCAACTTGCTATCTTGCAAGATAAAGCTTATGCCGGATTAGATAACGCAGAATTGACCGCTAAAGCTCAAGCTAAACTAAAAGAAGCTCAGTTAGCGCAAACAGCATTTGCTAATGATCCTACTTGTGCCGCTTTATTGGCTACATCTGAGCCTGCAAAGAATGCTGCCGAAGGATTAGAAAAGCAGAATGAGTTATTAGATGCTATTAATAATTTATATTGGGGCGTGATAGCTTATGAGCAATACTCTGGTTTGAACTACACTCTTTATAAAGCTGTTGCTTATAGTTATAGTGGTAACTCTGGTTATCAGTCTTTTAAATCCAATGCTCGTATTGATGAAGTTCTGAAGTTGCAGGCAGACAGATATTTTGCATCTATAACAGAAACTCCTGCTAAGGAATTGGGTACTGCTGCTGATACTAAAGATAAAGATTCTGCTTATGGTCGCTTGGCTAAAGCCAACGATGATTTGACTATTGCAAATAAAGCCTTGACTACAGCAAATGCTTTGCCTGGAACCACTGATACTGAAAAAGCTGCAAAAGAAGCCGCTATTTCAACTGCGAAAAGTCAAATCAGTGTTGCTGAAGAAAATATAGCAAGTGCTAAAAATAATTTGGTAACCAAACAAGCTGCTTATGATGAAGCAGTTGCTTCTCAAAAAGAATATAATGATGCAATTGCTGCTTTCGATATCGCTGCTTATAATAAGGCTGTAGCTGCTTTTGAGGCTGCTGTTAAAGCGCAGGAAGATGCTGAAGAAGCATGGAACGATGCAAAGAGTTCCATCAGTGAGCTTTGGAATGAATATAATGCTTTGAATTATTTGGCAAACAATAGTGCAACCGATATTAATAATCAGATAGCCCTTTTAGAAGCTCAAATAGAAAGCGAGAAAGCAAATATTGAAGATTATAAGTATAATAATGATTCTTCAGAGCGCACTTTGGAAAAAGCTAAAGCTGACATAGAACAACTGAAAGCTGTAATAGAGGCTCAGAGTAAAGTGGTAGATGCAGCTAAGGCAGCTCTTGATGGAGTGCTTGCCTCTGAAGCAGCAGAATAACCCCCAATATTAACGGCATTAAAACTAAAAGTAACATGAAAATAACAAGACTTTTACTGTTAGCCGTTATGCCCATGATGTGTCTTGCAGTCAGTGCACAGGAGGCAAGCTGTAAAAGGGATTTCACCCCGAAGAAAGGTGATCTCACCCTTGCGGCCACTGTAGGATACAATAGCTACGCAAGCGTCACTGCCCTTCCGGGCACGATGGCAAATTATGAAGTGGCAGCACTTTCTACCGATTGGTCAGATAAAAAACTGATGGTTGGTTTTGAGGCAGGCTGGTTCTTCAACGACTTGTGGAAACTTAACTTGGGTGGCGGTTTGAACTTCACGAATAATCCCGGTTATTCGGCTGTTCCCGGCACGATGGACGAAAACGCTTCTGCCGAAGACAACATGGGAGAGATTCCCGGTTATCGTGCAGTGGCCAATGCTCAGACATTCTCGTATAATGTCTTTGCAGGCGTCGATCGGTATTTTAAGATGAAAAAAGTTCCTAACCTGATGTGGTATACAGGCTTGCGTGTGGGCATGGCGTATGCGCAGAACCAAACGAAGTATGACGAATACGAATCAATGGGCAAGTCCGTTGGTGAAACCTGGAACCTGAGAGGTTCCCTTACAATGGGTGTAGATTACTTCGTATTGCCTGCTATGTATGTGGGTGCTCAGATTGATCCTTTCTCTTATACGTATAACATGACTACGTATAAGCCTCAGGAAGGACTGAGCAATCTGGATGCAGACAGTCATAATTTCAGTCTGTTGTCTGCCCCCACTATCAAGATCGGGTTTAAGTTTTAAGACTTATACATCTACAGCTATTAAAAAAGCTGTTATCCAACGATCAGAGTTACGATTTATAGGTCTATCTGATTGTATTAGTAAAAAATGTGTAATGAGAGGGCTCCTTGCGAAAGGCGCCCTCTTTCTTTGTGATAACAAATACCTTATCAAACAATTTTTTTCTATCTTTGCAGCATGACAAAGATATTTAGATCGGATTTGGTTTTATAAACAATCTGTGCCTTTAATACAGATTGTCCCTTCGTTTACTCTCGGATAACTCCTTTCGAGAGTATTATTCTATTATTATAATTCAAGTTTAATCTGCGTACAATGATGAAAGCATTGCTATGCTTTTCTATGTATGCAAAATACAATAAGATAATGAGTAACGAAAATAAAACAATTCACGAATTCGAGCTTAATTTAATTTGTGACTTCTTTTCTACTATGGAACGACAAGGACCCGGAAGTCCCGAAGTAACACTGAAAGCATTGAGTTTCATTGATAACCTTACTGAGAAATCCCTTATAGCCGACATTGGTTGCGGTACGGGAGGTCAGACAATGGTGCTTGCCGGACATGTGTCGGGGCAAATTACCGGACTTGACTTTCTTCCCGGTTTTATTAATATCTTCAATCGTAATGCAAAGCAGCTTGGTTTGCAAGATAGAGTGAAAGGTGTTGTTGGTTCAATGGATAACCTTCCTTTCCAAAATGAGGAGTTAGACTTGATTTGGTCTGAAGGGGCTATTTATAATATTGGCTTTGAACGGGGATTGAATGAATGGCGTAAGTATTTAAAAACAGGAGGATATATTGCCATATCTGAAAGTTCGTGGTTTACAGACGAACGACCTGCAGAAATCAATGATTTTTGGATGGATGCATATACCGAGATAGATACGATTCCTAATCAAGTAGCCAAGATACATAAAGCAGGATATCTTCCCGTAGCTACATTTATTTTGCCTTCAACTTGCTGGACAGAGCATTACTTTGCTCCGGCAGTTACTGCCCGCGAGATTCTTTTGAATAAATATGCAGGAAATCAAACTGCTGAGGAACTGGTTGGGTTGTCATGTCGTGAAGAGATGTTATATAGTAAGTATAAAAAATACTACGGCTATACATTCTTCATAGCAAAAAAGATAGAGTTATGATTTGATTGAATTTCTAATCTTTATTTAATCAGTGCGGGTATTCTGTTTAAGGAATGCCCGCACTTAATATTTTGTGAAAAGACATTAGATTATTCTTCTGATTTATGAATTAAAAAGTTCTTCGTATCTTTGTTGCCGTGATGGAAAAATTTGTTGATGTCATATTGCCCCTGCCTCTGCATAGTTGTTTCACCTACTCCCTGCCGGAAGAAATGGCGGAGGAGGTGCAGATAGGTTGTCGTATTGTAGTACCTTTTGGCAAAAAGAAGTATTATACAGGAATCGTGCGTAATGTACATTATCTGAAACCTGAAGAATATGAGGTGAAGGGGGTAACTGCATTGCTGGATGCACACCCTATTCTATTACCTTTGCAATTCAAATTTTGGGAGTGGCTAGCCGATTACTATCTCTGTACACAAGGCGATGTCTACAAAGCAGCATTACCTTCGGGATTGAAACTCGAAAGTGAAACCATGGTGGGGTACAATCCTGATTTCGAAGCATCGGAATCCTTGCCGGAACGGGAGCAGAAAGTCTTGGATTTGCTTTCGGTTGAACCGGAACAGTGCGTCACAAAACTGGAAAAAGATACCGGCTTTAAGAATATCCTCAATATTATCAAGTCCTTGCTTGATAAGGAAGCTATCTTCGTAAAAGAAGAGTTGAGACGAACCTATAAACCCAAAACAGAAACCCGTGTGCGTTTGACTACCGCAGCAAGCAACGAACGACGGCTACACTTCTTTTTCGATGAGTTGCAACGCCGTGCACCGAAACAATTGGATTTATTGATGAAATACATCGAATTATCCGGTTGTCTGGGTGGAAAACCAAAGGAAGTCAACAAGAAAGAGTTGCTGCAACGTGCTTCTGCTACCCCTGCCGTCTTCAATGGACTGATAGAACGAGGAGTATTTGAGGTTTATCAGCAGGAGGTAGGTCGCTTGAATGCTGTTTCGATGAACGAGACCCTCCCTTTAAATTCACTGAATATTCATCAGCAGCAAGCCTACGATAGTATCGTTGAAAACTTTAAAACAAAAAATGTCTGTTTGCTGCATGGTGTAACATCCAGTGGCAAAACAGAGGTCTATATCCATTTGATTGAACAAACTATCCGTCAAGGGAAACAGGTATTGTATCTGTTACCTGAAATAGCTTTAACCACTCAGATAACGGAACGTTTGCAACGTGTATTTGGGACTCGTTTGGGAATCTATCATTCTAAATTTCCTGATGCCGAACGAGTTGAGATCTGGCAAAAACAATTATCGGAGAGGGGATATGATATTATTTTGGGAGTTCGTTCTTCTGTATTTCTACCTTTTCGTAACCTGGGATTGGTCATCGTGGATGAAGAACATGAAAATACTTATAAGCAACAAGACCCTGCTCCCCGCTATCATGCTCGTAATGCTGCCATTGTGTTAGCAGCGATGTATGGTGCCAAAACTTTATTAGGAACAGCAACCCCTTCGATTGAAACTTGGCACAATGCAGTTTCGGACAAATATGGTTTGGTGGAATTAAAAGAGCGATATAAAGAAATTCAATTGCCTGAAATTATACCTGTAGACATCAAAGAACTGCATCGGAAGAAGCGGATGAGCGGACCTTTTTCGCCATTGCTCTTGCAATATATTCGCGAAGCATTGGAGCAGAAAGAGCAGGTTATCTTGTTTCAGAATCGTCGTGGCTTTGCGCCAATGATAGAATGCCATACGTGTGGTTGGGTGCCGAAATGCAAGAATTGCGATGTTAGTCTGACTTTTCATAAGGGCTTGAACCAATTGACGTGCCATTATTGTGGATATACCTACCAGCTACCTCGTGTTTGTCCGGCTTGTGAAGGAAGTGATTTGCGTAACCGTGGCTTTGGTACGGAGAAGATAGAGGATGAGATTAAGGCTATTTTCCCAGAAGCATCCGTTGCCCGTATGGATTTGGATACTACTCGTACCCGTACTGCTTACGAACGTATCATTGCTGATTTTGAGCAAGGCAAGACGGATATTCTGATTGGAACACAGATGGTTTCGAAAGGACTGGACTTCGATCACGTCAGTGTAGTTGGTATTCTTAATGCTGACACAATGCTCAATTATCCTGATTTTCGAGCTTATGAACGTGCCTATCAACTTATGGCACAGGTGGCAGGCCGTGCCGGACGAAAGAACAAGCGTGGTAGGGTGGTGTTGCAGACCAAGAGCATGGATCATTCCATTATTCCGCAAGTAATAGCCAACGATTATGAAGGCATGGTTGGCGGACAACTTGCCGAGCGCCAGATGTTCCATTATCCACCTTATTACCGGTTGGTGTACGTCTACCTCAAGAACAGGAACGAGCAACTGCTTGACTTGATGGCGCAAACCATGTCAAGCAAGTTGCGTGCCGTCTTTGGAAACCGTGTCCTGGGACCGGACAAGCCTCCTGTTGCCCGTGTGCAAACCTTGTTCATCCGGAAAATTATCGTAAAGATAGAACTGAATGCTCCGATGAACCGTGCCCGTGAGTTGCTGGTACAAGTGCAGAAGGAGATGATAGCTGAAGATCGGTTCAAGTCCCTGTTGGTGTACTATGATGTCGACCCGATGTAACTACTCTTTTGTGCCTTGCAGGATTCCGGTTTCATCGTCTGAGTTCTGAATACTCTTGTCACTTCTTTTATACTGTCGTCCGAAGTTCAGATTGAAATTGAGCTTCACCACAAAAGTATTCGACATATTGTTACTATGTATATCCGACTTCACAGGATTCAGTGCCGACCAGTTTTCATTCTCCGAGCGATAAGTCTTTGTGAACGGATTGAATACTCCTGCCATGATGCTCCACGACGGTTGCTTGTATCCTATCATCAATGAGCGCATCAAGTCTCCTTTCATCAGTTGCTCGCCATATACCATTCGGTTAGGAGGGGTTAAAGTCATGAAATTCAGCATCCAGTTTTTGTAAGAGGCATCTAGGTTGATGCGCAATTCTTTCAACGTATAGGTGTGCAGATAGTTGTTACCTTCGCTAATATACCGGTTGATACCGGGGGTGATGGCAAGGCTGATATAATCTTTCCAGGGCTTTAACCTGAGAGTGACTTCGGCTGTCAGGTGACGGAAAGATTTCTGATTCTCATACGTATGGATGAAAATGCCATCTTCGTAGTGTATGGATTCCATCACAGGATTTTTTTCATGAGTGTAGGTAACAAGAGCGTCCAGGTCGATTATACCTAAAGTATAGGTAGCATTGAAATCCTGTATGATACTGCGAAAGGATTTCAGATTCGGATTACCCTTGCGTATCTGTAGATTGTCTATATCTTGCTCCACGTCATTAAGGTAGGCGATAGAGGGGATATTATTTTTCAGGTTGATGTGATAGCGTAGGTGCAAATCATCCACAGGACTATATGAAACCAGCAGAGAGGGCTGGAGGGCATACTTCTCGTTATGATTCTTCTTTTGACTGTAATAGAAACGGCTGAGACTCAGGTTTGCCATATATCCCCACTTGCTGATTTTACCCCGATATTCAGCGTAAGCATTACTTTCTGCCTGGTGCATCAGGATATTCTGGGAGTTATTGCCACTGTACAGGTTACTGGTATAGGATTGCATGTGTTTCAAGCCTGCGGTTATTGCACCTTGTTCGGTCTTCTTTTCGTAAATGCCTTCAGCTATCAGGGAATATTTTTTGCCCGATATATCAGAATAAAATTCCGTTTCGGTTTTTTCTTCCTTCTGTTCCAGATAAATACGAGTATTGTTGCTGCGAATATAAGTTCCCACTACATTGAAAATAAGCTGCTGGTCGTGTTTCAGAAATTGCTGATAATACAAGTCGATGGCAGGCAGATGATTTCGTTCTTTGGTATGGTCGAGAATTGATAGCGGAGTATCGGAGTCGGAAGAATGAAGCTGACTTTTCCGATCTTCGTATCCGGCAGGGTTGTCTTGCAAAGTGTATCTGAACTGGGCATTGAACAGATATTTTCCCTTATCCTGCAAACTATAACTAAGATTGGTATTCAAAAGTTTTTTATTGAACAGAGTCGGTTCGCCTACTTCCAGGCGGTGCAGTTCATGGTCGGGGAAAATAAGCCGCTCGTCATATTCGCGTGTCCAGTCACCTTTGCGCTGGATATATCGGACGTTGGCAGAGAATTCGGACTTACCTTGATTGTACCTGCCGGCAAGCATATCATCAATCGAAGTGCGGTTGCTGCCGAAACCGTGGAAGGCACCGCCATTGATATTTCCACCTGCTTTCTTGGTCTTGGTGATGTAGTTGATAACTGCGGCGGCATTGCCATAACGTGCTCCGGGGATATCGAGGTATTCTACCCGAAGGATATCATCGGGATTGAGTGCCAGGATTTCAGTATAAGTAACCTCTATTCCATTGATTCTTAGTTGCACTTCTCCGTGTCCGGCATGGGTTATCTCACCCGAATTGATATCTATCATGATACGGGGTAGTTGCAGTTTGCTTAGCAAGTCCACTCCGTTGGCAGAAACTTTCAGTTGCTGCTGGGTAGGAAGAATTACCTTACGGTCGTCTTTTTCAATGACCGACTTTGATTTTACAGTGACTTCTTCCAGGTCGATGGACATCATTCCGGTGGAGTCTTTGGCAATTAATTGCGCATGAGTGGGGATGGCCATACATAGCAGTATGGTCATAAATGACAGTATTGTTTTCATAAATGTTTGATGGGAAATCTGTTTGCCGACGGGCAAACAGGGTAAGTAGTATTTAATAATTCAGCATGTCGTCATACAATCCTTTCAACCGTTTGCGAAGGTGGACAACGGCATAATGCTTTCGGGATAATAGAGTGTTGACCGGTACACCGGTAGTTACAGACAATTCTTTGGCAGAAATTCCTTCCAGTTCCATCAGTTCAAAAACTTTCCGTTGTTCGGGTGGTAGTTCGGCAAGGGCTACTTCGAGCTCTTGCCAGACGAGTGAACGCATGTATTCTGTTTCGGGGGTAGCTGCGGAGTCATCGAACAAGATTTCGGAAAAGTCATTCCAAAGATTGTCTTCTTTGTCGTAGGCAGGAGAGGGTAATTCCTCTTCCTGCATCTTCTTGCTCTTGTTGATAATCGTATTCCGTGCCACCCGATACAGCCATGCCGAGACTTGCTCTATAGGGTTGAAAGTATCTTCAACTGCCTTGACAAATTGCAGAAATACATCTTGCAGGATATCTTCGGCATCTTCCTTGTTGGAAACCCGCTTGCGGATAAATGCCTTCAGACGTGGCTGATTTTCAACTATCAGTTTGTCAATGCTACCGGTCTTCTCCATTTCATTATTCATCTTTCCGGGAAGTTTCGGCGGTATGGTTTTCAGAAGGAGTATCTTCGGTGGGCGCTTCTCCCCAAGGTCCTTTTCCCCAAGGATTTCCAAAGCCGAACTTACGTCGTTTGTCGATAAACTTTTTCCGTTCTTCCGGCGTCATCTTTTCCCATTTTTCACGGAAAGGATTTCCCCTTCTACCGCCAAACATGCCGCCCCTACCGGGGAACATACCACTGTGACCTGGGATCATACCACCTCTGCCGGGGAAACCTCCGAAAAGGATACGTGCAAGTATAAACAGTGCCAGTGCCTGCCAAAAGTTGATGGTCGCCAATCCGCAGACTGCAGGCAGGGTAAAGTTCCATAATAACATCACAATGGCGCCACAGGCAGCTAATATAGCTATTCCGAATAGTGGCATCAATATAAATCTCTTTTTCATAATTCTTCAATCTTTTAAGTGATACATAGTTTCTTGAGGACGTTCTCTGTTAATGCTGACAATCGAAGCGAAGAAATATTTTAAGAGAACGCAAAAAAAATCTATCTTTACGCCCAAAGTTAAGCAATGTATGTATGAAAAAGCCCTATAGAATCCTTTTTGTTTGCTTGGGAAATATTTGCCGTTCCTCTTCCGCTGAGGGAGTTATGAAGCAATTAATAGAAAAAGCAGGTCGTGAAGACGACTTTATTATTGACTCCGCTGGAATATTGTCTTATCATCAGGGGGAATTACCTGATAGTCGGATGCGTGCCCATGCTTCTCGTCGAGGCTATAATCTGACGCACCGTTCTCGTCCCGTCCGTACGGAAGACTTCTATAATTTCGATTTAATAATCGGTATGGATGATCGTAATATTGACGATTTGAAAGATCGTGCCCCTTCACCTGCAGAATGTAGCAAAATTCATCGTATGACTGAATATTGTACTAAGTTTACTTATGCCGACCATGTTCCCGATCCTTATTACAGTGGTGCCGAAGGCTTTGAGTATGTCCTCGATCTGCTGGAAGATGCCTGCGCTGGATTGCTTAAAACCTTACCCTCGTCTTCGGAGAGGGTAAGGGAGTGAGACTTTTAGTGACTTATATCCTGATAGAACCGTTTGTTATCATTCAAGCTACAAGTAGCATCTACGCCTACTTGCTGCAATCGTTCGGCTATCTCATTCAGCTTTTTTCTTGAAACCCTACCGATATAGAACAATCGGTAGCGGTAATCCTTGTCCAATAGCTCCATGATATGCGTGAAAGCTTGTTCGCGTGCAAAGTCAAAATTGACTTTGCGTAAGTCTGTATAAGGATATTGAATCGTCCTACCTACACTGTGAATGATAAGTGCCTCGTTGTTTAACGTCAGATAGCAGAAACGTGTCATCAGCATGCAGATAAAAAATAGGCTCAGTCCGAAAGAGATGATAGCTGGAATAAAGCCCCACCATACGTCGCCGCTGATAGAGTAGTAGCCTAAAATCAGGAACATGAGGAACAATACGAAGAAATAAAACATATAGAGTGACGGTCGCTGGTAAGTTTCCGTAGGAAGTTCGGTAACTGTACGTTTGTGCTGTATATAGTTATCGAAAACGATTCCTTTGGAAATAAGAAAACGGATCACTGAGGATGGATGATGACAAGGGCGCAGGAGAATCACCTTGTTTTTGCCTTCCTTCAGGTGTAAAATCAATATCCCCGGACCATATTTGTCTTTAGTCGTCAAATTACTTTTACGTGGTACTTGATGATAACGCTTCATGAAGCTGAAACTTTCGATCTGGTGTAGCCCTATCCGCTGACTTTGCAGCAGTCTTTCGGCTCTTTTTTCTTCTTTAGCGGTCACTTCCATGGCTTTTATTTTTTAAGTTCGGGATAACTGATACGAGTATGGTAAATCATTTTTAATTTCTCTTTAAACACTGCTTTTACAGTAGCAATGTCTTTAAAGGTAATGGGGCATTCTTTGAAGTAACCTTCCGCTACCTGTGAGTCGATAATCTTGTCTACCAGGTTGCTGATGCTCTCTTCCGTATATTCAGGCAGACTGCGTGAAGCTGCTTCAACCGAGTCCGCCATCATCAGGATGGCTTGCTCTTTCGTGAACGGATTAGGTCCCGGATAGGTGAAGAGTTCTTCGTTCGGTTCTTTGCCGGGATGTTCGTTCTTCCATGAAATATAGAAGAATTTGGTTTTCCCACGACCATGATGGGTGGTGATAAAGTCTTTGATAACTTTGGGTAAATTATTCTTTTCAGCCAGTTTCAAACCGTCAGTCACGTGGCTGATGACGACCTGCGAACTTTGTTCATAATTCAAATTCTTATGTGGGTTGACACCACCCGATTGGTTTTCGGTGAAGAATACCGGGTTTTCCATCTTGCCGATGTCATGATACAATGCACCGGTACGTACCAATTGACTCTTGGCATCGATACGGTTAGCAGCTTCGGCTGCAAGATTGGCTACTTGCATGGAGTGCTGGAAGGTTCCCGGAACCGTTTCGGACATGCGGCGCAATAGACTATTATTAATGTTAGACAGCTCTACCAGAGTTACATTGGAGGTGAAACCGAAAGTCTTTTCTACTAGGAAGAGCAGCGGATATGTGAATAATAGGAGTACCCCGTTAATAACGAAGTAAGTATACATGCTTCCATTGAGTTTCGACAAATCGTTCTCTGTTATCAGCTCGAAGGCAAAGTAAACAGCTGCATAAGTCAGTATAACAAGTATTGCCGTACGGAATAACTGTGAACGTTGGGATAGTTCGCGCAAACTGAAGATGGCAACTAACCCAGCAGAGAGTTGCAAAAGAATAAATTCATGAGGATATCTTAGAGAAATGGAGCATATCAATATGGTAATGGCATGCGTAATAAATGCTGTACGCGAATCGAGGAACACCCGGATGATGATGGGAAGCATGGCGTAGGGCAGGATATAGACGTTGAAAATGTTGTTTGTCACCATGATTGCAGTCACCACACAATAAAACATAGTAAGTGCAAAGAGTAACGAAAGACTGCCTTTGCGATCGTAATAATCTTTGCGGAATAAGTCGAGATAGAGCATGAAGCAGAGCATAAAGATGCCGACGTACAATATTTGTCCTACCAGCATTAAGCGTTTTTGTCCGATGGACTCACTTCGCTTGATCGACTCTTTTCGCAGACTTTCAAGGATGTTGTAAGTTTCCTGGTTTACGATCTCACCCCGGTCGATTATTTTCTGCCCACTCAGAACGATGCCGTTTGCCCATGAGTAATTGTCGAGAACTTCTTTTTTAGCAGTTTCCGTACGTTGTTCATCGTATGTGAGGTTAGGAAGTAAATATTCATTCAGCGAACATTGCCGTAGGATGTCTGGGCGATAATGTAATGTATCAGCGCTAAGTACATAATTATAAGCATCTTTCACGGAGTAAAGTTTATCGGTGCTTTGCTGATTCGCCATTTTATCATTCACTACCATGATGGCGGCAGAACTGTCTTTTTGTAATTTGACTAACTGATCTGAGGAAAGAATACCGGAGCGATAAACTTCGGAAAGTTTTCTCTCCAGAAAACGCATGTAGTCCGACGACGGGACAATCCCTTTCAAATGATTCTGATAATCAGCCTTCAATTTATTGAGTGCATTCTTCTCTACACTCTTGTCCAACTGGAAATAAGGTTGGAAATTAGCAAGTATACTGTCTTGTTCACGCTTGACAATTTTATCATCCTTGTAGATGGGAAAGTCGAATGTTGCCATCAACTGCCCGTACTTCCAAGGTTTATCGGTATCGAACTGGTAATTGAATTTACCGTCGCGTGGAAGAAAATAGACAATAACTGCTACTGTACCGACGAATATCAGTGCTTTGTATAATAAATCTCTGAACGAGAATTTCTTTTTGGTCTTGCTGAAATAACTCATAATGGTTGAAATTTTTGCGAAAAGTACAAAAAAAAACATTAGTGTGGAAAAAAAGGTTTAATTTTGCCGTCTAAATTATTTATAAGTAAGGTAGATTATGACAGAAAGAAGAGTCAGAGTCCGTTTTGCCCCAAGTCCTACGGGGGCGTTGCACATTGGTGGTGTGCGTACAGCTTTATATAATTATCTCTTTGCACGTCAGCATGGAGGAGATCTAATTTTCCGAATTGAAGATACTGATTCCAACCGTTTTGTACCGGGTGCGGAAGAATATATTCTGGAATCGTTCAAGTGGCTGGGAATCCCGTTTGATGAAGGTGTTAGTTTCGGTGGAAACTATGGACCTTATCGCCAGTCGGAACGCCGCGAAATATACAAGAAGTATGTAGATGTTTTGTTGGATGCCGGAAAAGCATATATCGCATTCGATACTCCCGAAGAGTTGGATGCAAAGCGTGCTGAAATTGCAAACTTCCAATACGATGCTTCTACCCGCATGCAGATGCGCAATTCACTGACACTTTCAAAAGAAGAGGTGGATGCCCTGATTGGTGATGGTAAACAGTACGTGGTGCGTTTTAAAATAGAACCTAATGAGGATGTGCTTGTAAACGACTTGATTCGTGGAGAAGTGATTATCAATTCTTCTATTCTTGACGATAAAGTCCTCTATAAATCGGCAGATGAACTGCCTACTTATCATTTGGCAAATATTGTCGATGACCATTTGATGGAAGTTTCTCATGTGATCCGTGGTGAAGAATGGTTGCCTTCTGCACCCTTGCACGTGCTGTTATATCGTGCTTTCGGTTGGGCAGATACCATGCCTGCTTTTGCCCATCTGCCTTTGTTGCTGAAGCCCGAAGGTAATGGAAAACTGAGCAAACGTGATGGTGACCGCCTTGGTTTCCCTGTTTTCCCGTTGGAATGGCATGACCCCAAAACGAATGAAGTTTCATCCGGTTATCGTGAAGCTGGTTATTTGCCGGAAGCAGTCATTAATTTCCTTGCACTGCTGGGTTGGAACCCGGGTAATGATCAGGAACTGATGTCTATGGACGAACTGGTGAAACTCTTTAACCTTTCACATTGCAGCAAATCCGGTGCAAAGTTTGATTATAAAAAAGGTATCTGGTTCAATCACGAATACATCATGGCAAAACCGGATGCGGAGATAGCAACACTTTTCCGTCCTGTATTGAAAGCCAATGGCATAGATGCCGATAAATATAATGATGCATATCTTAGCAAGGTGGTATCCTTGGTAAAAGGACGTGTGAACTTTGTGAAAGAATTGTGGGATCAGTCTCGGTTCTTCTTTGTCGCTCCAACTGAATATGCTGAAAAAGATGTGAAGAAACGCTGGTCTGAAGATACTCCGGCTATCATGACTGAACTGATCGAAGTTTTGGGTGGTATAAATGATTTCTCATCAAAATCTTCTGAGGATATTGTGATTGGTTGGATTACCGATCGTGGTTATCACATGGGCAATGTTATGAATGCTTTCCGATTGGCAGTAGTGGGAGAGTGTAAAGGTCCGCACATGTTCGATATTACCGAACTGATTGGTAAGGAAGAAACATTGGCTCGTATTCAGCGTGCTATCGAGACTTTAAAATAATGAAGATTCTTCATTCTTAATTCAATAAGTATGCTCTACGACTTGGCAATAGCCATCTATGATATCTTGGTGCATTTGGCTGCCCCGTTTAGCCGTAAACCCCGTAAGATGATGAAGGGACATTGGGTAGTGTACGAACTTCTCCGTCAACAATTAGAGAAGGACGTGCGCTATATATGGTTCCATGCTGCTTCTTTGGGAGAGTTTGAACAAGGACGTCCGCTGATTGAGAAAATCCGTGAGAAATATCCCGACTATGGTATTCTGTTGACGTTCTTTTCACCCTCAGGATATGAGGTTCGTAAGAACTACAGGGGAGCGGACGTCGTTTGTTACCTGCCTTTTGACAAACCCCGTAATGTAAAAAAGTTCCTGGATATAGTAAATCCATGTATGGCGTTCTTTATTAAGTACGAATTCTGGAAAAACTATTTGGACGAATTGCATAAACGTCGTATTCCGGTTTATAGTATTTCCTCAATTTTCCGTCGCGGACAAATCTTCTTTAAGTGGTATGGTGGTACTTATAGAAATGTATTGCGGGACTTTGACCATCTGTTTGTACAAAACGAACGTTCCAAGCGTTATTTAGGGAAGATTGGCATCAATCGTGTAACTGTAGTAGGCGATACTCGTTTTGACCGTGTTCTTCAGATTCGTGAAGAAGCGAAACATCTTCCGTTGGTAGAGCTTTTCAAGAATAACACTATGACTTTTGTGGCAGGAAGTTCTTGGCAACCGGATGAAGATTTATTCATTGAGTACTTCAATCAGCATCCCGAAGTCAAGTTAATTATCGCTCCGCATGTGATTGATGAAAATCACTTGGTGGAAATTATTCGTAAATTGAAACGCCCTTATGTACGATATACCCGTGCTGATGAAAAGAATGTGCGTAAAGCTGATTGTTTGATTATCGATTGCTTCGGATTACTTTCTTCCATTTATCGATATGGAGAAATATCTTACGTTGGAGGTGGTTTCGGAGTCGGCATTCATAATACTTTGGAAGCAGCAGTGTATGGAATCCCTGTTATTTTTGGACCTAAATATCAGAAGTTCCAGGAAGCTATTCAATTGTTAGAGGCAGAAGGTGGATTCTCGATTAAGGATTATGAAGAATTGAAAGCCCTGCTTGACCGTATGCTGACAGATGAAGTCTTCTTGCGTGAAGTCGGAATGAATGCCGGTAATTATGTAACTGGTAATGCTGGAGCTACGGATAAGATATTGAGTATGATAAACTTTTAAAAAAGTGATAAGGTGATGGAGTGATAAGGTGATAATTGAAAGTACCACACCTTATCACTCCATCACCTTATCACTTTTTATTTATACCAATCAGAGTACATCAAATAATTATGTGCAATCTTCTGATTTAGTTCTTTTGCTTGTTCCGGATCTACTTTCTTAATGAATTTGGCGGGTACGCCTCCCCAGATGCTACCGGGTTCAATTATCGTATTGCTCAAAACTAAAGAGCCTGCGGCAACAATAGCTCCCTCTCCAACCACTGCATGGTCAAGAATGGTTGATCCCATACCTACTAAAGCGTAATCTTTAATTGTTGCTCCATGAATAGTAACATTGTGTCCCACAGATACGTGGTCACCTATTTCTATAGTCGATTTCTCATATAATGTATGTAGTACGCTCCCATCTTGAATGTTTACTCCATTACCTATGTGGATGGAATTTACATCTCCACGCAATACTGTGCTGAACCATATACTGCAATCGCGTCCTATTTTTACATCGCCGATGATGACCGCATTGTCTGCCAAAAAACAATTCTCCCCAATTTCAGGAGTGAATCCTCTTACTGATTTTATTAATGCCATTTATTTTAGTGATTAGTTGTTACATGCTTCTTTCAGCCATTCCTGTTCCTCTTTATTCAAGTCAGGCGAAAGTTTTTCATATATGTGTTGGTGATAATCGTTCAACCAATTAATCTCTTCTTCTGATAACATTTCTTTGATAATGCCTTTCTTGCAAATGGGACAAAGAGTAATCGTTTCGAATTTCAAGTAATTGCCGAACATGCCCTCACCTGCAGGGACGGTCAGCATAAGATTTTCCGTTCGTACTCCGTGACTTCCCGCTTTGTAAACTCCTGGTTCGTTTGAAGTTACCATACCCGGTTGCAGACTGATTGGATTCTCGTTCATACGAATGCTCTGTGGACCTTCGTGTACACTAAGGAAATGTCCTACGCCATGCCCTGTTCCATGCAGGAAGTTCATGTGATGTTTCCATATCGGCATGCGTGCCAGTACATCCAGTTGAGCACCGCGGGTACCCACAGGGAATACAGCCATGGCAAGATCGATATGCCCTTTTAATATTAAGGTATAATCCGTTTTTTCTTCTTCGGATAATTCTCCCAATGCTATAGTACGAGTAATATCGGTCGTTCCATCCAAATATTGGGCACCGGAATCGAGCAATAAAAAGCCTTTAGGTTGTAAGTGAACATCCGTTTCAGGGGTAGCTTCATAGTGTACGATAGCTCCGTGCTCCTTGTAACCCGCAATGGTATCAAAACTTTCGCCCATATAAAGCGGTTGTGCGGCACGGAATTCATGCAATTTTTTATTGATGCTGATTTCTGTTTCCTGACCTGCCGGAACTGCCTTTTCCAACCATATTAAGAATTTTACCAGTGCGACTCCGTCACGTTGCATAGCTGCATGGATTCCTGCGATTTCTTGTTCATTGCGAATTGCTTTTAATAAAGCAAGAGGTGAAGCTTTCTCTATAATTTCGCAATCGGGGCAGATGGCTGAATAAATGGCAAAATTCGTTTTAAGCGGATTCAGCATTATATTGTCAATCATCAGATTTTCCAGGAAATATTCAATATCCTCATAAGAGTGGATAGCAACTTCTACTTCCTTTAAATAGGCAGAAAGTTCTCCGGTTACTTTCTGAGGTTGGATGAAGAAGTGTGTATCTTGCTCCGTAATCAATAAGTAACTTACTACCATTGGATTGCAGTGTACGTCATTTCCGCGTATGTTCAGCGCCCATGCTATTTCGTCTAAAGTCGAGATTAGCAATGCTTCAGCACCGTCCTTTTTCATCTCCTTGCGGATGTCAGTCAGTTTCTCCGGGCAACTCTTTCCGGCATATTTCGTTTCGTAGATATATGCCGATGCTTCCGGCATTGGAGGACGGTCAGCCCATATTTTAGCTATCGGATCAGAAATGCTCGTAACGATTATGCCATTCTTTTCTAGTTTGTCCTGTAATTGTCTTGCTTCTTCCGTTGAAAAAACTTTTCCATCAATACCCACAACCTGACCTGCTTTCAGGTTTTCACTCAGAAAAGCGGAAATACTTGGTGTCTCGGGCAACATTTCTTTGTGTAGGTCGATGCCGCTTCCTGCTAATTGTTGATCTGCTTGGAGAAAATAGCGCGAGTCCGTCCATAATCCTGCTTTTTCACGAGTGACAACTACGGTACCAGCCGAACCGGTGAATCCGGAAATCCATTCCCTCGATTGCCAATGTGGCGCTACATATTCGCTTAAATGCGGATCTGTACTAGGGATAATGAAGGCGTCTATTCCCTCATTCTCAAATAATGCCCGAAGGGCATCTATACGCTGTCTAACTGTTTGGTTCATGATTTCTATAATATAAGATATAGCTTTTTTCTTTTCCCCAAAGTTACTTACTTTTCTTTAATATTAAGGTGGATCGTCTGCTTTTTATCTTTGTCTTGAGGTTCTCTACTGTTTTTGAAGTAGTTAAATTGGCATTAGTCAGCTTTTGGATACCTATTTATTCTTATTTGCTAGAATCTTAGAAATACGACAAATAGACCAATCTCTTTTGCTCCATACCTTCTCCCTATCTGCTCCTTACCCGCTCCTTACCAACTCCCTATATTTTCTCACTCTATTGACAGGGAGAAAACAGGAAGTTGGTAAGATGGAGAAGAGGAATAGAACAAGATAAGGGAAGTGAGTTTTGATTCTTTTCCCGGACCATTAAAAGTTTTTTTGCAGAAAGTTTTGTGAATAAAGAAAGTATGTGTAATTTTGCCGCTCAATTTAATCGTGAGATTTTTAAACATTAATATTTTAAAAGAAAAAAAATGATTGTAGTACCTGTAAAAGAAGGCGAAAACATTGAGAAAGCGCTGAAGAAGTTTAAAAGAAAATTTGAAAAAACTGGTATTGTTAAAGAGTTGAGAAGAAGACAACAATTTGACAAACCGTCTGTAACAAACAGACTTAAGAAAGAACGTGCTGTTTACGTTCAACAACTTCAGCAAGTAGAAGATTAATAATTCGTAATTTCCTTTGAATTATTGAATTCTTTTTCATACATTCGTTGCATGATTTAGATATGTAGCGATATGTTGTTGGCAGACTCTTTTCTTGATTACCTCCGCTATGAACGGAATTATTCTGAGGAGACTATAAAGTCTTATCGGGAAGATATACGTCAGTTCGGAGAGTTTGGCGAAGAAGAAGTCAAAGACTTAGCTCCTTCGGAAGTAAATGCAGAACTTGTTCGTGAATGGATCGTTTCATTGATGGATAAAGGGTATACTTCCACTTCGGTTAACCGAAAGTTGAGCGCTCTCCGGTCATATTTTAAATTTCTCTTGCGAAAGGGAGACGTAACGGTAGATCCGTTACGAAAGATAACGGGACCTAAAAACAAGAAACCGTTACCGTCTTTCTTAAAGGAAAGTGAAATGGATAAATTGCTGGATGATACTTATTTCGGTGAAGGGTTTAAAGGATGTCGTGACCATTTGATTATTGAGATGTTTTATGCCACAGGTATGCGACTCTCTGAATTAATAGGACTTGACGACAAAGATGTGGATTATTCAGCTTCCCTTATTAAAGTAACGGGAAAAAGAAATAAACAGCGTTTGATTCCTTTTGATGAAGAACTAAGAACTGCGATGGCAGAGTATGTTAACGTGAGGAATGATGCTATACCTGTAAGATCGGATGCTTTTTTTATTCGTGAAACAGGGGAACGTCTCTCTCGTAATATCGTTGGCAATCTTGTGAAACGGAACCTTTCGAAGGTGGTTACGATGAAGAAAAGAAGTCCCCATGTCTTGAGGCATACCTTTGCGACGACAATGCTGAATCATGATGCAGAACTCGGAGCTATAAAGGAGATTCTTGGACACGAAAGTTTGGCGACAACCGAAGTTTATACGCATACCACTTTTGAAGAACTTAAAAAAGTGTATAATCAGGCTCATCCTCGGGCCTAAAGAAAAAGGAGGTATTTATGGAAGTAAGAATTCAATCGATTCACTTTGATGCGTCAGAGCAATTGCAAGCTTTTGTTCAGAAGAAGGCTTTAAAATTGGAGAAATTTTACGACGATATAAAGAAAGTAGAGGTGTCATTAAAGGTAGTAAAGCCAGAAACAGCCGAAAATAAAGAAGCCGGAGTGAAAGTATTGGTTCCCAATAACGAATTCTATGCTAGTAAGGTTTGTGATACGTTTGAAGAAGCAGTGGATATTTGTCTGGAAGCTTTAGAAAAACAGCTGGTTAAGTACAAGGAAAAACAACGGAGCAAATAATTTTCCGCTAAAATTTTGCGGGTAAAAAATAAATGCCTAAATTTGCAGCCGTTTCGCTCGCGATAGAACGTTACGGTTGCATTTTTTAAGCCTGCCTCTTTAGCTCAGTTGGCCAGAGCACGTGATTTGTAATCTCGGGGTCGTTGGTTCGAATCCGACAAGAGGCTCAAAGGATGAACAGTAAGTTCACTCGCTTGGCGAGAATAGAAACAAAGATTGCTTAAAGAAAGTTCAAGCTCTTCTTAAGTAATCGATAAGGGAAAAGAGTTCTTTTAAATAATGAATGGGCGAATACCAGAGTGGCCAAATGGGACTGACTGTAACTCAGTTGTCTTTCGACTTCGGTGGTTCGAATCCATCTTCGCCCACACTCTTATCTCCTTGCTGTTATAGCTCAGTGGTAGAGCACTTCCTTGGTAAGGAAGAGGTCCCGGGTTCAAGTCCCGGTAACAGCTCACAACAATGTAAAAGCTGATTATTAATCAAATAAATAACAAGTAAAGCTATGGCTAAAGAGAAATTTGCACGTACCAAACCGCACGTAAACATCGGTACAATCGGTCACGTTGACCACGGTAAAACCACGTTGACAGCTGCTATCACTACAGTGTTGGCAAAGAAAGGTCTTTCTGAAATGAAGTCATTCGATCAGATTGACAACGCTCCTGAAGAAAAGGAAAGAGGTATTACTATCAATACTTCTCACGTAGAGTATGAAACTGCTAACCGTCACTACGCTCACGTTGACTGTCCGGGTCACGCTGACTACGTAAAGAACATGGTTACTGGTGCTGCTCAGATGGACGGTGCTATCATCGTAGTTGCTGCAACTGATGGTCCGATGCCTCAGACTCGCGAACACATCTTGTTGGCTCGTCAGGTAAACGTTCCTAGACTGGTTGTATTCATGAACAAGTGTGACATGGTTGATGACCCTGAAATGTTGGAACTCGTTGAAATGGAAATGCGTGAGTTGCTTTCAGCTTACGAATTCGATGGCGACAACACTCCGTTTATCCAAGGTTCTGCTCTTGGTGCATTGAATGGCGTTGAAAAATGGGAAGATAAAGTAATGGAACTGATGGATGCAGTTGATACTTGGATTCCATTGCCTCCGCGTGACGTTGATAAACCGTTCTTGATGCCGGTTGAAGACGTATTCTCAATCACAGGTCGTGGTACTGTAGCAACTGGTCGTATCGAAGCTGGTATTATCCATGTAGGTGACGAAGTTGAAATCCTCGGTTTGGGTGAAGATAAGAAATCAGTTGTAACTGGTGTTGAAATGTTCCGCAAATTGTTGGATCAAGGTGAAGCTGGTGACAACGTTGGTTTGTTGCTTCGCGGTATCGATAAGGAATCTATCAAACGTGGTATGGTTCTTTGTAAACCGGGTCAGATTAAGCCTCACTCTAAATTCAAAGCTTCTATCTACGTTTTGAAGAAAGAAGAAGGTGGTCGTCACACTCCGTTCCACAACAAATATCGTCCTCAATTCTATCTGCGTACTATGGACTGTACAGGTGAAATTACTCTTCCGGAAGGAACTGAAATGGTAATGCCTGGCGATAACGTAGAAATCAATGTAGAATTGATCTACCCGGTAGCTTTGAACGTAGGTTTACGTTTCGCTATCCGTGAAGGTGGTCGTACAGTAGGTTCTGGTCAGATTACTGAAATTCTTGACTAATTACCAAATATCTTAATCAGTTCCCGGTAGTACTGGGAACTGATTATGTTCAAACGGGAGTAGCTCAGTTGGTAGAGCACCGGTCTCCAAAACCGGGTGTCGGGAGTTCGAGCCTCTCCTCCCGTGCTAATATTTTTGAAATGAAGAAGATTGTAGCTTATTTTAAAGAAACTTACGACGAACTTGTACATAAAGTGTCGTGGCCTACGTATTCTGAACTTACTAACAGTGCAGTAGTTGTTTTATATGCTTCCCTACTTATTGCAGTGGTAGTATTCGCGATGGACTTCTGTTTCCAACATTTAATGGAATTTGTTTATCCACATTAAAATTAAGGAGAAATGTCTGAGATTGAAAAGAAATGGTACGTTCTGCGTGCTATTAGCGGAAAAGAAGCTAAGGTAAAGGAATACCTTGAAGCTGATATTAAAAACAGCGACCTTGGTGATTACGTATCTCAGGTATTGATTCCTACCGAAAAGGTATATCAGGTTCGCAATGGTAAAAAAATTGTGAAGGAGAGAAGTTATCTCCCTGGTTACGTTTTGGTGGAGGCTGCTCTGGTGGGTGAGGTTGCTCATCACTTGAGAAATACTCCTAATGTGATAGGTTTCTTAGGTGGATCGGAAAAACCTGTTCCTCTGAGACAGTCGGAAGTGAATCGCATACTTGGTACGGTTGACGAATTACAGGATGCTGGTGAAGAAATGAACATCCCGTATGTAGTTGGCGAGACCGTAAAGGTTAATTATGGTCCGTTCACAGGATTCAGTGGAATCATTGAAGAAGTGAACACTGAGAAGAAGAAGCTGAAGGTCATGGTAAAAATATTCGGACGGAAAACTCCGCTCGAGTTGGGCTTTATGCAAGTTGAAAAAGAATAGTACAGGTGTTACGCTGTAGTATTCTTCATTAATGTTTATATATAAATCAATAAAAAAATGGCTAAAGAAGTTGCTGGACTAATCAAATTACAGATTAAAGGAGGCGCGGCAAATCCATCACCTCCCGTTGGACCTGCATTGGGTTCTAAGGGAATCAATATTATGGAATTTTGCAAGCAATTCAACGCCAGAACCCAAGACAAAGCAGGAAAAATTCTTCCTGTGATTATCACTTACTACGTAGATAAGTCTTTCGATTTTGTAATCAAGACTCCTCCCGTGGCTATCCAGTTGTTGGAAGTGACGAAGCAAAAGAGTGGTTCTGCTGAGCCTAACCGTAAGAAGGTTGCCGAGATTACTTGGGAACAAGTTCGTACGATTGCTCAGGACAAAATGGTTGACTTGAACTGTTTCACTGTAGAAGCTGCCATGAAGATGGTTGCCGGTACAGCTCGTAGTATGGGTATCGCTGTAAAAGGGGAGTTCCCGGTTAATAACTAATAAACTTCAATTAGAATGAGTAAACTGACAAAAAATCAAAAGTTGGCTGCTGGAAAAATTGAAGCAGGGAAAGCATACTCTCTCAAAGAAGCTGCTACTCTGGTAAAGGAAATCACTTTTACCAAATTTGACGCTTCTCTGGATATAGACGTACGTTTGGGCGTTGACCCACGTAAAGCTAACCAGATGGTGAGAGGTGTTGTATCACTTCCTCACGGTACTGGTAAAGTAGTACGTGTTTTGGTGCTTTGTACTCCGGATGTTGAAGCTGCTGCAAAAGAAGCTGGCGCTGACTATGTTGGTCTGGACGAATATATTGAAAAGATCAAAGGTGGATGGACTGATATTGATGTAATCATCACTATGCCGTCTATCATGGGTAAAATTGGTGCACTCGGTCGTGTGCTCGGTCCTCGAGGATTGATGCCTAACCCGAAGAGTGGCACTGTAACTATGGATGTTGCTAAAGCTGTAAGAGAAGTAAAACAAGGTAAGATTGACTTCAAGGTTGATAAGAGTGGTATTGTTCATACTTCTGTTGGTAAAGTTTCATTTAGTGCTGATCAAATTCGTGATAACGCGAAAGAATTCATCTCTACTTTGAATAAATTGAAACCGACTGCAGCCAAGGGTACATATATTAAGAGTATTTATCTTTCTAGCACGATGAGTGCGGGCATCAAGATTGACCCGAAAACAGTAGAAGAAATCTAATAAAACGGAGTAATAATGAGAAAGGAAGATAAAAGTACGATTATTGAGCAGATTGCTGCTACAGTGAAAGAATATGGTCACTTCTATTTGGTTGATACTACTGCTATGAACGCTGCTGCTACCAGCGCGTTGAGAAGAGAGTGTTACAAGGCTGACATCAAATTGATGGTAGTTAAGAATACTTTGCTTCACAAAGCATTGGAAAGCCTGGAAGAAGACTTTGCTCCGATTTATAACTCTTTGAAAGGTACAACTGCCGTAATGTTTTGCAACGTTGCTAATGCTCCGGCCAAGTTGATCAAAGATAAGTCTAAAAACGGTATTCCGGGACTGAAAGCTGCATATGCAGAAGAAAGCTTCTATGTTGGTGCTGACCAGTTGGATGCTCTCGTAAGTATCAAGAGTAAGAATGAAGTTATTGCTGATATTGTTGCATTGCTGCAATCTCCGGCGAAGAATGTTATTTCTGCTCTCCAATCAGGTGGTAACACCCTCCATGGAGTTCTCAAGACTCTTGGTGAACGTACCGAAGCGTAAATTTCGGACAAAAAATTATAATCAATTTATTTAGTATTTAAACAATTAAAATCATACAAAAATGGCAGATTTGAAAGCTTTTGCAGAACAATTAGTTAACTTGACAGTAAAAGAAGTTAATGAACTTGCAACCATCCTGAAAGAAGAATACGGTATTGAACCTGCTGCTGCAGCTGTTGCTGTTGCTGCTGGTCCTGCAGCTGGTGCTGCTGCTGCAGCAGAAGAAAAAACTTCTTTTGACGTAGTATTGAAGAGCGCTGGTGCAGCTAAACTTCAGGTAGTTAAAGCCGTTAAGGAAGCTTGCGGTCTTGGCTTGAAGGAAGCTAAAGATATGGTAGATGGCGCTCCTAGCGTAGTAAAAGAAGGTTTAGCTAAAGACGAAGCAGAATCATTGAAGAAAACATTAGAAGAAGCTGGAGCTGAAGTTGAACTTAAATAACATTAACCTGTAAATCAGGTAATTCGGTAAGGAACCCTTCGTGAAAAGGGTTCTTTACCTTTTTGTGTATATATTTAAAAATAAGTTCTACAAATCCATTAACAGATGTCTTCAAATACTGTAAATCAAAGAGTTAATTTTGCTTCGACTAAAAATCCGCTTGAATATCCGGATTTTTTGGAAGTACAATTGAAGTCATTCAAAGACTTTTTACAACTAGATACTCCGCCCGAGAAGCGTAGGAACGAGGGACTGTATAAAGTATTTGCTGAAAACTTCCCCATTGCCGATACAAGAAACAATTTTGTTCTTGAATTTTTGGACTACTATATTGATCCGCCGCGTTACACAATCGACGAATGTGTAGAGCGTGGGCTTACATATAGTGTGCCCTTGAAGGCTAAATTGAAATTATATTGTACCGACCCCGATCACGAAGATTTTGATACGGTTATACAGGATGTATTCCTGGGTCCTATTCCTTATATGACTGATAAAGCTACGTTCGTAATTAATGGTGCAGAACGTGTAGTTGTATCCCAGCTTCACCGTTCTCCGGGTGTATTCTTTGGACAAAGCGTACATGCCAACGGTACCAAGTTGTATTCAGCCCGTATCATTCCGTTTAAAGGTTCATGGATTGAATTTGCTACTGACATTAATAATGTCATGTACGCATACATTGACCGTAAGAAGAAATTGCCTGTAACTACTTTGTTAAGAGCTATCGGTTTCGAAAATGATAAAGATATTCTCGAAATCTTTAACCTTGCCGAAGATGTGAAGGTAAACAAAACAAATCTGAAGAAGATTGTTGGCCGTAAGTTGGCGGCTCGTGTTTTGAAAACATGGATTGAGGATTTTGTAGACGAAGATACCGGTGAAGTTGTTTCTATTGAGCGTAACGAAGTAGTTATCGACCGTGAAACTGTTATTGAACCGGAACATGTTGACATTATATTAGAGTCAGGCGTTCAGAATATTCTCGTACACAAGGAAGAGCCGAACCAATCTGACTACTCTATCATATATAATACCTTGCAGAAGGACCCGAGTAACTCGGAAAAGGAAGCTGTACTTTACATCTATCGCCAGTTGCGTAATGCAGATCCTGCCGATGATGCCAGTGCACGCGAGGTTATCAATAACCTGTTCTTCTCAGAAAAGAGATATGACTTGGGCAATGTAGGTCGTTACCGTATCAACAAGAAGTTGGGACTGACAACTGACATGGATGTTCGTGTCCTCACCAAAGAAGATATTATTGAAATTATTAAGTATCTGATCGAGTTGATTAACTCGAAAGCAGATGTGGATGATATCGACCACTTGAGCAACCGTCGTGTACGTACAGTAGGCGAACAGTTGTCTAATCAATTTGCTGTTGGTTTGGCACGTATGTCACGTACTATTCGTGAGCGTATGAATGTTCGTGATAATGAAGTCTTTACTCCGATTGATTTGATTAATGCCAAGACAATATCTTCCGTTATCAATTCATTCTTCGGAACAAATGCTTTGTCACAGTTTATGGACCAGACTAATCCGCTGGCTGAAATCACTCACAAGCGTCGTATGTCTGCCCTTGGTCCTGGTGGTTTGTCTCGTGAACGTGCCGGTTTCGAGGTTCGTGACGTACACTATACTCACTATGGTCGTTTGTGTCCGATTGAGACTCCTGAAGGTCCGAACATTGGTTTGATTTCTTCACTCTGTGTGTTTGCTAAGATAAATGACCTAGGTTTTATTGAGACACCATACCGTAAGGTTAGCAATAGCAAGGTGGATCTTTCTAATGCTGGTTTAGTATATCTGACTGCCGAAGAAGAAGAAGAAAAGATCATTGCTCAGGGTAATGCTCCTTTGAATGATGATGGTACTTTTGTTCGCGATAAAGTAAAATCACGCCAGGATGCCGATTATCCGGTAGTTGCTCCGGAAGAAGTAGAACTGATGGACGTATCTCCTCAGCAGATTGCTTCTATTGCAGCTTCTTTGATTCCGTTCTTGGAACATGACGATGCTAACCGTGCATTGATGGGATCAAACATGATGCGCCAAGCAGTTCCTTTGTTGAGAAGTGAAGCTCCGATTGTCGGTACAGGTATTGAACGTCAATTAGCACGTGATTCTCGTACGCAGATTACTGCTGAGGGTGATGGTGTGATTGATTTTGTAGATGCTACAACAATTCGTATATTGTATGATCGTACCGCGGATGAGGAGTTTGTAAGCTTTGAGCCTGCTTTGAAAGAATATGTGATTCCTAAATGGCGCCGTACCAACCAGAATATGACAATTGACCTTCGTCCGATTTGTGAAAAGGGTCAGCGTGTAACAGCAGGTCAGATATTGACAGAAGGCTATTCTACCGAAGATGGAGAATTGGCATTGGGTAAGAATCTGTTGGTTGCATACATGCCTTGGAAAGGATACAACTATGAGGATGCCATTGTGTTGAACGAACGTGTGGTTCGTGAAGACCTTTTGACTTCCATACATGTTGAAGAGTATTCTTTGGAAGTTCGTGAAACGAAGCGTGGTATGGAAGAGTTGACTTCCGATATTCCGAACGTAAGCGAAGAAGCTACCAAGGACTTGGATGAGAATGGTATTGTGCGTATAGGTGCCCGTATTGAACCGGGTGATATCTTGATTGGTAAGATTACTCCGAAAGGTGAGTCGGATCCTTCTCCCGAAGAAAAATTGCTTCGTGCTATCTTTGGCGATAAAGCGGGTGATGTAAAGGATGCTTCTTTGAAAGCTTCTCCATCTTTGAAGGGTGTAATTATCGGTAAACGTTTATTCTCTCGTGTCATCAAAACTCGTAGCTCTAAGTTAGCAGACAAGGCTTTGCTTCCGAAGATTGACGATGAATTTGACGCAAAGGTAGGCGAACTGAAGAAAATCTTGATAAATAAGTTGTTGAAGCTTACTGAAAATTATACATCAGAAGGTGTGAAAGATTATATGGGTGCTGACGTTATTTCGAAAGGTGCCAGATTCTCTGCTTCTGATTTCAGTGATTTGGATTTCACAGCTATTCAGTTAAGTAACTGGACGAAAGATGAACATACCAATGACTTGATTCGTGCATTGGTAATGAATTTCATTAAGAAATATAAAGAGCTTGATGCAGAACTGAAACGTAAGAAGTTTGCTATCACTATCGGTGATGAACTTCCCGCAGGTATCATCCAGATGGCTAAAGTTTATATTGCCAAGAAACGTAAAATCGGTGTAGGTGATAAGATGGCAGGTCGTCACGGTAACAAGGGTATTGTTTCTCGTGTAGTTCGTCAGGAAGATATGCCGTTCCTTGCAGATGGTACTCCGGTAGATATCGTATTGAATCCATTGGGTGTGCCTTCTCGTATGAATATCGGTCAGATTTTTGAAGCTGTTCTGGGTCGTGCCGGAAAGAGTATAGGTGTGAAGTTTGCTACTCCTATCTTTGACGGTGCATCTTTGGATGATTTGAATGAATGGACTGATAAGGCTGGCTTGCCTCGCTATGGTAAGACTACATTGTATGATGGAGGTACCGGTGATGCATTTGAGCAACAGGCTACGGTAGGTGTGACATATATGTTGAAACTCGGCCACATGGTTGAAGACAAGATGCATGCACGTTCTATCGGTCCGTACTCACTTATTACACAACAGCCGTTAGGTGGTAAAGCACAATTCGGTGGTCAGCGTTTTGGAGAAATGGAAGTTTGGGCACTCGAAGCTTTCGGTGCCGCACACATTTTGCAGGAAATTTTGACTATTAAGTCCGATGATGTTGTTGGACGTTCTAAGGCTTACGAAGCGATCGTGAAGGGTGAACCGATGCCTACTCCGGGTATTCCAGAGTCACTGAACGTATTGCTGCATGAGTTGAGAGGTTTGGGCTTGAGCATCAACCTTGAATAAATTGAAAAATTGAGCATTGAGAACTAAAAAATAGTAGTTCTCAATACTCATTTTCTCAACATTCATTTTCTCAACATTCATTTTTCAATTTTTAATTCTCAATTATCAATTAATATAAAAGTATGGCTTTTAGAAAAGATAACAAGATAAAGAGTAATTTCTCAAAAATCTCTATCGGTTTGGCTTCTCCCGAAGAAATCCTTGAGAATTCGAGTGGTGAAGTTTTAAAGCCTGAAACCATTAACTATCGTACATATAAGCCTGAACGTGATGGTTTGTTCTGCGAGCGTATCTTTGGTCCTATCAAGGACTATGAGTGCCATTGTGGTAAATACAAACGTATCCGTTATAAAGGTATTGTCTGCGACCGTTGCGGTGTGGAAGTAACAGAAAAGAAAGTACGTCGTGAGCGTATGGGACATATTCAATTGGTTGTCCCGGTGGCTCATATTTGGTATTTCCGTTCACTTCCTAATAAAATTGGTTACTTGTTGGGTCTGCCCACCAAGAAGCTGGACGCTATTGTTTATTACGAGCGCTATGTTGTTATTCAGCCGGGTGCATTGTCCGACGAGGTAGCACAATATGATTTGCTCGAAGAAGGAGAATATTTGGACTTATTGGAGAAGTTGCCGAAAGACAACCAATTCCTTGAAGATAACGATCCTAATAAATTTATTGCCAAGATGGGTGCGGAAGCAATCTATGATCTGCTTTCACGTTTGGATCTTGATGCTTTGTCTTACGAATTACGCCATCGCGCAGGAAGCGATGCTTCACAACAACGCAAGAGCGAAGCTTTGAAGCGTCTTCAGGTGGTTGAGTCTTTCCGTGCATCACGTGGACGCAACAAACCCGAATGGATGATCGTACGTATTGTGCCGGTTATCCCACCCGAACTTCGTCCGTTGGTGCCGTTGGATGGTGGACGTTTTGCAACTTCCGACTTGAATGACCTTTATCGTCGTGTTATCATTCGTAATAATCGTCTGAAGAGATTGATCGAAATCAAAGCTCCGGAAGTGATTTTACGTAATGAGAAGCGTATGTTGCAGGAAGCTGTTGACTCATTGTTCGACAATTCCCGTAAATCAAGTGCGGTGAAGACTGATGCCAATCGCCCGTTGAAATCACTTTCTGATAGTTTGAAAGGTAAGCAAGGACGTTTCCGTCAGAACTTGTTGGGTAAGCGTGTTGACTACTCTGCACGTTCGGTAATCGTCGTTGGTCCTGAACTGAGAATGGGTGAGTGCGGTATTCCTAAATTGATGGCGGCTGAACTTTACAAACCATTTATCATTCGTAAGCTTATTGAACGCGGTATCGTAAAGACTGTAAAGAGTGCCAAGAAGATTGTGGACCGTAAGGAACCTGTTATCTGGGACATTTTGGAACATGTTATGAAAGGTCATCCGGTATTGCTGAACCGTGCTCCGACGCTTCACCGTCTGGGTATTCAGGCATTCCAACCTAAGATGATTGAAGGTAAAGCTATTCAGCTCCACCCATTGGCATGTACCGCATTTAATGCCGACTTCGATGGTGACCAGATGGCTGTTCACTTGCCTTTGAGTAATGAAGCAGTTCTGGAAGCACAAATGTTGATGCTCCAGTCACATAATATTTTGAATCCTGCCAACGGTGCTCCTATTACCGTACCTGCTCAGGATATGGTACTCGGTTTGTACTATATTACTAAGTTGCGTAAAGGTGCTAAAGGTGAAGGTTTGACTTTCTACGGTCCGGAAGAAGCTCTTATTGCTTACAACGAAGGTAGAGTCGATATTCATGCTCCGGTCAGTGTCATTGTGAAAGACGTTGATGAACACGGAAATATCGTTGATAAAATGATGCACGATACTTCAGTAGGTCGTGTGATTGTAAACGAAATCGTTCCGGCAGAAGCAGGATATATCAATACGATTATCTCTAAAAAGTCACTTCGTGACATCATTAGCCACGTAATTAAAGTGTGCGGTGTTGCTAAGGCGGCTGATTTCCTCGATGGTATCAAGAATCTTGGTTACCAAATGGCCTTCAAGGGTGGTTTGTCGTTCAACTTGGGCGATATCATCATTCCGGAACAAAAAGAGGCATTGGTACAGAAAGGTTACGATGAAGTAGAGCAGGTAATCAATAACTATAACATGGGTTTCATCACCAACAATGAACGTTACAATCAGGTAATTGATATCTGGACACATGTAAACTCTGAGTTGTCTAATATCTTGATGAAAACTATTTCGAGTGATGACCAAGGTTTCAACTCTGTATATATGATGTTGGATTCTGGTGCCCGTGGTTCTAAGGAACAGATTCGTCAGCTTTCCGGTATGCGTGGTTTGATGGCGAAACCTCAAAAAGCTGGTGCAGAAGGTGGTCAGATTATTGAAAACCCGATTCTTTCTAACTTTAAAGAGGGTCTGTCAGTGTTGGAGTACTTTATCTCTACCCACGGTGCTCGTAAAGGTTTGGCGGATACGGCTTTGAAAACGGCCGATGCCGGTTATTTGACTCGTCGTTTGGTTGACGTTTCACATGATGTGATTATCAATGAAGAAGACTGTGGTACACTCCGCGGATTGGTTTGTACAGCATTGAAGAATAACGATGAAACAATCGCTACACTATATGAACGTATTCTTGGTCGTGTATCTGTACATGATATTGTTCACCCCACAACTGGCGAATTGATCGTTGCTGGTGGTGAAGAAATCACTGAAGATATAGCCCAGAAGATTGAAAACTCCCCGATTGAGAGTGTTGAAATCCGTTCAGTATTGACTTGCGAGTCCAAGAAAGGTGTTTGTGCTAAGTGCTACGGACGTAACTTGGCTTCTAGTCGTATGGTTCAGAAGGGTGAAGCAGTCGGTGTTATCGCTGCACAGTCAATTGGTGAGCCGGGTACACAGTTGACATTGCGTACATTCCACGCCGGTGGTACGGCAGCCAATATTGCTGCCAACGCAAGTATCGTAGCCAAGAACCCTGCTCGTTTGGAATTCGAAGAACTCCGTACAGTAGATGTGATTGACGAAGCTGGTGAACCTGCTAAGGTAGTAGTTGGCCGTTTGGCTGAAGTTCGTTTTGTGGATGTGAACACAGGTATTGTGCTTTCTACACACAACGTTCCTTATGGCTCAACATTATATGCATCTGACGGTGAAGTGGTAGAAAAGGGCAAACTTATTGCTCGTTGGGACCCGTTCAACGCAGTTATTATCACTGAAGCTACTGGTAAGATAGAATTTGAAGGTGTTATTGAAAACATAACCTATAAAGTAGAATCTGACGAGTCTACAGGTTTGCGTGAAATAATCATCATTGAATCTAAAGATAAGACAAAGGTGCCTACCGCACACATTATGACTGAGGACGGAGAACTGATCCGTACTTATAACCTCCCTGTGGGTGGTCACGTTGTAGTGGAAGATGGACAAAAGGTAAAGGGTGGTGAAGTAATCGTGAAGATTCCGCGTGCCGTTGGTAAAGCGGGTGATATCACGGGTGGTCTTCCTCGTGTTACCGAATTGTTTGAAGCACGTAATCCGTCTAATCCTGCTGTGGTTTCTGAAATCGATGGTGAGGTTACTATGGGTAAGGTGAAACGCGGTAATCGTGAAATCGTCGTTACCTCTAAGACTGGTGAAGTTAAGAAATACCTCGTACCGTTGTCTAAGCAGATTCTGGTACAGGAGAATGACTATGTACGTGCTGGTACTCCTTTGTCTGATGGTGCTACTACACCTGCTGATATCCTCGCGATCAAAGGTCCTACGGCTGTTCAAGAATATATCGTGAACGAAGTACAAGACGTATACCGTTTGCAGGGTGTGAAGATCAATGACAAGCATTTCGAAATTATCGTTCGTCAGATGATGCGTAAGGTCGAGATTGATGAGCCGGGAGATACTCGTTTCTTGGAACAACAAGTTGTTGATAAGTTGGAATTCATGGAAGAAAACGATCGTATCTGGGGCAAGAAAGTTGTTTTAGATGCGGGAGACTCTCAGAGCTTACAGCCCGGTCAGATTGTAACTGCTCGTAAATTGCGTGATGAGAACTCTATGTTGAAACGTCGTGACTTGAAACCTGTAGACGTGCGTGATGCAGTTCCTGCTACTTCAACACAGATTCTTCAGGGTATTACTCGTGCGGCATTGCAGACTTCAAGCTTTATGTCTGCCGCTTCCTTCCAGGAAACAACGAAGGTACTTAATGAGGCAGCTATCAACGGTAAGATTGACCGTCTGGAAGGTATGAAAGAGAACGTTATTTGCGGTCACTTGATTCCTGCCGGTACAGGACAGCGTGAGTTCGAGAAGATTATTGTCGGATCTAAGGAAGAATACGATCGTATGCTTGCTAATAAGAAGACAGTTCTCGACTATGCAGTCGATGAGAAAGAAGAATAACATTACGTCAATACAATCAGTTATTTTTTATAATCAAGAAAGGGCGGTTCGGATTTTCCGAGTCGCCCTTTTTACTGTGTAAATTTAGTAGAGAGAATAATCCTTGAAGTCTTTTTGCTGGTTTCGGCGAATGGAGTATCTTTGTCATTAATAAAATATAATACGTAAATAAAGATGGAAAATCAAGAAAACAACAATGGTCAGTTACAAATTGAACTGAAAGAAGAGGTGGCACAAGGAACGTATGCAAATCTTGCCATTATTACTCATTCTAGTTCTGAATTTATTTTGGATTTTGTACGTGTAATGCCGGGTATGCCCAAAGCGGGTGTACAATCTCGTATTGTTTTAGCACCTGAACATGCGAAACGTTTACTTCGTGCACTGGAAGAAAATATAGGAAAGTATGAGCGTGTTTTTGGTCCTATTCGCATGCCGGATGAGCAGGCAATTTCGCCTTTCCCTAACATCAGGGGTGAAGCATAAAATTAAAAAAAAACTTGTAGTGCGTTGATAATTCAAAACTTATTCGTATCTTTGCAGCCCAAAAGTGTATAGTTTTGAATTAATATAAACAATAATATATAACTAAAAACAATTAAAATGCCTACAATTCAGCAATTAGTAAGAAAAGGACGCGAGGTGTTGGTAGAGAAAAGTAAATCTCCCGCCTTGGATTCTTGTCCTCAAAGACGTGGCGTTTGCGTGAGAGTGTATACAACCACTCCGAAGAAACCGAATTCAGCTATGCGTAAAGTAGCTCGTGTACGTTTGACTAACGGTAAAGAGGTGAACTCTTATATCCCGGGAGAAGGTCATAACTTGCAGGAACACTCTATCGTATTGGTACGCGGCGGTCGTGTAAAAGACCTTCCGGGTGTACGTTATCACATCGTTCGTGGTACATTGGATACCGCAGGTGTTGCCGGTCGTACTCAAAGACGTTCTAAGTATGGTGCTAAGCGTCCGAAACCAGGACAAGCAGCTGCTCCTGTTAAAGGCAAAAAGAAATAATTTGTAGCTAATTAAAGATTTAAATTTATAACTAAGTTTTAGTTTGTTGGAAATGCTATAGGTTGAGTAAATTCTCCGGTGGGAGAGTTGAAGAAAACAAGTAAACAACCAAGAACGAAAACATTATTTTTCAAACAAATGAGAAAAGCAAAACCAAAAAAACGCGTTATCCTGCCGGATCCCGTGTTCAGTGATGTGAAAGTTTCCAAATTCGTTAATCACTTGATGTATGACGGAAAGAAAAATACTTCTTATGAGATTTTCTACGCTGCTCTGGAAACAGTGAAAAATAAAATGCAGAACGAAGAGAAGTCTTCTCTCGAAATCTGGAAAAAGGCTTTGGATAATGTAACTCCTCAAGTGGAAGTGAAGTCTCGCCGTGTAGGTGGTGCTACTTTCCAAGTTCCTACTGAAATTCGTTCCGATCGTAAAGAATCAATTTCTATGAAGAACTTGATCCTCTATGCTCGTAAGCGTGGTGGTAAGTCAATGGCTGATAAATTGGCTGCTGAAATCATGGATGCTTTTAATGAACAAGGTGGTGCTTTCAAACGTAAAGAAGACATGCATAGAATGGCTGAAGCTAACCGTGCATTTGCTCATTTCAGATTCTAATACTATTAAGATACTAACCAATTATAGATTAAAAACTTAAAGTAAAAGGATATAGAAAATGGCAAATAATGATTTACGATTGACGCGCAATATTGGTATCATGGCTCACATTGATGCCGGAAAAACAACCACTTCTGAACGTATTTTGTTCTATACGGGTTTAACCCACAAAATTGGTGAGGTGCATGATGGTGCAGCTACAATGGACTGGATGGCGCAAGAGCAAGAACGTGGTATTACTATCACTTCTGCTGCTACTACTACTCGTTGGAAATACGCAGGCGAAACTTTCAAGATTAACCTGATTGATACTCCGGGACACGTTGACTTTACTGCTGAGGTAGAACGTTCATTGCGCATCTTGGACGGTGCTGTTGCTGCTTACTGTGCTGTAGGTGGTGTTGAACCGCAATCTGAAACCGTTTGGCGTCAGGCTGACAAATACAATGTACCGCGTATCGCATACGTTAATAAGATGGACCGTTCTGGTGCTGACTTCTTTGAAGTTGTTCGTCAGATGAAGACCGTTTTGGGTGCAAATCCGTGTCCTATCGTTGTTCCTATCGGTGCTGAGGAATCTTTCAAAGGTTTAGTAGACCTTATCAAAATGAAAGCTATCTACTGGCATGACGAAACAATGGGTGCTGACTATTCTGTAGAAGAAATTCCGGCTAATTTGGTTGAAGAAGCTAACGAATGGAGAGACAAGATGCTCGAAAAAGTAGCTGAATTTGACGATGCTTTGATGGAGAAATATTTCGATGATCCTTCTACTATTACAGAAGAAGAAGTATTGAGAGCTCTTCGCAATGCTACTGTGCAGATGGCTGTAGTTCCGATGTTGTGTGGCTCTTCATTTAAAAACAAAGGTGTACAAACTTTACTTGATTATGTTTGTGCATTCTTGCCTTCTCCACTTGATACTGAAAATGTAATTGGAACAAATCCTGATACAGGTGCTGAAGAAGATCGTAAGCCTAGTGAAGAAGCTAAGACTTCTGCCTTGGCATTTAAGATCGCTACTGACCCGTATGTAGGTCGTCTGACTTTCTTCCGCGTTTATTCAGGTAAGATTGAAGCTGGTTCTTATATTTATAACTCTCGTTCTGGAAAGAAAGAACGTGTTTCACGTTTGTTCCAGATGCACTCAAATAAGCAAAATCCAGTAGAAGTGATTGGTGCTGGTGATATCGGTGCAGGAGTTGGTTTTAAAGATATTCACACTGGTGATACTTTGTGTGACGAAAATGCTCCGATCGTATTGGAATCTATGGACTTCCCCGAACCAGTTATTGGTATCGCAGTTGAGCCTAAGACTCAGAAAGATATGGATAAATTGTCAAATGGTCTGGCTAAGTTGGCTGAAGAAGACCCGACATTTACCGTTAAGACTGATGAACAAACAGGTCAGACTGTTATCTCTGGTATGGGTGAACTTCACTTGGATATCATTATCGACCGTTTGAAACGTGAGTTTAAGGTTGAATGTAATCAAGGTAAACCTCAGGTTAACTACAAAGAAGCTATCACGAAGACCGTTAACTTGCGTGAAGTATACAAGAAACAGTCTGGTGGTCGTGGTAAGTTTGCTGATATTATTGTAAATATCGGTCCTGCTGACGAAGACTTTACTTTGGGGGGCTTGCAGTTTGTTGACGAAGTGAAGGGTGGTAATATTCCTAAGGAATTTGTTCCTTCTGTACAGAAAGGTTTTACAACTGCTATGAAGAATGGTGTGTTGGCAGGCTATCCATTGGATTCACTGAAAGTGACTCTGCTTGATGGTTCTTTCCACCCGGTTGACTCTGATCAGTTGTCATTTGAAATTTGTGCTATCCAAGCATATAAGAGTGCTTGTGCTAAAGCGGGTCCTGTATTGATGGAGCCTATAATGAAACTGGAAGTTGTAACTCCGGAAGAAAACATGGGTGATGTTATCGGTGACTTGAATAAGCGTCGTGGTCAGGTAGAAGGTATGGAATCTAGCCGTTCTGGTGCTCGTATCGTGAAGGCAATGGTGCCGCTGGCAGAAATGTTTGGTTATGTAACAGCATTACGTACTATTACATCTGGTCGTGCAACTTCTTCAATGGTATATTCTCATCACGCTCAAGTTTCAAACTCTATTGCTAAGGCAGTATTGGATGAAGTAAAGGGCCGTGCTGATTTACTTTAAATAAAATAAAGTCCGTAAGCTAGCGAATGACTCTTAGCTTACGGAACTTATTCTTTATATAACACTATTAATAATTAAAAAGACAATGAGTCAAAAAATTAGAATCAAACTGAAATCTTATGACCACAACTTGGTTGACAAGTCAGCTGAGAAGATTGTAAGAACGGTGAAGACAACGGGCGCCATCGTTAGCGGTCCAATTCCTCTTCCTACGCATAAGCGTATCTTTACCGTAAACCGTTCGACTTTCGTTAACAAGAAGTCACGTGAACAATTCGAACTCTCTTCTTATAAGAGATTGATCGACATCTATAGCTCAACAGCTAAGACAGTAGATGCTCTGATGAAGTTGGAGTTGCCGAGTGGTGTGGAAGTAGAAATCAAAGTGTAAGTATTAAAAATTAAGTGAAATGCCAGGATTATTAGGAAAAAAAATCGGAATGACATCCGTTTTCAGTGCCGAGGGTAAGAATGTACCATGCACTGTTATCGAAGCAGGTCCTTGTGTTGTTACTCAAGTGAAAACTGTGGAAAAGGACGGCTATGAAGCTGTTCAGTTGGGCTTTCAAGACAAAAAGGATAAGCATACAACTAAGCCTTTGATGGGCCACTTTAAAAAAGCTGGAGTAGCTCCCAAGAAACACTTGGCTGAGTTCAAAGAATTTGAGACAGAGTTGAATCTGGGTGACACTGTTACTGTAGAATTGTTCAATGACGCAGTTTTTGTTGACGTTGTTGGTACTTCTAAAGGTAAAGGCTTCCAAGGTGTTGTAAAACGCCATGGTTTCGGTGGTGTAGGTCAGGCTACTCATGGTCAGCACAACCGCGCTCGTAAGCCGGGTTCTATCGGTGCTTGTTCATACCCTGCAAAAGTATTCAAAGGAATGCGTATGGGTGGACAACTTGGTGGCGACAGAGTAACTGTTCAAAACCTGCAAGTATTAAAAGTAATCGCAGAGCATAATCTCCTTTTGATTAAGGGATCTGTTCCTGGTTGCAAAGGTTCAATCGTAATAATTGAGAAATAATGGAAGTTAACGTATATAACATTAAAGGTGAAGACACTGGGAGAAAGATTACGTTAAACGAGTCTATCTTCGGAATTGAGCCCAATGACCACGCTATCTACTTGGACGTTAAACAGTTTATGGCTAACCAGCGTCAGGGTACACACAAATCAAAAGAAAGAAGCGAAATCAGTGGTTCTACTCGTAAAATCGGTCGCCAAAAAGGTGGTGGTGGTGCACGTCGTGGTGACATGAACTCACCGGTACTCGTAGGTGGTGCACGTGTTTTCGGTCCTAAACCGAGAGATTACTACTTTAAATTAAACAAAAAAGTAAAAGCTTTGGCTCGTAAGTCAGCTTTGTCATATAAGGCTCAGAACAATGCAGTCGTTGTTGTAGAAGACTTCAATTTTGAAGCTCCGAAGACAAAAGATTTTGTTGCAATGACAAAAAACCTTAAAGTTTCTGACAAAAAGCTGCTTGTGATTTTACCAGAAGCAAATAAAAACGTATATTTGTCGGCTCGTAACGTGAAGGGTGCTAATGTGCAGACTGTCTCAGGGTTAAATACTTACAGAGTATTGGACGCTGGGGTTGTTGTGTTTGCTGAAAGTACGCTTTCTGCTATCGACAATATCTTAATGTAAAAAGGAGGCTTAAATAATGGGAATTATTATTAAACCGTTAGTGACAGAGAAAATGACTACAATTACTGATAAGTCGAACAATCGTTTTGGCTTTATTGTACGTCCTGAAGCTAATAAACTGGAAATTAAGAACGAAGTTGAAGCTCTTTACAACGTTACCGTAGTTGATGTAAATACAATCCGTTATGCTGGTAAAAACAAAAGCCGCTATACGAGAGCAGGTATTATCAACGGACGTACAAATGCTTATAAGAAAGCTATTGTTACGTTGAAAGATGGAGATACTATTGATTTTTATAGCAATATTTAAAAGAAATGGCAGTACGTAAATTTAAGCCCACAACACCGGGGCAAAGACATAAAATTATTGGTACTTTCGAGGAAATTACTGCACAAGTACCAGAAAAGTCTCTTGTATTTGGTAAGAAATCTTCAGGTGGCCGTAACAACGTAGGTAAAATGACCATGCGTTACATCGGTGGCGGTAGTAAGAAGATTATCCGTATAGTAGATTTCAAGAGAAATAAGGACGGTGTACCTGCAGTGGTGAAAACAATTGAATATGATCCGAATCGTTCGGCTCGTATAGCTCTGTTGTTTTATGCTGATGGAGAAAAAAGATATATTATTGCTCCCAATGGATTGCAAGTTGGTGCGACTTTGATGTCAGGTGAAACTGCTGCTCCGGAAATCGGAAATGCACTTCCACTTCAGAATATTCCGGTCGGTACTGTAATTCATAACATTGAATTACGTCCGGGTCAAGGCGCTGCTTTGGTTCGTTCGGCTGGTAACTTTGCTCAGTTGACTTCAAGAGAAGGTAAGTACTGCGTTATCAAGTTGCCTTCAGGTGAGGTTCGTCAGATCCTTAGTACTTGTAAGGCTACTATCGGTAGTGTAGGTAATTCAGATCATGGATTGGAAAGTTCAGGTAAAGCTGGACGCTCTCGTTGGCAAGGTCGTCGTCCTCGTGTTCGTGGTGTTGTTATGAACCCCGTTGATCACCCGATGGGTGGTGGTGAAGGACGAGCTTCAGGAGGACATCCAAGATCTCGTAAGGGATTGTATGCTAAGGGTCTTAAGACAAGGGCTCCTAAGAAACAATCGTCTAAGTATATTATTGAGAGAAGAAAGAAGTAATCTGATTAATTGAGTAAATTATGAGTCGTTCATTAAAAAAAGGTCCGTATATTAACGTTAAGCTTGAGAAAAGAGTGCTTGCTATGAATGAAGCAGGCAAGAAAGTTGTAGTTAAGACCTGGGCCAGAGCTTCAATGATTTCGCCTGATTTCGTAGGCCATACTGTTGCAGTTCACAATGGAAATAAATTTATTCCTGTTTATGTTACCGAAAATATGGTAGGACACAAGTTGGGTGAATTCGCTCCAACTCGTACTTTCAGAGGACACGCTGGTAACAAGAAAAAATAAAACAGGATTTATCTGAAATAATAAAGTAATAATATAATGGGAGCAAGAAAAAAAATATCGGCTGATAGAAGAAAAGAAGCCCTTAAGACCATGTATTTTGCGAAATTGCAAAATGTTCCTACTTCCCCCCGCAAGATGCGTCTCGTGGCTGACATGATTCGTGGGATGGAAGTGAACAGAGCCCTCGGCGTTTTGAAGTTCTCCTCTAAGGAGGCTGCCGCTAGAGTGGAAAAGTTGCTGCGCTCTGCAATTGCTAACTGGGAGCAGAAAAACGAACGTAAAGCTGAAAGTGGTGAATTGTTCGTAACCAAGATTTTTGTTGATGGTGGTGCTACACTCAAAAGAATGAGACCAGCTCCACAGGGTAGAGGTTACAGAATTCGTAAACGTTCGAACCACGTTACGTTGTTCGTTGGTTCTAAAAGTAATAACGAAGATCAAAATTAAGGTAAATGGGACAAAAAGTTAATCCAATAAGCAACCGTTTAGGAATTATCAGAGGATGGGATTCCAATTGGTATGGTGGCAAAAATTACGGTGATTCTTTGCTGGAAGATAGCAAGATTCGCAAATATTTGAACGCTCGTCTTGCAAAAGCCAGCGTATCAAGAATTGTAATTGAACGTACACTGAAACTCGTGACTATTACCGTTTGCACAGCACGTCCGGGTATCATTATCGGTAAAGGTGGCCAAGAAGTTGATAAGTTGAAGGAAGAGTTGAAGAAGGTCACTGATAAGGATATTCAGATCAATATCTTCGAAGTTAAAAGACCTGAGTTGGACGCTGTTATCGTGGCTAACAACATCGCTCGTCAGGTTGAAGGTAAAATTGCCTACCGTCGTGCCATCAAGATGGCTATTGCCAATACTATGCGTATGGGTGCGGAAGGTATCAAAATTCAGATTTCAGGACGTTTGAATGGCGCAGAAATGGCCCGTTCTGAAATGTATAAGGAAGGAAGAACTCCGTTGCACACTTTTAGAGCAGATATCGACTATTGTCATGCAGAAGCATTGACTAAGGTTGGTCTACTTGGTATTAAAGTTTGGATTTGTAGAGGTGAAGTTTATGGTAAGAAGGAGTTAGCTCCGAACTTTACTCAAAGCAAAGAAAGTGGTCGTGGAAGCAATAATAGCGGAAACAATGGCGGAAAGAACTTCAAAAGAAAGAAAAATAATCGCTAACGAATTTTATTTTTAGGAATTATGTTACAACCGAAAAAAACAAAATTCAGAAGACAACAAAAAGGCCGTCAAAAAGGTAATGCCCAAAGAGGAAACCAGCTGGCTTTCGGTTCTTTTGGTATTAAGGCTTTGGAGACGAAATGGATTACAGGCCGTCAGATTGAAGCTGCTCGTATTGCAGTAACAAGATATATGCAACGTCAAGGACAGATTTGGATTCGTATATTCCCGGATAAACCTATTACAAGAAAGCCTGCTGATGTACGTATGGGTAAGGGTAAAGGTGCTCCGGAAGGATTCGTCGCTCCTGTTACCCCAGGTAGAATTATTATCGAAGCTGAAGGAGTATCTTATGAAATCGCCAAAGAAGCTTTGCGCTTAGCTGCACAAAAGCTTCCTATCACAACTAAGTTTGTGGTTAGACGTGATTATGATATTCAAAATCAAAATGCGTAAGGAGTATGAAAATAGCAGAAATTAAAGAGATGCCTACCAATGACTTGGTAGAAAGAGTAGAGGCAGAAGTAGTTAATTACAACCAAATGGTTTTAAATCATTCTATTTCTCCTTTGGATAATCCTGCTCAGATCAAACAATTACGCAGGACTATTGCGCGTATGAAGACTGAATTGCGCGAAAGAGAACTTAACAATAAATGATGAGCTTGATGGAAGCAAGAAATTTAAGAAAAGAAAGAACTGGGGTTGTGCTGAGCAATAAGATGGATAAGACCATTACAGTAGCAGCTAAGTTTAAGGAAAAACACCCCATATATGGTAAGTTCGTTAGTAAGACGAAAAAATACCATGCTCATGATGAAAAGAATGAGTGCAATATCGGTGATACTGTACACATCATGGAAACTCGTCCTTTGAGCAAGACTAAGAGATGGAGATTGGTAGAAATAATTGAAAGAGCTAAGTAATTATGATACAAGTAGAATCCAGAATTACAGTATGTGATAACAGTGGAGCAAAAGAAGCTCTCTGTATTCGCGTTTTGGGCGGTACGGGTCGTCGTTATGCTTCAGTGGGGGACGTGATTGTTGTTTCAGTAAAGAGCGTCATCCCTTCAAGTGATATTAAAAAAGGTGCAGTGTCTAAAGCTTTGATCGTACGTACTAAGAAAGAAATCCGTCGTGCTGATGGTTCTTATATACGTTTTGATGATAATGCTTGCGTGTTGTTGAACAATGCAGGTGAAATTAGAGGTAGTCGTATTTTCGGTCCGGTAGCTCGTGAACTTCGTGCTACTAACATGAAAGTTGTGTCACTCGCTCCTGAAGTACTTTAATTTTGTAAAAGATTTAAGTAATGAGTAAATTACATATTAAAAAAGGCGATACAGTTTACGTAAATTCTGGTGAAGACAAGGGTAAGACTGGTCGCGTATTGAAGGTTCTTGTAAAAGAAGGACGTGCAATTGTTGAAGGTATCAATATGGTATCTAAGAGCACTAAACCGAGTGCAAAGAACCCGCAAGGTGGTATTGTGAAGCAAGAAGCTTCTATCCATTTGTCTAACCTGAATCCGGTTGATCCGAAAACTGGTAAGGCAACGCGTGTTGGTAGAAAAGAGAGTACTGATTCCAATGGGAAGAAGACTTTAGTGCGTTATTCTAAAAAATCAGGAGAGGAGATTAAGTAATGAGTAATACTGCTAGCCTTAAGAAAGAATATGCAGAGCGTATTGCGCCTGCATTGAAATCACAGTTCCAGTATTCTTCTTCTATGCAGATACCCGTACTTAAGAAGATTGTTATCAATCAGGGTTTAGGTATGGCCGTTGCTGATAAGAAGATTATCGAAGTGGCAATTAATGAAATGACTGCAATCACTGGTCAAAAAGCTGTTGCAACCATTTCTCGTAAAGATATCGCTAACTTTAAGTTGCGTAAAAAAATGCCGATTGGTGTTATGGTAACTTTGCGTCGTGAGAGAATGTATGAATTCCTTGAGAAGTTGGTTCGCGTTGCTCTGCCTCGTATTCGTGACTTCAAGGGTATCGAAAGTAAGTTTGATGGTAAGGGTAACTATACCCTTGGTATTCAGGAACAAATCATTTTCCCTGAAATTAATATCGATAGTATTACTAGAATTCTCGGAATGAATATTACCTTTGTAACCTCTGCGCAAACAGATGAGGAAGGTTATGCCTTGTTGAAAGAATTCGGTTTACCGTTTAAAAACGCTAAAAAAGATTGATAATATGGCAAAGGAATCAATGAAAGCACGTGAAATAAGACGTGCTAAATTAGTAGCCAGATACGCCGAGAAAAGAGCTGCATTAAAAGAAATCGTTAGAACAGGTGAACCTGCTGACGCTTTTGAAGCTGCTCAGAAATTGCAGGACCTGCCTAAGAATTCTAATCCGATTCGTATGCACAATCGCTGCAAATTGACTGGTCGTCCTAAAGGATATATCCGTCAATTCGGTGTTTCTAGAATACAATTCCGTGAAATGGCTTCTAACGGCCTTATCCCGGGTGTAAAGAAAGCAAGCTGGTAATTATTGTTTTTAAATATTGTCAGGGAAGTCCTGATTAATTTAATTTATTTTTATATGACTGATCCAATAGCAGATTATTTGACGAGGTTGCGGAACGCTATTCAAGCAAAACACAGAGTAGTGGAAGTTCCGGCTTCAAATTTGAAAAAAGAAATCACTAAGATTCTTTTTGAAAAGGGCTACATTCTTAATTATAAGTTTGTAGAAGATGGTCCCCAAGGTACAATCAAGGTTGCCTTGAAGTATGATCCGGTTAACAAGGTTAACGCAATTAAGAAACTGGAAAGAATTTCTTCTCCGGGTTTGCGTCAGTACACCGGTTATAAAGAAATGCCGCGAGTTATTAATGGTTTGGGTATTGCTATAATATCTACTTCCAAGGGTGTAATGACCAACAAAGAAGCCGCTGAATTGAAGATTGGTGGTGAAGTATTGTGTTATGTATATTAATAGGAGGAAATAGCAATGTCAAGAATAGGAAAATTACCCATTAGTATTCCTGCTGGAGTAACAGTTACTCTGAAGGATGATGTGGTTACCGTTAAGGGACCAAAAGGCGAAATGAGCCAATATATAAATCCTGCTATCAATGTTGCCATCGAAGAAGGTCATGTCGTTCTAACAGAGAATGAAGGTGCAATGCTGGATGATCCGAAGCAAAAACATGCATTCCACGGATTGTATCGTTCTTTGGTTCACAACATGGTTGTTGGTGTATCAGAAGGATACAAGAAAGAGTTGGAGCTTGTCGGTGTAGGTTACCGTGCTTCTAATCAGGGCAATATTATTGAACTGGCTTTAGGTTATACTCATAATATCTTTATACAGTTACCTCCTGAAGTGAAGGTTGAAACTAAGTCTGAAAGAAATAAGAATCCTCTTATTATTTTGGAATCATGTGACAAACAATTGCTTGGTCAAGTTTGCTCTAAAATACGTTCTTTCCGTAAGCCTGAACCGTATAAGGGTAAGGGTATTAAGTTTGTTGGCGAAGTAATTCGTAGAAAGTCTGGTAAATCAGCCGGTGCTAAATAATCATTTTAAATTGATATTATTATGACAACAAAAATAGAAAGACGAATTAAGATCAAATATAGAGTACGCAACAAAATTTCAGGTTCTACTGAATGCCCGCGTATGAGTGTATTTAGAAGTAATAAGCAAATCTATGTTCAGATTATCGACGATTTGTCTGGTAAGACATTAGCTGCTGCTTCTTCTTTAGGTATAACTGAAAAAGTTGCCAAGAAGGAACAAGCTGCCAAGGTAGGTGAACTGATTGCGAAAAAAGCTCAGGAAGCAGGTATAACTACTGTTGTTTTCGACCGTAATGGTTACTTGTATCATGGGAGAGTAAAAGAAGTGGCTGATGCAGCTCGTAACGGTGGACTTAAATTTTAATCATTATGGCAGGACTTAATAATAGAGTTAAGATTACAAACGATATAGAACTGAAAGACAGATTGGTTGCTATTAATCGTGTAACCAAAGTAACCAAAGGTGGTAGAACTTTTAGTTTCTCTGCTATTGTGGTAGTAGGTAACGAAGAGGGTATCATTGGTTGGGGTCTTGGTAAGGCAGGTGAAGTAACTGCTGCGATAGCTAAAGGCGTTGAATCAGCAAAGAAGAACCTGACAAAGGTACCTGTACTGAAAGGTACAGTTCCCCATGAACAATCTGCTAAGTTTGGTGGTGCTGAAGTATTCATTAAACCGGCTTCTCACGGTACTGGTGTTGTTGCAGGTGGTGCAATGCGTGCAGTATTGGAAAGTGTTGGTGTAACAGACGTTTTGGCAAAGTCAAAAGGTTCTTCTAACCCACACAACTTGGTGAAAGCAACAATTTTGGCATTAAGCGAAATGCGTGATGCTCGTATGGTTGCTCAGAACAGAGGAATTAGTATGGACAAAGTATTTAGAGGATAAGGAGGAAGAATATGTCAACTGTAAAGATTAAACAAACTAAAAGTAGAATTGGTGCTCCGGCAGATCAGAAAAGAACTCTCGATGCACTGGGACTTCATAAGTTGAATCGTGTGGTTGAGCACGAATGCACTCCTTCAATTCTTGGAATGGTAAATAAAGTTAAGCACTTGGTTACCATTGTTAAGTAATTATTTGTTGAATATTAAACGAATTACAATATGAACTTAAGTAATTTAAAACCTGCAGAGGGAGCTACTAAAACAAGAAAGAGAATCGGCCGTGGTACGGGTTCTGGCTTGGGAGGTACTTCTACTAGAGGTCATAAAGGAGCTAAATCAAGATCTGGATACTCTAAGAAAATCGGTTTTGAAGGTGGTCAGATGCCTCTTCAACGTCGTGTTCCTAAGTTTGGCTTTAAAAATATCAATCGTGTAGAGTATAAAGCTATCAACTTGGATACAATTCAGAAACTGGCTGAAGCTAAGAATTTGCAGACTGTAGGTGTGAATGATTTCATTGCTGCCGGATTTATTTCTGCAAGCCAGTTGGTAAAAGTATTAGGTAACGGAACTTTGACTGCTAAGTTGGATGTACAAGCACACGCATTCTCTAAGACTGCTGTTGCTGCCATCGAAGCTGCTGGTGGACAAGTAGTAAAACTCTAATTCAATGAGAAAAGCTATTGAAACATTAAAGAATATATGGAAAATTGAGGATCTGAGACAACGGATCCTCATTACCATATTGTTTGTGGCAATTTACCGTTTTGGTTCGTATGTCGTGTTGCCGGGTATCAATCCGACAATGTTGGCACAATTGCATCAACAAACAAGTGAAGGTCTTTTAGCCTTGTTAAACATGTTTTCCGGAGGAGCATTTTCTAATGCATCTATTTTTGCATTGGGTATCATGCCTTACATCTCTGCCTCCATTGTGATTCAGCTTTTAGGAATTGCGGTTCCGTATTTCCAGAAGTTGCAGCGCGAAGGCGAGAGTGGTAGAAGAAAAATGAATCAATACACTCGTTATTTGACGATTCTTATTCTTTTGGTTCAGGCTCCTTCTTATTTGCTCAATCTTAAGATGCAGGCTGGTCCTTCTTTAAATGCTTCATTAGATTGGACTCTGTTTATGTTTACTTCTACCATCATTTTGGCGGCAGGAAGTATGTTTATTTTGTGGCTTGGTGAGAGGATTACAGATAAAGGAATTGGTAACGGTATCTCGCTGATTATTATGATCGGTATCATTGCTCGTTTGCCGCAGTCTTTGTTTCAGGAATTAATTTCCCGTATGACAGATAAGACTGGTGGTTTGGTAATGTTCCTGATTGAACTTGTAGTTTTACTGGCAGTTATAGCCTTTGCCATTCTTTTGGTTCAAGGTACCAGAAAAATTCCTGTTCAATATGCAAAGAAGATCGTGGGTAATAAGCAATACGGTGGTGCCAGACAGTATATCCCTTTGAAAGTGAATGCAGCTAATGTGATGCCTATCATTTTTGCTCAGGCAATCATGTTTATTCCTATCACTCTCGTAGGTTTTTCAAATGTAAATGACGCGAGCGGTTTTGTACGTGCATTAACTGATCATACAAGCTTTTGGTATAATTTGATTTTTGCGGTATTGATTATATTATTTACGTATTTCTATACTGCAATAACCATCAATCCAACTCAGATGGCTGAAGATATGAAGAGAAATAACGGCTTTATTCCGGGTATCAAACCAGGAAAGCAAACAGCTGAGTACATTGACGTGATTATGTCACGCATTACTTTGCCTGGTTCTTTCTTCTTGGCTTTGGTTGCTATTATGCCTGCATTTGCTGGTATATTCGGTGTGAAAGCTGAATTTGCTCAATTCTTTGGTGGTACATCTTTGTTGATTCTTGTAGGTGTAGTTCTTGATACTCTCCAGCAGGTTGAAAGTCATTTGTTGATGAGACATTATGACGGTTTGCTGAAATCTGGACGTATTAAAGGACGTAGTGGCACTGTAGCTGCATATTAATCTTTTTTGAAGAATGATATTTCTTAAAACAGAAGATGAAATAGAGCTGCTCCGCAAGAGTAATTTGCTTGTTGGAAGAACGTTAGCTGAAATAGCTAAAGTTATTAAGCCCGGAGTAACTACAAAAGAGCTGGATAAGGTTGCGGAAGAGTTTATTAGAGATAATGGAGCTGTTCCAACATTTAAAGGTTTTCCAAATCAATATGGTGATCCATTTCCAGCTTCTATCTGTACATCTGTTAACGAACAGGTCGTACATGGAATTCCGGGAGAAAATGTAGTACTGAAAGAAGGTGATATTGTTTCTGTTGATTGTGGTACTTACATGAATGGCTTTTGTGGTGATTCAGCTTATACGTTTAGTGTAGGTGAAGTTGATGAAGAAGTTCGCAAATTACTCAAGGTTACAAAAGAAGCATTATATATAGGAATTCAGAATGCCGTTCAAGGCAAGCGGTTGGGAGATATCGGTTACGCGATACAACAACACTGCGAGTCTAATTCTTATGGTGTAGTGCGAGAATTTGTTGGTCACGGTATTGGTAAAGAGATGCATGAAGATCCTCAGGTTCCTAATTACGGTAAACGTGGTTACGGTACGATGTTAAAGAAAGGATTATGCATAGCTATCGAACCAATGATTACCTTTGGAGACCGACAGATCGTAATGGAGCAAGATGGCTGGACAGTCAGAACCAGAGACCGCAAGTGTGCCGCTCATTTTGAGCATACAATAGCAGTCGGAATGGGAGAAGCTGATATATTATCATCTTTCAAATTCATTGAAGAAGTATTAGGAGATAAAGCAATTTAAAAAAATAATATGGCTAAGCAATCTGCAATAGAACAAGATGGAGTTATAGTTGAAGCATTGTCTAATGCAATGTTTCGTGTTGAATTAGAAAACGGACATGAGATTACTGCACATATTTCCGGTAAGATGAGGATGCATTACATCAAAATCCTGCCCGGTGATAAAGTAAGAGTCGAAATGTCTCCTTACGATTTATCGAAAGGAAGAATTGTATTTAGATATAAATAAAATTAAGATATGAAAGTAAGAGCATCCTTAAAGAAACGTACGCCAGAGTGTAAGATCGTTAGACGTAATGGCCGTTTGTATGTTATTAACAAGAAAAATCCTAAGTATAAACAACGTCAAGGATAATATTATTATTTTTGCAAAAAAAATAATTTAGTATATGGCTATAAGAATAGTTGGTGTCGATTTGCCTCAAAACAAGAGAGGTGAAATTGCGTTGACCTATGTATATGGTATAGGTCGTAGTAGTTCAGCAAAGATTTTGGATAAAGCAGGTGTTGACAAAGACCTGAAAGTGAAAGACTGGACGGATGATCAGGCTGCCAAGATTCGTGAGATCATTGGTGCAGAGTATAAAGTTGAAGGTGATCTTCGCTCTGAAATTCAATTGAACATTAAGCGTTTGATGGATATCGGTTGTTACCGTGGTGTACGTCACCGTATCGGTCTTCCTGTTAGAGGTCAGAGCACAAAGAATAATGCTCGTACTCGTAAGGGTAGAAAGAAAACCGTTGCTAATAAGAAAAAAGCTACTAAATAATAATTGTTGATATGGCAAAAAAAACAGTTGCAGCAAAGAAGAGAAATGTAAAGGTAGATGCTAATGGACAGTTGCATGTTCATTCATCTTTCAACAACATTATTGTTTCTCTGGCAAATAGTGAAGGTCAGATCATTTCTTGGTCTTCAGCCGGAAAGATGGGATTTAGAGGTTCTAAGAAGAACACTCCTTATGCAGCACAGATGGCTGCCCAGGATTGTGCTAAAATTGCATTCGATCTTGGCCTGAGAAAGGTAAAAGCATATGTGAAGGGTCCGGGTAACGGTCGTGAGTCTGCTATCAGAACTATCCATGGTGCAGGTATTGAAGTTACTGAAATCATTGACGTAACTCCACTTCCACATAATGGTTGTCGTCCTCCGAAAAGACGTAGAGTTTAAGATTTACCTTTAATAAAAATGATACTTGATTTTGTTTTTGGATTGTGTTAATTCTTCTCTGCAATCGCGGCTGCAACAAATTAAGTTCATGAATAAACAATTAAATATTTAAAAAGAAATGGCTAGATATACTGGACCAAAATCAAGAATAGCCCGTAAATTCGGTGAAGGTATCTTTGGAGCTGATAAAGTATTGTCAAAGAAGAACTATCCTCCCGGACAACATGGTAATTCAAGAAAGAGAAAGACTTCTGAATATGGTGTTCAACTTCGTGAGAAACAGAAAGCCAAATACACCTATGGAGTTTTGGAAAAACAATTCCGTAACTTGTTTGAGAAGGCAGCTACTGCAAAAGGTATTACCGGTGAGGTATTGCTTCAATTGCTTGAAGGTCGTCTTGACAACATCGTATTCCGTTTGGGTATTGCTCCTACTCGTGCAGCTGCTCGTCAGTTGGTGAGTCACAAGCATATAACAGTGGATGGTGAAGTAGTAAATGTTCCTTCTTACGCTGTAAAACCAGGTCAAGTGATTGGTGTTCGCGAAAGATCCAAATCTTTGGAAGTTGTTGCTAACTCATTGGCAGGTTTCAACCACAGCAAGTATCCTTGGTTGGAATGGGATGATAACTCTAAATTAGGTAAGCTATTGCATATACCTGAAAGAGCAGACATTCCTGAAAACATTAAAGAACATTTGATCGTAGAATTGTATTCTAAATAATAATTAATTTCATGGCGATATTAGCATTTCAAAAACCTGATAAAGTATTAATGTTGGAAGCGGATTCAAGATTCGGTAAATTCGAATTTCGTCCGTTGGAGCCCGGTTTTGGTATTACTGTAGGTAATGCACTGCGCCGCATCCTGCTTTCTTCATTGGAAGGTTTTGCTATCACTACTATTAAGATAGATGGTGTTGAGCACGAATTTTCCAGTGTCCAGGGAGTTAAAGAGGATGTTACTAACATTATCTTGAATCTGAAACAGGTGAGATTCAAGCAAGTAGTTGAAGAATTCGAGAGCGAAAAAGTAAGTATTACAATCGAGAATTCAAGTGAATTTAAAGCAGGTGACATAGGTAAGTATCTGACTGGATTTGAAGTGTTAAATCCTGAATTAGTTATTTGTCATTTAGATTCAAAGGCTACAATGCAGTTAGATATTACAATTAACAAGGGTCGTGGTTATGTTCCTGCTGACGAAAACCGCGAATTTTGTACTGATGTTAATGTAATTCCTATTGATTCTATTTATACACCGATACGTAATGTGAAGTATCTGGTAGAAAACTTCCGTGTAGAACAGAAGACTGACTACGAAAAGCTGATACTTGAGATTAGTACCGACGGTTCTATACATCCGAAAGAGGCTCTGAAAGAAGCTGCAAAAATTCTGATTTATCACTTCATGCTCTTTTCTGACGAAAAGATTACGTTAGAGAGCAACGATGTTGACGGCAATGAAGAGTTTGATGAAGAAGTATTGCACATGCGTCAGTTGCTGAAGACTAAGCTCGTTGATATGGATCTTTCTGTTCGTGCCCTCAACTGTTTGAAGGCAGCAGATGTAGAGACACTTGGCGACTTGGTTCAATTCAACAAGACGGATTTGCTGAAATTCAGAAACTTCGGAAAGAAATCGCTTACCGAGCTTGATGATTTGCTGGAAAGTCTGAATCTGTCGTTTGGAACCGATATTTCTAAATACAAATTAGATAAAGAATAAAAAATGAGACATAATAAGAAATTCAACCATTTGGGTCGTACTGCCTCTCATAGAAGCGCTATGCTGTCTAATATGGCGTGTTCTTTGATTAAGCACAAAAGAATCACTACGACTGTTGCAAAGGCTAAAGCATTGAAGAAATTCGTTGAGCCTTTGATAACTAAAGCTAAAGATGATACGACTAATTCTCGTCGTGTAGTATTTAGCAATTTGCAAGACAAGTTTGCTGTTACTGAACTGTTCAAAGAAATCTCTGTGAAGATTGCTGATCGTCCGGGTGGTTATACTCGTATTATCAAGACTGGTAACCGTTTGGGTGACAACGCAGAAATGTGCTTCATTGAACTCGTTGACTACAACGAAAACATGGCTAAGGACAAAGTTGCTAAGAAAGCTACTCGTACCCGTCGTTCAAAGAAGAACGCTGCTGAAACTGCTCCTGAAGCTGCTGCACCGGTTGCAGAAGCACCAGCTGCTGAAGAAGCAAAAGCTGAATAATTCAACTATTCTTTTTATATATAGAAAGCCGTCCCAGATATTGGGGCGGCTTTTTTTGTCATTAATCCTTGAACAAACATTAAAAGATATTGGATTTAAACAATTACATTAAAGAAACTGTTATATTTGCAGATAGATATGGCAAAATACTTAAGATTCATAGGATTTCTGGTACTTGCATTGGCTTTATGGCAAACAGCGAGTGGTACATTTATCGATAAAACGGTAGGTGAAGGAAGGAGTATGGATACAAAGAGTATTGTTATGTTTCATCAGCAAGAGGAAGCATGCATTGCAGTGCCTCAGTTACCATATTTGCCTGAAGCCGAACTGGCTGGAGGAATTGGGCAATCACAACTGTTGAATTTCCTGCGTGTGCAACGGTCTTTTGCTATAGAATATGTTTTCTCCTTAAAAGATTGGGTGGATATGTTAGCGCAGCGAGATGCCGTTTTATCCCTTCATCGAGAGAAATTATATGATACTTCTGCTTATTATCGATGTCATCCCGTGTGTGAATACTATATATTCACATTAAGGCGGATTCTAATTTAGTGTTTTATTGAATTTAGTTTTATTCCTGTGCGGCATACAATATAGTGCATGCAGAGGAGAGATTGTGTTTTTTCTTTTCAAATAAATTCTTTAAAACAATTATAATTATGGCAACTCAAACTATTGATGCAACTTTGTTTGCGTCGACACATCCCGATATTACAAAGCGTACCAGTGTTTCAGGACTTATCCTTTCAGTAATCATGCTGCTGGTAGGTGTTCTTGTTTTTGCATCAGTCTTCGAAATGAATGATAAATCTTCTTCTATTAGCATGATGTTAATGGTGGTAGGTACGGCACTAGTTCTATTCGGTATTTTCCGCCTGTTCTGGAGATCGAAAGAGATTGTATACCTGCCTACAGGAAGTATCACAAAGGAACACAGCATCTTCTTCGATTTGAAGTATTTGGGTAGACTGACTGATATGCTTGAACATAAGCAACTGAGTGGTGAAACTGAAATTAAAAGCGATACCAGCGGAAATGTTCGTATGGATGTAATGGTATCACAAGATAATAAGTTTGCAGCAATACAGCTGTTCCAATTTGTGCCTTATACATATACCCCTGTGACTTCTGTTTGTTACTTTACGGGGAATGAGGCGGCTGCGATCACAGCTTTCTTGCTAAAGTGTAAAACGGCATAACCTGTTATAGGGAAAATTAGACTTGACTATAGATAGGGGATCAGTCGGCAACGGCGATCCCCATTTTTTTCATCAGGAAACAAGCATTCATATTCTGTGCGATTCCGGGGCGCATACGGTATGAGAAGGTGAGTTCGTTGTTTGTAATATCCGCTTCGAAACAATAATTGCGAATATTTTCGGGGAACAATTCGATGAGAGTACCTAACAACAGGTCATGGGTGGCAATGATACCATTAGCTTGTAACGTCATGAATTGTTTGATAAGGGCGAAAGACCCTTTCTGCTTATCCATAGAATTGGTTCCTTTGAGTATTTCATCGAGAATGATGAAAAGCTCTTCTCCGGCTTGAAGCTTATCGATGATAAGTTTCAGGCGTTTGAGCTCGGCGAAGAAATAAGATTCATTATCGTTTAAAGAATCTGATGTACGCAGGCTGGTGATGAGCTGTGCGGGGTATAGTTCCATTTGGGTGGCACAAGCGGGAGCACCGATGCAGGCAAGCAGATAATTGATACCTACTGTACGAAGATACGTACTTTTACCTGCCATATTGGCACCGGTAATGATGATAAAGAATGGACGTTTCTCCATATCAAGGTCGTTGTGTACGCAGCGGTCACGTTGCATCAACGGGTGTCCCATGCTTTGGGCACAAAGGTGGAATGAGTGCGGACATATGGAAGGATAGATATAGTTCGGATGATTATAGGCAAAAGTAGCCAGTGAATTGAGGGCGTCAATGTCTCCAATAGCAGTAAGCCAATGGGGTAATTCGGCGGCATATTGTTCTTTCCAGGCTTCGATACGCATAATCTGCCATAACTCCCAGAAAAAAGAACCATTGAGAACGGTGTACATAAAATAATTATTGCGCTGATCTAATTCATTCATGAGTTTGTCCAGACGTTGAATGGAATAAGATGCTTTCCGTTTTTCCCCTCCGATTTCCTCCTTGATACTTTTAAGTAACGTACTTTTCATCTGCTGTTCATCCATGAGATGAAGTAATTTGGCGTATGTTCCAAGTATTTGTAGCTTTTTGCCGTAGACTGCTTGTACTTTACTTATTCTTTTGGTAAAGCTGAAGCTTGCGATGAGGAAACACATCCAGATGAAGCCTCCTATGTTTGCCGACAAGAATCCTGCTATTACAAGGGCGATACATACGATATTGGTTCCTGCTACCAACATCGGTAGAATACGAAGAAACTTATTTGTCCGGAAGACGCTTGGACTGACTGCCCAGGCTTTCAGTTCCGCTTCGTCTGCTGTTTTTCCTTTATGCAGCAAACCTAGGATGCGAAAACGTTGGCGAAACTCCAGTTCGGGAGCTAATTCGTGTATGGCTTCCTGGCGTTCTGTAATTTTCTCCTTGTTTGTAAGGTGCTGGTCCAACCAATGTGCTAATCGGTTTTTCCCTAGCTGCGTACAGGTGCGGTTGATGTATTGAAATAGAGAATGTGAGCCGAATACATCCAAATCGAAAGTATAAAGATGCGACGGATCTATGAATTCTTCCCCGTCATCGAAAGTGGAAGTGTCATAATTCAGTGCAGAAAGTTCCTGCTGGTTCACTTCTATCATTTTTTCCAGATAGTCTTTCTGATAGAATAAACGGTTGTGGTATTTAATAAGAAGAATAAATGGTAGTAAGGTGACGAGCGCAATTCCACCCAATACAAGCCAGCTTTCCGACCAAAAATAAATGATGCCTGCAACTCCGGTAACGAAAAGCAGCAGGCGCAAAGTGCCGATACGATAGATTTGTTGTTGTACTTTGCTTAGTTTTTGCTGAGACTCCCTAACGATATTGCTGTAAGTAGTCTCTATTTCTTTGATGGGTTTCATAGGCTATACACGTAAAATATTTCCCAAAGATACACCTTTTATAAGATTTTCCAATGCGATAAGGCTTTATGATGATAGCCATTCTCTCATAGATTTTATTTTTCAAAATCATCTATCATGCTATCACGCTATGCTGCCTATCCGTTTATTTATTAGTGTATTAAGGCGTGATAGATAGGTGTGATAGATCAACTTTCCTGTAATCATCTATCACGCATGCATATCTCTGGACAAAAGACACTTTCGTATTTGCATAACTATTTTGCTTACTTTATTGGTTCTCAGTATGAAACTATTAGTTTTGACTATATAAACCAAAAGTTTCAACAGTCTAAACTAAAAGTTTCAACGGTCTAAACCTTTAGTTTCAACAAGCAAAACCTCAAGTTCCAACAAGCAAAACAAGCAGTTTCAATAAGTTGAAACTATCATAGATGACACTCCGTCAGAAATGCACAAGAAGTGCCCGTGCAAAGAATAGCAGAATGAGAAATGATTTTTTTCCTTATATGTTTGCTTGAAAGCGATAAAAAATGTAACTTTCGCTCTGGAAAATAAAGTTTCAGAAAGAAAGAGGTGGAGTATGAAAAGATGGTGGTTATTAGGTATTTGTGCATTGCTGGCTGCGCTTCCATGTGCGGCTCAACAAGTGCTATACTCCAATTTGAAAGAACTGGTGAGTAATGTTGGCGATACGGTTACAACGCTAAGAGTGGAGAAGCGTACTAAAAACCAAATACTTTTGATGGGTGGCGGTGATTATCGCGTAGAAGCTAAAGATAATCCGGGACTTTGCAAGTATTTGAAATCCCGTTGTTATGCAGTAAGAATAGACACATCGTTGTATGTCAACTGTAAGAAGATGCGCTATAAGCGCTATCGTTTCGGCGGTTGGTATGCTCCTGCTATGTGGTTGAATAAGAAAATTTATTTCTGTGCGCAACCGGTCGGGCAAGCCGCAGCCAGTACTACAGCACCAGCCGATGCAACGAAATTGGGTGGTGAAGTTGGTGATGCCATTGCTGCATCAGGCTTGATTAATGCGCGCGTATTTTATGAACTGGACCCCGAGACTGGTAAATCGGTCTTCGTAGGAAAAGATAAGATGATGGAATTGCTGAAGAATCGGCCCGCCTTGCAATCAGCCCTTTCTCAAGAAACGAGTGAGTCTGCAAAAGTCATCGGAAAGTATCTAAAGCAACTTAAATAAGAGTTTCTTTTGCCAATCTATCAAGTGGTATTTAGGAAATTGACGTTATGATAAATAATCCCGGTATTCTATTGTGAATATCGGGATTTATTTTTATATTGCGGCAGATATATAGTTGTATCTGCTGACAATTTGTAACCAACTATCCAATTGCTATGGAGATAACCTTAAGTAAAACCATCCCCCCGTTCCCTGCATTTGTTGAAGGCATCCGGCGGGCACCCGACCGTGGCTATACACTTACCCCGGCGCAGACTGCCACGGCGTTGAAAAACGCATTGCGTTATATCCCTAAAGAGTTGCACGAAACACTCGCTCCCGAATTTATGGAAGAACTTCGTACCCGTGGACGAATTTACGGTTACCGTTATCGTCCGCAGGGTGATTTGAAAGCAAAGCCGATTGATGAATATAAGGGTAATTGTATTGAAGGCAAAGCCTTCCAAGTGATGATTGACAATAACCTTTGTTTCGATATTGCCCTCTATCCCTACGAATTGGTTACCTACGGTGAGACGGGGCAAGTGTGCCAAAACTGGATGCAGTATCGGCTTATCAAACAATATTTGGAAGTGTTGACTCGGGAACAAACCTTGGTTATCGAGAGCGGGCATCCCTTGGGACTGTTTAAATCGAAACCCGAAGCACCTCGTGTTATTATCACCAATGCCCTCATGGTAGGACTCTATGATAATCAGAAAGATTGGCATACTGCCATGCAAATGGGTGTAGCCAACTATGGTCAAATGACCGCCGGTGGCTGGATGTATATCGGGCCTCAGGGTATTGTGCACGGTACATTCAATACCTTGTTGAATGCAGGAAGACTGAAATTAGGTATCCCACAGGGTGGCGATTTGCGTGGTCATCTGTTTGTCTCCTCCGGTTTGGGAGGTATGAGCGGTGCACAACCCAAAGCTGCTGAAATGTCGGGAGCCGCCGCTATCATTGCCGAAGTAGATGCGTCCCGTATCGAAACCCGTCATAGCCAAGGATGGGTGGGGCATGCCACAGACTCTATTTCAGAAGCTTTCGCATGGGCACAAGATGCCATGAACAAGCGGGAGCCTATTTCCATTGCCTATCACGGAAATGTTGTAGACCTGTTGGAATATGCTGTACAGAAACATTTAAAGATAGATTTACTTTCCGATCAAACTTCTTGCCATGCCACGTACGAAGGTGGTTATTGTCCTGTGGGGCTGACTTTTGAAGAACGTACCCGTATGCTTCACGAAAATCCCTTAGAGTTTCGTCGCTATGTCGATGTTTCTTTAGAACGCCATTTCAAGGCTATCGAAATATTGGTGAACCGTGGAACCTATTTCTTCGATTATGGCAATTCCTTTATGAAAGCTGTTTTCGATGCCGGTGTCAGCGAGATTGCACGGGACGGTGACGATAAGAATGGTTTTATATTTCCCAGTTATGTAGAAGATATTATGGGGCCAGAGCTTTTTGATTACGGATACGGTCCATTTCGTTGGGTATGCCTGAGCGGGAAGCATGAAGATCTTGTCAAAACAGACCGTGCCGCTATGGAATGCATTGATCCTACACGTCGCGGACAAGATATGGATAACTATAACTGGATTCGCGATGCAGAAAAGAATAATCTTGTAGTCGGCACTCAGGCACGCATACTTTACCAGGATGCCGAAGGACGTATGAATATTGCTCTTCGTTTCAATGAGATGGTGCGCAAAGGTGAAGTCGGTCCTATCATGTTGGGGCGCGATCACCATGATGTTAGCGGCACGGACTCTCCATTCCGCGAAACTTCGAATATAAAAGATGGCAGTAATGTGATGGCGGATATGGCTGTACAATGTTTTGCCGGTAATTGCGCCCGGGGGATGAGCTTGGTGGCTTTGCACAATGGAGGTGGCGTAGGTATTGGTAAAGCCATAAACGGCGGTTTCGGTATGGTGTGCGATGGCTCCGAAAGAGTTGATGAGATATTGCGTTCCGCCATGTTGTGGGATGTGATGGGAGGTGTGGCACGTCGTTCGTGGGCACGGAATCCGCATGCGATGGAGACAAGTGAAGAATTTAACCATACTCATGCCAATGGATACCATATTACGTTGCCATACGTAGCGGATGATGAATTGATTGATAAGTATATATAATAAATGAAGAATTATGAATAGAATTATTGAGTGCGTTCCTAACTTCAGCGAGGGACGTGACCTGCAAAAGATAGACGAGATAGTAGCTCCTTTCCGTGCCCGTCAAGGCGTGAAATTGCTCGATTATAGTAACGATGAAGACCACAATCGTTTGGTGGTTACTGTTGTGGGCGAGCCCGAACCGCTTCGCGAAGCAGTGCTCGAAGCTATTGGCGTAGCAGTCCGCCTTATTGACCTCAATGTCCATAAGGGGCAGCATCCACGTATGGGAGCAGTGGATGTAGTGCCTTTTATTCCTATCAAGAATGTAACGATGGAAGAAGCGATTGCTCTTTCTAAAGAGGTAGCCGGGGAAGTGGCAAAACGTTATAATCTCCCCGTCTTCTTGTATGAGAAATCTGCTTCCGCATCGTATCGCGAAAACCTTGCAGCCATCCGCAAGGGCGAATTCGAAGGAATGGGAGAAAAGATAAAACAACCGGAATGGCACCCCGATTTCGGTCCCGCCGAGAAGCATCCTACTGCTGGTACGGTAGCCATCGGTGCCCGTATGCCTTTGGTAGCTTATAATGTCAACCTCAGCACTCCTAATCTGGAAATAGCTCACGATATAGCCAAGAAGATCCGTTTCATCGGTGGCGGTTTGCGTTATTGCAAAGCTATGGGTGTGGAACTGAAAGACCGGGGCATTACCCAAGTCTCCATTAATATGACGGACTTTACACATACAGCCCTTTACCGTGCTTTCGAATTGGTTCGCATTGAAGCTCGCCGTAACGGAGTGAGCATTGTGGGGAGTGAAATCATCGGACTTGTACCTATGGAAGCGCTGATTGATACTGCATCCTATTACTTGGGCTTGGAAAACTTTTCTATGCAGCAAGTGTTGGAAGCAAGAATTATGGAGTAGTTATAATTAGAAATCAGGTTACTATGACAGAAAACCTTATCATCTTCAACGCCCGTGTAGTCACTCCGATAGGCTTTACCGCCCGGCGTGGAGCGGAAATGTCCGAACTTATCATATTGGATAATGCTACGGTAGAAGTTGCCGACGGTATCATTACCTACGTCGGTGCAAACCGTGGGGAAGTCCGCGATGGTTATTACCAACACTATTGGCACTACAATGCTCGTGGCAAATGCTTGTTGCCCGGTTTTGTGGATTCGCATACACACTTCGTCTTTGGAGGTGAGCGTGCCGAAGAATTCTCTTGGCGTCTGAAAGGTGAAAGCTATATGTCTATCATGGAACGTGGAGGAGGAATTGTGAGCACCGTAAAAGCAACTCGTGCGTGTAACTTTATCCAGTTGCGTAGCAAAGCGGAAGGCTTCCTGAAGCAAATGAGTGCCATGGGGGTAACTACCGTCGAGGGCAAAAGTGGCTATGGATTGGACAGAGAAACCGAACTTCTCCAACTTCGCGTCATGCGCAGTCTGAATAATGACGAACATAAACGGGTGGATGTGGTATCGACTTTTCTCGGTGCCCATGCTGTGCCCGAAGAGTACAGCGGACGCACGGACGATTATGTCGATTATCTCATTAGGGAAATCATACCGGTCGTTGCCCAAAACAATTTGGCGGAGTTCTGCGATGTCTTTTGTGAGCAAGGTGTCTTTTCTATCGAACAATCCCGCCGCCTGCTGCTTGCTGCCAAGGAAATGGGATTTGCTTTGAAACTTCATGCCGACGAAATAGTACCTTTGGGTGGTGCCGGATTAGCTGCTGAACTTTCTGCTGTTTCAGCCGATCATCTGCTGCATGCTTCTGATGCGGATATTCGTGCCATGGCTGATAAAGGTGTAGTGGCTACCCTGCTGCCTTTGACTGCTTTTGCCTTGAAGGAACCATACGCCCGCGGACGTGAAATGATTGATGCCGGTTGCGCTGTAGCCCTTGCTACTGATCTTAATCCCGGTAGTTGTTTTTCCGGTTCTATTCCGTTGACCTTCGCTTTGGCGTGCATCTACATGAAACTAAGTATCGAAGAAGCTATTACCGCCCTCACCCTGAACGGTGCCGCCGCTTTGAATCGTGCTGATAGCATCGGCAGTATTGAAATAGGCAAGAAGGGTGATTTTGTACTACTGAATACGGATAATTATCATTTCCTACCTTATTATATAGGTATGAATTGTGTGAATACCACTATTAAAGAGGGGGTGATTTATCCTGTACTATAATAATTAAAATCTGAAACCCATGTTAGTCGATTTAACAGTAAAAGAATTCTTGAATAAAGTAGCAGGAAGCGATCCAGTCCCCGGCGGTGGAAGCATTGCTGCATTGAATGGTGCTATAGCTTCTGCTTTGGCAGCCATGGTTGCTAACCTCACCATCGGAAAGAAAGGCTACGAACCCCATGAAGATCTGATGCAGTATATTTCGGATGTAGCCCTACAGCAAAAAGAAATGTTTATAGCCGATATAGACCGCGATTCGGATGCATACGACAGTGTATTTGCCTGCTTCAAGATGCCTAAAGCTACTGATGAAGAAAAAGCGGCCCGTAGTGCAGCTATTCAGGAAGCCACTAAATATGCTGCCCTTGTACCTATGCAAGTGGCCCGTAATGCTTATAAATTAATGACCATCATCATGGATGTGGCACGTCTCGGCAATCGTAATGCCGTGACCGATGCTTGTGTGGCAATGATGTCTGCCCGCTCTGCCGTATTGGGTGCATTGATGAATGTACGCATCAATTTAGGATCTTTGAAAGATAAAGAGTTCGTAGCACAACTTCAAACGGAGGCGGATGAGTTGGAACATCTTGCTTGTGCAAAAGAAAAAGAATTGTTGGATGAAATCAATCAAGAACTGAAAGTATGAACAATGTCTATTTTGTAGGTTCGGGCGAACTCACATTCGACCTTATCGAACGCATTATCAACGAAAACCTGAAGCTGGAACTGGCTCCCGAAGCCAAGCAGCGTATACAGAAATGCCGCGATTATCTGGATAAGAAAATAGCCGAGTCCAACGAACCACTATACGGAATCACTACCGGCTTCGGCTCCTTGTGTAGCAAGAGTATCTCATCCGACGAATTGGGGACCTTGCAGGAAAATCTGATTAAAAGCCATGCTTGCAGTGTCGGTGAAGAAATCCGTCCTGTGATCATCAAACTGATGTTACTGCTCAAAGCACATGCCCTCTCTTTAGGACATAGTGGCGTACAGGTGATTACCGTGCAACGCATTCTCGACTTCTTCAATAATGATGTCATGCCTATTGTCTATGACCGTGGCTCATTGGGCGCTTCCGGCGATCTTGCCCCTCTTGCCAATCTTTTCCTTCCTCTTATTGGAGTAGGCGATGTTTATTATAAAGGCAAGAAGTGCGAAGCCATCAGTGTACTCGATGAATTTGGTTGGGAGCCCGTAAAGTTGATGAGTAAAGAAGGCTTGGCATTACTCAATGGAACGCAATTTATGAGTGCCAATGGTGTATTTGCTATTCTTAAAGCCTTCCGTCTTTCTAAGAAAGCCGATTTGATTGCCGCTCTTTCGCTCGAAGCTTTCGATGGGCGTATCGATCCTTTTATGGATTGCATCCAGCAAATTCGTCCACACAAAGGACAGATTGAAACGGCTGCAAACTTCCGCCGCCTGTTGGAAGGCAGTGAACTGATAGCTCATCCCAAGCAACATGTTCAGGACCCTTATTCTTTCCGTTGCATCCCGCAGGTACACGGTGCCACGAAAGATGCCATTAATTATGTTGCCTCCGTACTGCTGACCGAGATTAACTCCGTAACCGACAATCCCACGATCTTCCCCGATGAAGACTGTATTATCTCCGGTGGCAACTTTCACGGTCAGCCGCTTGCCATTTCATACGATTTCCTAGGGATCGCTCTTGCGGAATTGGGCAATATCTCCGAGCGTCGTGTTGCCCAGCTTATTATGGGCTTGCGCGGACTTCCCGAATTTCTTGTTGCCAATCCGGGGCTGAATTCCGGTTTTATGATACCGCAATATGCTGCCGCCTCGATGGTAAGCCAGAATAAAATGTATTGCTATGCCGCCAGCACAGATTCCATTGTTTCCAGCAATGGGCAGGAAGACCATGTAAGCATGGGAGCCAATGCTGCAACAAAACTTTACCGCATCATGGACAACCTGGAACATATACTCTCTATCGAGTTGATGAATGCTGCCCAAGGTATAGATTTCCGTCGTCCGTTGAAGACCTCTCCCATTTTAGAACGTGTTCTGCATGCGTATCGCAAAGAAGTTCCCTTTGTAAAGGACGATATCGTAATGTACAAAGAGATTCATAAAACAGTAGCATTTCTTAACCGGACAAAGATTGACTACTAATACCTGCCTAATAAATCTACCGGAAATATAATAATCATTAATCTTTTAACAATAGGAAGGAAACTCAATTGTTCGTTTGAGTTTTCTTCCTATATTTGTCCCGTTTCATTCCGATAATGAATAATTATGATCTGTTTTTGGTTTTAAAAAAAGGAAGAAATGGGAGAACATGCAAAACAGCCGGCTGCTCGGTTGGAGTTAAGAGAACGAATACTTGAAACTGCCAGGGCATCATTTTCTACACATGGTATCAAAGGTATTACTATGGATGATATCGCTGCATCCTTAGGTATCTCTAAACGTACACTTTACGAAGTGTTTCCTGATAAAGAAACACTGCTTGAAGAGTGTATCCAGAGGGGTAGGGAAGAAGCCGAAATATTCTTGAAAGAAGTACTGGCTAACTCTGCCAATGTACTTGAAGTCTTATTGAAATGCTATCAACGAAGCATTGAGAAATTCCACGCTACTAATAAAAAGTTTTTTGAGGATATCAAGAAATATCCCAGAGCATACGAGTTGATGAAGAAAGATCATAATCGCAATTCAGAAGAAGCTATCAATTTCTTTAAAGAAGGTGTGACACAAGGTATTTTTCGTGCCGATGTGAATTTTGCTATTGTCAGTATGTTGGTGCGCGAGCAGTTGGATTCATTGATGCACACCGAACTTTGCAATAAATATTCCTTTTTAGAAGTTTATGAGTCAATTATGTTCACGTTCTTGCGGGGTGTTTCTACCGAGCGAGGAGCGGCTGAACTGGAAAGTTTTATTCGTGAATACCGTAAGAAACAGATTCTTAGCGGTGAAAAGAAACAATAAATAACAAACAAGCTATTATTATTTTTATGAAGATGCAGAAATTTTTGGCGGAAAGGGTATTGTTAGCAGCCACGATATTGTGTATCGGTGGTTATGCACATGCACAAGAGGCTAAAGAAACCTTGACCTTGAACCTTGACAAAGCAATAGAAATTGCTTTGAGCGATAATCCTACCATTAAAGTGGCGCAAGAGGAGATTGCTTTAAAAAAGGTGACACACAAGGAGACTTGGCAAAATTTACTACCCGAAGCAAGTATTGGCGGTACGTTGAATCACACAATTACTGCCGCACAGATGAATCTTGGTGGTCAGTCCTTCAAGATGGGTATGGACAATTCTAATACGGTAAGTGGTGTACTCAACATCAGTTTACCTATTTTTGCTCCTAGTGTCTATCGTGCTATGTCGATGACAAAGACCGATATCGAATTGGCAGTGGAGAAATCCCGTGCTTCCAAACAAGATTTGGTGAATCAGGTGACGAAAGCGTATTATCAGTTGATGCTATCGCAAGATTCATACGATGTATTACAAAAGAGTTATAAGTTGTCCGAAGACAATTTCAATATTGTCAATGCCAAGTTCCAGCAAGGTGCTGTGAGCGAGTTCGACAAGATTAGTGCCGAGGTACAGATGCGTAGTATCAAACCCAATGTAATCTCTGCGGGCAATGCCGTTACGTTATCTAAACTGCAATTGAAGGTTTTGATGGGAGTTACTGCCGATGTGGACATTAAGATTGACGACTTTCTGACTAATTACGAAACATCTTTGTTCGTAAATGAACTGGGACAGCCTGATGCGACGTTGGACAACAATACTACCATGAAGCAATTGGAATTGAACCGGAAGATGCTTCAGCAGAACATCAAGACATTACGTACTAACTTTATGCCTACACTGAGTATGAACTACTCCTACCAATACCAATCTTTGTACAATGATAATTGGAACTTATTCAATTATAACTGGGGCGGTAGTTCTTCTTTGGTATTCAATCTAAGCATTCCTTTATACAAAGCAAGTAATTTTACGAAATTGAAATCGAACCGCATCCAAATAAGCCAGTTGGAGCAGAACCGTATTGACACGGAACGCAAACTGAATATGCAGATAACCAGCTATCAGAATAACATGGCTGCCAGCTCCGAACAGGTAGTCAGTAATCGTGAGAATGTGATGCAGGCTAAGAAAGCAGTGCAAATTGCCGGCAAGCGTTATGAAGTAGGTAAGGGTACGGTTCTCGAACTGAACACTTCACAGGTACAACTCACAGAAGCGGAGCTAACCTATAACCAGTCTATTTATGATTATCTGGTATCTAAGGCAGATCTCGACCAGATATTGGGCAAAGATTATTTAATTAATGAACAGAAATAAAAAGAACAACGATATGAAAAAAGGTTTTCAATTGATAGCTCTGCTTGCTATTGCAATGCTGGGAGCATGTACTGGAAGCAAGGAAAATACTGCAGAAAAAGTAGAAGAAAAGCCAAGAGTAAAATTGGCAGATGTAGCAGCTCGTCCCGTAGAGCAAATTCAAGAATATACTGCTACGGTAGAAGCTGAGGTTAAAAATAATATCGCTCCTTCTTCTCCTGTACGTATCGACCGGATTTGGGTGGAAGTTGGTGATCGTGTAGCGAAAGGTCAGAAGTTGGTAAGTATGGATGCTGCCAACTTGAAACAGACTAAGTTCCAACTGGATAATCAGGAGATTGAATTCAAACGTATAGACGAATTATATAAAGTAGGAGGTGCTTCCAAATCAGAATGGGATGCAGTTAAGATGGCTTTGGATATTAAGAAGACTGCTTATAATAATCTACTGGAGAATACTTCATTGGTCAGCCCCATCAATGGAGTGGTAACGGCACGCAACTATGATAGCGGCGATATGTATAGCGGTGGTGATCCTGTGCTGGTAGTTGAGCAAATCACTCCGGTGAAACTGATGATTAATGTTTCCGAAACTTTCTTTACCCAGGTAAAGAAAGGAACTCCTGTTTCGGTTAAACTCGATGTATATGGTGACGAAGCGTTTGAGGGTGTTATCAGTCTGGTTTATCCTACGATAGATGCTACTACACGTACATTCCCGGTAGAAATAAAGCTGGCTAATAAAGATCAGAAGGTGCGTCCGGGAATGTTTGCACGCGCTACTCTGAACTTTGGAACGAAGGAGAATGTAGTAGTTCCAGACCTTGCTATCGTGAAGCAAGCCGGTTCCGGCGATCGCTATGTCTACGTTTATAAAGATGGCAAAGTATCTTATAATAAGGTAGAACTGGGACGTCGCATGGGGACGGAGTACGAGTTGATTTCCGGTGTACCCAACAACTCTCAGGTAGTAATAGCTGGACATACGCGTTTGATTAACGGTAGCGAAGTCGAAGTGGAAAAATGATTATAAATGAAGAATTAAGAAAAGAATATGAGTTTATACGAAGGTGCGGTTAAGAAACCGATTATGACCTCCCTCTGCTTCTTGGCAGTGGTGATATTTGGTCTGTTCTCTTTGTCCAAATTGCCTATCGACTTGTATCCGGATATTGATACAAATACGATTATGGTGATGACGGCGTATCCGGGTGCTAGTGCATCGGATATTGAGAACAATGTGACCCGTCCGCTTGAAAATACATTGAACGCTGTAAGTAACCTGAAGCACATAACTTCACGTTCATCAGAAAATATGTCATTGATTACATTGGAATTCGAATTTGGTGAAGATATTGATGTGTTGACCAATGACGTGCGTGACAAACTGGATATGGTAAGTTCTATGCTTCCCGATGATGTAGAGACGCCTATCATCTTCAAGTTCAGTACGGATATGATTCCTATTGTTATGTTGTCTGTACAAGCCAATGAGAGCCAGTCAGCACTCTATAAAATCCTGGATGACGGAGTCGTAAACCCTTTGGCACGTATTCCGGGTGTGGGTACTGTGTCTATTAGTGGTGCACCGCAACGTGAGATTCAGGTATATTGTGACCCTATTAAGCTGGAAGCTTATAATCTGACTGTTGAGGGAATCAGCTCCATCATCGGTGCAGAAAATAAAAACGTACCGGGTGGTAATTTTGATATTGGTAATGAAACCTATTCGTTGCGTGTGGAAGGTGAGTTCAATGACAGCCGCCAACTGGAAAATATCGTTGTAGGTACATCCAATGGTGCTACAGTCTATCTGAAAGATGTGGCACGAGTAGTCGATACGGTGGAAGAACGTGCACAGGAAACCTATAATAATGGTGTGCAAGGTGCTATGATTATTGTTCAGAAGCAGTCTGGTGCCAACTCTGTAGAAATTTCCGAAGAGGTGTTGAAAGCACTTCCCCGCTTGCAGAAGAATCTGCCTGCCGATGTGAAGTTGGGTATTATTGTCGATACTTCCGAAAACATTTTGAATACAATTGACAGTTTGACGGAGACGGTAATGTATGCGTTACTGTTCGTTGTGCTCGTGGTATTCTTGTTCCTGGGGCGTTGGCGTGCTACGTTGATTATCTGTATTACGATTCCACTTTCGTTGATTGCTTCGTTTATTTATCTGGCAATTACGGGTAACACCATTAATATTATCTCGCTTTCGTCCTTGTCTATCGCAATCGGTATGGTGGTGGATGATGCTATCGTAGTATTGGAGAATGTGACGACGCACATCGAACGAGGCTCCGAACCGAAACAGGCTGCTGTTCATGGTACGAATGAGGTCGCTATTTCGGTAGTTGCTTCTACGTTGACCATGATTGCTGTGTTCTTCCCGTTGACGATGGTAACCGGTATGTCCGGAGTATTGTTCAAACAGTTGGGATGGATGATGTGTGTGATTATGTTTATTTCTACAGTAGCCGCTCTGACGTTGACTCCGATGCTTTGTAGCCAATTGTTGAGGTTGCAAAAGAAACAATCAAAGACATTTACTATCCTATATGGACCGATTCAAAAGGCGTTGGACGGTTTGGATGCATGGTATGGCCGTATGATAAACTGGGCGGTTCGTCATCGTGGATGGGTGTTGTTGGGCTGTTTGGTATTCTTTATCTTGAGTATGTTCACGTCCAAGTATATCGGTACTGAGTTCTTCCCGGCGCAAGATAATGCACGTATTGCGGTGAAACTCCAATTACCTATTGGTGCCCGTAAAGAGATGGCGCAGGAATTGTCGAGTAAGTTGACTCAGCAATGGATGAAGGAATATCCGGAGATTAAGGTATGTAACTATACAGTGGGACAGGCCGATTCGGACAATACCTGGGCATCTATGCAAGAAAATGGTTCGCACATCATTGACTTTAATATCAGTTTGACCGACCCAGAAGACCGTAAACGTACATTGGAGCAGATTTGCGAGCTGATGCGTGAAGACTTGAAGGCATATCCAGAATTTGACAAGGCACAGGTAATCTTAGGAGGTAGTAATCAAGGTATGTCCGGTCAGTCTTCTGCCGATTTCGAAATTTATGGTTATAGTATGGAAGAAACGGACAGCGTGGCAACCCGTATGAAACGTGAGTTACTGAATGTGGAAGGTGTAACCGAAGTTAATATCAGCCGTAGCGATTACCAACCGGAGTATCAAGTTGACTTTGACCGTGAGAAGTTGGCTTTACACGGATTGAATCTTTCTACTGCTGCATCGTATTTGCGTAACCGTATCAATGGTGCCATAGCATCTAAGTTCCGTGAAGACGGTGACGAATACGATATCAAGGTGCGCTATGCTCCCGAACACCGTACCAGCTTGGAAAGTATTGAGAATATCCTTGTGTATAATAATAAAGGAGAAGCCATCCGCATCAAAGACCTAGGTACAGTTGTTGAACGTTTTGCTCCACCTACCATTGAACGTAAAGACCGTGAACGTATTGTAACCGTGTCTGCTGTAATTTCCGGTGCTCCTTTGGGAGACGTGGTAGCGGCAGGTAATCAGATTATCGAGAAGATTAATATTCCGTCTGGTGTAAACGTACAGATATCCGGTTCGTACGAAGACCAGCAGGATTCATTCCGGGATTTGGGTACGTTGGCGATACTTATTTTCGTGTTGGTATTCATTGTGATGGCGGCACAGTTCGAGTCATTGACTTATCCGTTCATTCTTATTCTTTCCGTACCTTTTGCGGTGAGTGGTGTGTTACTTGCGTTGTTCATCACCAATAATACGCTGAGTGTAATGAGTCTTTTGGGTGCCATCATGTTGATTGGTATTGTGGTGAAGAACGGTATCGTACTTATTGACTATACCATCCTCTGCCGTGAACGCGGACAATCGGTGATAAATTCGGTAATTACCGCAGGTAAGAGCCGTCTCCGTCCGGTATTGATGACCACTGCTACCACTATTCTAGGTATGGTTCCGATGGCTATAGACTCAGGACAGGGTGCCGAAATGTGGCGTCCGATGGCTATTGCCGTAATTGGTGGTTTGGCTGTATCTACCGTGATGACCCTGATATACGTACCTACCATGTATTGTATTTTTGCCGGTACCGGTATCAAGCGCCAACGTCGCAAGAATCGCAAAGATCGTGAAATGCAGGAGTATTTCGATGCCCATAAGCATGAAATCATTAAGAAGTAACAAGTAAAAAAGAGGGATAGTAAGATATGAAATCTGTATTAATAACATTTGACCAAGCGTACTACGAACGCATCATGACTACTTTGGACCGATTGAATTGTAGGGGCTTCACTTATTGGGAGCAAGTACGCGGTCGTGGTTCCAAGACGGGCGAACCGCATTACGGAAGCCATGCATGGCCTTCTATGTGTTCCGCAATTCTGACGATGGTTGAGGACGAGAGGGTAGACCCGCTGCTGAAAGTTCTGCATGAAATGGACATGCAGACCGAACAGCTGGGACTCCGCGCCTTTGTATGGAATATTGAAAAGACCATCTGATAGGTTCAAATCAATAACTGGTTATTATCCTCGAAGTAAAAAGATGTTTGCTTCGAGGATAATTCTTTTTTGTGCAGTGAGAATTATCCCGTCTAATCCCTATCTTTGCGCCCGAATTGAATTATGGAAAAGAATGTTTTGAAATATACGGGTTTATTGGTGTTTATAGTTGTAGGGGTACTGCTGCTGATGCACCTGCTGCCGGGCATTACAATAAAAGGCCGTGTACTGAGGCGTGTAGATATTCTGGGCGATGTACGTCGTCCTTCCGAGCCTGTGAGCGAGCCGGATAGCTTGCTTCCACCTCCCACTAAAGTAAAACCTGCTTTTGTCGACACTTGTCGTGCAGGCATGACTTGCATTGAAGATTATAGTGATTCCACTATGCGGGGTATGACAGGGTTTTATCAGGCACTCGATGATTTGTCCAAAACTCCCCGACCTGTACGTATTGCCTACTTTGGCGATTCATTTATAGAAGCTGATATTCTGACAGCCGACTTGCGCGAGATGCTTCAAAAACGATATGGTGGCTGTGGAGTAGGTTTCGTAACGATTACTTCTATGACCAGTGGTTACCGCCCTACGGTACGCCATTCTTTTGGCGGATGGCAGAGCCATTCCGTGATGGACTCCGTATTCTTCGACCGAAGCAAGCAAGGAGTTTCCGGACATTACTTCGTTCCCAATTCCGGCGCATACGTTGAGTTGAAAGGACAAAAGGCATACGCATCTCGCCTAGATACTTGTGAGCGTGCCAGTATTTTCTTTTTTAATAGGGGAGAAGCAACCCTTTCTGTAAGTGTAAATCGGAGAGAAACGACTTCTGAAACCTTTGAGCCAACCGGAGAATTGCAGGAAATGAGTGTGGAAGGTAATATCGGTTCAGTTCGCTGGACGGTGGAGAATGCTGATTCCACTCTTTTCTATGGTCTTGCTATGGACGGAACTTCCGGCATTGCGGTGGATAATTTCTCATTGCGTGGCAGTTCGGGTCTTTCGCTTCGCTCTGTTCCGGTTTGGATGATGCGTGAGTTTAATGAACAGCGCCCATACGACTTGATTATTCTGCAATACGGTTTGAATGTTGCTACGGAGCGTGGACGGAATTATGACAATTATATAGCCGGTATGCAAACCACACTGGAACATCTGAAAGAAGCTTTTCCGAAGGCTGCTATCCTGGTGGTCAGTGTAGGCGACCGTGATTATAAAACCGAAGAGGGCGATTTGCGAACGATGCCTGGTATTAAAAACCTTGTCCGTTATCAGGAAAACCTGGCTGCCGACAATGCCGTTGCTTTTTGGAATCTTTTTGAAGCGATGGGAGGCGAGGGTAGTATGGCGAAGATGGTACATGCAAAACCTTCATTAGCTAATTATGACTATACACATATCAACTTCCGTGGTGGTAAGCATCTGGCAGAACTGCTTTATGACGCACTAATCTATGGAAAGGAACAATATGACAGGAGGCGTGCGTATGAAGCGGAACCATAAGGAGGATTTACGATTGGACGATTTACGATGTACGATTTGCTGCGCGGTGTTTATGCTGCTTGCGGCTTGGCAGGGACTTTTTGCCCAAGATGCTTTGCCGGTCAGTATTTTGCCTGATAGAGCTCACTTGCACACCGATACACTTCTACTCTATTCACAACGCACCGATACAATCATGGTTCCTCGCCTTTCTTTTCCGGCGGCCTTTCAACAACTGAAGGCGAATGAGCTGATAGACAGCATTGGAATACTTAATCCGTTTTGGGAGAAGTTGCGTATGAACCGTTTGGGGATTTCTACTGATACTATCCGTATCGTACATATCGGTGATAGCCATATTCGCGGACATATCTTTCCCCGTACTACCGGCGAGTTGATGCAAAAAGCATTCGGCACACTTACTTATACTGATGAGGGGATTAATGGAGCTTTCTGTGTTACATTCACTCGTCCGGACCGGATAGCCGAGATTGCCGCTTTGCATCCCGACCTGCTTATACTCTCGTTTGGGACGAATGAAAGTCATAATCGATCTTACAATTCAATGTTGCATTACCGGCAGATGGACGATCTTGTTCGTATGCTTCGTGATAGTTTGCCCAATGTACCGATGCTGATGACTACTCCTCCCGGTTCCTACGAAAGTACTCGTATACGTCGTCGTCGTCGTTCTTACTCAATTAATCCGCGTACTGCTATAGCTGCGCAGACAATTCGTAAGTATGCCGATGACAATGGTTTGGCGGTATGGGATATGTACGAAATTCTTGGAGGTATCCGTCGTGCATGCCTTAACTGGCAAGAAGCCGGATTGATGCGTCCCGACCATGTACACTACATGCCCGAAGGTTATGCGTTGCAAGGTGAACTTTTCTATCAAGCCCTAATAAAAGCATATAATGATTATGTGGAGTATTGATGAACTAAATATTGACTTGAACCGTTTGCGTGATATCTTCACTTACGATCCGCAAGCGCCGATGATATTCAGCAGTGGTATTTTCCTCTGGCTGTTTGCTGCTTTTATAGTGGTTTACCTATTGTTGCAGCGGCGTGCCACGGCACGCTTGCTATTTGTCACCCTGTTTTCTTATTACTTTTATTATAAGAGTAGTGGATCTTACTTCTTTTTGCTTGCACTCGTCACGGTCACCGATTTTTTTCTTGCTCGTTTAATGGATCGTACCATTACACCTTGGCGGCGTAAAGCATGGGTGGTGGTAAGTCTTCTTATAAATTTGGGGCTACTCTTTTACTTCAAATATACCAATTTCCTCTGCGATTTCTTTGCTTCGCTGACAGGAGGAACCTTTACGGCAATGGATATCTTCCTTCCGGTGGGTATCTCGTTCTTCACTTTCCAATCACTGAGCTATACTATCGACGTATATCGTAAGGAGATAAAGCCGCTCACTAATCTACTGGATTATGCCTTTTATGTTTCTTTCTTCCCCCAATTGGTAGCCGGACCTATTGTACGCGCCAAGGACTTCATACCCCAAATCCGCCGTCCGTTGTTTGTTTCCAATGAAATGTTCGGAAGAGGAATCTTTCTTATCGTGAGCGGGCTTTTTAAGAAAGCAATTATTTCCGATTATATCAGTATCAACTTTGTAGAGCGTATTTTTGATAATCCTACTCTGTATTCGGGTGTCGAAAATCTGATGGGTGTTTATGGGTATGCCTTACAGATTTATTGCGACTTTTCCGGCTATAGCGATATGGCAATTGGTATTGCGCTGCTGTTGGGATTTCATTTTAATATTAACTTTGATTCTCCTTATAAGTCTGCTTCCATCACGGAATTTTGGCGCAGATGGCATATCTCGCTTTCCAGTTGGCTGCGCGATTATCTCTACATCTCATTGGGAGGTAACCGTAAAGGGAAAATCCGTCAGTATGCCAATCTTATTATTACTATGTTTTTGGGTGGCTTATGGCATGGCGCTTCCTGGAACTTTGTGTTTTGGGGGATGCTGCACGGTGTGGCGCTTGCCTTGCATAAGTTTTGGATGAGTATTATCGGGCATAAGAAAGGAGAACACAGTCACGGAATTCGTCGTTTCTTCGGCATACTTATTACATTCCATTTCGTTTGCTTCTGCTGGATTTTCTTCCGTAATGCAGACTTCTCGACCTCTATTGATATGTTGAAGCAGATATTCACTACGTTCAGGCCACAGCTTTTCCCGCAATTGCTGACAGGCTATTGGGAAGTATTTGCTTTGATGGGGTTGGGTTATTTCCTGCATTTTGTACCCGATAGCTGGGAACATGCCTGTACAAAAACAGTAATCCGCCTCCCCCTGTTGGGAAAGGCGGTACTGATGATTGTTATGGTTTATCTGGTTATTCAGATGAAAAGTTCAGAAATACAACCATTTATCTATTTTCAATTCTGACGGATGGAGTGTTTGACTCCGGAGAATAGTTCCCTATTCAACTTCGATTTCGTCGATGAACAAGAAAGGAACTTTTCCTTCTCCTGCATGCCCTTTGGGTAAGGCAGGTGTACGCTTGATGACAACTTTTACATAGCGTGCATTTACCGGCTCAAAGGTTACTTCATAATTACCTATTTCCTTTTTGTTGATATCTGTTTCAGCAGGAAACACTTTGCTTGCTACTTCACGAAACTCCTTGTTGTCATCCGACACGGAAACTACCAGACCGGTGCTTCCCATAATCCAGGAATTCAGTTCTACAATTGCATGAGTGGCCACACGTTTAACTTTTATCGGTTCTGCATTTACGGCGGCCGGATTGCCAAGGTCAATAACTGCGGTCACATCTCCGTCTATAAAGCCCAACCAGGAACCGGATGAATAGCTTTCATTCCCAATCATACCATCTACTAATGTGTTAGCTCCTCCGAAAGAGTACTTTGGAGCAGGTTGAGTACCGATCAGTTCAATAGGGCGGAGGGTTGCTTTATTAAAAGAGATTTTCTTTTCAATCATTTTACTTGTTCCTTCGGGACGAATGGCAATGGCACGAAAATCGGCTGATTGGTCGATGACTACTCCTGTTCTATTATATAACTGTGATGCGGAAGTCGGTTCTGTTCCATCCAGAGTATAGTAGATGGGCGCATTATCAATCGTACTTAGAACAGCTACAATTGCTCCGTTGCTATTTCCCGACTCCTCTTTGGTGGAGTTGTATTCAGCTTTTATGTCGAATACGTGTTTAGCGTAATTCAAACCGTCTCTTTCATATAATTTAATGAGACGTGCCAGACGACTGGTAAAGTCTTTGTAGTCTTTCTTTTCCGGTTGTGTCCATTGTACTTCGGCAAGGGCTGCCATACGGGGTAGTATCATATACTCCACATGTTGAGGGGTGGCAATATACTCTGTCCAAAGGTTGGCTTGTGCGCCGAGGATGTGCTTAGCTTGTTCTTCAGTAAGTGAAGCGGTAGGTTCCAAACTATATACTTTTTCTACAGGTACATAGCCTCCGATGCCGAATGGCTCGTCTTTGGAATCGGCCGACTGATAATAATCAAAGTAGCAAAAATTATTAGGGGTCATAATCACATCGTGTCCCATTTGTGCGGCTTTGATACCACCTTCCGAACCGCGCCATGACATTACAGTGGCATTCGGAGCAACATCACCTTCCAATATTTCGTCCCAACCGATAATCCGGCGTCCTTTGCTGTTGAGGAACTTCTCGATACGGGTCATGCAATAACTCTGCAAACGGTCTTCGGCTGTATGTTCCTTATCCGCTTTCAATCCTTCCGCTTTGATACGTGCCTGGCATTTGGGACATTTTTCCCAACGGGTACGGGGTGCTTCGTCGCCACCGATGTGGATATATTCGGAGGGGAATATCTCGACAATTTCTGCCATCACATCTTCGAGGAACTGCATGGACTTCTCGTTGCCGATACAGATTACATCTTCAAATACGCCCCAGCGCGGGCATACTTCGTAAGGACCACCGGTACAGCCCATATCCGGATAAGCGGCCAGCGCAGCCAGCATGTGACCGGGAAGATCGACTTCGGGAATCACTGTAATATAGCGGTCTTGTGCATACTTTACGATTTCCTTAGCTTGCTCTTGAGTATAGAAACCACCGTAAGGGGTATTGTCATACTCATTTGTATTTCTGCCAATCACGGTACGGTTACGTATTGAACCTATTTCTGTCAGCTTGGGATATTTCTTGATTTCAATTCGCCAGCCTTGGTCTTCGGTCAGATGCCAGTGAAAAGTGTTCATATTATGCAGAGCCAACAGGTCGATATACTCTTTGATGAATTCTACGGGGAAGAAGTGGCGCCCTACGTCGAGGTGCATACCACGATAAGAGAATCGGGGAGCGTCCTTGATGGTTCCGGTGGGTAAAGCGATATTTTCAAAGCCGGTCTTTGTAGGTGGGATTGATTTGCGTAGTGTTTGAATGCCATAGAATACTCCATTTTCTGTTTTTCCTTTGATGAATACATTCTTGGGAGTTACGGTCAGCACATAGCCTTCTTGGTTTTCGATGGTAGGATCAAGTCCCAGTACAATGGTTTGACCCTTCACTTCTGCACCTTCGGCAACGGCTTGTGTTGGAGGATTATCGATACCGATAGCTGCCTGCGTCAGATACTCTGCCAGGAATTCAGCATTACGTTTCAGTAGAACATTATTTTCAGGATAAACAATTGTTGTGTTTCCATCTAGCTCGAATGGTGTTTCCTTTGTAAAATTCATCTCTTGGGGGAGGGGAATTACTTGATAATTGGCTTCAGTTACTTTGTGGCAGGAAGTGCAGACTAAAGCCAAAGCACCCGCAAAGAGTGCACGGTTAAGTTTTTTCATGGTATAAATAGATTAAATGAATACCTGACAAATATAAAGAAAATTTAGTGAAGTGATGATAGAATAGGGCCGGTATATTATGTTTTCTTTCTTCCAGCCAAATATACTCCCCCCAGTATAAGCCCTGCACCGATCACCATCATATAAGTAATAGGTTCGCTCAACAGAAAAGCGGAACCCAGCATTGTTGCAAGCGGATTGAGATAAATGTAATTGGAAGCACGGATAGTCCCCAGCCGTTTCAGGATAATATTCCAGACAACGAAGCAGACCAGCGATGCAATAACTCCTAAAAATAGAAGGTTCAGCAGTACGCTGGGTTCGGTTAGGATAGACAAATTTACCTGCCAAGGCGAATAAAGGAAAGCGGGAAGTATAGTCAGCAAACCGTAGAAGAATATTTTGCGGGTAATGAAAACGGTATCGTATCGGTTGAGCAGTTTGCGCATAATCAGGCTATAGAATGCCCATGATAGTGCGGCCAGCAGTGAAAGGAAATCTCCCAGTGGAGAGAGATTCAGCACGAAGTGTCCGTTATAGACCACCATTGCAACACCTGCCAACGCTATAAGTGAACCACCGATTAGCATCGGAGTAGCCCGCTCTTTCTTATAGATTAGCAAAGCCAGTATAGTAGTCAACAGCGGAGTCATGCAAACAATGAAAGCAACATCGCAGGCAAGTGTAATACCTAATGCTGTATTTTCCGTAAGGAAGTAGATTGACCCACCTGTAAGTCCACCCAGCAATAACCAACCTTCATCTTTCCACGAATTGGCAAATAGTTTCCGGGGAGAAATAAACCAGATTCCGATATAAGCAATAACAAAACGTAACAGGAAGATTTCTTGCGGTGTCAGTCCGTTGTTTATTAATACTTTAGTAGAGATAAAGGTCAATCCCCAGATAGAAACTGTGAGAATGGCTATCAGATGATAGATGTAGTTATTCTTAGCATTCATGTGCTTCCTTATAAAAGTAGGGGCAAAGGTAATACTTTCAGATAGATATACAATAATAGCCGTTTCCTTTTCAAGCAGTTTCTAAGGACAAGGCTACGGGGGATTCTTGAAAAATAACTTGACAGAGCATTTTTTACAGTGAAAGACACCACTACTCCAATTATTTTCTTTACATTTATGCTAAATTTTAAAAAATCACCATGAATTACACACCATCCTATTACCATGAAAACCATCAAGATATTTTTAGCTTCCAGCGACGAGTTGGAGGTTGACAGAGCACGATTCGGCAATTTAGTACGCCGTTTAGACAAAATCTACGAGAAGCGGGACATCCGTATTGAACTGATTGAATGGGAAGACCTCGATGCAGCCTACAACGGGCAACGCAAACAAGATGAATACAATCAAGAGATTCGTGAGAGCGACCTCTTCCTGGCGGTATTTCATCAAAAGGCGGGCAAATTCACGCTTGAAGAGTTCAATGTGGCAACCGAAGAGTTCAAAATGCACGCTTCGCCCAAAGTTTATGCCTATATGAAGGACTTGGCGGAGGACGAGCAGGAACAGCCCGAACTGACAGCCTTCAAGAAACGCTTGTTCGACGAGATGGGGCACTACTGGTGCCGCTATGGCAATACCGATACCATGCAGCTCCACTTTGTGATGCAGTTGCAATTAGTGGAGAGCAACCGCCTGTCGGGACTAAAGTTGGAAGTGGAGAACGCACAAGTAAAGCTGGACTCCATGCCTGTAGCCGACTTGAGCCAAGTGCCTTTTACAGCCAATAACCAACAGTATATTGAATGGAAAGAGAACCTTGCCAAAGTACAAGGCGAAATCGCCGCCTTTGAAAGCATCCTTGCCACCACGCCCAACGAGACCATAGAACAATTACTGGGCAGTAAGCGCACTGAGCGATATAACCTCCAAGAGAAGCTGAATGATTTAGAGAAATCACTCTTGGATACCGCCCTCACCATTGTGTCGCTGCAAGGACGTGCGTCAAGCGACCGCCTGCGCCGTGCCATTGATCGCTTCGAAGCGGGCGACAACATGGGAGCCAATGCCATTCTCGACCCCAAAGAAATAGAAGCCGACACCCGACGCAACTTAGAGAACTACCGCATGGGCAAGCAACTGACCGAAGAGGCTCAAAAGGCTGTATTCTCTAATATAGAAGAGTATCGCCTGCGAGCCAAAAACTTGCTAACTATCTACAGTAATGAAAACCGTTTCGTGGAGATTGAACAATGCTATGACGAAGCGATGCGATTGGCTAAAGAAGTGGAGATGAATAAAGAAGTGTATGGGGATTTACTCCGTGAATATGGAACTTTTCTTTTTAATTATGCCCGGTATGACAAGGCCTTAGTAATTTATCAAGAACTAATTTCTATTGGCAAAATCTTGTATGGCTTGGAAAATCAGCACACAGCCACCAGCTATAACAATATAGGAATGGTATATGATAACCAAGGAGAGTATGATAAAGCATTGGAATGGCATTTTAAGGCTTTAGCTATCTATGAAAAGGTTCTCGGGGTTGAACATCCTAAGACAGCCAGCAGCTATAACAATATAGGAGCGATATATGATAGCCAAGGAGAGTATGATAAAGCATTGGAATGGTATTTTAAAGCTTTAACGATTCGTGAAAAGGTTCTCGGAATCGAACATCCTGATACAGCCGGCAGCTATAACAATATAGGAGTTGTATGTAATAGCCAAGGAGAGTATGATAAAGCATTGGAATGGTATTTGAAAGCTTTAGCTATTCATGAAAAGATTCTCGGGGTTGAACATCCTAAGACTGCCACCAACTATAGCAATATAGGCTCCATATATAGTAACCAAGGGGAGTATGACAAAGCATTGGAATGGTATTTGAAAGCTTTAACTATTCGTGAAAAAGTTCTCGGGGTTGAACATCCTGATACAGCCACCAGCTATAACAATATAGGCTCCATATATAGTAGTCAAGGAGAGTATGATAAAGCATTGGAATGTTTTTTTAAGGCTTTAGCCATTCGTGAAAAGATTCTCGGGATCGAACATCCTAATACAGCCACTAGCTATAACAATATAGGAGCGATATATAGTAACCAAGGAGAGTATGATAAAGCATTGGAATGTTTTTTTAAGGCTTTAACCATTCGTGAAAAGGTTCTCGGGGTTGAACATCCTAAGACAGCCACCAGCTATAACAATATAGGATCTGTATATGATAGCCAAGGAGAGTATGATAAAGCATTGGAATGGCATTTTAAGGCTTTAGCTATTCGTGAAAAAGTTCTCGGGGTTGAACATCCTGATACAGCCGACAGCTATAGCAATATAGGATTGGTGTATGATAACCAAGGAAAGTATGATAAAGCATTGGAATGGTATTTGAGGGCTTTAGCCATTCGTGAAAAGATTCTCGGGATCGAACATCCTGATACAGCCACCAGCTATAACAATATAGGAGCGATATATGATAGCCAAGGAGAGTATGATAAAGCATTGGAATGGCATTTTAAGGCTTTAGCTATTCGTGAAAAGGTTCTCGGGGTTGAACATCCTAAGACAGCCACCAGCTATAGCAATATAGGATCTGTATATGATAGCAAAGGAGAATATGATAAAGCATTGGAATGGCATTTTAAGGCTTTAGCTATTCGTGAAAAGGTTCTCGGGGTTGAACATCCTAAGACAGCCACCAGTTATAACAATATAGGATTTGCATATGATAGCAAAGGGGAGTATGATAAAGCATTGGAATGGTATTTTAAAGCTTTAGCTATTCATGAAAAGGTTCTCGGGGTTGAACATCCTGATACAGCCACCAGCTATAACAATATAGGATCTGTATATGATAGCCAAGTAGAGTATGATAAAGCATTGGAATGGCATTTTAAGGCTTTAGCTATTCGTGAAAAAGTTCTTGGGGTTGAACATCCTGATACAGCCACCAATTATTACAATATAGGAAGTGTGTATAATAACCAAGGAGAGTATAATAAAGCATTAAAATGGTATCTTAAAGCTAATATAGGAGGCCCCAATGATGTTAGTCTTATTAGAGCAATAGGAGATACCTATTGTGATTTGAATAATTTATCAAAATCTATAGAATGGTATCAGAAAGGATTGGAGATAGACGGGAATAATACCATAATACTAAACAATCTCGCCTATACCTATAATCAGATGGGTGAGCATCAAAAAGCGATTGAAACCGCAATGAAAGCCATAGACATTGATTCTGATTATGCGAATCCATATCGCCATGTAGCGATAGCTTACGAGGCGATAGACGACATGAATAAAGCGATAGAGTATTATATTCGTAGCGCTGAATTAGGCAATGAAAAGGCCAAGCAGTGGTTGAAAGAACATAAACCATGAAAACCATCAAGATATTTTTAGCTTCCAGCGACGAGTTGGAGGTTGACAGAACACGATTCGGCAATTTAGTACGCCGTTTAGACAATATCTACGAGAAGCGGGACATCCGTATTGAACTGATTGAATGAGAAGACCTCGATGCAGCCTACAATGGGCAATGCAAACAAGATGAATACAATCAGGGGATTCGTGAGAGTGACCTCTTCCTAGCGGTAAAAGTCACCTATATGCAGACTGGTAAATTATCATTTACCTCATTTCGGATGGGTTTTGAGGTAAATGGGAGTTTAGCGCAGCTTAAGCCTGAAGGGCTTTTATCTTACAGCCCAGGGCATCGCCCTGGGTACATATAATAGGTTGTTAACGTTGCGCCCTGAAAGGGCAAAAGTCTCTATAACAGGTCTTATGCCCTTTCAGGGCGCAGAGTGTGTAGGCATTCAGAGACCCAGGGCGATGCCCTGGGCTGTAAGATAAAAGCCCTTCAGGCTTAAGCTGCGCTAAATAGTCATTTAGTTCATGTATCATCCAGTTATGTGCAATAGAAATTCAGTTTGTTTCTGCATTTGAGAAGACCATGTGATAATGTTTAAATTTAATCAAGTTCTCTCTCTAATGAGCTATCCCCCGTCAGAGTACCTTCTGAGTAGGGTCTTTCTTCAACACCGAGGAAGGTAGGGTTCGGCACCGAGTAACCCCTTGCTCGACACCGGGGAACAAGCCCTTCCTCGGTGTCGGAAAAAACAAAGATAAGTATTACTGTTTAGAATGTAATATTCTGTTTCCTTTTCTTTGTGTATTCATTATTCCTTCTTCGTCCGATACTCCTTGGGCGACATCCCTGTATGCTTCTTAAAATATCGTCCGAAAAAGGATTGGTCGGGGAAGCGATACTTGTCTGCAATCTCCTTCAGCGATAAGTCGGTTGATTGCAGGGCAACTTTCAACTCCAACATCAAAACCTCATCAATAATTTCTTTGGCGGAATCTTTTGCTATTTTATTGGTGATGGACGACAGATAGCGGGTAGAGATGCAAAGTTGTTCGGCGTAAAAAGCAACATCCCGCTGGGTGATACAGTACGTATGTACCAAACTTATGAACTTTTTGAACAATTCTTCTCCTCGGTTACTACCATTTATCTGTTCGGGTGTGAAGAGGCGGGATACCTTGTCGAAGGTATCGAAGAAGAAGATTTGCAGCAGGTTTTGTGCAATGGTTTCACGGAAGCGATTTTCGGAGTCGAGATAGATACCTTCGCTTGCAGCGATTAGTCCACGGAGTGCGCGCAATGGGTTTTCCTCAGTATGCGTATAGCAAGCATTCTCTTTCAGAAAATGGATAAAAGGAGGGTCCAACCGGAAGCAGGCGGTCTTGAACATCACGTCCGAATAAGCGAAATAGCGGGCACTGAAGTCTTCGCTTGCCGATGTTAGTGAGAATATGCACTTGGGTAATATGATAATGCTCGTATTAGGCACAATGTGATATTTCTGCAAATCAATGGTGATTTCCGCTTCTCCCTGAATACAAAATATCAAGGCGCCATTGTTCATTTTTACAAGTCGGTTATGGAAGTATTCCAGATCATCTGTTCCCGATCTGAACGTTTCTTGCTGAGTAGTTAATAATGGGTTCATATTTTAGTTTCGTTATGAATTACGCTGGCAAAGGTACAAGTTCTTTTTGACTTGTTAAATAACATGTTCCGAAAATGAACAATTGTGTGCACTCTATGAAACAAGTTATTGTTCAAAAACGGCATAACTTTGCCGCCGGCTTTCAACAAAGAAGTGGAACGAATGAGAGACAAAACATTATTTTTTTAAGATAAAGAGTATGATAACAAAAAAGAGTATGATGAACCAGATGATAGTATTCATCTGTAGTGTGACATTGGCAGCTTGTGGCAACGCCCCTGCCGTTCAACCCCAATCGGAGTATCAGGTGATGAACATCACGACGACCGACAAAGAACTGCAAACTGCTTATTCGGCAGCGATCCGTGGACGTCAGGACATTGACATTTACCCGCAAGTATCGGGTACTTTAACTAAGCTTTGTGTAGAAGAAGGACAAGCGGTACGCAAAGGACAAGTGCTGTTTATTATAGACCAGGTGCCTTACTTGGCAGCCTTGCGTACAGCTGAGGCGAATGTGGAGGCCGCGCGTGCCGGAGTAGCCACTTCCCAACTGACGTATGACAGCAAGAAGGAATTGTATGCCCAGAAAGTAATTTCGGAATTCGACCTGAAAACCTCCTATAATAGCTTGCTGACGACGAAAGCACAGCTGGCACAAGCTGAGGCACAACAGGTGAACGCCGCCAATAATCTTTCTTATACGGAAGTGAAGAGTCCGGCTGACGGTGTAGTGGGAACCTTACCTTACCGGGTAGGTACATTGGTGAGCGCAAGTCTGCCGAAGCCATTGACTACCGTTTCGGACAATTCCAATATGTACGTGTACTTTTCAATGACGGAAAATCAACTGCTGGATATGACTCGCCGTTATGGTTCAAAAGACAAAGCACTGGAGGAAATGCCTGCTATCATTTTGCAGTTGAATGACCGTTCTGCATATTCTGAGCAAGGTAAGATAGAAACGATTAGTGGGGTGATTGATACTTCTACAGGTACGGTAAGTTTACGCGCAGTATTCCCTAATAAAGACGGATTGTTAACCAGCGGTGGCTCGGGCAATGTCGTTATTCCGGTACAGAAGCAGAATTGTATCGTTGTTCCTCAGGCAGCTACTTACCAAGTGCAGGATAAGGTCTTTGTATTTAAAGTGGTAGATGGCAAAGCGCAATCGGCACCGGTACAAGTGACCCGTGTGAATGGTGGACAAGAATATATTGTAGACGATGGGTTGAAAGTAGGCGATACGATTGTTGCCGAAGGAGTGGGACTGTTGCGTGAAGGTACGCCTATTCAAGTAAAAACGGTTTCAGCACAAACACCGGAAACAGCTAAAGAACAAACAAAGGAGGATTAATTTATGAATTTACGAACCTTTATAGAACGCCCCGTCTTTTCGGCAGTCATCTCTATTACGATTGTCATTCTGGGCATCATCGGCTTGTTCACACTACCCGTAGAACAATACCCCGATATCGCACCGCCTACCATCATGGTGAGCACCACCTACTACGGTGCTAGTGCCGAGACCCTTCAGAAGAGCGTTGTCGCCCCGTTGGAGGAAGCTATCAACGGTGTGGAGAATATGACCTACATGACCTCCAGCGCTACCAATGCCGGAACCGTTTCCATCACCGTTTACTTTAAACAGGGCACCGACCCCGATATGGCGGCGGTGAATGTGCAGAACCGCGTTTCCAAAGCTAATGGTCAGTTACCCGCTGAAGTAACCCAGGTGGGTGTTACTACCAGCAAGCGTCAGACCAGTACCTTGCAGATGTTCTCCCTCTTTAGTCCCGACGACAGTTACGACGAGAACTTCCTGTCCAACTATATCAGTATTAACCTCAAACCTCAGATTCTTCGAATCTCCGGGGTAGGTGATATGATGATTATGGGTGGCGACTACTCCATGCGTGTTTGGATGAAGCCCGACGTAATGGCGCAGTATAAGTTGATTCCTTCGGACGTAACGGCTGTATTGTCGGAACAGAACATCGAGTCTGCTACCGGTTCCTTCGGCGAGAACTCTGACGAAACCTATCAATATACCATGAAGTATACCGGACGGCTCATCACCCCCGAAGAGTTTGGTGATATCGTTATCCGCTCTACCGAAGACGGCGAAGTGCTGAAGCTGAAAGATATTGCCGATGTAGAGTTGGGCAAGGATAGCTATGCCTACAAAGGCTCGATGGATGGACATCCCGGTGTTTCTTGTATGGTGTTCCAGACCGCAGGCTCCAATGCAACGGAGGTAAACCAGCAGATTGACAAACTTCTCGAAGAAGTGAGTAAGGATCTTCCACAAGGCGTGGAGCTGACCCAGTTAATGTCGTCCAACGACTTCCTTTTCGCCTCTATCCACGAGGTTGTGAAGACCCTGATTGAAGCTATCCTGCTCGTAATCCTTGTGGTGTATGTTTTCTTGCAGGACATTCGTTCTACACTCATTCCGTTGGTGGGCATTGTCGTTTCGCTTGTCGGTACGTTCGCTTTTATGGCGATTGCCGGATTTAGTATCAATCTGATTACACTATTTGCACTGGTGCTGGTCATCGGTACGGTGGTGGACGATGCCATTGTGGTGGTGGAGGCGGTGCAGGCACGGTTCGATGTCGGCTATAAGTCCTCCTACATGGCTAGTATTGATGCGATGAAAGGTATCAGTAATGCTGTAATTACTTCTTCACTGGTGTTTATGGCGGTATTTATCCCCGTGTCATTTATGAGCGGTACTTCGGGTACGTTCTATACACAGTTCGGATTGACGATGGCTGTGGCGGTAGGTATCTCGGCAGTCAATGCTTTGACACTGAGTCCGGCTCTCTGTGCCCTGCTGCTGAAACCTTATATTAATGAAGATGGCACGCAGAAACAGAATTTTGCTGCTCGTTTCCGTAAGGCATTCAACGCTGCTTTTGATGTAGTGTCAGAGAAGTATAAGAAGATTGTATTGCTCTTTATCAAACGCCGTTGGTTAGCATGGTCGCTGTTGACATGCTCCATCGTGTTACTGGTTTATTTGATGAACACTACCAAGACGGGACTCGTGCCCGACGAAGATCAAGGTGTGCTTTTCGTGAATGTCAGCACTGCTCCGGGTAGTTCGCTCAAAACCACAAGCGATATCTTGGATCGTGTGGAGAAGCGCCTCGAAGGTCTTCCGCAGAAGTTGCACATGCAGAAGGTGGCAGGCTACGGACTTCTCTCCGGTCAGGGAAATTCTTTCGGTATGATTATCATGAAGTTGAAGCCTTGGGACGAACGTAAGGGGGATGAAGACCAAGTGCAGGCAGTCATTGGTCAGATTTATGCACGTACGGCTGACGTTAAGGATGCTACTGTATTTGCTATCGCTCCGGGTATGATTCCGGGTTATGGTATGGGTAACGCACTCGACCTCAATGTGCAGGATAAGCAGGGTGGTGATATCAACACCTTCTTTCAGACTACACAGGAATATATGGCTGCGCTGAACGGGCGCCCCGAGATTGCAATGGCATACTCCACCTTCGATGTACGCTATCCACAGTGGACGGTAGAGGTCGATGCCTCGAAGTGCAAGCGCGCCGGCATTACGCCGGATGCAGTGCTCTCTACACTTTCCGGCTATTATGGTGGACAGTATGTATCTAATTTCAACCGCTTCTCCAAAGTATATAAGGTGATGATACAAGCCGATCCGAAGTCACGTATGGATGAGACTTCGCTCAACAATACCTTTGTGCGTATGAGCAATGGTGAGATGGCACCTCTGAGTCAGTTTGTCACCTTGACTCGTAGTTATGGCGCCGAGTCGTTGAGCCGCTTCAATATGTTCAACTCCATCGCTGTGAATGCTATGCCTGCCAATGGTTATAGTACGGGAGATGCTATTCGTGCCGTACAAGAGGCGGCGGTGGCTGCACTTCCTAAAGGCTATGGTTACGACTTTGGCGGTATCACTCGCGAAGAGAGCCAGCAGGGGGGAACCACAGTAATCATTTTCGGAATCTGTATTCTGATGATTTACCTTATCCTGAGTGCGCTCTATGAGAGTTTCATTGTGCCTTTTGCCGTAATCCTTGCTGTTCCTGCGGGATTGATGGGTAGTTTCCTTTTTGCCCGTATGATGGGGTTGGAGAATAACATTTATCTCCAGACCGGTTTGATTATGCTTATCGGTCTTCTTGCCAAGACCGCCATTTTGCTGACGGAGTATGCCGTTGAGCGCCGCAAATCCGGTATGGGACTGATAGCTTCTGCCGTCAGTGCAGCCAAAGCTCGTTTCCGTGCCATCTTGATGACGGTACTTACGATGATTTTCGGTCTTTTCCCGCTTATGGTAGCCACCGGTGTAGGTGCCAATGGTAACCGTTCGTTGGGTACGGGCGTGATTGGTGGTATGACTATCGGTACGTTGGCATTGCTTTTCATCGTACCTGTGCTATTCATCACTTTCCAGTGGTTGCAGGAACGTGTGAAACCTGTGCAGGCACCCCAAGCCCTCGACTGGCAGATTGAAGAAGAAATGGAAATTAGTAAGAAAGAAATAGAAGAATCGCATAAATGAAGAAACAAATAATCACCTTGTCCGTAGCTGTTCTGCTTTTGAGCAGCTGCGGCATCTACACCAAATATGAACGTCCGGAAGTGAAGACTGACGGACTCTATGGTCAGGACGCCCTCAGTGGGCAAAGCGTTGAGGCGCAAGATACCGCCTCCATCGCCTCCCTTTCCTGGCGTGAACTTTTCGGCGATCCGCAACTGCAATCGCTCATCGAGCAGGCTTTGGCAGGAAATACCGATCTCCTTTCGGCTCAGCAACGTATCAAGGAGGCTGAGGCTACCCTTTCATCGGCCAAGTTGGCTTATCTGCCATCCTTCATGCTTACTCCGCAAGGAGGTGTAAGTAGCTTTGATAAGTCTAAAGGCTCGTGGACTTATTCGGGAATTGCTTCTGCCAGTTGGGAAGTAGATATATTCGGTAAACTTACCAACTCCAAACGCCGGGCCAAAGCACTCTATCTGCAAAGTGTGGAATATGAGCAAGCTGTCAGCACTTCGTTGATTGCCAACGTTGCCAATCTTTATTATACCTTATTAATGCTTGATGAGCAATATCGTATTTCCGAAGAAACCGCTGCCAACTGGGGCGAAAGCGTACGTACTATGCGTGCCATGATGGCTGCTGGAATGACGAACGAAGCTTCGGTTGCTCAATCCGAAGCAAATTGCCGTCAGGTAGAAGCATCTTTGCTCGACATGAAGCAGCAAATCAAGGAAGTGGAGAATAGTCTTTCTATTCTTCTTGGAAATGTACCCGGTGATATAGCTCGCGGCAATCAGTCTTTGAAGGGTGAATCATCCGCAGTTAGCAGTCCGCTTTTCACGCAAGCGTTTCCCGGTGAACTTACGGTAGGTATTCCTTTGCAACTCCTTTCCCGCCGTCCCGATGTGAAGAGTGCGGAACTCTCTTTGGCAGCCGCTTTCTATAATACGAATGCCGCCCGTTCCGCTTTCTATCCTTCCATTACTTTAAGTGGTACGGCAGGGTGGACTAATTCAGCCGGAAGTATGATTATCAATCCGGGTAAACTTCTGCTTTCTGCCGTGGGTTCATTAACCCAGCCACTTTTCAATAAAGGCTTGAATCTGGCTCAACTGAAAATAGCCAAAGCTCAGCAGGAAGAAGCTAAACTTTCTTTCCAACAAGCTTTGCTCAATGCCGGTAGTGAGGTAAACAACGCCCTAACCCAAGTGCAGGTGGCCCGTGGCAAAACTCAACTCCGAACGGAACAGATTACTTCTTTGGAAACAGCTGTCCGTAGTACCCAACTTCTGATGCAACATGGTACATCCACTTATCTGGAAGTCCTCACCGCACAGCAATCTTTACTCTCTGCCCAACTTACCCAAGTAGCCGATCGTTTTGATGAGATACAAGGTGTCATCAACCTGTATCAAGCACTCGGTGGTGGCAGAAATTAACAGCATACTCTCTCTTTTTCTCTCTCTGCCTCTCTATTCCTTTGTCATTTCCCAATCTGGAAAGATGGAGGGTAGAGGGGTTTTCTTTTGACTTTTGGGTTGGATCTATATTTTTTCTCTATATTTGACCCTGATTAAATATAACATAGCTATGAATTACAAATCCTTACCCCTTTTTCTTTTTCTACTCTTGATTTTAACTTCTGTCGGTGATGTTTTTTCTCAGCAGAAAGTGTCTATATTGGGTGATTCTTACTCTACCTACTACGGTCATGTAACTCCTGATACGAATTTATGTTGGTACGGTGTACCCGGTGAAAAGAAAGAAAATGACGTGAAGAAGGTAGAAGATACATGGTGGTATCAATTTATAAATGGTAATGACTACCAACTGGAGAAAAATAATTCCTATTCCGGTTCTACTATCTGTAACACTGGTTATAAGAAAGCCGATTATTCAGACCGTTCTTTTATAACCCGTATGAGTAACCTTGGCAAACCGGATATCATTCTTATTTTTGGAGGTACCAATGATAGTTGGGCGGGTGCGCCTATTGGCAATTATAAGTATGCCAACTGGACAAAAGCCGATCTTTATAATTTCCGTCCTGCCTTCTGCCAATTGCTGGACTATATTGCCAAGAACTACCCGGAAGCCAAGGTGTATAATATCACCAACTCCGAACTTTCAGCGGAAGTTACCGATTCTATGGATAAGATCTGCCGTCATTATGGAATTACTAATATCCGCCTACACGATATAGACAAGCAGTGGGGGCATCCGTCTGTTCAGGGGATGAAGAGCATTAGCGAACAAATTTATAAAGAGCTGAGTAATTAAAATATCCTCCACGCTTCGCAGCGTAGAGGATATGCAAACAAACAAAAAACAGACGTTGACAATTACATCTTCAGTGTTGAGGGATACTTTTCACTGAATGATTGGAACACTTTCCTTGTACTCTAAATTGATATAAAGAGTTTAAGTGTAGTTGCAAAGTCTGTTGAGTATATATTTTGTTTTTCTGGTATAATTAATTTTTTGGAGTAAGTATTTACTCGGGATTGCTTTTATGAATTTGGAATTCTGATTTATTCTTTTACACAACGTACTGTAAGACCAAGTGCTCTATAATAATCACTTGCAAGATGTGCATTATTGATTGGATGATAATAATAGAAATAAGTAGCATGTTCGTGATTTTGTCCGGAAGGCGAGGACCACCACATAGAATACTGTATTCCGGAGTTACGTAATAGTCCGGTAGTTGCCCAGCGAAATCCAGTCAGTGGGCAAAAGATTTCTTCCGAACAGGTTTTAAATTTGCAGGTTATTCCATTAGTTATTTGTGTAATTGCCATACTTGTAGTTGTTGATACCCAACTCGAAATTCCATCATCTGCTAATCCTGTCCAACTGTCAGCTGGTGCAATTCGCCATCCGGCTGGACAAGGATCATAAATTGTCTTTTTCCCCGTTTCTCCTACTACTCCCCAAGGCAGAGGATCTAAATATCCTGCATTGACACCTATTCCGTCTGCTGTTGTTACTTTATTATTGTCTCCCCATAAGCAATTTGATATTTTCCATGCGCTAGAGTTTATGGTAGCATTATAAATCCAGTTATATGTCGAACCATTGTAATATATAAAACGTTCGGGATGATTGATAGTATAATTTAAAAGTTCCTGGGTCGTGCTGCCTAATGAGGAGTTACTTGGTACTATTTCACTGCCAATAGTAAATCCGGTCGTTTTGTAGGCTGTTGACGAGCCGTAACCATAAATAGTTGATTCGCTATCTGCTGTATAAGTACTACCTCCGGGAAAGGGGTCTTTTCTTCCATATTGGTATTGCATATTATAAATACCGATATTGCCTGCAGGTGTTAGATAGCTTTTAGCCGTATTTAGTTGTGATCCTAAACTGCATCGTGTCATGACTATTGAACGTTTTCTCCCAGCACTAGCACCTATTCCTGGCAAACTTGTATACCAAGTTCGTGCTGTATTAGTTATGATTGTCATAGTATGACTACTGTTTAGAGTTGCTAAATCTACTTCATCTGTGCGCCAGATATGCCAGCTCCATAAGATTTTACCACTAGTGTCACGTATGGCAATTACTGCATTTCCCTTATCTGTACCTGTTTTAAACTTTATGGTGCCTGTATTGCAGTCCCATATAACCCACTCAATTAAACCTTTGCTTGTTTCCCAAACGACTACTGCATCTTTTACGGCAGATATAGGGATATCTATGGCACGTGTCGCTTCGGGTATTATAGAAGGTAGCATACTAACTCCAGGATACTGTTCATTGGCATAATCCTGTGTACTGCCATTTCCGCGTATTGTTCCAGTTATACTATACCATTGTTTATTTTTGGCTGCTAAATAGCAATTGGCATTTCCTGCACTACTCAAATTGGAGATTCCGGTTGCTTCTATATTAACTCTGGAGTCTGCTTTCCCTGCTTCTAATGTGATGTTATATGTATAGCTGCTATTCCGTTTAATATTGAAGTCTGTTGTATTATTTTCGCCTAAATAAACTCTCCAGTTTACAGCTATACCTGATAAATTGCCATTGATTACAATATAGGTTGCATAAGTGGGGGCATTAATTGCAGTTTTATCTTTTTGCTGAGTGATAGTACTGACAACTCCTTGGCGATTTTCAAACATGTAAAACACAATGTTAGTAGTTATAACATTGCCTATATCTTGGATTCCGCTTTCAAGCCAAGTGGTGTTGTTAGCATCCGTGCTACCAGATAGGTAATACGATTTTGAGGGTAAATTGCAAACTTTGTAGCCAGTAATAGTTATTCCACTTTCCGACTTTATTTTGATGTTCAGGGTTATTTTTGCTGCCATTCTGGTTACTGTTATTTCTTCCGATAGGGATTGTATCCCTGCTACAATATTTACTTTACT
>NZ_JASLER010000026.1 GCF_030151085.1 Bacteroides sp. | reverse complement strand
ACAGCACTCGGTATTATAGACGGAAGCATAGAATTGGATAAAAAAGAAACCCGCTCCCTGAAAGTCACTACTATTGCTAACTCGATTGAAAAACGTGCTAGCCATGCAGTACGCATCAAATAACAAACAAATATGAAACAGCAATTATTTATATTATTGCTATTAACAGCAAGCATCTTTTCTGCCTGTAAGGATGAAAAAGATACACAACCAATTATTAGTCCCTTTCCAAATGTATCACAAATAACTTTATCAGAAACCATAAGCAGTGATGGTGGCAACGTATCTGTGAAAGACGTATACTTATTCACAGACAACAAACTATTCTCCCACTCAACTGTACAAGAATTTTACGGACAAGAGTTAACACAAGAAATCAACTGTTCTTATGCAAATGATAAAGCCATCTTCACCGATAATAACGAAAATATAGCAACATATACTTTAGGAAGTAATGGTTATGCCACCCAATGTACCTACCAGATGGCAAACCAGACAAGAGAGTATAGATTTATCTATTCCAATGATTACTTAACGCAAATAGAAGAAGACATTGACGGCGTTCCCTACACCTCAATAACATTACAATATAGCAATGGAAACTTGCAAACAATCTGCAACAATGCATTGAAAATTCTATGTGAGACTGGTAATGATTTAAACAAGTATCAATTACCATGCTCCTACTTGTCAGATGTATATCCGTTGTCTTTACATGTGAATGCAATTTATGCACGCTTATTAGGCAAACAAAGTGATCATCTAGTTATACGCACTGCACCAGAAAATAATGATAAAGAATGGACTGATTATATATACCAGCTAGACACTAATAATAAGCCTACCACAATCAACATAGCAACCACCTCTACCGGAACAGTTTACGACAAATATGGCAATCAATCAGAAGTAACCAGAACAGATAGAAGAAGTATAAAAGTGAGCATAGAATAACATCTATCTACTACTTCTTAAAGAATTTATCGATAAAGAGGATATGATAATCTATTGAATTGTTCCAATACGTTCCGGTATGTCCGCCGGGACGAGTAATGAAATCATGGTCAATTTTCTTAGCTAACAAACGATTGTGCAAGTCTTTATTCACTTCAAGAAAGAAATCGTCTTCGCCACAATCAATAATCAATGCCAAATCTCCATTCTCTAGTTTATCAAGCTGATTGACTACGGTATGAGCATCCCAAACAACTTTATTATCATCGTATTCACCCAGTTGTTTGCTCATTTCCCAATTCTTGGGGAACGGACGTATATCCACACCACCACTCATACTGCATGCGGCACCAAATACATCTTTATGGCGGATTGCATTCCACAATGCACCATGCCCACCCATACTCAAACCACTGATGGCACGCGCTTTTCTATCCGCAATAGTAGCATAATGGGTATCTGTATAATTCACCAACTCCGAGGAAATAAATGTCTCATACTGATACGAGGGGTCTTTAAGGCTGTCCCAATACCAACTATTCTTACCGTCGGGACATACGAAAATCATTCCTTTCTCATCCGCAATCTGTGGCAATTCGGGTTTCAAGGCAACCCAACTCTGGGCATTACCCCCAAAACCATGCAACAAATAAACTACAGGACAAGCTTTTTTATCAATAGCTTTGTCGGGTATCACATATACCACTTTTACCTCCTTTTTCATAGAAGGACTTTTCACCATTACGGTGTCTACTCGTGCTGCCTGAACCCCTATTGTAAACAAACACAGCACGAAACTTAATAACATTTCTCTTCTTTTCATGTTTTTCGTTGTTTTATTTTTTCTAACGGGGGGCAATATTAATAATAAATACTGAAAAAACATTATCTTTGCAACATAAACTATTCGAAATCCTACTATGGAATTTATTATTATTCTACTTTTACTTGTATTGAACGGTATCTTCGCCATGTATGAAATAGCTTTGGTATCGTCCAGTAAAGCACGCCTCGAAACGATTGCCGGCAAAGGAAACAAAAGAGCCAAAGGAGTACTAAAACAATTGGAAGAACCGGAAAAGTTTCTCTCCACCATTCAAATCGGTATTACATTAATAGGTATCATATCGGGTGCATACGGTGGAGCCACCATTTCTGATGATGTAAAACCACTATTCCTTATGATTCCCGGTGCGGCAGCATACGCCGATACCCTTGCCATGGTTACTGTAGTGGCTATCATTACCTACCTCTCACTTATCATCGGTGAATTAGTGCCCAAGTCTATGGCATTGAGTAATCCTGAAAAGTGGGCTACCATGCTCAGCCCTTTTATGATTGTGCTGACCAAGATTTCCTATCCATTCGTATGTCTGCTCAGTGCTTCTACAAAGTTAATGAACAAGATTATTGGATTGAATAATGGCGAAGAACGCCAAATGACACAAGACGAACTGAAAATGATTCTACATCAAAGTTCGGAACAAGGTGTTATCGACAAGGATGAAACAGAGATGCTACGAGACGTATTCCGTTTCTCGGACAAACGTGCCAATGACCTGATGACTCACCGGCGCGACCTCATAGTATTGCATACTTCCGATACTCAGGAAGATATACTACACATCATCCGTGAACATAACTTCAGCAATTACCTACTGATAGAAAAAGGAAAAGACGAAATTTTCGGAGTCGTTTCGGTAAAAGATATTATACTGATGTCAGGTGACGAGCAGCCCTTTAACTTACGTAATATAGCCCGTCCTCCTTTGTTTATTCCAGAAAGTTTATATGCAAAAAAAGTTTTAGAGCTATTCAAGAAGAACAAAAATAAGTTCGGAGTTGTTGTAGATGAGTATGGAAATACAGAGGGGATCATCACCCTGCATGATTTGACAGAAAGCATCTTCGGAGACATTCTTGACGAGAATGAAACAGAAGAAGAAGAAATAGTTACCCGGCAGGATGGTTCAATGCTTGTAGAAGCTTCCATGAATTTGGATGACTTTATGGAAACGATGGGCATATTGAGCTATGATGACCTGAAGGAAGAGGACTTCACCACCCTCAGCGGTCTTGCCATGTTCCTTATAGGACGGGTACCGAAAGCCGGAGACTTGTTCTCCTATAAGAATCTGGACTTCGAAATTGTAGATATGGACCGTGGTAGAGTGGACAAGTTGCTCGTCATAAAAAGAGAAGACAAAGAAAAATAACGCTAACGGGCGTCTTTTTATATTAACTTAAACCATTTTTAAAGCAATGAAAAAAGTAATGATGATTGCAGCAATCGCTGCTGCATTGGTATCCTGCCAATCAAAAGGAACTCAAAGCAATGACTCCGCCATGGATGAGGGTGTAATGGCTGTTGCAGGAAATGACTCTTCTGCCGTAGCCGTTTACGAAGGTATTCTTCCTGCTGCTGACGGTCCTGGTATTCAATATGTATTGAGTGTAGATAGCGTTGGCCCTAACGGAGAAAGCGGTTATACACTGGTAACTACTTACTTGGATGCAGAAGGTGCCGGCAAGAACAAGAGCTTCACTTCCAAAGGAAAGAAAGAAGTAATTCAGAAAGACGTTAACAAGAACAAGAAGACAGCTTACAAGTTGACTCCTAGCAATGGCGACGCTCCTGTATACTTTGTTGTAGTTAACGATACTACCTTGCGTCTGGTTAACGATAGCTTGCAAGAAGCTGTCAGCGACTTGAACTATGATATTATCCAGGTGAAATAATCAGAACTTGGTATAAAAAAATAGAGGTTATCTCATTTCAATTTTGAGATAACCTCTATTCTTTTTATTATATCCTCTGTTACTTTTTAGCCGGAGAAGAATATCTTGCATTCAGGCCTTCCAGAATTTCTCTAGTAATGTTATAACAGCTATCAGCATACAACAAGTTATCAAAACCAGTGTTACTGATGATCATGCTATAACCTTTTGTCTTATTATATTCTTTCAAGAAAGAATTAATAGAGTCGCGCAACTGCAAACTGTTCTTTTCGTTTTCGCTCATCAACTCAGCCTGCAATTTCTGACTTAATGCCTGTAGGTCTTGTTCCAACTTAGCGATACGGTTGTATTCCTGTTGTGCTCTCTCTTGAGTGAGGTAAGCGTTATTCTGAGCTTTTGTCTGGAATTCCTGCTTCTGTTTGTCTAAATCACCTGCTCTCTGGTTCAGCGTCAAACGAACATTCTCGCTCTTCTTTACCATAGCTTCATTCAAATCTACACAGAAATTGTATTTAGCCAATAGCGTATCTATCTCAACGTATGCAATTTTCATTCCAGATAATTCACCGCCCTGTGCAGGAGCATTTGTCGTCTGATTATCAGTTTTACCGGCACATTGAGAAAATAAAACGATTAGAGCAAGAGCAGCCAAACCGTTCATGAGGTAGTTTAATCTCTTCATAATTTGATAAAATATTATTTTTAATATAGTTAATTCATACTATCGTTTAAGGTCTTTTCCAACTCATCAATGGAGAAACGAGATTTATTTTGTGCTTCCCTATCTTGTGATTGTGCACAACTAATTCCTTTATCACGCATTGCTTTGTTACCACTAACATGACCGTTAGGGAACTTGCCTCCTTTTACAAAAAAGATCTTCAAACCCAATAAAAGAACGCAAATAGCAACTATTAACAAAGTTATCAATACTGTATCGAGCATTTCCATTAATTTTGTTATATGAAAATAGGTAGCATCTCAGCAAAAGCGAAAATAAATTTTCATTTGCATTCGATTTACACTATTTTTGTGTGTGCAAATATAGGGCTTTGGTTGGACTAACTAGCCTTTTTTACTCTAAAAAAAGAGAAAGGGAAATAAAATAGTCAATCGTTTTAACTATATTTAGTATTGACAGGTTAAATCAATGAGTATTGAGAATCGAAAATTGAAAATTAAGGCTACTCAACGATGGTGTTGGGCTACCAATAAATCATTATATATGGAAAAGAAAGATTTAAAACCGGCTGGCGTATTTCATTTTTTTGAAGAAATCTGCCAGGTTCCTCGTCCTTCAAAGAAGGAAGAGAAGATTATTGCTTATTTAAAAGCGTTTGGAGAAAAACATAAGTTGGAAACCTTGACCGACGAGGTAGGCAATGTACTGATGAAAAAGCCTGCTACTCCGGGTATGGAAAATCGTAAAACAGTTGTACTCCAATCGCATGTCGATATGGTTTGCGAAAAGAATAACGATGTAAAGCATGATTTCCTTACAGATCCTATTGAAACAGAGATAGACGGTGAATGGCTGAAAGCCAAAGGTACCACTCTGGGTGCCGACAATGGTATAGGTGTAGCTACCGAACTGGCCATCCTTGCCGATGATACCATTGAACATGGTCCGTTGGAATGTCTGTTCACAATAGATGAAGAAACCGGACTGACCGGTGCATTCGCCTTGAAAGAAGGTTTTATGAATGCAGATATCCTCCTGAACCTCGACTCCGAAGACGAAGGAGAAATATTTATCGGTTGTGCCGGCGGCATAGATTCTGTTGCCGAATTTACATACAAAGAAGTAGATGTACCCGCAGGTTATTTCTTCTGCAAAGTACAAGTAAAAGGATTGAAAGGTGGTCACTCAGGTGGTGATATCCATCTAGGACGCGGCAATGCCAACAAAATACTAAACCGCTTCCTCAGCCAGACTTTCAATAAGTATGATATGTATCTTTGCGAAATAGATGGTGGCAACTTACGCAATGCCATTGCCCGCGAAGCCTACGCAATCATTGCCATACCGGATGCTGATAAACATGCCCTGCGCACCGATCTTAACATCTTCGCAGCTGAAGTAGAAGCAGAATATGCCGTAGTAGATCCAGATTTACAATTCATATTGGAATCAGAGAACGCCCGTCAGAAAGCTATCGACAAAGATACCACCAAACATTTATTGCAAGCTCTCTATGCCGTACCTCATGGAGTATTCGCCATGAGTCAGGATATTCCCGGATTAGTGGAGACTTCCACAAATATGGCTTCCGTCAAGATGAAACCGGGCAACATCATCCGTCTTGAAACCAGCCAGCGTAGTTCTATCTCCTCTTCCAAACAAGATATTGCGAACATGGTACGCACCGTATTTGAAATGGCAGGTGCCAAAGTAACCTTTGGAGACGGTTATCCGGGTTGGAAGCCTAACCCCCATTCTGAAATTCTGGAAATAGCAGCAGAATCCTACAAACGCCTGTTTGGTGTAGATGCTAAAGTAAAAGCTATCCATGCCGGTTTGGAATGTGGATTGTTCCTCGACAAATATCCCGCGCTGGATATGATTTCCTTTGGTCCTACCCTGCAAGGAGTACACTCTCCCGACGAACGTATGCTTATTCCTACCGTAGAAAAATTCTGGAAGCATTTGCTGGATATCCTGAAGCATGTCCCTGCCAACAAATAATGAAGTTATTCCTTATTATATATCTTTTTCTCTGCCCGTACTTCTATACAATGTACGGGCAAGAGAAAAAAGATACCCTCACTTTCCGCATAGCAAGCTATAATGTAGAGAACTTGTTCGATTGCCGGCATGATAGTCTGAAGAATGATTATGAGTTCCTGCCTGATGCTTTACGTCATTGGAATTATACAAAATACAAGAAGAAACTCGATAATATAGCACGAGTCATTACCGCAATTGGCGGATGGGCTCCACCTGCATTAGTTGCCCTATGTGAAGTAGAAAATGACAGTGTCATGCACGACCTTACCCGGTATTCCATATTAAGGGAAGCTGATTATCGATACGTAATGACGCAATCACCCGATGAACGCGGCATTGATGTGGCATTACTATATCAACGAAGTCTTTTCAAATTAATTTCATACCAAAGTTTGCCGATAGATAAACCCAATAAGAATAGTCGCCCTACGCGAGACATTCTTCACGTCTGTGGCATGATATTAAACAAAGATACTCTGGATGTTTTTGTTGCCCATCTTCCATCCAGATCAGGTGGTGCCAAAATATCTGAACCATACAGAATATTGGCGGCAAAAAGATTAAAAGAGGCAGTTGATAGTATTTATCAGGTACGCAATCATTCGCAAATCCTAATCTTAGGTGATTTCAATGATTATCCAAACAATAAATCCATACAGCAGATATTAAAGGCAGAAGCCCCGCCTGCCATTCAGAATTCTATACACAGAAATAGTTTATACCATCTGTTAGCCAGGAGAGCCAATACACAAAAGAGTTTTGGTAGCTACAAGTTTCAGGGAGAATGGGGGCTACTGGACCATATTATAGTTTGCGGGGATCTTTTGAAAGAAGATTCGCCGCTTTATACCAATGAAGCAAATGCAGATGTATTTAGTCTTCCCTTTCTACTAACCGAAGACAAAAAGTATGGAGGCAAACAACCTTTCCGCACTTTTTATGGAATGAAATACCAGAAAGGGTATAGCGATCACCTTCCAGTATGGGCTGACTTCAGACTCATATATTAATAACAAAGCTTGTACCATCGGTATAACCACTATCGATATGGATAGTTCCACCAAGTCGCGTAACAATCAACCGACTAATATAAAGTCCCAAACCATTTCCTGGTTTAAAGTCATCTATCTTAGTAAAACGGTCAAACACCCATTCTTGCTTGTCAACAGGAATTCCAACACCTGTATCTGTCACTCTCATTTCCAATTTTCCATTCTTATCCTTGTGACAACTTAAGGTTATTTGTCCACTTTCCGTAAATTTATTAGCATTACTCAGCAAATGGGCAATGGTTTGCGAGAGATAAATTACATTCGTTCGAATTTCATGGCAGTCATCCGCTACATCTAAACAATAATGAATACTGTCTTTACCGCTAGTAGACTTCAGCTTTCGCATCTCCTCAGTGAAAATCTCCAGAATATCAGCCTGAGCTGTTGGAAGTTCTTCTACTGAACTACTCAAGTTGGACACCTCCAATAAATCATTCAAAAGTCCAGTCAACAAGTCCGTGTTACTCTGAATCAATTCAGGAAACTCATGTTTGCATTCGGCATCTATCGTTTCGTCCAGTAACAGGCTGCTAAATCCATTTATAGCATTAAGCGGAGTACGAATCTCATGGCACATTGAATTGATAAAAGCCGTTTTCATTTTCTCACTCTCTTGAGCCTTCTCACTCTGCCGGATGACTTCATCATTCGATTCCATCAATTTCTTCTGCATCCGCTTTAGCTTATTCAAATGAAAACGTTGACTGATTCCCCATGCAACAGAAAGTACAAATACAAAAAGGATGGAAAAGAAGGCAATCTGTCGGTTTCGTGAGGTTAGCTTTTCTTTTTCCAGTTCAAGATGACCCAAATCATAACGGGCATCCATGTCTGCACGAAGTTGTTGTGACTCTTCATTTGTTATTTTTTCTTGCAATTCACTGTTCGCCAACATCAATTCATAAGCTTTTTTGTAATTCTTCAAAGCAGCATAACTTTCAGCTTGATCCTTATATACACTAGCACAAACAGAGTATGTGGTAGGAGTATTATCATTATTTATAGAATCGATAATCGAATCTCCATAAAGAATAATCATTTTATAATCATTCATATCTTCATAAAACCCCTTTATAGTAAAATAGAAAGACAACAAATTATTTCTCTGACGAAGCATCACCTCCGCTTTTTTCAAACAATCTAATGCTTTTTGATACCCAACTATTGTCGGAAAGCGAGATAATCCTTCATTATAAAGTGCATTAGCATATTCAAAGTTCTGATAAATATCTGCCTTTACCTCAGGAAGTTCTTGATATCGCTCAAGAATATCCATCATTTTTTCAAGGAAGGCCACTACTTTGGTATTTTCTTTTGAGTTGATATAGCCTATATAAATATTTTCATTCACCCAAAAAAGAATCTCAGCTCCATATTTAACAGGTACTTTTTGTATGAGCTCAAACAAGCGTTCAAAATAGCGCAACGCATTCTTATAAGTATCTACTCCATTGTTCGAAATACCCAAAGCAGCTGCCATTCCCAATGCATAGTTACGTTCTATCTGAAAATAGATATCTTCAGGATTTTCATTAGAATTGTTATATTTTGCAGACAGTTGTTCAATAACCTGGTTTTCATCTTCTGTCCAGTCGGCTATCGAGCGGATATGCCTCAAACGGACTTCTGCAATAAAACTCCGTTTGCGCTCTCCGGTCAAAACTTCATTGGCCAAATTTAGATAGTAAATAACTGAATCGTTAGTCAGCACTCGCTTTTTACGATTGATCGACATCACAAGTTTACGTAACGCATCAGAAATAATATATTCATCTTTTGCCTTTATGCCTTCTTCAAGCAGGACTCGGGTTAGTGGCAAAGAATCTATAAAAAGATAATTTCTGTAATAATTATCAAGATTCAAACAGGCGGACATTCGTTCTTTTTGCGTTTTTGCATGAACAAATACCGCCTTCAAACTATCTGCCTGCACATTATTAGACAAGGTTGAAGACGAATAAAAAAGTATAATAAAAAGAAGTAATAGAATTTTCATTTCTATCAAATTAATGACAGGGAGCAAAATTAGACATTTAATCTATATTTTAACTCAAAAAGGGGAAAAAAGGTGCAGGCTAGTTACGAAACATAATTTAATCAGAATATTGATACAGTTTTAAATCAAACTTTTGCACCATTACCAACAAATGGTCAAATATATCAGATTGAATGCGTTCGTACTCTTTCCAAACTTTATTACGTGAAAAGAAATAAACCTGAATAGGTACTCCATAGGTGGTGGGTTCAAGCTGACTGAGAATTAAATCCATATCCTGATTTACTACAGTAAGACTGCACAAATAGCGTTCAATATAGATGCGGTAAAGTTGTGCATTGGTAGGTACCTCGCCTTCAGCTGGCTGATAGTCAGCCATCAGAGGAACTTCTTTTCGAATAGTATCCAGCAAATCGGGCGTACAAAATTTCAGAGTGGTCATATCCAAATATATATTCTTCTTTACCCGGCGCCCTCCGCTTTCCTGCATACCACGCCAGTTTTGGAAGGAATTGTTCACCAGGTTATATGGTGGCACAGTAGAAATGGTTTCATCCCAATTTCTGATTTTTACCGTATTCAACGTGATTTCCTCTACAGTTCCATTAGCAGTATCATTAGGCAAGGAAATCCAGTCACCAATACGAAGCATGTCATTAGCTGACAATTGTACCCCTGCTACAAAACCCAAAATGCTATCTTTAAATATCAACATTAGGACGGCTGCCGAAGCACCTAAACCGGCAAACAAACTCATTGGAGACTTATTTATCAATACTGCTATAATAATAATGCTACCCACAAAGAAAAGAATAACTTGAAGTACCTGTACAAATCCTTTCATAGGACGGCTCTTCTGCTTATCCCTTGAATTGTATACATCCAGCATGACAAGCAGCAAGCCATTGATAGTTAACAGTACCGCTACAATAATATATACTACACATATTTTCTGAAAGATAGCCAGCATTTCTTTACCCTGTACAAATGCCAAAGGCAATAAGAAGTAAATCAAAATTCCAGGTAAAATATGTATTGAATGATGTACTACCCCACGTTTCATTAATAAGGTATTCCATGTGTGTGGTGATCGTTTCGTATAACGTCTCATACCACCAACAAATATTGCCTGACACAAATAGTCCAGCCCAATCGACAGTATAATCATTAATACTGCAATAATCGATTCATCAAACATATTTGCAAACTTCGGGTCAACTCCCCAATCAATGAGGATCTTATTCATCCAACTCCCTAAACTCATCTTTGTCTCATTTTGATATATTAAGTATAACAGTTTAAAGATAAAGAAGTTTGCAAACGTATAAAGTTGAAACAAAAAAATGGCTTCGGAGTTTTATTATTTTTCTCCGAAGCCATATATCAACATTATTATTATCTCCCCAACCAGACGAATAAGCCGGAGTACCGACATTGGCAGCAACAACTGTATTTAGATACTCTTCGGCCCGAGCAGAATTACCTAGACGATACTCACATTCAGATAACATCAGCATCACTTCCACATAGCTGAAACAGATATTTGAAACAGATTCAAAGCTTTGCGCAGCACGAGTCGTTTGAGGCTTAGGCTCGGGCATTCCATAAACCATATCATCCAATTTGTATCTGCCACTATTCACTATTTCAGTCAATAGATCTTTAGCCTTAGCATACTGATTCTGTTCCACATAGTTACGCGCTAAAAACAAAGAAGGCACATCACGGGAAGGGAAGAAATAATCATCAGCCGTTTTTAATGCAGATTTTTCGGCAGGCAGATATTCACGTAGCAACAACAAAGAAGGGGGTGAAATGCTCTAATAGTTCTTTTTTTGTCATGGCAGGTCTATTAATACCTTCTATACCTGAAGAGTATTCATCCACACACACAGTCTGTCCCCAAATATTAGCCATTTGATAGTACAACATAAAGCGTTGCATATCCAATAACGCTATTATAGCCGTACTATCTGTAGGTGTCAAATCTTCCTTCTGGGAAATCTGCACACCATACTTCATAAACAATGTCCGGTTCACCGCCGAATAACAAAGATTTCGTGCTTCGTTTACACGATTATTGTCTGCTGTCAACTCATGATTGATGAAAGCTCTCCATTCATTATATATTTGTTCCTGCTCGCCCTGGCGATTATACAGTTCCTCTTGAGTATAAATCTGCTTTAAAGCTTTATAAGACTGATCGAAAATGCCGGCAAATACCTGCTCCCCAAATTTTGCTAAACGCAAACGGACTACCTTCGTTGGATCTGGCTCCTGTTTGATAGTTAGCTTCGCTTCTTTGTTCTCATGCTCACCGTAGATAGTAACAGTAACAGCATCTCCTTGCTGTGCGCTTAATGCAGGATTCACCTTTATCTCCAAGTACTGCCCGTCAGCCGATAAACTGGCGTCGTAAGATATTCCTGATTTATTCTCATAATAAAAGAGAGGCGATTTAAATACCTCCTCAGGAGATATAGATTCCCCTGGGGATATATCCGCAAAATCAGATTCCGGTCCCAATACCTGCCATTGCTTCATTGCCACCGCAATATCGGCATCTACCTTTACCCGATACGCTCCGCCTTCTTTCGGAACATTCAATTCCGCTTTTTCCAACTTCACGGAGGTAGGTTTATCGGCTTGCCAGATTTTCAATGTATCGCATTCATTACCATTCTTACTTTTCACAAGTACCCTGCCACGACGAGGGGAGAAACTTTCATTCCGTACCGCCTTCAATGATATTATTCATAGTAAATTTTGTATTATAATCCTCCTCGTTCGCTTCATAGAGGAGCTTATCTGCGAACTTACGATATAAAACAGCCCGATTCAGCCTCAACCCTATACGACAAGTACGAGCTTTCATCCGATCATCCCGCATATATTTCACAAGCCTCTTGTAAAGAAGCGACGAAGAAGATTGATTCATAAATAGTGATAGTTAAAAGTAGAACTAATATCTATCGTGTTCCAGATCATCTCTGTCAGCATCTTCCATACTGTCATCGTACAGTTGCTTCTCGAAATAAAATTCGTCAAGGGTCATCCACTCGTCCAGTAAAGGTATATAGACATATTTCACTCTTTCATCGTCTTCGATACGATATTCTGTATCGGTATAGTACAATCCAGTTCTCATTCTTTTTGTTTTTTAATTAATACTGTGATAACAAAGCGCTTCATTTATCTGCTGCAAAACTAAGTACTTCCCAACAAAAAAAAGATGTCCGTAATGTCTATGTTTTTAACATAGACATTACGGACATTACAGACATTGTGGATATAAATAATCAGCTGACTTTATCGCATACCTTAAAGAGTTGTCTTTCTATTTCCTTTTTAAAATTATCATCAATAGCAGCAAACTGATTTTGCTTAAAGGTGCTACGGCAAATAAGTTCCGAAAAAGATGCCTTTTCATAAGCTTCTGCAAGTTCTTCTGATGATGGCAAATCTTCTTTTTCACGCTTCATCATTTTACATAATATCCAGAGTATTTGCGCTCGTTCTTTACTCAGCCTATAATCTTCAAATAGTTTTTGAAGTATTTTCTTTATATTTTCCCATCGTTCATTATTATCTTCTACATGAATCAATTCTTGAAAGGAACGACGGTTCTTTTTAGGACCAGATTTCTTCTTTTCTTGTTTTTTTTCGTCTCCTGCTTGCCCAGTTATTCCTCGCTCATCTTCAACCGCTTCCCCCGCATTTACATTTGTATTTTGCTCATTATGATAATGCTCATTTCCAACCTTAATATCCCAATTATATTCCAACAACTTCGCTATTTCAATTTTCGTTCGACCTTTACCAAGCGGACGTACTGACTGTATCAAATCTATAACCATAGCGGCATCCTGGGGCGATACACGATCCTTGAAGAGATCAATCCATACTTTATCATCATCTCTCAAAATCTGGTTAAAGGAATGATTGGGTCTCCCTTTTAACTCATAGTACACTTTCTTAAAAGCAAGCCACTCATCTATCTTTCGATCATTTTCCTCTGAATCAAAACATAGTGTAGATTCCAAGTCTTCCAAATCATATTCATATCCCTGCAAAAAACATTCGGACAATATTTTGTAATATCTTTCATCCTTAAGTAAAGGCAAAGAGGGTGTTTTAAGCCTTAGCCTTTCTATTACTCGTCTTATTATCTCATTAAAAACATCCTCAGGAACAAAAGATAATGTTCCTGTTTGTTTCTTCAAATTCTCCATGGTCAAAATTTCATTCTTCGCTCTATATTAAAGCTATTCTGCATGCAAAGATAATCATCTTGAGAAAGCTTGAAACCAAGTGGAAGATAAACTATTATTGCGATCCGATAAAACTTCCCTATAATCGAACCTATATTAAAATAATCGCCGAAACACTTGACATCGCCTTTGCAATGTTGTACCTTTGTAAGGTGAATTTATAGATACTTCAATTTAAAATTAGGATAAACGGAGAGGCATTGCTTCTCCGTTTCTTTTGTTCCCCCTCACGTCTTCTTGTTTGAAATGCCTCATGTTTGCTCCCCCAATGCTACACTTTAGCTCTCTAAACCTCAGGTTTAAGCAGGTGAAATGGCTGGCATTTGCCTTGAAAACCTCTGTGGTTTTGGCGAAAAGCCCCGGCATTTCAGACGTTGAGGTGTGGCAAAACGGATGGTCTGTTCAGGGCAAATAGATGATGCGTTTGAGGTAAACAGATGGTCTGTTTCGGGTAAACGCATGATGTGTTCCGATAACACAAACGAGAGGCTTTAGCCTTCCGTCCGTTAATCTTTCGTAAATCTGCTCTTGACAAGCAAAGGTTTGTATTACCGGACAAATACACATTCCTCTCTGTAATTTCTGACGCAAAGCTAAGGCTATAAGCGGAATAATCACTACCTTTGCACATTCAATCGAACCAACTTATTAACTCATGAGTAATCAACGATACATGATGCGAGGCGTCAGCGCATCAAAAGAAGATGTGCACAATGCCATCAAGAACATCGACAAAGGTGTATTTCCACAGGCTTTCTGCAAAATCATACCTGACATTTTGGGCGGTGACCCGGAGTATTGCAACATTATGCATGCCGATGGTGCCGGTACTAAATCCAGTCTGGCATATATGTACTGGAAAGAAACCGGAGACCTCGGTGTATGGAAAGGTATTGCACAAGATGCTTTGATAATGAATATCGACGACTTGCTCTGTGTAGGTGCGGTAGATAATATCCTCGTATCGAGCACTATCGGACGTAATAAGCTGCTGATTCCAGGTGAAGTGATCTCCGCCATTATCAATGGTACGGATGAGTTACTTGCCGAACTTCGTGAAATGGGTGTAGGTGTTTATGCCACTGGCGGTGAGACTGCCGACGTGGGTGACTTGGTACGTACCATTATCGTGGATTCTACCGTAACTTGCCGCATGAAACGCTCGGATGTTATCAATAATGCCAATATCCGTCCGGGAGACGTCATCGTAGGTCTTTCATCTTGTGGACAAGCTACATACGAGAAAGAATATAATGGTGGTATGGGCAGTAATGGTCTAACCTCGGCTCGTCACGATGTCTTCTCTAAATATCTGGCAGAGAAATATCCCGAAAGCTATGACAAGGCAGTACCCGAAGAACTGGTATACAGTGGCGCACTGAAATTAACTGATGCCGTAGAAGGCAGTCCGCTGGACGCAGGCAAATTGGTACTTTCAGCCACACGTACGTATGCACCGGTAGTAAAGAAACTGCTCGATGCACTTCGCCCTGAAATACATGGTATGGTTCACTGCTCGGGTGGTGCGCAAACCAAGATTCTGCACTTTGTGGGTAATGTACGCGTGGTGAAAGACAATCTTTTCCCTGTTCCTCCTTTGTTTAAGACCATCAAGGAGCAGAGCAATACAGATTGGAGCGAAATGTACAAGGTATTCAACATGGGACATCGTCTCGAAGTCTACCTTTCTCCCGAACATGCCGAAGAAGTTATTGCTATATCAAAGAGCTTCAACATTGACGCACAAATCGTGGGACGTATCGAAGAGAGCGATAAGAAAGAGTTGATTATCAAGAGTGAATTCGGAGAATTCAGATATTAAATATATGGCAGATAACAATACCATACTCGAAAAATTGGAAGGGCTCGTTGCCCGCTTTGAAGAAGTTTCAACGCTGATTACAGACCCGGCAGTGATTGCCGACCAGAAGCGCTACGTCAAGCTCACCAAGGAATACAAGGAACTGGGCGACTTAATGAATGCCCGCAAAGAGTACATACAAGTACTAGGCGGCATCGACGAAGCCAAAGAAATCATTGCCAACGAAACCGATCAGGAGATGCGCGACATGGCACGCGAAGAACTCGATATCTGCCAAACCCGCCAACCGGAATTGGAAGAACAAATTAAACTCCTTCTTGTCCCCGCCGATCCACAGGACAGCCGCAATGCTATCCTCGAAATCCGTGGTGGTACAGGTGGCGACGAAGCTGCCATCTTTGCCGGAGACCTCTTCCGGATGTACACCAAATATTGCGAAACTAAAGGTTGGAGAATGGAGATATCCAGTGCCAACGAAGGTAGTGCCGGCGGATTCAAAGAAATCGTTTGCAGCATAACGGGCGATGGCGTATATGGTACCATGAAATACGAATCGGGCGTTCACCGTGTGCAACGTGTCCCGGCTACCGAAACCCAAGGACGTGTACACACTTCTGCCGCTTCCGTAGCCGTACTGCCCGAAGCTGAGGAATTCGACGTAGTTATCAACGAGGGCGAAATAAAATGGGATACTTTCCGAAGCGGCGGTGCCGGTGGTCAGAACGTAAATAAGGTAGAATCCGGTGTACGTTTGCGCTATAACTGGAAGAATCCCAATACAGGCATAGTAGAAGAAATCCTGATAGAATGTACCGAGACCCGCGACCAACCCAAGAATAAAGAACGCGCCCTCTCCCGTCTGCGTACCTTCATCTACGACAAAGAACATCAGAAATACATCGACGATATTGCCTCCAAGCGTAAGACTATGGTCAGCACCGGTGACCGTTCAGCCAAGATCCGTACTTACAACTATCCGCAAGGACGTATCACTGACCACCGTATCAACTATACCATCTACAACCTCTCCGCCTTCATGGATGGAGATATACAAGATTGCATTGACCACCTGATTGTAGCCGAGAATGCGGAAAGATTGAAGGAAAGTGAATTGTAAATCGTAAATTGTAAATCGCTAAATCGTAAATAACAAGATGACAAAGCAAGAATTATTTGAAAATATTAAGCGCAAGAAATCATTCCTTTGCGTAGGTCTTGATACAGATATCAAGAAGATACCCGAACATTTACTGAAAGAAGAAGATCCTATCTTCGCTTTCAACAAAGCTATTATCGACGCAACGGCAGATCTCTGTATCGCTTACAAACCCAACCTCGCCTTCTATGAAAGTATGGGTGTAAAAGGTTGGATCTCATTTGAAAAGACTGTAAACTATATTAAGCAGAACTATCCCGACCAATTCATCATTGCTGATGCAAAACGCGGTGATATAGGAAATACTTCTGCCATGTATGCCCGTACTTTCTTCGAAGAGCTGAACATAGACTCCGTAACCGTAGCACCTTACATGGGCGAAGATAGCATAACTCCATTCCTCACCTACGAAGGCAAATGGGTTATTCTGCTTGCACTGACCAGCAATAAAGGTTCTCACGACTTCCAGTTGACTGAAGACACCAACGGCGAACGTCTTTTCGAGAAAGTGCTACGCAAATCTCAAGAATGGGCTAGCGACGAACAAATGATGTATGTAGTAGGTGCAACCCAAGGTCGTGCTTTCGAAGACATCCGTAAGATCGTGCCTGAACACTTCCTGCTTGTTCCCGGTGTAGGCGCACAAGGTGGTTCACTGGAAGAAGTATGCAAGTACGGCATGAACAAGACTTGTGGACTGATCGTAAACTCCAGCCGTGGCATTATCTACGTAGATAAAACAGAGAATTTTGCTGCCGCATCACGCAAAGCCGCACAGGAAGTGCAAGCGGAAATGGCGGAACAACTGAAAGCAATTTTATAATGTCTTACGAAAGAAAGATCATTAACGACCCGGTTTTCGGGTTCATCAATATACCAAAGGGGCTGCTGTACGACGTTGTACGGCATCCCCTTTTGCAACGTTTAAACCGTATCAAGCAACTAGGGTTATCATCCGTCGTGTATCCGGGAGCGCAACACACTCGTTTCCAGCATTCGCTAGGTGCATTCTACCTGATGACCGAAGCGATCCAACATCTCACTGCCAAAGGAAACTTCATCTTCGACAGTGAAGCCGAAGCGGTAGCGGCTGCCATTCTGATGCATGACATCGGTCACGGTCCCTTCTCGCACGTACTGGAAGATACGATTGTTTCGGGCGTTTCCCACGAAACTATCTCCTTAATGCTCATGGAACGTATCAATAAGGAGATGAACGGCCAACTGACACTTGCCATCCAAATCTTTAAAGACGAATATCCCAAGCGCTTCTTGCATCAGTTAGTAAGCGGACAGCTGGATATGGACCGTCTTGACTACCTACGCCGTGACAGCTTCTACACAGGAGTAAGCGAAGGAAATATTGGATCAGCCCGCATCATTAAGATGCTCGACGTAAAAGACGATCACTTGGTAGTTGAATCCAAAGGAATCTACTCCATTGAGAATTTCCTCACAGCCCGCCGGTTGATGTACTGGCAGGTTTATCTGCATAAGACATCGGTGGCGTATGAGAAAATGCTCATCAGTGCTTTGCTTCGTGCTAAAGAATTAGCTACACAAGGCATAGACCTGTTTGCTTCTCCCGCATTGAAGTTCTTTCTTTATAATAATATCAGTCCGGAGACATTTTACAATAACCCCGAGTGCCTGGAGAATTTCATCCAATTGGATGACAACGACATCTGGACTGCCCTGAAAGTATGGAGCAATCACTCGGACAAGGTGTTATCCACCTTAAGCACCGGCATGATAAACCGTAACCTCTTCAAAGTAGAGATATCGAACGAACCCTTCAGCCCGGAACGGAAGAAAGAACTTACTTTGCAGATCAGCGAACAACTCGACATTCCCCTCTCCGAAGCGAAATATTTCATTTCTACCCCCAGCATCGAGAAGAACATGTACGACGAGGCAGATGATAGTATCGATATCCTGTACAATGACGGAAGTATCAAGAATATTGCCGATGCATCGGATATGCTAAACATATCACTTCTGTCTAAGAAGGTAAAAAAATACTACCTATGCTACCAACGGCCTCATAGATAAGTATAAAATATTCATCTCAGAATAAGGATATATAAAAAAAAAGTCCGTTATTTGTGTTCTGAAACCATCTAACAAGAATAAGTTATGGAGTTCTCTGCTAAACAAATTGCAACATTTATCCAAGGAGAAATCGTTGGAGATGAGAATGCAACCGTTCATACCTTTGCCAAAATTGAAGAAGGAATGCCGGGAGCAATCTCCTTTTTATCTAATCCCAAATACACCCCCTACATATACGAAACCCAATCAAGCATTGTATTGGTAAACAAGGATTTTGTTCCGGAACATGAAGTAAAAGCTACTTTGATAAAAGTGGACAATGCTTATGAAAGTCTAGCTAAATTGCTAAATCTTTATGAGCAAAGTAAGCCCAAACGTGTAGGAATTAGTCCATTGGCATTTATTGCTGAGACTGCGAAAATCGGCAAGGATGTTTACATAGCACCCTTTGCTTGCATTGGTGACCACGCTGAAGTTGGCGACAACACAGTGATTCATCCGCACGTTACTATCGGTAGCGGTGCCAAAATAGGTAGTGATTGCATTCTTTATGCCAGTTGTACCGTTTATTATGACTGCCGGGTAGGTAATCGTTGTATTCTGCATTCCGGTTCGGTCATTGGTGCAGATGGCTTCGGCTTCGCTCCTACTCCCGCCGGATACGAAAAGATTCCTCAAATTGGTATCGCTATACTGGAAGACGATGTAGAAATCGGTGCAAATACCTGTGTGGATCGCGCCACTATGGGTGCAACCATTATACGTAAAGGAGTTAAGTTGGATAACTTAGTTCAGATTGCTCACAACGATGAAATTGGTGCAAATACAGTTATGGCGGCACAAGCCGGCGTTGCCGGATCTACCAAAGTAGGTGAATGGTGTATGATTGGCGGACAAGTAGGTTTAGCAGGACATGCCCACATTGGCAATAAAGTAGGTATAGCCGCCCAAAGTGGAGTACCCGGAAATGTAAAAGAAGGTAGCCAAATTATGGGTTCACCTGCATACGATGCCAAACAATATTTCAAAGCATCCGTTATCTACAAAAGATTGCCCGATATGTACACAGAGCTCAATGCACTTCGCAAAGAATTGAATGAACTAAAACAACAAATAAATAAGTAACCAATGTTGAAACAAAAAACACTGAAAGATAGCTTTTCACTCAGTGGGAAAGGTCTTCACACGGGACTTGACCTAACCGTAACTTTCAATCCGGCTCCGGATAATCACGGATACAAAATCCAACGCATTGACATAGAGGGACACCCCACCATCGATGCCGTTGCCGATAATGTTGCCGAAACTACCCGTGGCACCGTACTCTCCAAAAACGGAGTAAAAGTAAGTACTATTGAACACGGCATGGCAGCACTCTACGCATTGGGTATAGACAACTGTCTGATACAAGTAAATGGTCCGGAATTCCCTATTCTGGACGGAAGCGCCCAATTTTATGTCAACGAAATAGAACGGGTTGGTACTGTAGAGCAGAATGCCGTTAAAGACTTTTATATCATCAAGTCAAAAATAGAGTTTCGTGACGAAACCACCGGTTCTTCTATCATCGTACTACCGGATGAGAATTTCAGCCTCAACGTATTGGTATCATACGATTCCAGCATTATCCCCAACCAATTTGCAACGTTGGAGGATATGACTAAATTCAAGGAAGAAATAGCCTCAAGCCGTACATTCGTATTTGTACGTGAAATAGAACCGCTGCTACAAGCCGGCCTTATCAAAGGCGGTGACTTGGACAACGCTATCGTAATCTACGAACGCGAGATGTCTCAGGAAAACTATGACAAGCTTGCCGATGTGATGGGTGTTCCACACATGGATGCCAAGCAGCTGGGATATATCAACCACAAGCCGCTGGTATCACCTAATGAATGTGCCCGCCACAAACTTCTCGATGTTATCGGTGACCTTGCTTTGATTGGTAAACCTATCAAAGGTCGTATCATCGCTACTCGTCCGGGACATACCATCAATAATAAGTTTGCCCGTCAGATGCGCAAAGAAATTCGCCTGCACGAGATTCAAGCTCCGACTTACGATTGGAACCGCGAACCAGTAATGGACGTAAACCGCATCCGCGAACTTCTGCCTCACCGTTATCCGTTCCAATTGGTTGATAAAGTAATTGAAATCGGTGCCAATTATATTGTAGGTGTAAAGAATATAACTGCCAACGAACCTTTCTTCCAAGGTCACTTCCCGCAAGAACCCGTTATGCCGGGAGTATTGCAGGTAGAAGCTATGGCACAGACTGGTGGTTTGTTAGTGCTGAACTCTGTGGATGATCCCGAACGTTACTCTACCTATTTCATGAAGATAGACGGCGTGAAATTCCGTCAGAAAGTAGTACCGGGCGATACGCTTGTTTTCCGGGTAGAGTTGCTTGCTCCTATCCGTCGAGGAATTTCTACCATGAAAGGCTATGCATTTGTAGGTGAAAAGGTAGTCTGCGAAGCAGAATTTATGGCACAAATAGTTAAGAACAAATAAATTAATTATGATAAGTCCCTTAGCGTATATTCATCCCGATGCAAAAATCGGAGAAAACGTAGAGATTGCTCCTTTTGTATTCATTGACAAGAATGTGGTAATCGGCAATAATAACAAGATTATGGCGAATGCCAATATTCTATACGGCGCCCGCATTGGCAATGGAAACACTATTTTCCCGGGAGCTGTTATCGGTGCCATTCCTCAAGATTTGAAATTCAGAGGTGAAGAATCAACTGCTGAAGTTGGTGATAATAACATTATTCGTGAGAACGTAACTATCAACCGTGGTACGGCTGCCAAGGGTAAAACGATTGTTGGTAACAACAACCTGCTTATGGAAAGCGTACACGTAGCCCATGATGCTATCATAGGTAATGGTTGTATCATTGGCAACTCTACCAAGATGGCAGGTGAAATAGTAATTGACGATTATGCTATTATAAGTGGTGCGGTATTGATGCACCAATTCTGTAGAGTTGGAGGTTACGGAATGATACAAGGTGGATGTCGTTTCAGTAAAGATATTCCCCCGTACATCATCGCAGGACGTGAACCTATCTGTTATGCAGGTATCAATATTGTAGGATTGCGTCGTCGTGGTTTCTCTAACGAAACTATTGAAAACATCCATAATGCATACCGCATTATCTATCAAAGCGGATTGAACAATACTGATGCTTTGAAAAAGATTGAGGATGAAATAGAAATGGCACCAGAAATAAGCTATATTGTAAACTTTATACGTGAATCAGCCCGAGGCATTATCCCCGCAGGCAAATAAAAACTATCAGCATTATGATATACAGATTTACAATCATCTCAGACGAGGTGGACGACTTTGTAAGAGAAATACAGATAGATCCGGAAGCTACTTTCTTCGACTTCCACGAAGCAATCCTTAAGTCAGTAGGCTTTACTGACGATCAAATGACTTCTTTCTTCATTTGCGACGACGATTGGGAGAAAGAAAAGGAAATTACTCTGGAAGAGATGGATGATAATCCTGAAATGGATAGCTGGGTAATGAAAGAAACTCCGATCAGCGAACTTATTGAAGACGAAAAGCAGAAGCTGCTTTATGTTTTCGACTATATGACAGAACGCTGCTTCTTCCTTGAGTTATCCGAAATCATTACCGGAAAAGAAATCAAAGGTGCCAAATGTACCAAGAAAGAAGGCGATGCTCCCAAACAGATCATAGACTTCGAAGAAATGGCAGCAGCCGGCGGTGGACTGGATTTGGATGAGAACTTCTATGGCGACCAGGACTTCGATATGGAAGACTTTGATAAAGAAGGATTCGGCGGATTGGATGACGGTGCCAGCAGTGCTACATTCGAAGAAGAGAAATTCTAATTAGTTGAGAGTTGAGAGTTGAAAGTTGAAAGTTACTATGCAGCATGATAGCGCAGCTTAACTTTCAACTTTCAACTCTCAACTTTCAACTCTTTCAACTATGCATACACTCATTGTACTTATCGGCCCTACCGGAGTAGGCAAAACAGAGTTAAGCCTTCGATTAGCAGAACAATTCCACACTTGCATTGTCTCGGCTGACTCCAGGCAGTTGTATGCAGACTTGAAGATAGGTACAGCTGCTCCCACACCCGAACAACTTCAAAGAGTGGAACATCACTTCGTGGGTACTCTTAAACTAACCGATTACTACAGCGCAGCTCAATATGAAGCTGAAGCCCTGAAACTTCTCGAAACTTTATTTACCAAACATGACACCGTAGTGCTGACTGGTGGTTCTATGATGTATGTAGATGCCATTTGTAAAGGCATTGATGATATTCCTACCATAGATGCCGAAACCCGCCAACTCATGCTGGATAAATATGAAACTGAAGGATTGGAAAGGTTGTGTGCAGAACTGAAACTACTGGATCCTGAATATTATAAGATTGTAGATTTAAAGAACCACAAACGCGTAGTACATGCACTGGAAATATGCTACATGACCGGCAAAACCTATACATCTTTCCGTACCCGGCAAACTAAAGAACGCCCTTTCCGTATCATCAAAATAGGACTGACGCGCGGCCGTGAAGAGTTATACAACCGAATCAATCTCCGGGTAGACCAAATGATAGAAGATGGATTGGTAGAAGAAGCCCGCCAAGTGTATTCATACAAAACCCTTAACTCTCTCAATACTGTAGGTTATAAAGAGATATTCAAATACCTTGATGGAGAATGGGAGCTCCCATTTGCCATTGACAAGATTAAGCAGAACTCGCGCATCTACTCGCGTAAGCAGATGACTTGGTTCAAGCGCGACGAAGAAATCCATTGGTTTCACCCGGAACAAGAAACGGAGATACTTGAGTACCTCCGTTCGATGATGTAATTCAATACCTTCCCTTTATAGTTCAAACATATCCATATATTTGGTTTCAATAAAGGAATCAAGCTCGTTATAGAGCGACTGCATTGCTTTTATATCGATACTTCCTTTTTTATGCCATTCCTTAAGAACGGGTTGCGTCCGTTTGAACACTTCCTCCTCAACTGGAGCAAGTAGTTGCATATAACCGTTCTTCTCCGTATTATATAGCTTTTCCCAATTCATATAACGGCTGCTGCCCATACCTTGTGTATACGAGTATACATCGCCGGCTAATATCACAGACCAGTTGCCAAGCGGCGACACTTTCTTTACGTTATCACGAGCCATGAGCCTGGGCAGTGCTTTGTCAGCTCCCTTTAACCATACAGGCATAGCTACACCAGTAGGAGGATAACCAAGTATCGTCCACATGGTAGTCAATTCGGGATTCTCACCAGACTTCACACCTTGTACCACTACTGAACTTGCCGTACTACTACGAGCAATGAAATCCTGATCTACAAACCACCCGTTGGTCTTGGGACGATTGAAATCACCCGTTTTCAAGTCTATTCCCATCATAGGATTGGCAAAGGAACGGGAAAGTTCATTGAATATCCACTGGGGAGTAATTTGTCCGGTAGCAGAGGCTGGCAACAGAAGTTTATCTTCTTGCATAAAGCGGACATAACCTGCTCCGTCATTCACTTTCCCGGAGAAGGAAAAGTTGGTACGGGCAATATAACCGCAAGGAGCATCTTTAGGATTATTCGCATCGTACATTACATACTTATAATAATCTACCTCAAACATAGCGGCACCACCTTTTGCATCAATGACACCAAAATTGGCTTCGATTAAACTTGGTTTGGTGATGGTATCAAGGAAATGACAGAAGTCTTCCACCGTTGCGCAAACTTCCAATGCACGGCGCATGACACGACCGTTTGCCTCTCCCCGCTCTTCATCGGGCTTTACTTCCACCAGATTGTAGGATTGAGTATTCATTAAAGAGAAGCCTGTAGAATTCGTACCTATCCATACATCCGTCGGATTGTCTTCGACGCTATTAACAATGGCTATAAACGGATAGCGACCGCCGGAGAAATACTTCACACTGTTTTGAGGGAAATCCGTATCACGGTTCTTCCACAACAAGGGACGGCCATCAGGAGTAATTTTACCGGATATAACGGCAGAAGTACATGCCAGAAGTGACTCAGAGAAAGATAGCAGTACTGAGATTATCCCCAGTATCAAAGAAATACGCTTCATCATAATATTCCGTTTACATAAAGTTATATCACAAAGATAGAGTATTTTCTCCTGAAATTGCTAATTATTATTATTATTCCTCTTTCAAAACAACAGTCATTTGAGAAGATACTTTCACTCTTGCAGGTTTCATATTAATGTACGAAACCAACAATACGACATCTTTATTGGGGACGGACAAAACAAAGTTTCCATTCGAATCAGATAAAGTTCCTGTAGTGGTTCCTTCTATCAAGACGGAAGCATTGATGAGTGGTTCGCCTTGTTCATCCTTCACAGAACCTTCCACTTTCATATTACCTTGGGAAACGGTTTTCTCCTGTCCTTTAGCATTCTTCTTGGTGACAATATACATTTCACCCTTTCCATCCGTAGTTTTATTTACGGAGATACTCTCTATCTGGTCAGCGGGTACAATATCTTCGACTTGCTTTCCTTCCATGTTTACCAATTCACCATCGACATACAAGTTCAGATCTTTAACATCGACCTTTCTGTTACTCACATGAACACCGCTTACACCGGGAATATCCGTTGTCTTTTTAATAGCTTTCACACCAGTAACCGTAATAGTAGATGATTTTCCTTCCTTCAAAGTAATCAGAATAACTCCGTTCTTGCCTTTCTCGCCAAATCGACTTACTGCACTTTCATCTTTCAGTACATCGATACTCTCTATACTTTCCGGATTCAGAGCACGCATTATTTCAGCGTCAGTTTCTTTTCCATTAATAATATACAGAGGCTCCTCATGGCGGGAACTGGAAACCTGAACAACCGTGCTAGATACCTTACCCGTCTTTGTGGTATCTTCTGGCAATGCCTTTACTGCGGGGGCTTCGAGTACATTGCCCATACTTTCTGCCATTTTTGTTTCTACAATTGCCGCTAAATCATTAACTTTGACGGCAGAAATCTCTTGCGCTGTGTTAGAGACTTCGGGACGGGCAAAAGCGGTTACTGCAATAGCTGCCAACGGAAGTACATAAAGATACTTCATACGTGCCCACGGACTTGATTTTTCTTTTAACATCATAGTGATACGTTTTTTAAGTTTACTGTGATTAAAGCTGTTGGCCATAGAGTAGAGCCTTGTGCCAACGGCTTTTTTTATTAATAATAGTTGATATTGTTTCGCATCTACGCCTTCTTTGATTACAGTTTCATCCGCTTCGTACTCATGGATATTCTGCAATTCCTGTTTCAAAAGCCATGAAGCCGGATTGAACCATTGGAAGAAGATACAAATATCCGCTACCAGTAAATCCAGAGAATGGCGATTATGAATATGGGCTAGTTCGTGAATAAGGATCTCCCTTCCGTTCTCATCCAAGTCTTTCTGAGAAATAACGATGTATCTTATCCAACTGAAAGGAGCGATTTCCTTGTTATGTACAATCAGTGACACTCCTTTCTTATCTGACACATAATTGCTCAAGTTCTCTCTTCTACCCGATTTAAGCAACACTAGCAATCGCAACAAAGAGTATATATTACGGAATGCAAAGAATAGTATTCCCGCTAGATAAAGCAATACTGCAACCTGTATCCAAGTTACAGTAGCCTCTTGTGTCTGTATTTCCGCAGAGTTCATAGCTTCAGCTAATAACAACCATTGCTCCAACGATATCATTGTCTGATGCACACCCGTCTCTTGCTGTACACTGACTTCTATCAGAGGCAACAAGCACGATAGCAGCAGAATGCCCAATAAAGCGAACCGGTTAAAGCGATGGAACGTTTCACGGCTCAGCAACAAGCGATAGAACAAATAAAATGCCGCCAGACAAACGGATGACTTAAGAATATATACGAAGAATAAGCCCATAGTGCAATCAGGTATTATGAATTATAAATGACTTTCATTCTTTTCCTTTCTCAACTTCTTGTATCAGCTGTTTCAGTTCTTCTAATGATATATCTTCTTCCTTCACTAACGACGACACCGCACTGAGGTATGAATTATTGAAGTATTTGCTAATAACATTCTTCAATGTCCGCTTACGGAAATCTTCCTCGCTCACCACGGCATAATACTGGTAGGTATTTCCATAAGTGTGATGGTTCAGGAATCCTTTGTCTTCGAGTCCTCTTACGATAGTAGACAAAGTATTAAAATGTGGCTTCGGTTCATCATAAAACGCCAGCATTTCCTTCACAAACAAAGGTCCTTTTTCCCAAAAAAAGCCCATAAGTTCTTCTTCTTTTGCTGTCAATCCTTTCATAGTTTCTAATTGTTTCCTGCAAATAACTAGATTATTTAGTTCATAAACTAATTTATTACGTTAAACAAAACTAAAGGCTATAGTTTATCCTGTTCTAAATAGAGAATAACGAATCAAAATACCTACAAATAGCGATTGCAGTTCTCAAAGAAAAGCCGTTACTTTGCGCATGAATAAAAGGAACTAAAACAATAATCAGCAATGAATGAGCAACATAAGTACAGATCCACAGATAAAATGAGCGATCTCATCTGTGATAACTACTCCTTATTAATGGTGATGAGCCGTTTTGGACTATCGCTGGGATTCGGAGACAAGAGTGTAAAAGACGTTTGCCAAAGTCAAGGAGTTGATTATCCTACCTTTCTAGCTGTAGCCAATTTCATCAGTGAAGAGCAGTATTCGTATAGTGGAAATGAAAACAATTTCTCCATTCCCGCCCTCATGGATTACTTAAAACGTGCTCACGCATACTTCCTCGACTTCAACCTGCCGGGCATCCGCCGCAAACTTATTGAAGCCATAGATTGCTCGGAAAGTGATGACGTAGCATTCCTCATTCTGAAGTTCTTCGACGAATACGCCAAAGAAGTACGCCGCCACATGGAGTATGAGAACCAAGCCGTATTTACGTATGTAGAGCAGCTTCTGCAAGGCAAACTTTCTGACGAATATGATATTGCAACCTTTGCCAGCAAGCACAACCAAATAGAGACAAAGTTGAAGGAACTGAAAAACATCATTATAAAATACTACCCGGAAAAGGAGAACAATAATCTCCTTAATGCCGTTTTATTCGACATATTCAATTGTGAGCAAGACCTTGCTACCCACTGCCAGGTAGAAGATTATATGTTTGTTCCCGCCGTAGCACAAATAGAAAGGAAACTGAAAAAATGAACAATAATGCTTCACTGAAGATTGTCATTGCAGAGACTTCGGTCATCGTCCGCAGTGGACTTACGGCTGTATTAAAACGCATCCCTAGTTTGAATGCGCATCCTATCGAGGTTTCGTCACCTGAATCATTGCAAAACTACATTCACCTGCATCCTACAGATATCGTTATTATCAATCCCACATTCGGCGGATGGTTCGATTTAGCAGCTTTCAAAGCAGAACATGGAAAAGCCGGTATCAAATATATCGCTATAGTATGTTCCGTCATCGACAACAATGTACTGAAAGAATATGATGAAAACTTCGCAATTTGTGACGATATTGATGTCATAGCCAACAAAATAAACCATTTGTTGCATACCGAAGAAGAAGAGGAGAAAGACAATGAACAAGAGTCCCTCAGCCAACGCGAAAAGGAAATTATTACTTGCGTAGTGAAAGGCATGACCAACAAAGCCATAGCAGATAAATTATTCCTATCTATTCATACCGTCATTACGCATCGCCGCAACATCGCCCGCAAACTACAGATACACTCTCCGGCAGGGCTTACCATCTACGCCATTGTTAATAAGCTGGTAGAACTTAGTGATATAAAAGACTCTCTATAACTTCTTAGTATTAGTTTCCACAGGAGAAACTTTCGTTTCCCTTAGGGGAGACGCGTGTCCCCACTAGGGGATACGAGCGTTTCCACAAGAGGATACGGCCGTTCCCATATGTGGATACAGGCGTATCCATTAGGAGATACTGGCGTTTCCGCTTGCGGATACGAGCGTGTCCTACCCATGTATCACGATAAGACATTAGTTATCAATTAATTAAAAACCAGACTTTAATACTAAAATAAAGGGATATCAGGGGAGGGATATTAATTTGAAAATCCCCGCTTCTCGATATCTCATCGCAAAGCGGGGAATCTTTTATTTTCATAAAAGTGGTTACGTAATTATGACTAACTAATTCATTCAAATCTGATACTGCAAAGATACGGCATTCCACAGTATGCTACAATCGCACGAATTAGGTATAATAGGCCAATAGAGTCATTACTAATAGGTACTCATGCATAACTGTGCATACCTCCTAACAAGAAGTTAACCCCGAAATAGGTTATCAGCACACAGAAGAATGCAACTATCGAAAACAAGTGAAAGAACATAGAACGTCGAAACCACGGCAAAGAAGTCGGATGCAATGCCAATGCATAAATCAGCATAGTGATAAGTGCCCAAACTTCTTTAGGGTCCCATCCCCAGTAGCGCCCCCACGAAACATTGGCCCACACCGCACCGATGAAGATGCCGATTGCCAGCAGGAAGACCGCAGGATAAAGAATAAGTTGGCTGATAACCTGCAAACGCTCCACTTCGGACGAACAGTCCTTACGCGAATAGTGCAGAATGATAGCGGTAACTCCATTGAGCATCATAAATGCTAATAAAGAATAGGCCATCATAATTACTACCACATGAAAACTAAGTAATGGAGATGACAATACCGGCATCAGTTGGGTGATTTGCGGATTAGCTTCACCCAACATAGAAACCAGCAACGTAAGTCCGCATAGCAGGAAACCGAAGCTTATAACCATAGGCATCTTACGGCAGAAGAAGAACGTTATCAATATTACACTCGCCGCCATCAACTGCATGGTTTCATGCCCATTGGACATCGGTATATGTCCTCCTACAAAACCACGTAAAACAATCGTTAAACAAAGATATACAAAAATACCTCCCAAAATAGTAAGCAATAAAACCGTCACAGATGTAGGAATGCGCTTCCCGCTTATCATATAGCAACAATAAAATATAAACGCCAAAATACCTATTGTTATGGAAGCCATTGCCAACGGACGACTATTATTCAAACTATTATACCACTTTTCCGCTTTGAAACGAGTATCAGAAGGAAGAAACTCTCCAGCCTCACGCACTTGATATTTGCGTATCTTACCAAGCAGCACATCGACCTTCTGAAAATCACCTCGCGCTACCTGTTCTGCCACATAATTCATGCTACTTCGCACAAAAGTCCCTAATTCTCCGGGCATATCGTACGGCAAACGGTCTGCTAAAGAGTACCAAATAAGATGCCTTTTCGCACCATTACCAGTACTATCACCTGTAGAGATATAAGGGTATAACTTCCAAATTCCTCCAGCCGCCACCATACTGACGAGGCTAAATTTCTCATTAGCCTCCTCAAGTCCGCGCTTATCTCTTACTTCTGCTCCGTTTTGCATTCCTTCATCCAACTTGTAGCCCTGTATATCAGCAAAGTCGGTCAATCGGGCATACTCTCCGTCAATATTCAAAAGGCGTTGAATTTCTTTGCTTTTAATATGAATACAAGGCTCTTTTTTCCAATTATCATAATAGAAAAACCACCCCGTCATCACTTGTTCCGCAGTCAACCCCTTATACGAAGATTTGCCGTATAGTTTAACTGTAAAATCTTTGGCTAATGTCTGCAATGGACATATCCGGTCATTATAATAAACATAAAGATTACCGAACTTTTCTGCAGTTTCACGTGGTAAAACACGAGGAGTATCTTTAGCCTGTACTCCTACAGTAAATAGAAGAAGCAATGTCGTGGCTACCACCGGTCTAACCAATGGATACCGCAACAGCCTGCGGAATTGACTATTCTTTCCCCAAAAGAATAAAGACATAGAAATCAAAAGCAATGCATACCCGGTATAAGTAATTGCAATACCTAAAGGATCGTACGACACAACAAGCGTTGTTCCCATGCCGTCCGAATCATACGTAGACTGATAAAAACGATAACCGTGGTAACTATATATTTGATTCATGGAAACCTCTCCCTCAACTATTTCCCCATTATCCTCTACAATGATACTGCTGACAAAATCCATCGGGGCAGAAGTTCCCGGATAATATTCCAAATTAAATTTCTTCAGATGAAGATTGAAAGGAAATTGTTTCACCGTACCATTTGCAACTGTAAATGTCGAAACCGGCTTGTCAGCATCCTGACGCAAGTGAACACTGCCTTGCAAACCCCAAATATAAGTGAACAGTGCTCCCAACAAGATAACGACAAAGGACAGGTGTAAAAGCAATGTCAATAATTGCTTTTGTACTTTACGAAACCAGAGATAAGCAACGGAAGACGCCACCGTCACGCCCCAACATATTATAAAAAAAGGTGAACCATATAGATGTTTAACAGCAAATGCAGTTCCATACTGCTTTTCCAGCAAAGTTGCCGCAATCATAAAGAGAACAAGCAAACCGGTCAAACCGAAAGAAAGAGTCTTCAACAATTTCATGCAAATAATGATATATTATATATTAACGCAATGTCACCCCGAATATAATAAAGTTAGATAGAATCCAAGAACTTGACAACCGCGTCCCTATCAGCCTTCGAGAGTTCCCGGAACTTGGTCACCGTGTAGTAAGCATCGCTCTCTTCGCTTGTGGCATGCCACATGATAGCTTCCAGCGTGGTGCGGGCACGGCAATCGTGCAAACGGTCGATGAATTCAGCTCCCGTACAACGTTGATGCAAACCGCGGCCCCATAATGGAGTAGTACGGCACCATCCGGTACGGATGTCATTCTTCATGTGTAGTTTATGTTGTATCATATCCGTATATGGCCAAATCTTCTGGTTGGGATAGCGTGGCAGCAGATCCGCCTTGTCACCTACAAAGAAACGCGCGGGGTCACGTATCTCATCATCACCCGTTGTCCATGAAGGCTTATGACAATAAGTACAACCTATTTCAGAAAACAATTCCTTGCCCCGCAACACTTCCTCGTCATCCACATTACGGACAGCAGGGACAGCCAGACCGCGATGCCATACCATCAAATCAATGTAATTCTGGTCGGAAACTTCAACGGGTAGTTTCTTTGAGGTCAAGTAGTTGTAGATGTTCTTTTCCACATTGTCCGTAAACCATTCGGGATGTTCATCAGGAGTAGAGACAGTGGCGATGTAATCGGGGAAACCGGCTTGCACATCCGGGTCCTGAGAAGAATAGAGCGCATAGGTGCCTGCACCGTCAAGGTAATGGAAGGTACGGTCGCTACGAGTGGCATTCGTAATATTCCAGAACGCATTGGCTCCGGCGGCATCCTGCAGAGGACCACGGCTCAGAGCATAGGTATAACGCAACGGGTAGAGCGTGCCGTCGCCACCCTGTGCCGTATTTGCATATTGCTTCTTCCATTCACCGTTCTTGAAAATCGTTTCATTCAGCTTAAAATAACCGTCTTTTTCCTGCTTGACATATTCTGCCTTCAAGTCTTCGTCACTGATGGCATCCAGCAATCCTGTGCCATAGATGCCGATAGTAGATTCCAGACGTACGGCATATTCACCCACATCATAGCCTTTGTTGGCAACGTAAATAGCATTCTTGGGAATTTCTACCTCCGGATATCTCAACTGATAGGTTTCACCATCGGGAAACTTATTGCCGAAGCCATCCGTATAGTCGTGCCAGGAAATCATGACCTGCGACTCATCTACCGGAGCCTTGAAAGGTGCTACCGCTTTGGTCTGCGGCATACCGGCCAACCAAGACACATAGCCATCAGTAGCAGGATTGTAAACCACCAACAAGTAGCCGTTACCTGTTTGCGTGGTATTGAAAGAACCTGCCGACTGGCTTTTGCCATGTCCGTATCCCGGATGGCAATGCAGGCAAGAAGTACGGATATACACCGGTCCCAGACCGTGGCGTGTGCCCGAAATGTTCGAATTAAAAGGCTTCTCAAAAAGCTGCTCCCCACGATTGAACGAAGCAGTCATCACCGCATCGGCGTCTACCACAGGGGTAGATTGTTCGAAAGCCGTTTGTGTAGTGACAAACGAAGTACCAAGCTCACCACCTGCATAGTACCAGTCAGGCAATTCAGTGGTTCCACCGCCGGAAGTACCCTTTTCTTCATTGTCATCCTCGCAAGCTGTCAGCATGAAACCGGCAACAGACATGACTGCAACACATAAATAGTATTTTCTCAAAAGCATAATGAATTGATATTAGAAATAGTTAGACATTATTGGTTTTCAAGCATTATAAGCGAGCACTCCCAACAAGTGCCCGCCTATTTTATATCAACGAAGTAACTTCGCTCCGATTAACGCTGGTTTTGAATCAACGTGATTACCTCACTGAATATATCATTCAAATCATTGCATGCTTTTATAGCAGCCAAATTGATTTGAGCATATTCGCCATTACGGTTACAAGTATAAGCAAACGGTTCCTTCATCTGGTTGATGGCGTTGTAAGCATTGCTTATGGCAGTCTTGACACGGGTGTCCAAAGCAGCGTCAAGTGAAGCCACATAGGTACTAAGCGATTGAGTTACAGGCTTAATAAGAGTCTCGCCATTATTGTAGTCCTGTGAACTTTGGAATCCGCGGTATGCATTCTCTATTGAAATGATGTTGCCTTTGAAATCCGTGATGGAGTTCAGGCTATAAGGTGATTCGATGTAATCGGGGTCATACTCCGTTTCGTCGCTAAGTCCCTGACCTGTAGGATTACCTATCTTGATATTACCTACTTCATTGGCTATATTCTGAATACCATCTACAACCATGGTCTGCGCACCGTCCAGATAGTTCAGAAAATCACTGGCACTGCCTTCAATGGGGTTCATCATCTCGTTGGCATAGCAAAGGCCACCCGCCAAGTCACTAAGGGCTACTCTATAGTATTGATTATTCTGAAGAATCTCTGTTTGCTGACGTACCTGGGTCAGCACAGCACGCTTAGCCTGGCTGATATTACTTTCGCCTCTCCAAGCTGCTTCCAAAATGATGCATTGGTTACGCAAGTCTCCTGCCACCCCTACGATATAGCTTAACTGCTGAGCCGTATAATTTGTACTGTGGGCTACAGAAGTTTGAGACATACCTGTGCCTTCGAGTGCAAAAAGCATATACTCAAGCGCATGGAAGCCCAGCAATCCATAGTCCTGTGAAGAAACATAAACTCCGTCAGTATCCATCTTGCCCATTTCTGTTGCATTAGCCAGCAGATTGTCAAGAGCTGTTTTGTTAAGTGGCCATGAATCGATATGCGGGTCAACATCATAGTCTCCGGCAGGACCGAAAAGCCATGCTTCACTACGTTCCCAGTATTGGCGGGCTTCTCTCCATGCATTGCCGGCAGCCGTTACCTGGGCAGTAGTTACATTGCCCACGCCGCTATTGTACATAGCCAGACAAGCGGTATGCAATTCAATCGCCGCATCAGCCATACCTTCGTAAGTAGGAATAACCGTATTCTTTGTATAATCACTGATTATCTCCTTAAGGGCAGCTTCACGAGGGGTAAGTTCATCACCCGGTGTTTCATCATCGTCACTACAAGCTACCATCCCCATAGACAGCATTACAATTATCGCCGCATAAAACGGCAGTTTAAAATACTTTTTCATTTTTTACTCTATTAAAATTAACTATTGTCTCTTTTATCGTTTATCGCTATTTTGCTATTACATATTGAAGAATCCGGAGTAAGCAACTCCCAGTGAAATGGAGGGTTCGTTGTTGTAGGGACTCTTCATCAAGCCGATAGAATATTCACCTTTCACCACGATATCCTTTATCGGGAAGTAGTTCAGACCAGCTGCTATCCGATGACGACCACAATACTGGTAATCAACGATAGAACTTTCCGTATCGTACATGGAGTCATAGTAATCGTAGCGACCGAAGACATAGAGTTTTCGTCCACTCTGTGCCAGTTTGTTGGACAGTGCGAAAACGTTGTAACCTACTTCGATACCGGCAGCAATAGCATCCGAAGCTACCGACTGCTTGGGAGAAGGGGAATCTTTAGGAAAACTCTTATTATAATCAGAAATCTCTCTTGAGTCACTCAAGTGACCGTAGTCGAAGTTTCCTCGAGCGATCCAATTCCATCTGTCTAAATGAAAGTCAAAAGCACCGATAGCAACCGTCCCCTTTATGTCGTCATACGAGGAATTGGGAGTACGCAGAGTATTTCGGAATGAATTTCCCACATACCCGCTAAGAGAAAGCCGTAAGCCTTTAACCGTGTAATTATCAAGGCGGAAAGCACCTGCCATGGAATTGGCAATCTTAAATTCGTAGGGTGAAGCAGAACCATCGTGCACCCATCCTTTACGACCGAAACGTTCAGAGTCAAGACCCGAGATAAGCAAAGCTTCGTAACGCCAGTCTCCGGCCCGTCCCCATACACTTACCCCTGTTTCATGCCAAGTACAAGGCATGATGGTATTTTCGCCTTCGGGACGATAAACGCCAAAGAATTCTGTAGGCATATGGTGCCCGTTAGTTGCACCAATGGGCACGATAAAATGCCCCATCTTGACATTCAACTGTGGACAGAATGACTTTTGAATCCAGAATTGTTCTAAAGCAACCTCACCTCCGCGTTCTATTTCGCTCTCGTATTCACCGCCTTCTTCTTCTTCAATTTCAACGGCACTTTCGGTACCACCGTGCTCAAATTCAATTTCAGTACCCATCGTCCAGCCTTTACCAAAATCATAGCCCAGATATATCACGACATGTGGCATATCGAAACGGCCATGGCTTTCGTCTTTACGAAGTGCTGCTGCCTCTGCACTGTTGTAGCGCAAATAGCTGTCACTATAGAAATTACGTGAATATACCGCTTCACCATATCCCCCCAAGGTAAGTCTTGACTTCTTTTTCGGGGCTTTTTCTTCAGTTTGTTGCGTGTTGTTTGTATCTTTATCATCGCCTGCCGTATTTTCCGCCGAAACATTTACAGTACAGGTCGCAAGACATAAAGAGAACAATAAAACCTTTCTTTTCATTTGCCTTAATTTTTATAATTTTAAATCGAGGCAAAGGTAGAGGTAGTTAAAAAGGGGGGCAATACCTAAAAAAGAGTATAAAGGTATGTAAATTAACAACTAATAGGTATCAGATAATTGCTTTAATTATTTATTACGAATTTATTTGTATTTGAGAGCAAAAACAAAATAGATAACAAATGCTATAAACATCAAAACAATAGCTATCCCAAAGAAGATAGATGCTATCCGATAATAGTTTATAAGCAAGCTAGACAGGAAAAGTAATCCTAAAATGACATTCATTACCCGTGTAAAACGTACTGCCAACATATATTGAATGCCAATATTCTGCTCGTTAACACGTACAGGAAAATTAATCTTTCGCACGGGAACATAAGAACTTAATGCCATAATTATAAAACAGACTACAGACATCCCTCCCGATATCCACATTTCCGACGAATGGGATACACCTTTCTGGGTATATAACCAATAAATACAAATCCATGTAGCCAGAACTATAAGTAAAGCGGCTACTTCAAGAGCACGATCAATCACTCCGGGTTGATAATGGACATTCGGACAATTCTTACCAGAATAAGGGCCAAGATTAATCATAGTACAATTTTTTTAATTAAGATTCTTCCTCTGCCTTGTCATTGGTAGAGGAAGTTTTTGGGGATTTCTTCATCCTACCGCTCTTCCGCAACGCTTCAGCAATAATCCACTGAAGCTGCCCGTTGGTACTGCGAAATTCATCGGCTGCCCATTTTTCAATAGCATCCATCGTCGCAGTATCTACGCGCAGAACAAAGCTTTTGGTTGAAGTTTCTTTTTTAGCCACTTTCTTAGTGATTAGTTAGTTATAAATTCAGATAATATATGTATCATCTTCTTCTTAATGGTTCAAAGTGCCGGCATTGATAATAGGTTGAGCGGCTTCATCGGCACAAAGCACTACTAGCAAATTGCTAACCATAGCTGCCTTTTTCTCTTCGTCAAGTTCAACAATTTCTTCCTCAGAAAGTTTATGAAGTGCCATTTTTACCATGGAAACAGCACCTTCTACAATTTTCTCACGAGCCGTAATAATTGCAGATGCCTGCTGACGGCGCAACATCACAGCAGCGATTTCGGGTGCGTATGCCAGATAATTAATACGAGCTTCCACCACTTCCATACCTGCCATGGCAAGACGTTCATTCAGTTTTTGTTCCAACTGCTCATTGATTTCTTCACCACCCGAACGCAGAGTCAATTCTTCTGTATTTGCTTCATTGTCATCGTATGCATATTGTCCGGCTACCTGACGCAAAGCAGCGTCACTCTGTATCTTTACAAAATTCTCGAAGGCATTCATGCGATTGGCCACGGCATTACCAATATTTATCTGATTGGCAGCATTGCCGGCTGTGGGAGTAGAGTTAGCCATTGTTTGTGCATCAATTTCAAACATAGCTTTATAGGTATCTTTCAGTTTCCATACAAGTACCAGACCAATCAGAATGGGATTACCTATCTTATCGTTAACTTTGATCGGTTCCACATCGAGGTTACGGGCACGAAGCGAAAGTTTTTTCTTATCTAAGAATGGATTTACCCAAAAGAATCCCGTTTCTTTGAATGTTCCCTTATATTTTCCGAAGAACACCATTGCACGTGCTTCATTAGGTTCCAGCTGCATATAACCCGCGAACAGGATAAACCACACTACACATAAACACACAGAGACAATAAGCGTAGGAACGCATATAATAAACCCAAAGACAATTACTGCCGTGAGTACAACCAGATGAAGGAATAATGCTAAAAAGCCATTTACCTTGAAACCGCTAAAATTCAATTCTTTTGCTTCCATATTCAATAGATTTAATTGATATCATTTTGATATCACAAATATATCACTTATTTTAAATAAAAGCAAGAGAATAGAGAAAAAAACAAAGCCCCACTCAGAATATCTTCTGAAGGGGGGTATATTCACTCGTATACTGAACCCTATTCAGTATAGGGGGGGATTCTGTTTAAAGTCTTCTCTGGATATCATCATTACTATTTCTCTGCCCTTTACTATGAATGTCTCCACCGAAAGTATAAGAAACTCCGATGCGGAAATTGGTAAAAGAGAACTGATTATCCACAGTCATCTTCATATTATTAGATAGAGTTTCGAGTTTGGAATGACTGACAAAAATATTATCAGCATTGAAACTGAGGCTGAGTTTATTGTCAAGCATACGGTAAAGCAAACCTGCACTGACACTATAATTGGGCTGCATCAGATAGACGCCATGATATTGACGGGAAGAATAGGAACCGGAAAGTGTAGCCACAAATGTCTTTCCCTTATTCAGGAAGAAAGTATTGCGAAGGCTTGCATCGTATGACCAACCTTTCTCTTCGGGAGAGGTCGTTGCAACACTTGAAGTAGTCCGGCGATAACTCACTCCATGCTGAGCGTATGCTTGCAACCACTTAGTGTGGAAGGTATAAGAGTTATTAATACCGAAAGCGTTTGTCGTCATAAAATTCTCCCAAAGGAAAGAACTTACATTGGTTTCAGGATCAAGACCTACCACTTGAAAAAACACATCGTCCGAGTAGGAATAATAACCGGATATATTGAAATTGTTTTTCAATGTATACCCCAATTCTGCATTATAGGTATAACTTGGCTTTAAGTCCTCACGTCCGCAGGCGTATGTGTATTTGTTCTGATAGAACGGGAAGGGATTGACCATGTTTTGCGAAGGACGGGATATGCGGTTGGAGAAACTAAGATTCAGCGCATGACCTTCAACAGGTGCGTACAGGAAATAGACTGTAGGAAACAGACGTGTATAATCGTGCTTGTCTTTTGTATCTTTAGCTTCTGAAATACCGGTAGTGCTGGTATGTTCCATTCGTAATCCCAACTGCATGGAGAAGCGTTCGGAGAACTCCCGGTTATAATCGGCATAAAGGGCATAGATTTGTTCTTTGTAACGGAAATAATCATCCTGTACCAAGCTGGGGTCCGATGTATCGTAGTTAATGCGGTTGCGGGTATTGGTAAAAGAAACCTTAGCACCCGCCGTTATTTTGTACTTCTCGAAGGGAAGGTTAAAATCGAGGGCAGAAGAGAAAACATCTACTTTGCGGTTTTGCAGATAGCTGTAATCGAAGTTCGTACCCGGAATCTTTGTACCGTCCGGTAAACGGGTTTCGGAGATGAAGCCCATGTTCTCGTCGCGGCTATCACGAAGGTAGTCCACATCCCAAGTCATTTTCTGACCTTTATCACCCCAAGTTTTGTCGGTATGGAAGTTCAGATTGAGGCGATCAGAACTATAATCATTGTTGCTATTGGAGAACAAAAGAGAGTCTAGATTAGCGGTTGAAGCATTGTAAACTTCGGTCCATGACAAAGTATTGTTCGGTTTTGGGGCACTATGGTTGTAGATGGCTTGCATACCAACGGTCCAGTTTCGTTCTAACGCTACATCCACACCAGCCTGGGCATAGTAGCTGTTCATATAGTTGGTATAATCCGAGCGGCTATCCCAAGTATTATGCGGAAAATAGCGTAAGTTTGTCTCACGAGTTTCATACTTACCTTGTGTGGTTCCTCCATTTACGAAAGAAGTTACGCGACCTTTGCTGATATTCAGGTTTAAGCTGCCATATCCGTAGTTATCTTTCTCGCCTGCAATGTAGGAGGCAGAAGCTGTACCACCCAAATAATCTTTAGGACGGGACTTCAAACGAATATTGATGATACCTGCATTTCCTGCTGCATCGTATTTAGAAGGTGGAGTAGTAATCACTTCTACTTTTAATATCTGGGAAGCATCGTATGAACGGAGATAATCTATCAAATCATCACTGGTAAGTTTAGTCTCGCGGTCGTTGATATAAACCCGGATACTGCCTTTACCAATAATATCTATGCTATTCTGTCCTACACGCAGACCGGGTACTTCGCGTAAGAGATCGAGGGCATTTCCTCCGGCAGAAGCAATGGTGTTATGCGCTTCAAACACAACTCTATCCACCAACCGCTTTACTACAGGGCGGGCAGCAGTAACAGTTACCTCATCGAGCAAAGCGGAAGAGGTTTTTAAAGTCAAAGTACCTACATTCTTATTCCCTTGTAGAGAAATAGGTAGATAGAGGTCCTCACTACCAATAAGAGTAATATGTAGCAGATATTCCCCTTTGGGTTGGGTAAAGGCAAAACAACCTTGCGGGTCGGTCAACATACCGGTTATATAAGTACTGTCCTTTGCATTCTTAAGCAAAATATTTGCCACCTCTACCGATTGTTTATTTTCATCTTGCACACAACCGGATAGTTGATAAGTTTGTGCCGAAAGGGAGGTTACCATCAATACGAGCAATAATGCCAAGATTATAAATCTCCAACTTTTAATCCTAATTCCAACTGATAGATCTGTTTTCATATTCGTGTAATTTTTATGTTTTACTCTTTAGTTTTCATCTTTAACTCTGCTACAAAGTTAAAGGTAAAACAGGTTACAAGCAGTCTATATCGGGATATTAAAAGTCTATATAGCGAGAAAGAATATCGCTATATATCAACACATTACAATTACATAATTCTATATTGCCCTTTGGATGATCTATATCTTACTCATTAGGGGTAATTCTACACGGCGAGACCCTACAATAATCAGGGCTGGCATAAGATAAACTCCACCACATCCTCTTTCTCCCCCATTCCCAGTTTCTTGCGAATATTTGTTTTCCGCTGATAGATGGTAGGAATGCTTTGTTGTGTCACCACACTAATCTCCTTGGTAGAGAAATCTGCACAAAGCAAACAACAAAGTTGCTGTTCCTTATCAATAAGCATTTCACCGAAGCGACGGGTCATCTTTGTATAAAAGCTATCATACACACGGTCAATCACAGGATAAAGATCTTCCCATACCAGCAGGCTCTCTACCGGAAGTTCATGATTGGTGATGCCGGATATACGACGAAGTAATTCTTGATTTTGTGATGTAGGTTGTTTGGCTACTAACCGGATAATACCTAGTTGTTTCAGGAGTATCTTTCGGAAGAATTGACCGTCTTCTACTTCAGGGATAGCTTCACCATTCTCTGTAGTTTGTATACCGATAGTATCCGTTTCCTTATTTTTGGTAGCATCTTCAAGTAAACGCATGAGTGTCTCCACACGTTCTTCGGCTTCAATCAATTTGCTACGCCTGTTTCGGATATAAAAGAATGCACCGCCACCTACAAGCACCAAGAGTAATAAAGAAAATAATAAGGTAAGTTGTGCCTCTTGCCTTTCCACCGTTAATATCAGATTTTCCTGCGAAAGTGATTCCTTGCTCTCATCCTTACGCCGGAGAGTACTATGCACTGCATAAAGGGCATTTGACACAGAATCATTATAACGCATCACATCCAAGACATTAAATGTACGATGACGTGTATAATCTATCATTGCCTGGTACATGGATGCCATATTCTCTTCCGTCAAAAACTTCTCACTACCGGCTGCTCTCTTCCGCTCTCTATTTAGGTAATATTGAGCAGAATCAAGAAGTCCGTCTTTCAAGAAGACTTCCACTTTTACCAAGTCACCCATACTTATCTGCTGCGAATCATCAACATACTGTTCCATACGGCGAATGGTAGCTATTGCTCCGGTATACTCATTCATAAGATAAGCCTGCAACTGAGCATAGTTACGTAAATAATGGACTATCTTGGTAGTATCTCCCGCTTGTATGGCAAGCTCCACACTACGATTCATATAATATGATGCCGAATCTTCTTTTTGCAATCCCATAGCAACTCCCATAGAAAAACAAAGGCTAGCCTTCTCATTCAAAGCTATAGCGGCACGAAAAGTTTCTATCGCTTTAGTATAATCTTTCCAAACATATACATACCAATAAGCTTTTTCAGCCATCATATCTACTACCTTTGCAGTATCTAGCAACGCTTTAGCTTCGACAATACCACTATCAATGACAGCCATGGATTGCTTATATTCTTTCAGCCAATACAAGTACGAAGCTTTCAACTGATACGAAAGCAATTTCTTTATAGTGTCATTCTGCGAAATATAATAATCGAAAGCAGGCAATATAAGGGAATCTTCAGCCATGGAATTATTCCATTGGTAGTGTACGTATGTCTTCAGCCACCCATACAAAAGTCTCTCCTCACCCGAAAGTTGCGACGGTTCTTCTATCTGTGCCAACAGAGAATGAATGCTATCTACATTTACTCCCACCTGTTTGTCAGCCAAGCGCAACACACGTCCGGCATCTGCCTGTCGGCAACCAACAAAGCACAACATCACAAGTATTAATCCAAGGAAAGGTAATTGTCTCATCTATCTTCTATTTATTTTTCACCGCATTCTCCAACTGTTTCAGCGCCTGTGCCAATACTGAGCGAGGGCAGCCGATATTCAATCGCATAAATCCTTCACCCGGTTTACCGAACATCATTCCGTCATTCAAAGCCAAATGAGCCTTGTCGACAAATAAATGTTTCAGTTCTTCCTGTGACAATCCTAATGCACGACAATCCAAATATACCAGATAAGACGCTTGCGGACGTATCATACCGATGCCGGGAATATGTTTTTTCAAATAATCCTCCGTGAAGTCAATATTACCTTGTATATATGCAAGCATTTGTTCCAACCATTCTTCACCATGCATATATGCCGCTGCTGCACCAATATAGGCCAGCAAATGTCCTTCGCAGAACTCGCCTGCCTCCATAAATTCCCTGAAACGACGGCGAATATCTTCATTGACCACAATTGCGTACGAACTGCCTAATCCCGGCATATTGAATGCCTTACTGGGTGCCATAAAAATAAGGGAGTTCTGTGCCGCAGTTTCCGAAACCGTTGCAAACGGATGATGTTTGTAAGGCGGCAAAGTCAGGTCGGCATGTATCTCGTCAGAAATGACAAAAGTATGGTTTTCCAGACAGATGTCAGCTATCTGCTGCAACTCTTCAACGGTCCACACACGTCCTCCGGGGTTGTGAGGATTACAGAGGATGAGCACTTTGCAATCCTTAATATCTTCACGGAAGCGGTCGAAGTTTATGTGATAGTGTCCATCCTGCAAATCCAAAGGAGAGTAAACAACTTCACGTCCCATGCGTTCGGTCACAAGGAAAAACGGATGATAAACCGGTGTCATCACCATCACCTTATCACCGGGATTAGTAAAACATTGCAAAGCAAATGCCTGACCCCGGACAATACCGGGAACAAAAGTCAGCATCTCACGCGTAACCTCCCATTGGTGACGTCGTTTCAACCAACCACAAATAGAGGTATACCAATCTTCACAAGCGTATGTATAGCCCAAAACTTCATGTTCCAACCGTTTGCGCAGAGCGTCCATTACAAAAGGAGGCGTACGGAAATCCATATCAGCCACCCACAAAGGAAGCAAATCATCACGTCCCCAAACATTCTTTACGCCATCCCATTTCACAGAGTCCGTACCACGACGCTCTATCACTTCATCAAAATCGTATTTCATAAGCTTTGAGTTATTTTAAATCGGGAAAAATATAAAGACAGCCACATCCCACAATGCATGAGAGAGTATGATTGCAGCAAACCTATTCGGGAAGAAACGATAAAGCGCTCCCCACACCACCCCTGCCACTAAAGCTGCCATCAGCAACATAAAATTACAAGAACCCGCATGCACCAATGCATATATAGAGGTGGCTACAATAAAGCCTATATTCGGATTCCATCTATCAGAAAGCGTGCGTTGCACATAACCACGCCAGAAGATTTCTTCTGCAGGTCCAATCAGGAATAGCATCAACGCAGCCAATAGCCAGGGAGATTCACCCTCTTTCATTCCATAAATAGAATCTACTTGCGGGCGTGCGAAATCAAATATCCAAGTCGATACTTTATCTCCTACCCAGAAAAAGCCCCATAACACCACAGCAATGCCGATGCCTAGCAAGATATTAGATAAGTTCCATTTCACATCCTTCCACCAACCGGGACGGAATAAGGTAGCAAATACCGACAAGGTCAGTGCAGACCCGGTCATCATCCACCAAAAATTTACGTAAGGGGCTGTCCAAGGCGAGAACATGATAGTCCACAGCACTGCTGCTAAGATTATAGTAAAAATCAGTTTCTTCATGCCAACAAAGCTGCTATAACAAACGATAATGCAAATATCAAACTAAATAGTAACTGGAGTTTCGCGGTCATTTCATCCAGATTAGCTATCGCCGCCTCTCCTTTTCGGGGTAGTTGGGATACCATTCGCACATTCCCAATTGCCGGAATCAAAACCACTGCAACCAGTAATGTCCATAAAGGGAAAGTACCGGTAACTGCACAACCGGCTATCCAGCCAAATGGGAAAAGTATCTCGGCACAATACACATACATAGACATTTTACCTCCCAGCTTCATAGCCAATGTACGTATGTCGGCATGAGAATCCGTTTGAATATCCCGTGTATTATTGGCATGAAGAATAGCCACTGTAATCAATCCTACAGGTATGGCTACCCACAATACATCCCAATTAAAGACACCGGTAGTAACGTAAGATGTTCCCAAGGTGGGCAGAAAAGCGTATGCCAAGAAGATTACGACGTCTCCCAATGCGTGATATTTCAACGGTGGATATAGCAACGCACATGCAGCACCGCCTATACCTATATATAGAAGTGGAAAGCCGGTACACACCCATAATCCAAGTCCGGCAATAAGTGCCACAGCCAACAACCCCAATGACAAACGGTAAATCTCTTTAGGAGTAAACATTCCTCCGGTCAAGGTCTTCACTCCATACGTATCTTTTGTATCTACTCCACGTTTGAAGTCGAAATAGTCACTCCATGTATTACCGGCTGCATGAAATATGACGATGTTGACTAAAGCCCATATTCCATTTATCCAGTTTATATCATTCTGTAACCAATATAGATAGGTCAACGTAACCAATACCGGCATTGCCGAAGCCGGGAACGACCAAGGGCGAGTAGCAATAAGCCACTCCTTAAAAGAATGCTTCTTCATTTGTAAATTACCATTTATTTGCTTGCAAAAGTACGAAATATCTTCGTTTTTGAGTAATTTCGCACCCAAGATAAAAAAGACTCTTATGATAAAAGCCCTGTTTTTTGACATCGACGGTACATTAGTCAGTTTCGATACCCATAAAATACTTGTTTCCACCATTGAAGCATTAACTGCCGCTAAAGCCAAAGGTATACATATTTTCATTGCTACCGGACGCCCCGGTGTTATCATCAACAATCTTTCCGAACTACAGGAACGTAACTTGATAGATGGTTATATTACCATGAATGGCGGTTATTGCTTCATTGGGAAAGATGTGATTTACAAAAGCGCCATCCCTGCTACAGATGTACAAACTATTATGAAATATTGTGTGGACCGCAATATCCCTTGTATCGTTGTGGGTGAGCATGATATTTGTACCTGCCAACCCAACGAATTGGTCAAACAAATATTCCACGATTTCCTGAAAGTAGATGTGATCCCCGTTAAAACCTCCGAAGAAGCTATACAGGAAAAAGAAGTCTTCCAGATGACTCCTTTTATCACCGAAGAAGAGGAGAAAGAAATACTCGATTCCATCCCTAACTGCGAAATAGGCCGCTGGTTTCCTGCCTTTGCCGATGTTACCGCGAAAGGAAACACCAAACAAAAAGGCATTGACGAAGTCATTCGTCATTTCAATATCCGCCTGGATGAAACCATGGCTTTCGGTGATGGTGGCAACGATATCAGCATGCTGCGCCATGCAGGCATCGGGGTAGCTATGGGAAATGCCAAAGAAGATGTACAAGCGGCTGCCAACTACGTCACCACCTCAGTAGATGAGGACGGAATAGCCAATGCCCTCAAACATTTCAACATCATATAAAAAAACTATCTCAATTCTCCTCCTCTCGGGAGGAGGAGTACCCGCAGGGGGAGGTGGTAGGGAAACACAACTGTTATGGAATTTATCCCCGATACCCAGAATAAAGAGTTTCAAGATGCCTTGAGCCTCATTCAATATACCCGTCAATCAGTTTTCCTGACGGGGAAGGCAGGTACGGGTAAATCTACCTTCTTGCGGTATATTTGTGAGAATACCAAGAAGAAACATGTAGTACTCGCTCCTACCGGCATAGCTGCTATCAATGCAGGAGGCAGTACCATGCATAGTTTCTTTAAACTCCCATTCTACCCTCTGCTGCCCGATGATCCGAACTTCAGCTTGCAACGGGGACGCATTCACGATTTTTTCAAATATACCAAACCGCATCGTAAGTTACTTGAAGAACTGGAACTGGTCATTATCGACGAGATTTCTATGGTACGTGCCGATATTATTGATGCCGTCGACCGTATTCTTCGTGTCTATTCCAGAAATCTGCGCGAACCTTTCGGTGGTAAACAAATCTTATTGGTAGGTGATGTCTTTCAGTTAGAACCGGTCGTCAAAGGAGATGAACGAGAAATACTGAACCGCTTCTACCCCACTCCCTACTTTTTCTCGGCAAGAGTTTTCAGTCAGATAGACCTTGTTTCCATCGAATTGCAGAAAGTTTACCGGCAAACGGACACCAAATTCATCCATGTGCTCGATCATATACGCAATAATACCATCGGCGCAACAGATCTACAAATGCTCAACACCCGCTACGGTACAGAGATAGAGCAATCCGAAGCCGATATGTATATCACGCTTGCCACTCGCCGGGACAATGTAGACTATATCAACGACAAAAAATTAGCAGAACTTCCCGGTGATCCCGTAACTTTTTACGGTGAAATTACCGGTGACTTCCCAGAAAGCAGTCTGCCTACCTCCAAAGAGCTTATATTGAAGCCGGGCGCTCAAATCATCTTCATCAAGAACGATTTCGACCATCGTTGGGTAAATGGAACCATAGGTGTTATAAGCGGCTTCGACCCTTTGGAAGAAACTCTCTATGTCATCACCGACGATGGAAAAGAGTGTGACGTCAAACGGGAATCATGGCGCAATATCCGCTACAAATACAACGAAGAGAAGAAACAAATTGAGGAAGAAGAGCTAGGAACTTTCACCCAATACCCTATCCGACTGGCATGGGCAATCACTGTTCACAAAAGCCAGGGGCTTACTTTCAGCCGGGTAGTAATAGACTTTACCGGCGGTGTATTCGCCGGAGGACAAGCTTACGTAGCCCTTAGCCGCTGTACTTCCTTGGAAGGTATTCAGTTAAAGAAGCCCATCAGCCGCGCCGATGTCTTTGTCCGTCCCGAGATTGTAGGATTTGCCGAACGCTTCAACAATCGGCAAGCCATCGATCGTGCTCTGAAGCAAGCGCAAGCCGATGTACAATATGTAGCCGCTGCCAAAGCCTTTGATAAAGGAGAGTTTGATGTATTCCTCGATGAATTTTTCAAAGCAATCCACTCCCGCTACGATATTGAGAAGCCTAATGTACAGCGTCTTATTCGCAAAAAACTGAATGTTATCAATTCCCTTCGTGCCGAAAATCAAGCATTGAAGCAAGCCGCAATAGAAAAAGAGAAAGCATTAGTGCGCTATGCCCGCGAATATATCCAGATGGGCGACGAATGTCTGGAGCATGGCATGCAAGAAGCAGCCATGAAGAACTATAACAAAGCCGTTACTCTCTGCCCTAAGTTCAAAGAAGCCTGGAAAAAAATCAAGAAATTGGAGAAAGAGATGCTAAAAAGATAAAACACTTGGTAATAAGCCGATTATTGTTTATTTTTGCGTTATACTAACAATTCAAAACCCTACTTCGCCATGCTTCTGAAACTTTATGAAAAAAATAATAATCCTGTCGACTTGCAGCAGATAGTAGACGTTTTGAATGACGGAGGTATCATCATCTACCCCACGGATACTATGTATGCCATTGGTTGCCATGGACTGAAAGAGCGTGCTATTGAACGGATTTGCCAGCTCAAAGATATTGATCCGAAGAAGAATAATCTATCCATCATCTGTTACGACTTAAGTAGCATCAGCGAGTATGCCAAAGTAGACAACAATACGTTCAAATTGATGAAACGCAATTTGCCCGGAGCATTCACCTTTATATTAAATGGCACCACGCGATTACCTAAAATCTTCCGTAACCGTAAAGAAGTAGGTATACGTATGCCGGATAATCCCATTATTCAGGAGATCGCTCGTTTACTAGATGCTCCAATCATGACTACTACTCTCCCTTACGATGAGAAGGAAGATATTGAATACATTACCGATCCGGAACTTATTGATGAGAAGTTCGGCAATATAGTAGATCTGGTAATTGATGGAGGTATCGGCGGAACGGAAGGCTCTACCATTGTCAGTTGTACAAATAATGAAATAGAAATCGTGCGTCAAGGTAAAGGTTGGCTCGATGAAGGATAAAATTCAATCCACATAACAGTTTTAAAAAACTTTCCCGATTCCATAGTGTTTCTTGTATAGCAAAAAAAGGAACATTATGAGCACAAAGGAACAATATTGGAAAATTTCATTAATTGTCTTCATTATCGGATTAGGTATTATACTTTTCCGACAGATCACCCCTTTCCTTGGTGGATTATTAGGAGCACTGACCATTTATATATTGGTAAGGAAGCAAATGATTCATCTATCGGAGAAGCGAAAAATGAAACGTAATCTCGCTGCTATCCTCATTACTGCAGAAGCAATTCTATGCTTCCTGCTTCCCTTGGCATTAGTAGTGTGGTTGTTGGTTATCAATCTACAAAATATCAACCTTGATCCACAAGCTATCATTGCTCCTTTCGAAGAGGCTGCCAGCATCATTAAAGCTAAAACCGGTTACAATATTTTAGGAGGCGAGGTTATCTCATACGTCATTTCAGCTCTACCACATATCGGACAAATGTTGATGGGAGGTATCAGTAGTTTCGCAGTCAATATGTTCGTATTGGTGTTTGTTTTGTATTTCATGCTAATAGGTGGAAAGAAGATGGAACAGTATATCAATGATATCCTCCCCTTCAATGAAACCAACACCCAACATGTAATACATGAAATCACCATGATAATCCGTTCTAATGCCATCGGTATTCCCTTATTAGCCATCATCCAAGGTGGAGTAGCCATGATAGGTTACTGGATATTCGGTGCACCCAATATATTACTTTCAGGACTTCTTACCTGTTTCGCAAGCGTCATTCCGATGGTGGGAACAGCATTAGTGTGGGTTCCTATAGCTGTATATATGGCATTAATAGGCAACTGGCTCCAAGCTGCCGGATTAGCTGCCTTCGGAGCAATTATCATATCTCAACTCGACAATCTGATACGCTTCATGATTCAAAAGAAAATGGCAAACATCCATCCACTCATCACCATCTTCGGCGTAGTAATCGGATTGTCTATCTTCGGCTTTATGGGCATCATCTTTGGTCCGTTGCTACTTTCTCTCTTCTTCCTTTTTGTAGATATGTTCAAAAGGGGATATCTGGATGGAGAGAAGATGATATAGTAATGGCTTGCATCTTCCGAAGAAGAATACAAGCCAATTACCTCTCATTGTG
>NZ_JASLER010000006.1 GCF_030151085.1 Bacteroides sp. | reverse complement strand
CAAAGTCGTAAATGTCTCCGGTAACTGCATTCTCAAACCAACGCGTGGTATCATAGGGGCTTGGTTACCCTCTGCAATGAATTGGTTATTGACTTTGATAATACCATTAGCATATATCTTATAAGTGATATTCCATTGTGCATCTGTTTGCGGGAAACGATAGGCCACCTTCACTGTAGTGGAATCATTTCCTTGGGATACATTGAAACTTTCTGCTTTCAGATCTTGATAGCTGGCTTCCTTCCATACTTTAAGTCGAACAGGTAATTGTGCTCCATAATCATTGTCTGTCGGTGCACGCCAGAAATAGGGGCGGGGACCTTGACCGTCTAAAATGTACTCTTGTTTTTTATACTGATAAGATACCAGTAAACCACTTTGTTTATCAAACGTAGCTTTGAATTCAGGACCAGAGAACGTGATTTGTGTAGTGGCATCCTGAGATGTGGCAAGTTTCTGAGCCGGTGCTTCTGGTTTAAAGAAGGTATGAATATAGGTCTGTTCACGAGCAATTACCGTACCGGTAGGTAGAAATGGTTCAGGAGCATGTATAGCTGCATAGAATTCGATACGTACATCTCCTGTAGTATATTTCTCTTTTGGAATACCTTTTAAGAAACCACTGGTAATTGTTTTGCCCGGTGCAGCGTTAACCTTTTCAATATTTCCTTTATAGATTTCTTTTCCATGATCGCGGATGATATAGTAGAAATCATATCTATTAAGGTTGGTGAAAGAGAAATCATTGCGGATCTTTACGGTACAAGTCTGTTTATCAAAATCAAAGAATTTGATGTTTTGATAGACTTTTCCCATCTCTTCTGTTTGCGGTTTGATGCTGCGGTCGGGATAAACAATACCGTTTATGCAGAAATCACCATCGGAAGGAGTTCCGTTTTCACCGTAATCACCACCATATTTCCAGTATTTTCGTCCATTGTCAGTCTTGGCTGCAAAGCCTTGGTCAACCCAATCCCAGATACATCCACCCTGAAGGATAGGATATTTCTCAATAACATCCCAATAATCCTGAAAGTTGCCGAGACTGTTACCCATGGCATGGGCATATTCACAGAGAATAAGAGGACGAGTCATTTCTTTGTTTTGGGCATACTTTTCAAGATATTCAATGGAGGAATACATCGGACAATGAATATCCGTGTTCCATTCCAAGCCAGCCCGTTCGTATTGAATAGGACGGCTATCGAGCATCTTCAGAGTATTATAAGTAACATAGAAGTTCAGTCCGTTTCCGGCTTCGTTACCCAAAGACCAGGTGATGATGCAAGGATGGTTTTTATCACGTTCGTACATGTTCATAGTACGATCAATATGAGCATTCATGAAAAGTGGATTGTTTGCCAAAGTTCCGCCTACACGTAGATCATAACCCATACCGTGGCTTTCAATGTTAGCTTCGTCTATTACGTAGATACCATATTGGTCGCAAAGTTCGTAAAAACGTTCTTGTTGTGGATAGTGGCAGGTACGAACTGTATTGACATTGTACTTTTTCCAGAGTTCAAAGTCTTTCTTCATCAAATCTTCTGAAACATAATGACCTGTGAATTCATTGTGTTCATGGTAGTTCACACCTTTAACCAGAATAGGTTTACCATTGACCAACAGTTGTTTGTCTTTGATTTCAACCGTGCGGAAACCAACTTTACAACTGGTTGCTTCAATCACATCACCATTGGGACGTTTCAAACTGATAACGAGAGTATAAAGATTAGGAGTCTCAGCAGTCCATTTTTGAGGATCACTAACGGTCTTCTTCGTAAATTCTACTTCAGTCTGGTCACCCATTATTTGGGTAGAAGATTGGGCTACTTGTTGGTCATTGCTGTCCAATAGTCGGTATCCTACTACAACAGGGGTATTTTGTCCGGTTTCGTTTGTCAGTTTGACTTTCAACTTTATGACACCGTCACGGTAGGAATCATCCAATGGAGTTTCAGCCTTGAAATCCGTTATATGAATTTGAGGCTGTGCATAGATATAAATATCCCGTTCAATGCCACTTATACGCCAAAAGTCCTGGCATTCAAGATAGTTGGCGTCAGAGAAACGGTGTATTTGTATGGCTATGATATTTTTCCCTTTTTTGGCAATGGCAGAGACATTAAAGCGGGTAGGAGTTTTGGCGTCTTTACTCATTCCCACAAACTTACCATTTAGGTAGTAGAATGCTGCTCCACGTACTCCATCGGCACTCAGGAAAATTTCTTTATTGTCCCAGTCTCCTGAAAGGGTAAACTCGCGGCGATAAGTGCCGGTAGGGTTCCAGTCCTTGGGAACATAAGGAGGATTGGGCTTATCCCAATAAGGGGCATATCCGGGAGAACAGAACTCGTATGACGTATTCACGTAGATGGGTGTACCAAAACCCTGTAGTTCCCAATTACCAGGTACATTGATATCCGGCCAATGATTAACGTTTGTACGTTCATTCATAAAATCCGTAGGACGATCAGTAAAGTTTTCCACATAGCTGAATTTCCATTTTCCGTTGAGAGACAAACGGAAGGTACCGTTTGTGCGGTCGTTGATAATAGCATCAGTCTCTGTGGTATAGGAGGTAAAAGTACTGCGAGGAGCCTCCTTGTTGATGCTTGTCAGCTTGGGATTAGTTATCTGCTCGTAGCGTCCCTCTTGTGCTATAAGCATAAGAGGAAATGCCAGGAAAGTGAGTAATAATGTAAATTTCATATTATTGGTTATTAGAGAATACAAGTCCGTCACGCAACCATTTTTCTAATTCTTCGGTCCATTGGCGTTTATAAGTAAAGTTATCATGAAATCCCCAGCCATGTCCGCCTGTAGGATATGCATGCAGGCTGGCAGGTACTTTTTGATCGCGAAGAGCAAGGAAATAACCTATTCCGTTGATAGGAGGTACAGCATCATCATCCGAAGAAAGCATGATGAAAGCTTGCGGAGATCGTGGTGATACTTGTCTTTCGAGAGAATACTTCTGTTCCAGTTCTTGTGATGGATTTTCTCCGATAAGATTCTTGCGGGAACCTCCGTGGGTTACACCTTTCAACATGGAGATGACAGGATAAAATAGTATCTGGAAATCAGGGCGTGTCTTCTCGCTACTGTAAAGAGTAGCCAGAGAAGCAGCCAGATGTCCACCTGCAGATGCTCCCATTATACCGACACGTTGTGGATTAATGCCCCATTCTGCTGCATGTTCGCGTACAAGACGTATGGCTTGTTCGGCATCAGAAAGGGGAACTTCATAATGACCATTCGGCATACGGTATTTCAGCACCACGTATGTAATGCCTTGCGTGTTTAACCAAGGTGCCATATCATAACCTTCATGATCCATAGCAAGACCGCCATATCCACCTCCGGGACACATAATTATAGCCATGCCATTGGGATTCTTTGCAGGAAAAACTTTGATAAAGGGCTTGGTAACATTAGAAACCCATCCTTCACCGCTTTGCTCCTCATCTTTCAATTCGTTACTATTAGGAGCACCGTTGGGCCATAATGGTAGTTCAATGGGTTTCTGTGCAGATAACATAGTTGTTATTACTAAGAAAGATAAAATAAGAAGATTCTTCATGATCGTTCTATCATTTAGCAAGTTATTTGACTTTCATTGAGGCTTTGATGAAATATAATATCAGAAGGGCGTAAGCTCCGAGTGCCAGTACTTCAGACCAGGAGTTTTGTACCCATGCATCGTTGACAAGGTTGATACCCCCGAAACGCATAGCTGCACTGACTACTCCCATCAGGGCACCGCCGGCAATAAATCCGGATGCCAGCAATGTTCCTTTTTCGCCACGTTCTGTATTGAGAGCAGAGTCTTTGCTACGACTGGTTACGAACCAATTGACGGCACCACCCACTACCAATGGAACGTTCAGTTCCAGCGGAATAAACATACCTAAAGCGAATGCCAGTGCCGGAATCTTACAGAAGTTCAATACAATGGCAAGCACAGCACCAATGCCATATAGTAACCATGGAGCACCTACACCATTCATCAATGGTTCGATAACGGCAGCCATTGCATTGGCTTGCGGTGCTGCTAGTTGTCCACTGGTAAAACCGTATGTCTTATTCAGGATAATCATTACGCCTCCAACAGTAGCAGCAGAAACAATGGTTCCAAGGAATTTCCATGCTTCCTGCTTGGCTGGTGTGCTTCCCAGCCAGTAACCGATTTTTAAATCCGTAATAAAGCCACCTGCCATAGACAAAGCCGTACAAACAACGCCTCCCATTACAAGTGCAGCAACCATACCTTCAGGACCTTTCAGACCAACAGCTACCATAACTACAGATGCCAGGATCAAAGTCATCAAGGTCATACCGGAAACCGGATTTGTTCCTACAATGGCAATAGCATTAGCGGCAACAGTAGTAAAAAGAAAAGCAATACCGGCAACCAATACAATAGCTACAATGGTATGCAACAAATTGCCTTGCATAACATCAAAATAGAAGAACAACGTTACCAATATCAAAGTAATAATGGAACCAATGGCAATAATCTTCATCGGGATGTCCCGTTGAGTGCGCTTCACAGAAGCTTCTATATTAGATTTACCACCCATTTCTTTAGCAGCCAATCCTACAGCACTCTTAATGATTCCCCATGATTTGATGATACCGATAATACCGGCCATGGCAATGCCTCCGATACCGATACTTTTAGCATAATATTTGAATATTAGTTCCGGTGCCATGGATCCAACAGTTGCCGTAATTTCAGGATTCCATTGATTTAATACACTGTCTCCCCAAATCATTGACATTCCGGGGATAATAATCCACCATACTGCAAGCGAGCCGGCACAAATGATTGATGCATATTTTAATCCGACAATATAACCCAAACCAAGAACGGCAGCACCCGTATTTACTTTAAATACCAACTTTGCTTTTTCTGCCACCATTTCGCCGAAACCGCAGACACGGGTAGTGAAGTTTTCATTCCACCAACCGAATGTTGCTACAATGAAATCGTAAAGACCACCGATAATACCTGCCATCAGCAAAGGTTTTGCCTGACTGCCGCTTTTCTCTCCGGAAACGAGCACTTGTGTAGTTGCTGTGGCTTCGGGGAAAGGATATTTACCATGCATGTCACTTACAAAATATTTTCGAAAAGGAATCAGGAATAGAATACCCAGTACACCTCCCAACAGAGAACTGATAAATACTTGTGTGAAGGTTACGGTGATTTCTTTGGGATAGGATTCTTGGAGAATATATAAAGCAGGTAAGGTGAAAATAGCTCCTGCTACAATAACGCCCGAACTGGCGCCGATAGACTGGATTATGACGTTTTCGCCAAGTGCATTTTTACGCTTTGCCGCTCCGGATACTCCTACGGCAATGATGGCGATGGGGATGGCTGCTTCAAATACTTGCCCGACCTTAAGTCCCAGATAGGCTGCGGCAGCTGAAAAGAGGATTGCCATACAAATACCCCATGAGACTGACCAAGCATTTACTTCCGGATATTTTTTATCAGGACTCATTAAGGGATTGTATACCTCACCTGGCTTTAGTTCACGAAATGCATTTTCCGGTAATCCGGTAAATTGATCTTCTTCTTGCTTCATGATTTTGTAGTTTTATGTTTTTATGATTCGATTTTATGCAATTAGATATATTATTAATCAATCTATTTCTACTTTTGAGACAAAGAAAGCAAAAAAAAAGGAGAATTGAAAAATTCTCCTTCATTCTATACTGTAAAAACGCTTATTTCGCATCTTTTGCTGTCATATCGCCTTCTACAAATAATCTCATCATTTCCGTCTTGGCATTCGTGCGCAAAGTAATGGATTTTTTGAAATGTCCCGGATATTTGCCTGTACCGTTATAAGTCACTTTGACCGTTCCTGATTTTCCAGGTAAGATGGGCTCTTGTGTATACTCAGGAACCGTGCATCCACAAGATGCTACAGCCTGATGAATTACTAATGGGGCATCACCTATGTTTTTGAACGTAAATGTGCAGCTTACAATCGGGTTGTTTTCGGAGAATGTACCGAAATCATGTGTGGTCTTATCAAACTTAATGTCAGCCTTAGCTTGTGCAGATGCATAGCTAATGCTCAAGACCATCATCATCATATAAAAAACGAGTTTCTTCATGTTCTTATCTTTTTTATATTCAACGGGGACAAAGGTAGCCTATTTTCATGAAATTAGTACTTACAGTGTGCGAAAATGTATTAAATCAGTCTCAAAAGGTATCAGAACGGATGATTAACAATGAAAAATAGGGATAGGACAAAGCCTCGATTTGCTTGTTATCGTTCAGGTATTTTTCATTCGAAGTACCTATATTCTCAAAATAGTGGTAACTGTATTCTGGATGCAAACGGATACAACGGTGTACTTCGTCAGCACATTGCGATAGCTTCATAATAACAATTACACTCTTTTCACTAATCAATTTCTCAATTTCTTCGACTGTGGTAATACCGGGAATTACAGTCAGGCGCTCTTCTTGGCTGGCAACGTGTAATCCTCCTAATGCACCGGCAGCTATGAAAGCTGGAATGCCTGCTATATGTGTTACGGGAATGTTGTCTGCTTGCAGTTTGTCGAAGACATAGTGTATGGAAGAGTAGAATCCGGCATCTCCCTCGGCAACGATACATACTTTTTTATTATCCTTATATAGCAGGAGTGTTTCTTCGTAAACCCGGTCATAAGCGTCCATTGCATTTTTACGTTGTTTGCTCATAGGAAGAGCAAAGCGATGAATACTGCTTTCATGGATATCCAGTTGTTGCATGATATCAGCTGCACGCGAAACGGTGCGTCCGTCCCGTGTTTGGGTTTCGGGGCAAAAAATGTAGTCGGCTGCTTGTAAAGCTTTCAATCCTTTTATAGTAATTAGTTCCGGTTCGCCGGGACCGAGAGATACAAATGTTATTGGATGCATTTTATTTATATGTTTGGAATTAAAAATAAAATTAAGATAATGCGGGTGCAAAAGTGAGTAAATAATCGGTAGTAAGCAAGATATTGTTTATCTTTGTTGAATTCTATCAAATAAAACTATTTATGGACTACCAATTCAATACCCGTTTAGATGGTAATATAGCCATGACTTACCATTTTCATGAAAATACATCTTTGAAACGCGATAAAACCTTATACAAATTTATTTGGGTACAGAGTGGCACTTTGTCAATCGAGGTAGATCATATCCCAATGTGCCTTATTAAAGATGAAATTGTTACGTTAACCCCTTTGCATCATTTGGAAGTAATAGAAGTGAAAGGTGAATACTTAACCTTTGTATTCAATAGCAATTTCTATTGTATTTACGGTCATGATAATGAGGTGTCGTGTAATGGTTTTCTTTTCTATGGTTCGTCTAAAATAATGCGCTTGAAGCTTTCAGAGGAACAATCCTATAACTTACGTGATATTGTTCGAATTTTCCGTCAGGAGTCTGCCGTAGAAGATAATCTTCAGGAAGAAATGCTACGGATTGTACTGAAACGTTTCATCATAACCTGTACACGTATTGCCCGTCAGAAGTTTGATGTGGCAGGGGATAATGAAAAAACATTCGATATAATCCGTCAATATTATGTATTGGTAGATCAGAATTTTAAAGAGAAGAAGCAGGTACAGGATTATGCCGATATTCTTTGCCGCTCTCCTAAAACACTCTCCAATTTGTTTGCATCTTGCGGACTTCCTTCTCCACTGAAGGTTATTCATGAACGGATAGAGGCAGAGGCTAAGAGATTACTGCTATATACCAATAAGAGCGCTAAAGAAATTGGTGCCATTTTAGGCTTTGAAGATCTGGCTACTTTTAGTCGTTTCTTTAAGAAAATGGCAGGAGAAAGTGTCTCGGATTATAAAAAAAGGGTACAACGGGAAGAATTGCCAACTATTGCGGAATAATTGCTATTTTGTGCATGACGAAAAACAGGGAACTTTGCAAAAACAAAAAATAAGTCGTTTTAAGAACTAACTAAAACAAGAATAAAAATGAAAACAAAATTGCAAAACCTGTTTATGTCTGCTCTGAGCATTGCAGCTTCTACTCAAAAGTTGGGAATCAATTTAATCCGCGTATCTATATTAATTATTTTTCTATGGATTGGAGGTTTGAAATTCTGGAATTATGAAGCAGAAGGTATAGTACCTTTTGTTGCCAATAGTCCTTTTATGAGCTTCTTCTATACAAAAAATGCGCCGGAATATAAAGAATATAAACTGAAAGAGGGCGAGTTTAACGAAGTGAAACACCAATGGCATGTAGAGAATAATACGTACGGCTTTTCTCATGGTTTAGGTATTCTCATTATGGCGATCGGTATTCTTACATTTCTAGGTGTTTTCTCTCCTAAAATAGGATTGATAGGTGCTACATTAGCTATCATCATGACTATTGGCACGCTCTCTTTCCTTGTGACAACTCCTGAAGTGTGGGTACCCGATTTAGGAAGCGGAGAGCATGGTTTTCCATTGTTAACAGGAGCAGGACGTCTGGTTATTAAGGATACGGCTATTCTTGCCGGAGCTATTGTTGTATTGTCAGACAGTGCAAAAAGAGTATTGAATCAACTAAAGAAATAGAATAATGAAACAGTATGATGCCATTATCATAGGATTCGGAAAAGGCGGTAAGACGCTAGCTGCTGAACTGGCAAAGCGGAATCATTCAGTTGCTATGATAGAACGTTCGGATAAAATGTATGGAGGTACATGTATCAACATAGGTTGTATTCCGACTAAGACCTTAGTACATGCGGCAAAATTGGCCGATAAAAATGCTTCGTGGGAAGAAAAGAAGGAATATTATCGCCAATCTATTGCAACTAAGGAGGATGTAACTTCTTTCTTGCGTCAAAAGAATTATCATAATCTTGCTGATAATCCTCATATATCGGTATATACCGGTATCGGTTCTTTTGCCGATCCTGATATTGTAGAAGTAAAGATAGGAGAGGAAACTCTACAACTACAATCTTCACAGATATTTATTAATACCGGTGCGGAAACTACTGTTCCGTCTATTGAAGGAGTTGTGGGTAATCCGAAAGTGTATACCAGTACTACTATTATGGAATTAACCGAGTTACCGTCGCATTTGGTTATTGTGGGTGGTGGATATATAGGTTTGGAATTTGCCTCCATGTATGCTTCTTTTGGTTCCAGAGTGACTGTACTTGAAGGTTATTCGGAATTGATTTCGAGAGAAGATCGTGATATTGCAGCGAGCGTTCAGCAGGTTTTAGAGCAGAAAGGCATTACTTTTCGTTTGAATGCACAGGTGCAGTCCATAAAAGATTCTATTATTATTTATAAGGATGCAGTTATTAATGAAGAATTTCAAATAGAAGCTGATGCTGTCTTGTTAGCTACCGGGCGCCGTCCGAATACAGCAGGATTGAATTTGGAAAAAGCCGGCGTTGAAGTTAATGAACGGGGGGCTATCATAGTAAATGAACATTTGCAAACTACTAATCCGAATATTCGTGCCATCGGTGATGTGAAAGGTGGTTTACAGTTTACTTATATTTCTTTGGATGACTACCGAATTTTACGTGAAGATTTGTTCGGAGCCGGTGAACGTAAAGTTTCCGATAGAGATCCCGTAAGTTATTCGGTATTTATTGATCCTCCGCTTTCACGTATTGGCATGAGCGAGGAGGATGCCCTAAGGAAGGGTATGAATATAAAGGTGAATAAATTGCCGGTAGCTGCTATTCCACGTGCCAGAACTTTGGGGGATACCAATGGTTTATTCAAGGTTGTAGTGGATGCAAATACTGATAGGATAGTTGGTTGTACATTGTTTGGACCGGATTCCAGTGAAATTATCAATTTGATAGCTATGGCAATGAAGACTGGACAAGAGTATACTTTTCTACGAGATTTTATCTTTACCCACCCTAGTATGAGTGAAGCATTGAATGATTTGATGAGTTTTTGATCATTTGGGTGTAATATCCGGTAATTAATTGGAGATGGGTTTGTGTATCTCCCCAAAATTGCCGAATATTGCACTCGAATTCTTTTTAAAGCTCAACTAATCATGACTAGAATATCGGTTATCGCCACAGTTCTCTTTTTTGTATTGTGTTTAACAGCTTGTGGCTCAAAGCCCAAACAATCATTTGCTGAAACTACTTCTACTGCAAATGCTATATCTGATTCAACTACTACAATCGTTCCTTTATATGCAAAAGGTTATACAGTAAAATATCTTTCTGATCATATCCGATTGGTGGACATACAGGATCCTCAGAAAGAAAGTAGTAATACTTTTCATTATGCTTTAGTACCCAAAGGAACGAAACCTGTTGACCTTCCTGCTGATTATACGGTGATAGAAACTCCCGTAGATAAAACTATTTGTATGACTTCCTTACAACTCTCCAATTTTATTCGCTTGGAAGCATGTGACCATATAGTAGGTATAACCAGTACACGCCATCTTTTCAACCAAGAGATGAATGAACGGTTAAAATCGGGTAAAACCGCTAAAATCGGCATTGAAGGAAATTTTGATAATGAGGTGGTTATGAGCATGAATCCGGGTGTTATCTTTATTTCTCCTTTCAAACGTGGTGGCTATGATGCCATGCGTGAAATAGGCATACCATTGGTTCCACATTTGGGATATAAAGAAATGACTCCGCTCGGTCAGGCAGAATGGATTAAATTTGTGGGTATGTTTATTGGTCAGGAGGCGGAAGCGAATGTCAAGTTTAAAGCTATTGAGAAGCGGTATAATGAATTGAAAGGAATGGCCGCCAATGTAAAGAAGCGTCCTGTTGTCTTTAGTGGTGAAATACGTGGTGGTAATTGGTACGCCGTGGGTGGAAAGAGTTTCCTTGCCGAGCTTTTCCGTGATGCGGGTGCAGACTATTTTTTGAAAGATGATCCTCGTTCAGGAGGTGTTACTTTGGATTTTGAGACCGTATACAGTCAAGCAGAAAGCGCCGATTTTTGGCGAATTGTCAACAGCTATGATGGTACATTTACGTATGATGCTTTAAAATCTCTTGATCCTCGTTATGCCGATTTTCGTGCATTTCGTGAAAAAGGGGTGGTTTATTGTAACATGCGTGAGAAGCCTTTCTATGAAAGTATGCCAATGGAACCTGAAGTTGTATTGGAAGATTTGATTCATGCTTTTCATCCCGACCTTTTACCTGATTATCAACCCACTTACTATGAGCGTCTGAAATGATGAAAAGGCCAACAATTCTATTAATGTTGCTGTTATTGGCATCTATCTTTCTGTTTTTTCTACTGAATCTGCTTTTAGGATCTGTTCATATTCCGTTCCGTTCTGTGTGGAATATATTGTGGGGAAATACGGATGAATCTATTATTTGGCAGAATATTATCTGGAAATCGCGTGTGCCACAGGCATTGACAGCATTGGTAGCAGGAGCGGGGCTTTCGGTGAGTGGACTACAAATGCAAACGGTGTTCCGTAATCCATTGGCAGGTCCTTCTGTTCTCGGTATTAGTTCAGGAGCCAGTTTGGGAGTAGCTTGCGTAGTACTTCTTTCCGGTGCTATGGGCGGAGTGGCGTTGAGCCGATTAGGATATATGGGTGAGGTTGCCTTATCTATTGCTGCTATTATCGGCGCATTGGCTGTAATGGCACTTATCGTTTATGTTTCTCAAAAGGTAAAAGGAAATGTGACGCTGCTTATTATCGGCGTAATGATAGGATATGTAGCAAGTGCTGTAATCGGTGTATTGAAATATTTCAGTGTAGAAGAAGACATTCGGGCATACGTTATTTGGGGATTAGGTAGTTTTGCCCGTGTTTCTGGTGATCAAATGATATTATTTGTGTGTATTATGCTTGTTTTGTTGCCTTTATCCTTCTTGTTGATAAAGACAATGAATCTATTACTTTTGGGGGATGGGTATGCACGTAATTTAGGGCTGAATATTAAGCGGGCTAGATTGTTGGTCATTTCTTGCTCCGGGGTATTGGTCGCAATTGTGACTGCATATTGCGGTCCGATTATGTTTGTGGGATTGGCAGTGCCTCATTTGTGCCGTGCAATCTTTCATACTTCTGATCATCGGATATTGATGCCTTCTACTCTGCTGGTAGGGGCAGCCTTGGCATTAGTTTGTAATTTGATTGCCCGCATGCCGGGATTTGAAGGAGCTTTACCCGTTAATTCTGTAACTGCTTTGGTTGGTGCGCCGGTAGTAGCTTCCGTACTTTTTAGAAAAAGAAAAGGAGAAATAAATGAATAGAGGAACTATACATATAGACAATCTCTCTATCGGATATCCCGGAAAAGGAGATGTGAAAGTAGTAGCAAGTGGCATTTGTGCTGATATTAATAGTGGTGAATTGACTTGCTTGTTGGGTGCTAATGGAGTGGGGAAGTCTACACTGCTCCGCACGTTGTCAGCCTTTCAGCCCAAATTGGATGGAAAAATAAGTATACAGGGAAAAGAAATTGGCGATTATACAGATAAAGAGCTTTCACGAGTTATCAGTGTGGTTTTGACGGAAAAATGTGATATTCGCAATATGTCTGTCATAGAGTTGATAGGTTTGGGACGTAGTCCGTATACAGGTTTTTGGGGAACGCTTTCCAAAGAGGATAAAGAAGTGGTGGAGCGTTCCATCACCCTAGTGGGTATTCCGCATTTAACGCATCGCATGGTTCATACTTTGAGTGACGGCGAACGGCAAAAAGTGATGATAGCCAAGGCGCTTGCCCAGGAAACTCCTGTTATTTATCTTGATGAGCCCACTGCTTTCCTCGATTTTCCCAGTAAAGTAGAAATGATGCAATTGCTGCATCATTTAAGTCGTCAGACGGATAAAACAATTTTTCTTTCTACCCACGATTTGGAACTAGCCTTGCAGATAGCTGATAAAATCTGGTTAATGGATAAAGTGAACGGAGTGACAATTGGTACTCCTGAAGATCTCTCCTTGAATGGTAGTCTTAGTAACTTCTTCGCACGTAAAGGAATTGTGTTCGATTTGGAGACAGGCTTGTTCCGGGTAGATAATGAATATACTTTCCAAATAAGACTGGTGGGACATGGCCAAAAATATGCTATGGTGCGTAAAGCACTCCAGCGAAATGGTATTTTGGCAAACCGTAATATTGAATCGGAGATCTATATTGAGACAGGAGATTTGAAAGGGGATGGTAGTTTTGTCTTCAATTATCCGGGAAAAGATTCAGTAAGAGTTACTTCTATTGAAAATTTATTAGAATTAGTTTTATCTTTCCACAAATAAACACTATATTTGTAATAAGTTCAATTTTAAAACTAATAGTATGGAAGAACAAAAGAAACTAACTACTGAAGTAGGAGCTCCTGTGTCGGATAATCGTAATTCTCAAACTGCAGGTTCTCGTGGTCCTATAATGATGCAAGACACTTGGCTGATGGAAAAGTTGGCCCATTTTGATCGTGAAGTTATTCCGGAAAGGCGAATGCATGCTAAGGGTAGTGGTGCTTTTGGTAATTTTACTACGACCCATGATGTGACTCAATATACTTGTGCCAAGCTTTTTTCTGAGATAGGTAAAAAGACAGATCTTTTTATCCGTTTTTCTACTGTAGCCGGGGAGCGCGGTGCTGCTGATGCCGAACGTGATATCCGTGGTTTTGCCATTAAATTTTATACTGAAGAAGGAAACTGGGATTTAGTAGGAAATAATACTCCCGTATTTTTTATTCGCGATCCGATGCAATTTCCGGACTTGAATCATGCAGTAAAACGTGATCCGAAGACTAATTTACGATCTCCACAAAACAACTGGGATTATTGGACAATGTTGCCTGAAGCTTTGCATCAAGTTACCATAGTAATGTCAGACCGTGGTATTCCGGCATCCTATCGACACATGCATGGTTTTGGTAGCCATACTTATAGCCTGATTAATAAGGGTGGTGCTCGCGTATGGGTAAAATTTCACTTGAGAACCCAACAAGGTATTAAAAATTTGACTAATGAAGAATCAGCTGCCATCATAGCCAAAGATCGTGAAAGTCATCAGCGTGATTTGTTTGAAGCTATTGAGCATAAAGACTTTCCGAAATGGACATTGTACTTTCAAATCATGACCGAGGAGCAAGCTCAGCACTATAAAGAGAATCCGTTTGATATAACCAAAACATGGAGTCATAAAGATTATCCGCTGATTGAGGTAGGTGTATTAGAGCTGAATCGTAATCCTGAAAATTACTTCGCTGATGTAGAACAAGCAGCTTTTGCACCTACCCACCTCGTACCAGGTATAGGACTTTCACCTGACAAGTTGCTGCAAGGACGTCTCTTTTCTTATGGGGATGCACAGCGTTATCGTTTAGGTGTGAACCATGACCAAATCCCCGTTAACCAAGCACATTGTCCGGTACATAGCTATCATCGTGACGGATTGATGCGTGTAGATGGTAATTATGGTGCAACAAAAGGATATGCTCCCAATGGCTTTGGCGAGTGGGAAGAACAACCTGAATACCGTCATCCTGCCTTGCCTGTGGATGGTGCAATAGATCATTACAGCCCCTACGATGACAAAACTGATAATTGTTTTTATCAACCGGGCGATCTTTATCGTTTGATGACGGAAGATAAGAAACAGGCTTTAATCAATAATACAGTTGCGGATATTATGCCGGTGACCGATAATGTAAAATATCGTCATGCTGCGCATTGCTATCTGGCAGATAAGGATTATGGAACACGTATTGCCGAAGGATTGAAACTGGATATGAAGCGGGTGGAAGAACTTGCTGCTATGACAGAAAAAGATCGTCTTTGGGCAACTAGGACCATGTGATTAGAAAAATAGAAAAGTGAGGGGATGATTCTGAAAGAAACATCCCCTCACTTTTCTACATCCATAAAGAAGCAATATAATTCCTCCTATATTATTTCATATATTCCTTGAAGAAAGATTCCAGTTTGTTGAATGGAATAAGGGACGTACGATCGTAGAGGTCCACATGTCCGGCACCGGGTACAATGTAGAGCTCTTTCGGTTCGGCAGCACGTTTGTAGGCATCTTCACTGAATTCGCGCGAATGGGCATTTTCGCCGGTGATGAAAAGCAGCGGACGGGGTGAGATGGTTTCGATATCATTAAAAGGATAGAAATTCATGAACTTTACATTGCTGCTCAGTGTAGGATGAGTGGTGGTCTGTGGTGTGGCTCCTTCGGGAGTAAATTCTCCACGCGGTGTACGATAGAATTCATAAAATTCCCTTGCTATCGGATCAGACTGCTCTGTTATTTCATGCTGAGTACCGCTGGTATACTTCGTTTCTCCACCTGCGAATTCTACATAACGCTGCTCGGCAGCGTCGACCATGATTTTTTTACGTTGTTCCAAGGTGAGGGAGTGTTTCAGACTGTTGCGGTTGGCGGCTCCCATATCGTACATACTGATAGTGGCGATAGCTTTTAATCGGGGATCAATTTTGGCAGCACTAATGGCGAAGCTACCACTGCCACAAATACCGATGGCACCGATGTGCTCACGGTTGATAAACGGGCGCGTGCCGAGGTAATCGACTGCTGCACTGAAAGCTTCTGCATAAAGATCGGGGGCGACTGCATTGCGCGGATCCCCCTCGCTTCCTCCCCAGAAAGACAGGTCGATGGAAAGGGTGACAAAGCCCCGTTCTGCCATTTTTGTGGCATATAGGTTGGCACTCTGTTCTTTGACAGCTCCCATCGGATGTCCCACAATGATGGCTGGCCGTTTTTCGCCTTCCTTCATATCTTCTGGTAAAAAGAGATTTCCTACTATCTTCATTTTATACAGGTTGGAAAATGATATTGCTTCCATTTTTACCTTGTTACTCTTATAAAAGTTATCCGCATCGGTCTGTGCGAAAGAAAGGCTTGTGCCCAATACCGTCGAAAACACAGCCACTAATAGTAATAATCGTTTCATTCTTTTTTGTATTAATGATTTGTCTAACAATGTTTTTTCTACACTGCAAAAATAGGGGAAGCAAAAGATTTCCTTTGTAGATGAATTACAGACATAGTTACCCTTATTACAGAAACACACCAGATTTTGTGTATCTTTGTAGCTGGTAAAAGATAGTTCTTATGATTCATGACTCTGCAAAAGATAAATATATCCGTCTGACCACTGCACCAGTTCCCAGATTAATCATATCATTGGCAATACCTACGATAATCAGTATGTTGGTGACCTCGTTTTATAATATGGCAGATACTTATTTTGTGGGTAAAATCAATACACAATCTACGGCAGCAGTAGGTATTGTATTTGCAGTAATGTCCATCATTCAGGCAGTTGGTTTCTTCTTTGGTCATGGTTCGGGCAACTACATGTCTCGTAAGCTGGGTGCACAAGAAACAGAAAATGCAGAAAAAATGGCGGCTACCGGATTCTTCTTTGCTTTGTTTGTAGGAATCTTCTTGGCTGTTTTGGGCTTGATCTTTCTAACTCCTTTATCCATTTTATTAGGTTCTACCCCAACCATTCTACCTTATACAGAACGTTATTTAGGCATTATTCTGATAGGTACTCCCTTTATGACATCTTCATTGGTATTGAATAACCAGATACGTTTTCAAGGGAATGCGGCATACGCTATGGTAGGCATTGTGAGTGGGGCGGTAATCAATGTAATACTTGATCCGATTTTGATTTTTGTATGTGATATGGGAATATCCGGTGCGGCATTGGCCACTGTTATCAGTCAGATGTGCAGTTTTTCTCTTTTGTTGTATATGGCACGTAAAGGCGGTAATATCCGGATTCGATATAGAAACTTTACGCCTACTCTTGCCTTTATAAAAGAAATCATAGGGGGTGGTACTCCTTCTCTTGCACGGCAAGGGTTGGCAAGCGTGGCAACTACTCTTTTGAATGTAGCTGCCGGAGCTTATGGCGATGCAGCTATTGCGGGTATGTCTATAGTAACCCGCATCTCGATGTTTATCAATGCTTTCCTGATTGGTTTTGGACAAGGATTCCAACCTGTATGTGGCTTCAATTATGGAGCCGGATTATACGCTCGTGTCCGTCAAGGTTTTTGGTTCTGCGTGAAGGTAGGCTTCTTTTTCTTATTGGTTTGCGCGATTGCCGGTATGGGATATGCTGAACAAATAGTCTCTGTATTCCGTAAAGGAGATCCGGCAGTAATAGCTACCGGAGCTGCGGCTCTACGTTGGCAATTCATTACTTATCCCCTTGGCGCATGGATAGTAGTAAGTAATATGATGCTTCAAACTATCCGTAAACCGATTCGCGCCACTATACTTTCTTCGGCCCGCCAAGGATTGTTCTTTATTCCGCTCATCTTTATTCTTCCCTACTATTTGGGATTGAAAGGGGTAGAAATGTGTCAGGCTTCCGCTGATTTATTGACCTTCTTCCTTGCTATTCCATTAACCTGTGGAGTACTTTCGGAGATGAAGCGGAAAGAGACCGGGCAGTTGGCATGACATGCCGAAATCATTGCATTATTACCAAAATCTATAACCGAGTGTAAAGAATGAAGCAAAGTTCTTTGGAAGATATTCTCCATTATATCCATCTGGGTTCACTATCTGATTCAATTGCTTATTGACAGTAATAAATCCTACCTGAGCTTCAGCTCCAATGATAAATCTATGATATTCAATGCTGATACCCATAGCGATACCTGCATCAAAGCGGTCATTACCCATATTATTATCTATAAGGCTGCCGAAGGTATCTAACTTGAAACGGTAATTACCGGAAGATGGGCGGCTGCTGCTGTAGTCGTACATCTCACCGGTTGTTTTACCACCTACACCTACTGCTACGTATGGACCTACACTCAACGAGGCATGGTAATTTTTCCCAAGATTAAGCCTTGCAGCCATCATTATGGGTATTTGTAGATATAGTTCGTTCATTTTGGCATTTCCCACATACTCCATATCACTTTTGCCTCCGATTGAAACAAATTCTAAAGCAGATTGTAGCACCCATGTTCTATTGAGCGCATATTCTGCACCGATTCCTGCTTTGTAGGCTATCTTGGTCTCACTTCCTGAGTGTTTACCGTAGAAATGAGAAGTACCGATTCCTGTTTTTGCATGGAAAGATACAGGGCATTGCGCCCAAGTAGCCAAAGAAGTTATGGCTAAATAAATGATTATGATACTCTTTTTCATATGTATATTTCTCCGTTTTCTGTTATTAATAGTAAGGTAAGTTCGCCATTAGGTAATAATGGAGCGCAATAGTGCCCGCAGTGTTTTATTAATAAATCGCAAAATCCCTTCAGCTCTCTGCTCGGTATGATGTCCCAAAGTTGACGTGCCAAATTCATTTCCCCGATAGCATTGAGCGTTTCATCCGTACATCCGGCTTGGAAAGCTAAATCGCAGATAAGAGCTTTGTTCATTACTCCTTTCTTGCTATGGGTATCCAAATATCCATCCGCCAGTTTCACGGCTTTGCCGATCATTACTGCAAGGGTAACATGGGGCACTTGAAGTTCATCGGCAATTTTCAAAGTCTCCCCAATGAAATTGCCATACTGTACAAAAGCTTGTGCCGGTAATTCAGGATAATATGCCTTGATATGCTTTTCGCTTTTTGCACCGGAACTGATTACAATACGAGGACTATTGGTAGCAAGTGCTACTTCCATTGATTTACGGATGGAACTTATAAAAGCCTCCGAAGAGAATGGTTTCACGATGCCCGAAGTCCCGACGATAGAGATTCCGCCTTCTATGCCTAAACGTGGATTAAAGGTTCGTTTGGCTATTTCTTCTCCACCGGGGATGGAGATAGTCACCACAATAGGGTTGGGTTGAATAGGAACTTTCAGTGACCGAAGGCACATTTTTACATTCTCTTCAATCATCTTGCGAGGTGTGGGATTGATGGCAGAATCGCCAATATCAAGTCCCAAGCCGGGCATGGTGACGATACCGATTCCTTCACCACCACACACAATGATGTTATAATCTTCTTGCTGTGATTCTTCGGGAGATGGATCATCACATCGGAAGGGCACGGCTACATTGGCAATAATCTTCATACCATTGGTAATGTCCGGGTCGTCTCCACTATTTTTGATAACTGTAGCATCGATTTCAAACATGCCATCACCATTTTCAAGTATGTCAGAGTGGGGAAGGCTGGTTTGCGGTTCTACGGGAACCAGAATCGTTTCGTTGTTGGGCAATACGACAGGAAACTCATTGGGACGTTTATGAAGTTTGATATTCAAAATATCCCAGGTGGCTGCTACGGCTGCTGCGGTGGCACAGGTACCTGTAGTCAGTCCGCTATGTAGGGGGAAGAAATCGGGCAGCAGTTTTTCAATCATTCGGCGCAAACCATATTCCCCGTTCACACGAATGAAGCTTTCAGGAGTTGGTGGACAAATGATGGCAATAATGTTTATACCTAATGCTTTTGCGGCTTCCACTTTCTCGCAAAATCCGCCGGATATGCCACTTTCTTTGATAAGTATGGCTTCGGGGCGCAGATCTTTCATCAAGGCACGTTCATCTTCTCCGCTGCGATAGTAGCAAAGACGGTTTTCGGGAAAGCCTTCCTGAGCAGCTAGTTCACGGGAACTATCACGGTCGAGGATTCGGAAATAGCAGAAGGTATCTTGCCAAAGGGCTTTGAGTTTGCCGATGCTTTGTACACCGGTAAGTGCCAGCACACTTTCTATCTCTTTTGTTTTGATACAGCGGATGGCATCCTCATAGTTCCGACACCAGAGGATTTCTTTGTCCCGTTCGGGGAAGATGCGCTCATAGCGTATGACGGGAATACCGGATTCGCGGGCAACCTGGTCTATTGTCTTATGAAGCTGTTCGGCAAAAGGATGCGCGGCATCTATTATCAGCTTGATGCTGTTTTGGACACAGAAGGTTTCAGTCTGCTCTACATCCATCGCACCTTGCAGGCGGATGCCGTTGTGCAGCAATATCTCTTGTTCGTTTCCTTTGGTGGAGTAGTAGTAGGTTTTTCCTGCTTCTTCCAGTGTTTTGACGGCTATACGCCCTTCGGTGGTTCCGCCTAATATAAGTATCATTTTTAGTGATTAGTGTTTAGTGATTCATGATGTTTATTTGCGGAAGAGGTGTTTGAATTCTTGGGCATATAGTCGGGAAAGACCTTCACGGTTGCCGATGGCTTCGCCTACAACAATCATAGTGGTTAAGGTCAGTTTGTTCTCTTTGATGATTTTGGCGAGATCTTTCAATTCGCCACGGAAGATACGTTCATCTTTCCAGGTCAGGTGGTAGCATACGGCAACAGGGGTGTTCTCGGGATATTCCTGTAAAAGCTCCTCTTGCACTTGTTTGGCAATGCCTGCGCTGAGGAAGATGCACATGGTGCTTTGCGAGCGTGCCATAAGGTGCAGTTGCTCACGTTCGGGCATCGGAGTACGTCCTTCACCTCGGGTGAGGATGATGCTTTGTACTTTCTCAGGGATGGTGAATTGCGACTTCAGGGCGGCGGCGGCGGCTTGGAATGAGGAGATGCCGGGGGTGATATGGTAGCTCATATTATATTGGTCGAAGTAGTTCATTTGCTCCTGAATGGCTCCATAGATGCAAGGGTCACCCGTATGGAGGCGTACAACGAACTTACCTCTATCATAGAATTCCTTCATTAAGGCAAACTGTTCTTCCAGGTCCATAGATGCAGAACTGCGTACAGTAGCTCCGGGCTTGGCACAGAGAGTTAATTCTTTAGGAACAAGGCTACCGGCATAAAGTATAAGATCCGCTTTTTCGAGCATTTGGCGTCCACGTACGGAAATCAGATCAGGGTCACCCGGACCGGCACCTACTATTTCGATATGTCCGCGACGTACCGCATTGATGTCGATGGCGACAGCCATTGTATAGTTTGCTCCTTTCTTTTTGGGCAGTAGCAGTTGGGGATTCTCTGAACTGAGTATGGCGGCGGCTTCGCTTACGCTGGGGGTACCCATGTGTTTCATGACCGTCTTGCTGGGATGGGGAACTTCCACTTGTGCCAGCTGGTCGGCGGTATAGAAATGAACGGGAAACTTCCTTTTAAGTGCCTTTACCACCGGTTCATCTTTCTTTGCGTCGATGGTCGAGATAGAGGCGAGGGCAGGATAGATAATTCCATTGTCTCTTAATACATCTATGATTTCATCCTGAACTTTCCGTGTAGGACCAGCCTGGCGGGCAAGACCGATGCCCAGGTGCAGAACTTTGGGGACAAAGCAGATGATAGGCATATAGTTGCCTAAATCAGGGATTTGTGGAGATACGGATATTATCAGTTTGAAGCGGGAAGGCTTGATGTCTTTGGCGCGATAGAATACGGTTACATGGGGGGGCAGATTTGCTTCCAACCAGTCGGTACCTTCGTCACGGACCAATAGTAACAGGGCAGTGGGTTTGCCGGCTACAAAGATGCCGATATGTTCGTTCATACATGCCTTTATTTTCTCTTCTTTGGTCTTGGCAAGTTCGGCCATCAGGAGGGCCGAAGGATCTGCGTTGATGATGGGGAACCAGTCAAACCGTTTCGGGAAAGTATCGAGTGCCCACAAACCGGTGCGATCGCTTTGGGTGGTAACTACAGGTTCGGCACCAAGAATCGTGGATACTTGGTTGGTCAGTTCATTGGCGCCGCCAATGTGTCCGGAAAGTACGGAAATTGCATATTTGCCTGTGCTATCTACACATACGATGGCAGGGTCGGTATATTTGTTTTTTAGACATGGGGCGATGGAACGTACACAAATCCCCATTGCTCCTATGAATATGAAGGCATCGTAGCGGTTGAAATTCTCTGTGGTAAAGCTACTGATGGATTCAATATGTGTACACCCTTCTTCATTGCGGGGGGTGAAAATTTCTGATTCCGGAAGTTCGCCACGTAGTAGTTTCGCGGCGTCCAGTCCGGCTTCGGAAATAAGGATAATAGCTGTTTTCATTTAGATATATATTTAAGAAAGCGTTGCTTTCATAATTTCAATTGGGTTATAATCATTCAGGGCTATGCAGAGAGAAGGATGCAGCATCATTTCAAGGTTTTCGACGCCTTCGCTGAATGCGGCTTTGCTCTCTTCTGAAACGGAGTTGAAAACTATACAGCCACCGGGTTGCAGTACTTCTTTCGCTTTTGCCAATATCTCTTTCAGATGTCCGCCATGTCCGCCAATAAAGATGGCATCGGGGCGGGGATAGGAGCTGATCTCCGTTTGCAGGAAATCGCCTATAACTGCTGTGATGCCCGGAGCTCCGAAACGACGGGTGTTTATATCCATCAGTTCCTTGCCTTCGGGACGTATTTCAAAGGCGACTACAGTAAGATGTGGAAATTGCAGTCGCGCTTCGATGGAGACTGAACCGGTACAGAAACCGATGTCCCAAAATACGCGGCGGCGGTTCAATTCCAAGGTCTGCAAGGTAAGCAGACGGATGGGGGATTTCGTTATCATACGGTCACGTCCGTCCAGATGGGCAAATTGCTCGTCGGGAATGCCGAAGGGGCGAGAGAGGCGGGGGCGCTCGCTTGTTGTATCCGTTTCGGTAAAGTGGCAGAACGATTCTGTATCGAGTATCAGGTTATTGGGGTGCTCGAAGGTACTTTGTGTCGCTTCTTCGGGAGTCATGCGGCGTATGCGTTCTTTTTCGGGATTGCCGAGGTGTTCGCCTATATACATTATATAATAGGTGTAGCCATACGCCAGCATACGTTCGGCAATGGTGGCAGGAGTATGTTCGCGGTCAGTAAGAATGCCGATTTTGGGTACTCGTTCTATGAGGGCACGGTCGAATTCCTGCCACGGGCGACCGGTCAGTGAAACGGTGCGCATGTCGTCGTAGGGCATCACGAGGCGGTGCGCCAAGGTTTGCAAGGAATTGAAAGTGGGATAAAGACGAATTTTCGCATCAGGCAGTTTCCGCTTTACTGTATTGGCAAAGCCGAAAAACAGCGGGTCACCGGAAGCAAAGACAATGATTGTCTCTTCTGTTTCTGTAAAGACCTTCTCATAGCAGGCAAATACGTTATCTAATGGTACGGTAATGGATATCCATTCCGCCTGTTCAGGCAATAAGTCTTTTACTATATTCTTATGCCGTATGCCACCTGAGAATACTTTCCCTTGCCGTATATGTGATAACACTTCCGGCGGGAAGAAAGGTTCCCGGTTATCATTCATTCCTATAATTATAAACTTCCGTTCCATTACAAACAAATCACTAATCACTATTTACACGTCTCTTCCCGGTCTCAGTTGCTCTGCATCATTAAAGCATAATACTGCATTCATCAATGTTGCTGCCAGATTGCTACCGCCTTTGCGTCCTTCTACTATGATCTTCGGGATGCGGGTAAAAGGTTTGGCCATGTGCTTGGACTCTTGCACATGTACAAAGCCTACGGGGGCTGCAATGATGCCTGCGGGTTTGGCTTTATCTTTACGTATCAGGTCGCAAAGTTCCATGAGTGCGGTAGGGGCATTGCCGAATACAAAAAGGGCATCCGGATGTTCTTCTACTGCCAGACGGATACCGGCTTGTGTGCGGGTGATTCCTTTTTCGGTAGCCATTGTTGCGGTGCGGGCATCTCCGAGGTAACATTTCACTTCTATGCCGAGGCGTTGTAGGGCGCCTTTGCGGATGCCGCTGGCTGCCATGGTCACATCGGTAATGATCGTCTTGATCTTTCCATTTTCGATGTTCTGATAGAGTGACGCTACTGCTCCTTCATCGGTAAGCAAGAGGTTTTCCATCTCGAAATCGGCTGTGGTATGTATGGCGTGTAGCAGGGCCCATTTATGGTCGAGGGGAATATCTTTATTCTTCAGTTCCTTCTCGATGGTACGGAAACTACGGATCATGATGTCTTGACCGATGCTTTTCGCTTGAGTATCCGTTTCACGATAATAACCACGGGGTGTTATAAAAGCGCCATTCCATTCGTAAGATTGCGAATTGCCTATCAGGACAACGGTGAACATGTCCACCTCTTCGGGATTAAATTCCTCTAGCGTGGTGATGTGTACTTCTTGTTCCGGTCGCCCTGCCTGGCGTACATAACCTACGGGAGTCTCCGGTGAACGTCCTTCTTGTAGAAAGAGTTCTTTCAGGCGATAGAGTTGCCAGTAACGGCCTTCACTTTTGGGATTATATACAGCGGTCACAAAATCGGCGGAAGCGGCGGCAATGATTCTTTTCTCAATGCGTTCCCAAGGTGTCATCAGGTCTGAAAGGGAAATCACGCAGAAGTCATGTCCTACAGGAGCACCGAGTAGGGAAGCTGCCTTTTGGAAAGCGCTGATACCGGGCAATGAGATGATCTCTACAGAACTGTTCCGTTCGCGCTTCATTTCATAAATAAGCGGTGTCATGCCGTAAATACCGGCATCTCCGGAACTGATGACACAAACAGTTTTTCCTTGTTCGGCCAGTTCGAAAGCTTGTTCGGCACGAGTGCGTTCACGCTTCATGCCGGTGTCTATGCATTCTGTTTCGGGACGAAGATGGGGAGTGACAAACTGGAAGTAATATTTATATCCCACCACTACATCAGATTCTTGTAAAGCGGAGATAACGGCGGGAGTAATGTCTAGTTCGTTGCCCGGTCCGATACCGGCAACAATTATTTTGGGTTGTTTCATATCCGTATTTTCTATTAGAGATGCAAAGATAAGACATAAATTTGATGTAAGCGAAGAAATCTCTTCCGTATGCTGAACAAAATCTCTTGCCGGACATTGTTATTCAGTATAAAATAAATATCTTTGGCTCGATATAAAATAATAAACTATGAGTCCGGTATTTAGACGTGAAGACGGTTATTGCTTCAAAATCTTCTCAAATGAGGAAGAACGGCGGCATATTCATGTGGTGAAAGCGGAGTGTGAAGCGAAGTTCTGGTTGGAACCGTCCGTGGAACTTGCCGAGAATTACGGCTTTACTAATAAGGACTTAAAGAAAATAACTCAAATCTTAGAGCGATATGGAGACGAATTTAAACGCCGGTTTACAGAACACATCGGTAAGCGTATTGATGATTAATGCCCAAGGCATCATGCTTTCGGTGCAGGGAAATGACTTTTTCATTTCGTACAATCGTATGCCTTGGCTCAGAGACGCTCGCATCTCCGACGTGCTGAATGTGCGCATGTCGGGACGTTCGGCTATTGAATGGGAAACTTTGGGCGTTGATTTGGAGATAGAGAGCCTCAAGCACCCCGAACGCTATCCGCTGATTATGAAACGTAATCCTTTGGATTGTATTTGAGTAGAGAACTCAATAACTCATAATCTCCATTTTTTCCTGCAGAAACATCCCTATATCCTTTGTCGGACGGAAATAAAGTATTACATTTGTCCTGCCGTTGCAAAGCCGTCCGCTACCCACACGTAGGACGGGCGAAACCGCAACGAACAGTAGATGAAAGGCTCCGGTACAAGACAGAACCCTCTGTCGGTACCGGAGCCTTTTGCGTGCAAGAACTGCCTGCTGACCTTGCTCAGGAGTATCTGTGGAAGGGGTAGGCGTGGAGGTGATAATGACATACTGTATGTCACCACTCATGACATACCGTATGTCGTCACCCATGAGATACTGTATGTCACCACCTATGACATACCGTATGTCATTACCAGTGACACACCAGTGTCATTACCCCTCACTTGCCGCCGACAATATCCACCTAGTGCGGACTCTCACGAATGCCTCCTGCCTATCGCCGAAAGACGCCGACACCTGAATAATTATAAAGTAATATCATTGAACAAATCGGCTAAAACTTAAAAACACTATGTACAAGTATAAGTTAGTTCAGAAAATTAATCCCAAGGACAAGGTTGCTAAGAAGAAATGGTACGCCATCCCTATTGGCAACGATGCGCAAGACGTCAAGACCATGACCCGTGCCGCCACCGAGAATACCACCACGGCCCCCATCGAAATGGAAGCATCACTGGATCTCCTGGGAAAATACGCCATGCAGCAGCTCCTGCAAGGACATATCGTAAAAGTGGGCGACCTGGGTACTCTGCGCATCACCTTCAAAAGCGAAGGCGTAGAGGATATAACCACCTTCAATGCGGGGCAGATGATTAAAGAGCCACGCATCCTCTTCACTCCCTCGAAGACGCTTCGCGAGGGTGTTATCAAGAATCTCCAGTTTCAGAATGGCGGCGTACTCGAAGCAGGCGTCAGCTACTCTTCGCTCGCTGCCTACAAGGTAGCCAAGGGGATCTCCGGCGGAGGCTCCACCGGTGGTTCCGGCGACGAGAATGACAATCCCTTGGGATAAACACTACCCACGAAAAAGTCCACCGCAAACTCCGCAGGTGGGGCGGAGCGAGCGGTGGACCTTCTCGTTTTTTTCGTATCTCAATGCTGATTATTTCTCGTTTATTATGCTTTTGATATGGTCGAAATATAATTGCCGGATCGCTTGGTTTTCACCCAAACCTTGCATACGCACCTTTACTTGATAACCTTCCTTCTCTAGTTTTTCTTTCCATACACCGGCAATATCTTCTTTGGTATGGTTTCCACATACCAGCAATAATGGAACTAAAGTAATCGTTTTGGGGCTTGTTTCCTTCAACTGCATCAAAGTAGCCTCTACAGTCGGATAACCTTCGATGGTACTGACATGGAAGTTCTTCCAACCATGCGCCTTCATCATAAAGTCCAGCATGGCGTATGTGGCTGTACTGGGCAGTTGGTTGCCATGCCCCACATACACAACATCTTCTTTCTTCCCGGTTTGTTCCTTCGTCAACAGACTGATAACCTTTTCGCAATCTTCCACCGAATAGAGCAGCGGATTACCTACTTTTATCTCTTTGAAGAAAGGACGTACTTTATCTGCATCCCTGCGTACAGAAGTCATCTCACTACCTTCAATCAGCGTAGTGCTCTGAATATAGATTTTCTGAAAACCGTCAGCACGAAGTTTCAGCAGAGCGTCAATGGGACTATCTTTCACGATACCCTCTTTCGCCAGTCTTTTGCGTACAATAGGAGAGATATAGGCTTCACGCACTTCAAATTGTGGAAATGCCTCTTTGGCTTCACGGGTAATGACATCGAGCGTCAGTGCACGTGTTTCAGAGTCCGAACTTCCATAATGAGTGATAAGCAGTGCCGCTTTCTCTTCTTGCGCCAAGGAGAAGAGACTGATGCCCAACAAACAGAGAGTTATAATAAAATGTTTCATATTCTATTGGTTATGAATGATTGATTATTTAAGTTTCAACGCCAAGCTAACCACCACCATTCGTCCCGGCGAATACAGCGTAAAGTTCTTATTCAGAGGACGCATATCCTTTTTATTAAAGATATTGTCGATGCCGATGCCCGGTTCCAGGGAAAGATTCCTGAAACAATCGAACGAATGGCGCGTGTTAAGATTCCAGATGCCGTATCCTGGAGCATCGCCGTCAACATCCCCCGGATAGTAACACTTGCTCTGCAAACGACCGTTCAGATTGATATTTAATGTATAATCGCTCCAACTATGAACATAGTTTCCGCTGAGAGTTGCCGTATGGCGGATACTACGCTGAATGTTTTGCCATCCCTCTTCCCCTTTGCCACGAGCATAAGCGTATGTATAATTACCCGTCAGTGTGAAACCTGCAAACGGATTGCCTGACAGATTGACTTCAAAACCACGTACAGCCGCTTTCTCGAAGTTGATGTATTCTTTCAGGTTGACTTTGGCAGTAGAAGATAAATCGTTCAGTTCCTTAAACTCATCCTTTAATTGCGCTTGCTGTTCTGCCGGCAGATCATTGAAAGGAGTCGTTTTTGAAGTAACCATATCGGTCAGGAAGTTCAAGTAACCGGTAACGGATGCACTGAAACGATTGGTGCGGTACTCCATGTTTACCGAGTAGTAATTGCTGTGTTCCGGCTTTAAGTCTTTGTCTCCTATCGAAATGGTATATTTACTGCCCATCTTCTTGAACATGCTGTAATACAGCTCGTCTATTCCGGGAGCCCGGAAACCTGCTGCGTATGTGGCACGAAGATTGAAATTGCCAATATTATACATCGCTGCTACCTTAGGCGTGAAACGTCCGCCGGCCTGTTCGTGATGATCGTAACGCAAACCTACGATACCCGTGAGATGATCCCAAAGTTTCACCTCATGCTGGCCGTAGCCGGACAACGTATACAACCCCTTGTCTACTTCTGCATCCGGACGGACCAGTATATCCTGACGGTAATCTATTCCAAACACAGTAGTACTATTGGTCGTAAAGCCGAATATACCTTTCAATTCGGCATCATGGAACTTCTGCCTTTTGGTAAACGAATAATCTCCCGGCAAGTAATCACCGGATGCCAACATATAGTTATAACGTGAAGTGTAATTGTTGCCTACATAATCCAGTTGGATGGAGTTACGGTTGCTTAATTTGTATTTCGCCCCCGTTCCCCAGTTATATCCTTCGTAATGGGTATTGTATTTGTTTCCACCGTCTATACCTTCACGTTCAATGGGACGGTCGGTCATGTGCCAGTAATACCCTCCGTTGGCGTAGAAAGAGAGCTTATCCGTAGCATCGTAGGTGAATTGTTGCGAGAAATTATTAGTGTTGTACCCCACAGATAGCTGATCTAATGTTTCAATCAGCTCGTCACCGCTTTCGGTCAGTCCACTGTTTTGCCAACCGTCGGAATGGTCGTACTTGAAAGCTGTGTATGATCCTAGCTTCCCTTTGGCAATGTCCAGATTGAGTCCTTGTGTAAATTGATTCTTTCCTGTATAACGGCTGTTCGAAGAAAAAGATATTTCCTCTTTGGGCTGGTTGGTAATGATATTGATAACACCGGCTATGGCATCGGAACCATAAAGCGAGGAAGCGGCTCCGTTCAATACTTCGATACGTTTTACGCGGCTCATATCTATCTGGCTGATGTCGATATTGCCACTGATGTCACCGGTCATTTTCCGGCCGTTCAGCAGTATCAATACATATTTATTAGAGAGTCCGTTCATCATCAAGTATGAACCCATAGCGTTGGGCGAGAAAGATAATGAAGGTACCATCATGGTCATAGCCTGCTGGAAGTCGGTGATTCCGGCACGTTTTATCTCGTTGGCGGTGATGACCGATACCGGTGCGGGTGTGTTTTTCAGCCGCTGGTGTGTTCCTGTTCCTGTGACGACCACAGGGTTTAACTCAAATACCTTTTGAGTGATGTCTTCACTATCGCCTTTATCGGCTTGTGCATATACACTGGTTGTAATAACTCCCCCTATCAGTAGGGCGGTCCAAAGTCTTTGCTTTATCATTTATTGTTTTATTTTAAATAACAGCGCAAAGGTACGTACCACTTCAATAGGTTGAAATACTTAAAAGTTGTTATACTGAGGGGTAAAATAGCTATATCTAGGTAATGCTTATTTCATTCGGGCACATAAATGATCTCTCCATTCTCAAGCTCATAGGCGATACCTACTTTTTTCCCTCTCTTGCCGGATGTTTTTTGCTCTTCGCTGGGCGTGTATTTCTTGATTTCTTTGCCTTCTTTGGTGATAATCTCCATGTTTTCCTTTCCGGGGTTTTTCACCATGGTGAAATCTTCTTTCGAGAACATCTCCGTCATGCTGAAACGAGAAACAAGGGCTACCATCAACGCTACAGCAAATACCATAGCTACATCGAAAAGATTGGCTACCGTACCCATAGGGTCGGAATCAGTATCATTGTGCAGAAGTTTGTTCCGTTTCATCCTTTCACAGTATTAGAGGTTTCGTTTCGGAGTGTCTTGTCGAGGTAGTCCAGATCGTTCATCTCGCGGGCATACCAACGTTGCTTTACTTGTAGCGTTACGACGCCAACAGCGGCAATAACCAGTCCCACAACCGTAGTGGCAAAAGCAACCTGCATATTATATGCCATTGAGGAGATATCTCCGTTGGCCAATCCTACCAATGCGGGGCCCATCGGAATGAGAGTACCCATCAACCCCAACATCGGGCCTAATTTGATAAAGGTGCGCGAACGTCCTAACTCTTTCTCCGCATCCACCTCATAGTTTGCCAACATGCGCTCGCAATAGGCTGCATTGTCCCTATGCTCCGACAGCTTCTTCAAACAACGAAGCAACGGAGAATTGCCGGCAGGCGGAAGTAGCTGCAACTGCTCGTCTATGGTTTCGGTGGTTACGGTTTCCAGCATTTCTGCCAATTGCTTTTGTAGTTTCATGCGTTGGTAGAACTCCCCGAAGAAGCCTCCGGCAAGAATGATGGCGCGAAAGAAGAAAAGTAACAGCAGTACAACGACAGGAACCAGCAGTCCGTTGGATATCCAGAAGAGGGTGTTTGAAATTGTTTCCATGATAGATATTGAATGATTATTTGATTTACTAATGATGAATGTGCTTGTTAATATCCGGTAGTGATAATACTCAGAATGACAATGAAGATGTTTACGATAAATAAGACCTCCAGTCGCACGGGTTCGTCACCTATTATCGTATGTAATAGCCGACAACCTCCATAAACAAGCAGAAATGTAGCGATAGCCGCTATCCAGGAAAGACTACCGAAATCTATGCCGGGAAACGAGAAAAGCAGCAATGCCAACGCATAGCATATCACTCCGCCTATCAACACCCCCGGATATAGCTTTAACAGAAAGGTGACCGCTTGTTTAAAGACAGTATTGCGAACCCTTGCTGCTGCAAAGCAGTCAAAGCAGAAAGCAATCATCACGGCTGCTTCCAACGTAACACATACTGAGAGATTCAGCATTTTGGAACGTGAAGCAAAGAATAGCGCCATCTCTGTTTTCGATTGTTCAGTCATCCACGGAGTGATTAACCCTGTGAACAACGCACAGCATATAGCCACAGCCAATATCCCCCAACGGGGATAAAAGCCTGTTTTAAGCAGAAAGCTGATGGCAATGAAAATAGCTAAGAGATGTATAACGTATTCCATACTATTGCTTCTTTCTCTTCTTGAGTAGTACAACTAATCCGATAAAAGCCACCATAACTACCATGCCTATCACAAGTCCGTTCATTGTGTTTTTATGAGTTTCCTGTTCGGGAGTGAGCTTTTGTTCTTTCAGTACCACATCTTTCCCGTTATCGGCAGACGTTTCGTGTATAGCTTTCATGTCCTGGCTGTAAGTTTGCCGGGTGTTGTTGTCCAGCTGTTCGGCAACAAAGTTTTGTAGTTTGGCATTACCACATACAAACTCGGTGCAGGCGGCGCCTTTCTCACGAGTGATTTGCGCGTGCAGGGCGGCTGTTGTTTTCAGTTGTTCTTCCGATGCTTTCCAATAACCTTTGCGTGCACTTTCCAGCATCACGGCAGTCATGGCCTGGAAGGAAGCCGGATTAACTTCACGGAAATAGTCATGTATGCCCAGTTGGTTTTCATCCAGGATATACATTTTATATAAGTCATTGAAAAGTTCTTTATCCATAGCCGAGGGGCGCATGACATGCCATCCAAAGATGTTACGGAAGATTTCGCCGAACATCTGTGCCGTGCCTGCACCCCCTTTCATGCGTTCTTGTATGAAGGTAGGGTTCAGAATGGTGGCTCGTGTTTCTACGGCAATGGCTTCTTTGGCATCTTGCATGCGGCGGTTGGTACGGTTGCGATAGTCTGCCATATAAGCATCCGGCTCTTTGCCCGTCAGGGTCTTGACGGTGAGAGACATGCCGCCGGTAAACTCGTAGACATGGTCCAATGAGATGGGGCCCCATGTGTTGCTTTGCCGGGGCTGAATCACAACATCCGTTTCTGAGAGGGCGGAGGCGAACAAATCTTTCTGGTAACTTCCCCAATTCTCTTCGTCTCCGTATGCAGCACCCATATTATTGAGATAACCTTGGGCTATTTCCTTCTCATCATCCCATGAACCGCTACTTTCGGTATAGCCCATGATACCTGTACTGTAACCGCTGTTTACCGGACCGAATATGCGCATGACGGACATTTCGCGGGCACGTTTGGGCGAAGTACCTTTTTCCACCAATAGCTTTTCCTGCAACAGCGTGCCCGAGGAAACATAGTTAGGATAGGCATCGTCTTTGGCTTCCGATGCCAGACGTACGGCATCGGTCAGTAGTTTGAGCCGGGAACCTGCAATATCACGGAGTTGCCCGGAGACTTGCACCACCACGTTGATGCGGGGACGACCCAGTTCTTTGCCGGAGACTAACTTCAAATCGACTACACGGTCTTGCCCATCGCGTACAGGTTCTACACCGAGCATCCAGAACACTTGTGCCAGAGTAGCGCCTTCGGTAGTGATAAACTCACCCGCCCAGAAAGTGTAACTTACTTTGCGGGGGTACTCTCCGTGTTTGGAGAGATATTGTTTCAAGGTGGTTTCGGCAAGGCGCTTTCCATCTTCCCAAGCGCGGGAGTTTGGGGTGGTTTCGGCATTGACGCTGTACATATTCCGCCCGGTGGGAAGGACATTCGGGTTCAGTACAGGGTCGCCGCCGGGGGCAGGATATACGGTTCCACCGTTCAGGGCACGTACCATAGCATTGAACTCATTGGCGGTAGAAGCTGCCAGTTGCCGGCGGTAAAGCAGTGCGGGACGAAGCTCGGCGGCAATGCCGGCTGTATCTTTCGGAGGATTCTGCAACAAGGCAGTCAGCCGCTTCTTGGCCGACGGAAGATAATGATGGGTTATATAGGTGAAGTCCTGTAACTGCTCCGTGGTTATTTTTCCTTTGTCACGATCACGCTTGGCGGTCTCGTAGGCCAAGGGGTCGGCGGCAACGGCGAGTGTGGTGGTCAGGAGGTCACGGTTGGAATAGGGTTCACCCATAGTATAGTAGGCTCCGATCATTTTTTCGTTGGCTATTTCTTCTGTGAAGGCATCCAGTTGTTCCAACTCTTCCGCAGTATAAGGATTGTCGGGAATGGAATCCAGACCGAGGTCACGGTGCAGTCCCAGGCGTACGGCTTCTTTCTTGATGCGCATACCCAGCATGCGGTGGCCTTCTGTTCCTTCATCCAGTATTTTATGAATGTCTTCAAGCAGGGAAGTATATCTTTGGCGCATACCGCTTTCTACGTATGGCGGTGTAAGGTGGGTGACAAGCACGGCATGGGTACGGCGCTTGGCGATGATGCCTTCACCCACATTTCCGGTAGTGTAGTAATAGAAATGCGGAAGATTGCCTACCAGTGCGTCCGACCAGTCAGCCCGTGACTGACCCACATTCTTACCGGGAGTATATTCCAGGTTTCCGTGGGTACCGAAATGGATAAGTGCATCAGCCTTAAATCCTTTCTGCATATATAGATAGGGGGCGAGGTAACTGTGCGGTGGTGCTACGGGCATGCCATGTACCAGCTTGAAATCATCGTCTCCCAATGCGGGGCGAGGTTGGGGGAATAACAGTATGTTGCCGAATTGCAGGCAGGCTATGGCTATGCTATCTTTGGTTGCCAACAGATTGCCGGGAGCATCTCCGTAGCGGTCTGTCACCTCCTTGTGTTTTTCGGGAAGAATAATCTCGTGCGCCCATTGTTCGTATTGCCGGGTGGTCAGCCATACGGGATGTGCAGTCTTTAGGAATTGCTCCTGTGCACCTTTGGCATATGAGCCCATCACTGCACCATCGCGGTGTATCTGTTTTCCAAATTCTTCTACGGTGGCAGGAAGTCCGCTCACGTTATAGCCTTCGTTGCGCAGGCGCTTCAAAAAGTTGTAGAGAGAGGGGATGACTTCCATACCGCTTGCCAATAAAGCATCTTTACCGGGAGTCTTAAAGTAGCAGATTGCGATATGCTTGTCTTTGTTGGCCTGGTTGCGGAGTGCCATGTAGCGGGTGATATGGTCGATAAAGGCATCTATCCGTTCAGGTTCGGGAGTATGCAGGAAGTAACCTTCCTTGTTTTCATTCTGGGTGGCAATGCAGAGTGGGGCCATGCCGCCATCTATCTCGGGTACGACGACACGTGCCGTAAGTGTTCCTCCGCTAACGGGCTTGGTAACGTCCAGCCACTCTTCACGAGGCTGCACCAATGGGAAGGGCATGAAGAGGGGAATGTTTTCATCATGCAGCCATTGAATCAGGGAATCATTGCCCAGACGTCCCATAGGGAGATAAACCATGGCATCGGGATGCAACGAATGTATCATGTCTTCCCGTCCTTTACCGCTTCCTGTGATGGGATAGACATTGAATCCGGCCTGTGTCAGTCGTGAAATAAGCGTGTCCACATGTGCACGGTTTCCTTCCATCGGAAAACTGATACCGGAGATAAAGGCGAGAGTGCGGGCATTCTCGTGGTAAAGGTGTTTCTGTTTGAGATAGGCGGTCAGTTCTTCATGGGTGTTGAAGTATTGGCCGTATTCCTGATGGTAGTACAGATTGTTGGGTAACTCTACAGGGACTTCAAATTCTTGGTCACCCCGGCGTAGTGGGGTAGACAAATGACGCAGATAGCGCAAAGCATTCCGGTAGTTTTTCTTGCAGGCATTCTGGAAGTATGTCTGCAAAGTAGCCTGCTGTTCGGGCGTGATGTTATAGTTGGCGATGAAGTTAAAGTTTCGTAAGGCATTCGTGAAGATAGGTACACCTTGGGCAGCTACCCGTTCCATCTCGGCAATCTGTGTCTCGTCGAGAAACAATCCTCTGCCGTACATCATAATGGCATCGTAGCCGGACAAGTCTTTCACTTCTTCCATCTTGATGCACGTCACTTCGATATGTTTGCTATCATTGTTTAAGGCAATGTCTGCCGCTTGTGCCGGCAACGGATTGACAATGAGGATACGGGTGGGCGCCAACCAATACCGATAGGTGGCAAAATAGGCGGCAATCACTAAGACTGCACTACCCAGGAGTAGTCCTAATCTTCTTTTGTTCATCTTCTTATATATCTTTCTGATTTTCGTATCCTGCGGCATATTCTCCGCAGATAATTGATGCTTAACGCAAGGCCGGTAACAGAAACAACGGTTCCGCCGAGCAGCAATGCCCAAAGGATGGTTTTGCGCAGGGTGGCGTTGGAGTTCAGTCCGGGCAGACGCATACGGTGCAAGGCCGTGTATGACCAGTACTTCCATCGGGAGGAAATATCGACATGGCGGATAATACCCGTTTCCGGATGGATATAATAGACGCTCCGGTCAGCATCTTCTACAGTTACTTTCCAGACGGGGAGTTGGGGACGTCCGCGGTACATGCTGCTCATGTCACGATAGTATGTTTCAAAGTGGTTGAGCTGTGACATCCGAATCGTCATGGAGTGATGAGCAGATACACTATCAGAGGCGTATATACTTTCGATGCCTCTACGGATTTCGTCTTCGGAGAGTTGTAAAGGGTGGGACAGGCTATCGGCTGCATCTATGTAAAATTCTGTTTTTCCGTCTTTAACGGTATAGTAGGGATGTTCACGGAAATTGCTCCATTCTATCTGTAAGGCTTGGGGATAGGCTGCTATGATACTGCGATAATCCAATGTATATTGGTCCGGTTGGGGAGCATGGGCGTGTAGTGTACGTGCAGGGTTGTTCTTCAAGGCTGGTTTATGAATCCATTCGGGAATATCCGCTAAGGACATCATGCCGCTGAAGGTAAAGGTCAGTACAAATATCCCGAAGAATATTCCGGTCATGTAGTGCCAGTGATACCATTTTTTGCGATAGGGTGAAAAACGGTGGTGACGGTTGCGGCGTGTCTTGCACCATATATCTATAGTTACCCAGATACCTGCAATGACCATAATACAACTTAGGCCGGATAACCAGATGACTGTTTTATTCCATAGTGCAGTGTCTTGTCGCAACCAAGTGAAATAGACCCAGTGGGGAATGGCGCCCATCCATGCCCAAAAACGTTCGTTCCGGTTGGAGAATTGTAAGGCTTCGCCGTTTCGTGAGCTTAGGTAAAGTTGGGTTTGGGCATCATCGGCGAAATGTATCTTGTAGATGGGCATTTCTTTTTTTAATTCGCCGAATGGAATCCATTGGTCTAAGGAATGTATCGTATCCATGCGGGCTATGGGAGCAGAACACCACAAGGCAGCTATCTGCCGGATATGTTCATTATCCATCTGTGGCATTGAGTCGGCTGGACTCAGAGGAAGATTATATTCCCCTTTGTTTGTACGGATATGGAAAACCGTTTGTCCTAAATTGCGGTCGAGGGTCAGATTTCTGACTTTTTCTTTGTGGGGAAGGCGGGCTATGACGGAAGCAATGTCCGGCAGTGAATCACCCGATGTGGAGAGTATTTCTTGCTTTTGTAGTTTTTCTTTCGCGTTGACACGGGGAAAACGGTGGTACATCATCACGAAAGCGGAGAGGAACCACATGAGAAATAGGATACAGAGCAGAGTGCCCAGTATCCTATGAATAGAGTATATTAATTGGGTAATAACATTCATCGTTTCCCTTTTATTCTACATCTTTGCCGGCAGCGTAGGCTGCTTTTTTCGTCATGATGTCCAGCATGCGGTGTTTCAGTCCGAAACGAATGTGGTTGATGAATATTTCCTGTATTTCAGGAACTTGTCCCAATCCTTCGAGATGTGCATTGACGGTATATCCTTCTTTCTCAAGTGCTTCTTTCCATTCTCCGGCAATGTCGTTTTTAGCGTGGTCTCCGGCAACGAACATGAAGGGAACAAGGGTTACCTGTTTAGCTTTGGCGGCTTTTAACTGTGCAAGCATGGTTTCGAAAGTAGGATAACCTTCGATGGTACCTACATGGAAATTGGTCAGTCCGTTTGCTTTCAGCATATAATCCATTTGGCTGTAGATGGCGGTACTGGGCGTGTAAGTTCCGTGACCTACGAGGACAATATTTTCTTTGGCAGCTTTCTTTCCCTGTGTGGATGTGTTGAGACGTTTCCCCAATATGTCAACAACCTTCTCGGCATCTTCTATGGAATAGAGCAGGGGAGTGCCTACACGAATTTCTTTGAAGAAAGGCAATACACTCTCTACATCCTTACGCAGTGATTCCATTTCTACACCGTCAATGATATTGGTACTTTGTACGATAACGTGTGTATAGCCTTCTCCACGAAGTTTCAGGAGTGCATCCAGTGGAGTTATTTTCTCGATGCCACGTTCTTTGAGGCGACGGATAATGATACGGGATGTGTAGGCTTCCTGGAATTTTAATTCAGGAAAAGCAGCCTGCGCCTTTGCATTGATTGCATCAATGGTAAGGGCACGGGTGTCATCGTGCGTAGTACCGAAGTGTACCATGAGAAGGGCGGCTTTGTCGCCGGGTTTCATACTTGCGAGCATATCGCTGTGTTCGTAGTTACCTCCCCCATGCGCGCGGCAGAGGAGGGAGATGGTTAACAGGATAAAAAGTGATATAATTCTCATATATATATAATTGATTATTGTTTGAATCGAAGTAAAAGGCTTACAAAAACAGTACGGCCGGGCGTGAGAGAAGTCAGATGATCTGCATCAGGACGACGATCGCTATAATTAAAGATGTTATTAATACCTACTCCTGGTTCAATGCTAAAGTTTTTGAAACTATCAAAAGCATGTCGGGTGCTGATATTCCATAATGCAAATCCGGGAGCGGAAGTGTCATTCCATTCTCCTTTACTTAATGCCAGATGAGTCCGTTTACTTTGGATACGACTATTCAAATTCACATTTAAGCGGTAATTTTTCCATGAATGTGCGTAATTAGCATTTACGTTACCAGAATGGCGTACACTACGCTCAATACGACGCCAACCTTGTTCTATATCTTTAGTTCTAGCATCTGCAAAAGTGTAATTGCCTCCTAAAGAAAAACCATAACCGATGTTAGCATTCAAATTTACTTCAAAGCCTTTAATCAAAGCCTTATCATTATTGACAAAATGTCCAACTTTGGCAAGGTTTACTTTATTACCAAACAAAAAAGTTGCATCTTCTATGTAAATTTCTTGTTCTGCTTCCGAGTAATCAGTAATGGCAACTGTACGATTAACAATCATATCACGTACTTCATTAATATATCCAGTAACTCCAAGAGTCAACCAGCTCTTGTTGAATTCTACATTGATAGATCCATAATTACTTTTTTCTGCTTTCAGATATTTATTACCATAGCTTAAAGTACCACCGCTTTTAGCCATTCTCTGTGAATAAGAATGTTTGTATAATTCATCCAATCCCGGTGCACGGAATCCTGCTGAATATTGTCCGCGGAAAGTGAAATCACCCAGACGGTACATTAAGGAAACTTTGGGAGTAATATTGTTTTTGGCTGTTTCATGATATACATAGCGCAGACCAGCAAGTATTTGTAAGTTTTTCCATAAGGTAATTTCTTCTTGTGCATAAGCAGCCCATGTATAAGCACGTTCATCAACATTAAACGAAGGGCGATCTAATGTTTCCTGAATGTATTCTACACCAAAAATGGTACGAGTGTTTTCAGTGAAGCGAAATAAGGATTTCAGATTTCCGCTGTAATAGTGCTGACGTTTCTGGCGTATTTCTTCTCCATCATAATTGACGATATTTTCTCCTTTCTTATCCATTACATCTTGATTATACAACCAATTGGTATCATAATTATCATTACGTAAATCAAATTGAAGATAGGATTTTTTATTAAAATTATATTTAAACCCTGTACCTAAACTGTAAGCATCATACGTGAGGTTATAGGTTGAATATTCAGGTTGACGTTTTACTTTACGATCATAAAGATTACCTTCTACATATGCAGAGAATTTCTCATTCGGAGTAAATCTGAACATCTGGCTATAGTTGTCTGTATAGAAGGCGTTAGCATCATTTTGATAACGAGGTTCTCCGCCTTCTTCACGGGTCAGACACCACCCCTCTGCTTGGCGGCGTTGATAAGAAGTATAGGAACCGAATTTCTTTGTTGTGATATCCAGATTTACTGTTTGACTAAATTGCCCTCGTTCTTCTACTTTTGTGTTTGAAGTTACAGTTATCAGATTATAAGGTTGATTCGTAATAATATTGATAACACCTCCAATAGCATCTGAACCGTACAAAGCGGAGCCTGCACCTTTCAGAATTTCGATACGTTTCACATTACTCATGTCGATGCGGTTCAAGTCGATATTGTTATCACTATCACCTGTCAGTTTCTTGCCGTTAATAAGGATAAGCACATACTTATTGGAGAGTCCGTTCATCATCAGGTAGTCACCCATGGCATTGGTTTGAAAGGAGAGCGACGGTTCCAACATGGCCATAGCTTCACGAAAATCTGTAATACCCGCTTTTTTGATTTCATTAGCAGTAATTACGCTTACAGGTGTCGGTGTGTCTTTCAGTCTGTGATGTGTACCTGTACCTGTTACCACTACCGGATTAAGTTCAAAACTTAAATCCTCATTCTTTTTAGTCTTCGTCTCCTGAGCGGATGCACTCATTGCCATACATCCTCCCACGAGGATGAACAGCCAGTTTTGTCTTTTCATTGATGGATAAATATGAATTAATACTTGCCTTCCTGACCCCGGGAGAGCGTTAATTACGTAATTACTCAGGCAGGTTTCCTGACTTGGCTTCTAAAGAAAGCTTAACCTTCCCGTCCTTAAATTCCGAAACGCAATTTCGTAATTGCAGAACAGTGGTTTAATATGTGTGAATGCTTTCTTTAGGCTTTCCTTTGCTTGAACAAAGTGAGCTATAAGCTATACAGTAGCGGGCACTGTTCCGGCTTTTCACCGGATTCCCTTTTATGCAGCAAATTGAACATCTGTTGCATCACCTAAGCGGGGACAAAGATATTTATTTTTTAGTAAGAAGAAAACTATTTTAAGAAAATGAAGTGCTTTTTTTAATGAGGACATTATACAAATTCCCTCCTGATGTACATGACAGAGGAGGGAATTTGTATGAAGGTTTCTATGAATCGTTATTTGCCTTATTTTTTGAATCTTACGGCTAAACTTACATATACCGAACGTCCCGGATTCAGCGTAGAGAAGTTATTATTCCAGGGGCGGTCATCTATCTTGTCGAAGATATTCTCTATGCCTATACCCGGTTCCAGAATAAAAGTTTTTAAATTGAATGTGTGGCGGGTATTCAAATCCCATTGTTGATACTTGGGAGCATATCCGTAACTTTGCGAGTACCGTTCTCCTTGAAGATGTCCGTGCAGGTTTACATTCAGGCGGTAGAAACTCCAACTATGTTCCCATTGTCCGTTCACATTTCCCATGTGTCGGATACTTTTGTCGATAGGAGATTCTTTGTAGGTTCCGTCTTCACTTCGTTGTTTGGCTTTAGTATCGAGGTAGGTATAGCCACCGCTGACTCTGAAACCGGCTCCAAGGTTTACAGTTGCATTGAAACTGAGTCCTTTGGTTTTTGCTTTATCTATATTATCACGTTGGCGTATCTCGTCAAACACAGCATGCTTTTCATCCAATCCCATGGCTGTAATTTCCTTGTCGGAGAGGGTACGGTAGTTTATCATGTCACGGATGTCATTAATAAAACCGGTTGCCGAGATTGAAATCCATTGGTAGTTGTATTCCGCATTCAGTGAATAGAAATTATTCTTTTCCGGTTTCAGATTAGGATTACCAACTGTATATCGGCTGGATGTCTTCGACTCATCCGTTGCATAAAGCTGCGAGAGGGTAGGAGTACGGAAACCGGCAGCGTAGGCGGCACGTAGATTAAGATTTCCGAGTTTGTACATCAGGGCTACATTGGGAGTAGCATGATTCTTAAAGTTTTCGTTATAGATATAACGCAGTCCTAACACAGCCTGTAGATTTTTCATCAGTTTGATTTCGTCCTGCGCATAGAGAGCCATCGTATAGATATTTTTAGAAGAAATGTTGTCCGACTCGCTATTCAGCTGTTCGTTGACGTATTCTACACCAACCGATACACGGTTGTAATTACCTATTCTGAAAATCCCCTTTACATTGCCGTTGTAGTAGTTCACTTTTTTACGGGTTACTTCATCTCCCGGCATATAGTCTCCCGTCTTTTTGAAGTAGACGTAATCGGAAGAGAAATTATCTGAGTAAAACTCGGCATCAATATAAGCGTTGCGGTTAATCATATATTTCATACCTGCACCGTAGGTATAGGTCTCATGTTTCAAGTTATAGGTGTAGGCATCTTTTTCTACATATTTGTCTTTACTTTTAGTGAAGTAGGTGGCATCTTGCGGACGACGGGTTTTGTTGTCATAATAAGTACCGCGTACATAGAATGATAATTTATCTGTAGCGTTAAACACGAAACGCTGGTTCACGGTATTAGAGTAAAAGCCTACTGAAGTGGGTTTGCCCGTAAGGTTTCCGTTTTCATCGATGTTGTTGTTCTGCCAGCTTCCTGCCTGGAGGTGTTGGTAGGAGGTGTAAGAAGATAACTTACCTGCATTGACGTCCGCATTGAATGTTTCGGTCCAACGTCCTTCACTGGAATAATGGGTATAGCTAGATACATTTATCGTGTTCTTGGCATCATCTGTAATAATGTTGATTACACCGCCAATGGCATCGCTACCATATAATGCGGACGCTGCACCATTCAAAACTTCGATACGCTTGATATTTGCTATATTGATACGGGTATAGCGATCTTCGCCGGCCAAACGTTTGCCATTTTCAAGAATCAGTACATAATCTTCGTTTATACCATTCAGGCTCATTGTAGTACCCATACCGTTGGTGTAGGATGAGATATTCGGACTGAGTTTTACTAATGCATCTTCCAGCGTAGAAGCATTGGCATTACTTATTTCTTTGGCGGTAATTACCGAAACAGGAACGGGGCTATCCGTCATGCGACGATGTGTACCTGTACCTGTTACTACTACTTGACCGATGTTGTTGAAATTCTCTTCCATACTTATGAGAATGTTTTTCTCATTACCTTTAGAGGTGTAGTGCAGAGGGGTGAAGCCTACATAGGTAAAACTCAATACATGTTTTCCTTCGGGAAGATTGCTGATACTAAACTCTCCTTTTCCATTGGTGGTACTTCCTGCCAAACTTTTATCCACGCGGATGTTGACGCCTACCAATGGCTCGCCGTTTTCTTTGTCGGTTACTTTCCCGCTCAATGTCACTTGGGCATAAAGAACTCCTGTCAGACAGCTGAGTACGGCTGCCAATAATAACTGTTTTTTCATCGATTGATAAAATGTGATTAATACTTAAACCTCCTGACCCCGGGAGATTTGTTATTTTTATGGTAACTTAGGCAGGTTTCCTGGCTCAGCCTTACAGAAAGTCCAACCTTCCCATCCTGATACTTTCGGGAGGCGCCTCCCGTATCTATCGGACAGTGGTTAAAAGAAGACACTTTCTGTTGTTTAATCTAGCTTGTTTACAGCGCATAAACACAGGCTTTACAGTAGCGGGCACTGCTTCAGCATTACACTGAATTCCCTTTTAATACGGCGGAAAGAAAAACAGCCGTATCACCTAAGCGGGCGCAAAGATATAGACTTTTTGCAGAGAAACATATTTTAAGGAAAAGAAATTTCCTAATTCAGAAAACCTGCCCTCCGAAATGACACAGCTGACCATTCGGAATGACGTAGGTCGTCAGCCCAAACCACGCAGCTTAGCACTCACAAACTGCATCATTGGTAGAGCTGAGCTGCGTCATTTCGAATGGTCAGCTGTGTCATTTGAAGAACTGAAATGCATTATTGGGGGGAGTAGCCGTAAATCGGGTTAATTTTCCCTGTTTTTCTGAAAGGGCTTAGGGTATAAATTTCGTTGAGTAATTAGAGCGGATTTGTTTGCAGGCTCTTGATTTATTTCTATCTTTGTCCTCTGAAAATGGTTTCCAATTCACCTTGCGTGAGGAGGAATTAATAGGGAATCCTGTGAAAGTCAGGAACTATCCCCGTAGCTGTAAGCTTTGTCTCCTGTGTAGGGGGAAGCGTTGCGACATTCTTTAATGCCACTGGCTCTAATGTTCAGGAACCGGGAAGGCGTTGCAACAGAAGCAAGTCAGAAGACCTGCCATTGTTCAGTTTCATCATTCAATGCTTTCGGGTGAAAGGCTATAGAACGGGTCCGTCAGAAGATTCTTTTTATTACTTGGTTGCTGTGTGCATTGACGTGTATGAATTTGCTGTTTAATCATCTTTTAAATTCAAATTATAGATATGATCAATTCAGAAACTTTCATCGTCAAGAGAGATGGCAAAAAAGAAGCCTTCTCACTCGATAAAATTAAGAACGCCATTAGCAAGGCATTTTTGTCAGTGGGCAGTTTTGCCACTCAGGACGTAATTACAAATATCCTGAGCCGGGTAAGCGTCAGTGACGGAACCAGTGTGGAAGAAATCCAGAACCAAGTAGAAGTAGCCTTGATGGCAGAACATTATTATGCCGTAGCCAAGGCATTTATGCTCTATCGTCAAAAGCATTTGGAAGACCGTGGTGTACGCGACAAACTCCGTTTTCTGCTGGATTATTGCGAAGCTTCCAATCCCGCGACAGGCAGCAAGTACGACTCTAACGCTAATGTAGAAAACAAGAACGTAGCTACCTTGATAGGCGAGCTCCCCAAAGACAACTTCATTCGTCTGAATCGTCGATTACTGACCGACCGCCTGAAGGATATGTATGGCAAAGAAGTTTCCGACCGATACATAGAACTATTGAATCATCACTTTATTTACAAGAACGACGAAACAAGCCTCGCCAACTATTGTGCCAGCATCACCATGTACCCTTGGCTGATAGCCGGAACAAATTCCATCGGCGGAAACTCCACCGCACCCACCAATCTGAAATCGTTCTGCGGTGGTTTCATCAATATGGTTTTTATCGTATCAAGCATGCTGAGTGGTGCCTGTGCCACCCCGGAATTCCTGATGTATATGAACCACTTCGTAGGCAAGGAATATGGCGAAGACTACTACCTGCATCCCGAAAAGGTAGTGGATCTTTCTAAGAAGCAAAGAACCATTGACAAGATGATTACCGATTGCTTCGAGCAAGTAGTCTACTCCATCAACCAACCCACGGGAGCACGCAACTTCCAGGCTGTATTCTGGAATGTAGCCTATTACGACCAATACTATTTCAACAGCCTCTTTGAGCATTTCGTCTTCCCTGATGGCAGCAAGCCCGATTGGAATTCTCTGAGCTGGTTGCAGAAACGATTTATGAAATGGTTCAATAAGGAACGCACCAAAACTGTGCTCACTTTCCCTGTAGAGACTATGGCGTTGCTGACCAAAGACGGCGATGTACTCGACAAAGAATATGGCGATTTCACAGCCGAAATGTATGCTGAAGGACACTCATTCTTTACTTATATGAGCGATAATGCCGACTCGTTGAGTAGTTGTTGCCGCTTGCGCAATGAGATACAAGATAATGGTTTCAGCTACACCCTTGGCGCTGGTGGCGTATCTACCGGCTCGAAGAGCGTGCTTACCATCAACCTGAACCGTTGCATCCAGCATGCCGTGAAGTCGGGATTACTTTATCACTTCTTCCTCGAAGATGTGGTAGACTTGGCTCATAAGGTTCAAATGGCTTATAACGAGAACCTAAAACAACTTCAAAGTAAAGGTATGTTGCCCTTATTCGATGCCGGATATATCAATATGGGACGTCAATATCTCACTATCGGCGTGAATGGCTTGGTAGAAGCTGCCCAATTTATGGGTATAGACATCAATGATAACCCGAAGTATGAAGCCTTTGTACAGGAGATTCTAAGTATTATCGAGAAGTACAACAAAAAATACCGTACTAAAGACTTACTTTTCAATTGCGAAATGATACCAGCCGAGAATGTAGGCGTAAAGCATGCCAAGTGGGATAGGGAAGCCGGTTTCGAGACTTACCGTGACTGCTACAACAGTTATTTCTACATTGTAGAAGACACTTCACTGAATATTGTAGATAAATTCCGCCTGCACGGCCGTCGTTATATCGAACATCTGACTGGTGGGTCGGCTCTGCACATGAATTTGGAAGAGCATCTGAGTAAAGAACAATACAGGCAATTGCTACGTGTAGCCGCCACAGAGGGGTGTAATTACTTTACTTTTAATATACCGAACACAATCTGTAACGAATGCAAGCACATTGACAAGCGGTACTTGAAAGAATGTCCCCATTGTCATAGCCAAAACGTAGATTACCTGACCCGTATCATCGGTTACATGAAACGTGTCAGCAATTTTTCACAACCACGGCAAAAGGAGGCCGAACGCAGATATTATGCTTCGGTACACTGATTATGATATCGTTTTTCAGGAGATACCCGATGAGGTTACGTTGGCAATCAATCTGTCTAACTGCCCCAATAGGTGCAAGGGATGCCATAGCCCTTATCTGATGGAAAATGTAGGAGATGCCTTAACAGAAGAAAGTCTTATTACATTACTACATAAATATGGTAGTGCAGTAACTTGCATCTGTTTTATGGGTGGAGATGCAGAGCCTTTTGAAATAGAGCGGTTGGCGAAATTTCTTTCCCGGCAATCAATTGGTAAGGTGAAAGTAGGGTGGTATTCAGGTAAGCCGGAATTGCCAGCCGGATTGGATACACAGTATTTTCAGTATATCAAGCTAGGTCCCTATATGGAAAATTTGGGTGGATTGAAGTCTGAACGGACAAATCAACGGCTGTATCGTATAGAAAACGGCGGCAGGATGAATGATATTACCTATCGTTTCAGACGATAGGTAATCATCAATAGGTAACTATATTTAAAAAGAGACCGGCACATTTCCGAAATAACTTCGGAGGATGTGCCGGTCTTGGACTAAAAAGAGAGAATCACGTTGAGTTTTTATTTATGCACCCGGTTGATAACCTTCACCGTTCTCCCAGGCATCATCATCATTCCAATTTTCATAAAGGTGGTTTACCCAAATCTTACGGATTTCAGAGAAACTGCCTAATGCCTTGATGCTGCAACCATCTTTGATGCCATGGTCAGAGCCCGCTTTATCTACAGGGTGTGATTCGAAGTTGCGGTCAACTTTGAAACCGATCTTTTCAAGACGTTCGCGCCAGCTGAATTCGTTGGTATTGAGTTCTACTTTGCTCAAATCGTCACCTTCAGCCATAGCTTCAAGTCCCCAAAGATCATTGTGAGCATGATCTCCGGCAATAGACATGAACGGAGCGAGGTATACGTTCACTTCAGTAGGTTCCAGATTATTATCATCACAGTATTTCATGATCTGAGAATAGATGCAACCGGGGTAATTGTCGATTTGACTTTCTGGTATGCGGTTGGCAGCTTTCTCTTCCTCTTCCTTCGGCCAGAACAACATGTCGCCGTAATCAACGGTACCTACAAAGATATTCTTGTTGGTAGCCTTCTTTTGCAACGCTGTTTGCATATCCGAGTATTTTCCATTGGCGCTGTAGTTTTTGTCAGGGTTACCGTGTCCCATCAGCAGGACAAGATTCTTCTTGTCGGCAAGTTTATCCTTGTAGTGGTCATAAAGCACACTGGCCACAGCTTCTGTGTCTTCGTCGCTGGCAAGGAGGTTGGCGCCTTTCAACACGTTGATGTGCGGATAATCTTCAATCATAAAGTTCTTCTTGATGTCGGTGTTCATCAATGAAAGATACTCCTCACCGGGAATAACGTGAAGTGATTGTACAGCCACACGCTTATAACCAGCATCACCGATAGCCTGCAACCAATCCGACAACTTGTAGCGTGCAACGCCTGTAGAAGCTTCGGCACGACCGATACAAGTACGTGAGGTAAAAGACATATAGATGTCTGCATCAGGAAACTTTGCTTTAAAGTCGGCGATTACATCGTCATACACTTTGAGTGATTCATTGTAGGTACTACCGAAAGTACAAAGCAGGATAGCGGTATCGTGTGTCTTAGCACGGGTCACTACTTCAATTGCCGGATTTTTGGTACTTTCTTCATCATCGTTGTCACAGGAAGTAAATCCTGTACAAACTGTGGTAGCTACAAGAGCTGCCAGCAAATAAGATTTAAATTTGTTCATATTACATTAATTATTAAAAGGGTTATTTGTTTTTAAACTTAATGAGGGCTGAAGCATAGAAATTACGTCCCGGAGATGTTGTTGCACGGTTGCGTCCGAATGGAGTACGGTCTATGTAATTGAAGAGATTGTCTACGCCCACATTCATGGTTAGCGACCATTTTTTCATCTTTAGCAGCGAATGGGCAGTATTGATACGCCAAGTCTGATAGCCATCGGCATCATTGTCTGTATTGTAATGGAGTGTAGACTGATACTTGCCATAAATACCTATACCGAGGCGGTAGCTGCTCCATGAGTGCTGCCAGGTAGCATTGAGCGTAGTGTTATGATTGGAAGTGGCATCAATATAGGTATATTTCATATAATCGTCGCCTTCTTTGGCATATTGTGCTTTAGGATCAGCATAGCTGTAGCCGCCACCTAAAGTAATGTCTTTGGTGGGACGATAATTGAAGGTGAAATCCATACCATAGATGCGTGCCTTCGTCAGATTCTTATACTGCTTGCTTTTTTCTACTTCAAGGAACTTTTCATCGGGAGTAATGCCAATTTCCACTAACTCAATCATGTTGCTGATGTTGTTCAGGTAGCCGGTAACGCTTGCCTGGAACTTTTTGCCCACATATTCGAAACCCAAAGAAGCGTAACGGGAAGTCTGTGCTTTCAAGTCTGTATTGCCATGATAGGCGGTCAATGCCCCTCCACCAATACTACCGGTATAGTTATAATAAAGTTCTTTAATGGAAGGTGTCTTATAACCCAATGCGTATGAAGCACGCAGATTGATAAAATCATTAACCTTATAGAGTGCCGAAATTTTCGGACTGAGATTGAAACCTGTTTCTTTATAGTAGGTACCACGTACGCCGGCAGTCAGTATCAGATGATTGGTTACTGTCCATTCTTCCTGTGCATAAGCGGCAAGAGAATAAATGGAAGCAAGGTCGCCATCTATGTGATGGGGGGATTCAAGGCGGTTGTACTGATACTCTATTCCAGTATTCAGAATATGTTGTTCGCCGAAGTAAAAAATACCCTTCAACTGTGCCAACAACTGTTGCTGAATACTTTGTTTGATGCGTTGACCGGCATAGTAAGTGATATGTTTATGGCGATCGCCGTCCTCATAGTAATCAGTATACTCATTCAATTTGTAGTCGTAGAAGTAACCGAACCGGCCATAAGAGAGGTCTGCGGTAACATAATTGCGGCTATTGAGTTTGTATTTGCCTCCTGCTGCGAAGGTGTAGTTGCGATAATAAAAATCATTGGCTAAGAATTTCCATTGTCCGTGAGAGCGCATTACCCATCTTTGATAGAAGGTAGCTTCAGCATTAAGATCCAGCTTTTTATTAGCTTTCCATTCTAAGTTCTCAGATAGGGTATAGTTGGTAGAACGGTTTACGGTGAGCATAGTGGAACCGGATTTCAGTTGATTTTGATCCCATTGCATATCCGTATTTCGCCAGCCATCCGTATGACGGAAATTTATACCCGTCACCGATTTTAGCTTTCCATGATTGAAACCGAAACTGGTGCTTTGCCGCACATCGCCATGTTCACCTACACGGGTGGTATTGGTCAGTTCCATCTTCTCCCGGTTACGTTTGGTAATGATATTGATGACTCCGGCAATGGCATCGCTACCATAGAGTGAAGAAGCGGCACCTTTCACAATCTCAATTCGGTCGATGTTGTCGGGGTTCAATTGATTCAGGTCATTTTGCCCGCCGATGTCTCCGTTCATACGTTTGCCGTTGATCATGATGAGAATGTAGTCATTGTTGAGCCCATTCATCTGAATATGGCTTCCCATATCGCCATCGTGAAAGGTGAGTGAGGGGCAAAGGCCGCTTAACAGGTCGTCTATGCTACGTGCCTGATATTGTTCCAATGCTTTGGAAGTAATCACTTCTGTTTGTACCGGGGCATCTTTAAGATAATGTTCGGTACCTGTTCCTGTCACTACTACTTCATTGAGTAATAATGAGAGCTCTTTTTCATTCTTCTTTTCGAGGATGCTTTGCGCTGTAGCATTTTGCATTACACACAATAGCACCGCTCCAAGTAAATACTTGTGCTTCATCGTTCGCCGATTTTCGTTGAATAAATAAAATACGGCACGTCGCTTCTATTGTGTAAATGGTAATGACCCGTAAAGAATAAAATAGGAAATCTACCTACTATTATAGTATAGGGGACATCTCACTTCTAATCCTGGAAGTTCAGTGCTCAAGTTGCGGAAGTTGGTAGGTATTCTGGCTCTCCTCTGCCTGTACTGCCTTCCCATTGCGTTGCCGCAACAGTGGCTTCTGTAGTTACAGACATTTTTTTATTGAGGATTACAGCTGCAGGTACAGCTCCGGTATTGCACCGGATTCCCTTACATCGGAGGGCAGGTTAGCCCTCCCGATTGCCAATTCCGGGGGCAAAGATAAACACTTTTATACATTATTTCGTATTTAATTCCAGATAAAATTAAAAAAACATCTATCTTTGCCTCCGAATTGGTTTCGGACGAACAATAACTGTTGTCTGGATTAAAAGGGAACCGGGTGTAAATCCCGGACAGTCCCGCTGCTGTGAAGCTCTGTTAAAGTCTTGAAAAGAACCTTTGCCACTGATAGGGTGTTATTCTATCGGGAAGGCTTCAAGATTAGGAGTCAGTCAGAAGACCTGCCATTCGTTAAAGTCTGCCTTTACTCGAGGGATTAGAAAGACAGTACGAAAAAGAAAATTAATTTTAAAATTTAATGGAAAGGAGTGCCTATGAAAAAGGTATGTCCACGTTGTGGTGTAACTCATGAGTGCATCCACAATGATATCTCGCAATGTCATTGTGCAAATGCCAAATTGGACACGTATCAACGTGCGTATTTAGATGATAATTACTTGGACTGTCTGTGTCAGGCTTGTCTGAGTGAGGTAAAAGAATCGTTCTATATCAGTGGGGTGAACCCTCTTTATAGCAAAAAGAAGAAAGATGATAAAGAAAGTACTGATAGCCAACAGAGGTGAGATCGCTCTGCGGGTGATGCGCTCGTGCAAGGAAATGGGACTGCTTACGGTAGCAGTCTTTTCCGAAGCCGACCGTACTTCGCATCACGTAGCTTATGCCGATGAAGCCTATCCGATAGGAGCAGCTGTAGCAAAGGAGAGCTACCTGAATATTGAAAAAATAATATCTGTAGCTAAGCTCTGCGGAGCAGATACCATTCATCCGGGATATGGCTTTTTGTCCGAAAATGCTGATTTTACACGGCGTTGTAAGGAAGAAGGTATCATATTTGTTGGTCCCAGTGCCGAAACTATGGAGGCTATGGGCGATAAGATAGCTGCACGAAAGCGTATGATTGCCGCCGGTGTACCGGTTGTACCCGGTACAGAGCAACCTTTACAGAGTGCCGATGAAGCCATTCGTATCTGTAATGAAATAGGTTATCCGGTTATGCTGAAAGCCTCTATGGGAGGTGGCGGTAAGGGTATGCGACTTATCCATGATGAAAGTGAAGTGGTAGAAGCATACAATACAGCTCGCTCAGAGTCTATGTCTTCTTTTGGTGATGATACTGTTTATCTGGAGAAATTTGTGGAGGAACCTCATCATATTGAGTTTCAGATATTAGGTGATAATCATGGGAATGTAATCCATCTTTTTGATCGCGAATGTTCCGTACAACGTCATAATCAGAAAATAGTGGAAGAGAGTCCTTCTCCTTTTCTTACTCCGGAATTACGCCGGGAAATGGGAGAGAAGGCAGTGGCAGCCGCCAAAGCTGTGAATTATTCAGGTGCTGGGACTATTGAATTTTTAGTAGACAGGAATCGGCATTTTTATTTTCTTGAGATGAATACTCGTTTGCAGGTGGAACATCCCATCACTGAAGAAGTAGTAGGAGTCGATTTGGTAAAAGAGCAGATTCATGTTGCCAATAATGAATATTTGCATCTGAAGCAAGAAGAACTTTCGCAACGTGGCCATGCCATTGAATGCCGGATTTGTGCCGAAGACACAGAGAATAATTTCATGCCTTCGCCAGGCATCATCAAGCAACTGACTGAGCCGAATGGAATTGGTGTCCGCATTGACAGTTATGTTTATGAAGGTTACGAAATCCCTATCTATTATGATCCTATGATAGGTAAGCTGATTGTGTGGGCCACTACTCGCCAATATGCCATAGAACGTATGCGTCGAGTGCTTTACGAATATAAGATTACGGGACTGAAGACGAATCTTGCCTATTTGAAGCGTATCATGCACGTACCCGATTTTGTGAAAGGGGAGTACAATACCCTATTTATAGAAAAGAATGCCCGCATGTTAATACGCTCCAACGGCAGTAATGAGGAAATAGAGGATATTGCAATGATTGCCGCTTATATGGACTATCTGGTCAATCTGGAAGAAAATACTTCGACATTGGCATCGGATGGACGTCCTATTAGTCGTTGGCGTGAGTTTGGGTTACAAAAAGGAGTACTAAGAATATAGTTTAATTCATCATTATAAGATGGAAATACATATAGGAGACCGAGTAGCAGATGTTACTTTGGTCAGTAAAGAAGGAAATAAAGTACAGCTTACCATAGATGGAAAGCCGTATGAAGTAGATATTGTGATGGCAGAAAACGGAAGTTGTTCCATTTTGCATGATGGAAATTCGTTTAATGCAGGACTTGTGCGTGGAGATAGCGGAAAAAGTTACGACGTGAATATGTTTTATCGTTCTTATCATGTAGATATAGTAGATACGCAAAGTAAATATCTGCAAATGAGGAAAGGTACTGACGAAAAGCAAGGTGATAAGATTGTAGCTCCAATGCCGGGCAAAGTGGTGAGTATCCCCATACAGGTAGGTGATAAACTTTCTGCCGGGGATATTGCAGTAGTGCTGGAAGCCATGAAGATGCAGAGCAACTATAAAGTGAGCGCAGATTGTTTCGTGAAAAAAATACTGGTGAACGAAGGCGATCCGGTAAATGCAAATCAAGTCTTGATTGAGTTGGATATTATAAAAGAGGAATAACCATGAATAGAGAAGATATATATAGACGATTTGAAGAATTGGATAAACGTGCCTCTTTGGGTGGCGGTGTGGATAGAATAGAAAAGCAGCATGTTTCCGGCAGGATGACGGCACGTGAGCGTATTGATATGTTGCTGGACAAAGGAACCTTCAATGAGCTTGACAAGTTTGTGAACCACCGTTGTACAAACTTCGGTATGGAGAAAAAGCAAATACCCGGTGACGGTATGGTAACAGGATATGGCAAGATTGCCGGTCGTCCGGTTTTTGTTTACGCTTACGATTTTACAGCCCATGGAGGTACACTCAGCGAAATGAATGCCGCTAAAATAGTAAAAGTACAACAGCTTGCCTTGAAAAATGGCGCTCCGGTTATTGCATTGAACGATTCGGGTGGTGCACGTATTCAGGAAGGTGTAAGCAGTCTGGCAGGTTATGCTTCTATTTTTTATCAAAATACCATCGCTTCGGGAGTTATTCCACAGATATCTGCCATATTAGGACCTTGTGCGGGAGGTGCTTGTTATTCTCCTGCATTGACTGATTTCATCTTTATGGTAAAGGGACAGAGTCACATGTTCATTACCGGACCGGACGTGGTGAAGACCGTTACCCACGAAGAAGTAGATAAGGAAGAGTTAGGTGGTGCTTATACTCATAGTAGTAAGAGTGGTGTTAGCCATTTTATGTGCAATACAGAAGAAGAAACTTTAATGAGTATTCGTGAATTGCTGAGCTTCCTGCCATCCAATAATATGGAAGATACTCCGTTCGTACCTTGTACCGATGACATCCATCGCAGCATCGAAGCCCTTCAGACCGTAATACCCGAAGATCCGAATATGCCTTATGATATTAAGGATATTGTAGAGCCTGTTTTGGATAACCAGTATTTCTTTGAAGTGATGCCTCATTTTGCAAAGAACGTCGTAGTTGGGTTCGGACGCTTGAATGGACATTCGGTAGGTATTGTAGCCAATCAACCTGCTTATTTGGCGGGAGTACTGGATATTGATGCTTCGGATAAAGCCGCTAGGTTCATCCGTTTCTGCGATTGCTTCAACATTCCTCTGATAACCTTTGAAGATGTTCCTGGTTTCTTACCTGGCACGATACAGGAACATAACGGAATTATTCGTCATGGTGCAAAGATTGTCTATGCGTATGCCGAAGCGACTGTTCCCAAAATTACGCTGATTACCCGCAAGGCTTATGGAGGCGCATATATCGTGATGTCCAGCAAACCTACAGGTGCCGATGTAAACCTGGCATATCCCCAAGCAGAGATTGCCGTAATGGGAGCCGAAGGTGCTGTGAACATTTTATATAGAAAAGCTTCTCCAGAAGAGAAGGACGAGGTAATCAAGGAATATGAAGATAAATTCTCCAACCCTTACCGTGCGGCCGAACGTGGTTTTATTGATGAAATCATTATGCCACGCGATACACGCTACAAATTAGTACAGGCTTTGGAGATGGCTCATAATAAAAATCAGAGCAACCCACCCAAAAAACACGGCAACATGCCTTTATAGATAATTATTTTTTTTATGTGTGAAATCTGTGTATCCCTGGAGAAGTGATTTCTGTGGGGGTACTTTTTATCGATTACTAATTATTAAAAACATATACATATTGATGCTATGGAACTATTAAGAAATCTCTTTGAAGGTTATCCTGACCTTTGGGGTGGCGGAGTGGCACATTCCGTACTTATATTGTCTCTTGTTATCGCTTTTGGTATAATGCTTGGCAAAGTGAAAGTTGCGGGCATCTCACTGGGAGTTACATTGATATTGTTTGTAGGTATTGTGTTCGGACATTTCAATCTGAATCTGGACGAACATTTGCTCCACTTTCTGAAGGAATTTGGTTTGATCTTGTTTGTATATTCAATTGGTTTGCAGGTTGGTCCCGGTTTCTTTTCAGCTTTTAAGAAAGGGGGACTGACACTGAATGTACTGGCAATGCTGGTTGTTTTTATTAGCGTACTGATTACGATAATACTTCATTTTGTTACGGGTATTCCAATAACGACTATGGTAGGTATCTTGTCAGGTGCTGTAACCAATACTCCCGGTTTAGGTGCCGCCCAACAGGCAAATAGCGATTATCATGGAATTGATTCTCCGGAAATAGCATTAGGCTATGCTGTGGCATAGCCTTTAGGAGTAGTAGGAGCTATCTTGGCACTGTTAGCTTTGAAATATCTTCTCCATATCAATACTAAGCAAGAAGAAAATGAAGCTGAGCGCGGGTTAGGACATTTGTAGGAACTCACTTGAATGGTAAGTCATTGGCGCAACTAAAGATACGTAATAACTTTGGTGCCAGCATCACCCGTGTGAATCGTTCGGGAGTTGATTTGGTAGCGGCTCCACAACTACAGTTACAGATGGGTGACCGGGTGACTATTGTGGGTAGCGAACTTGCAGTTAGCCATGCGGAGAAAGTGTTAGGTAACTCATTGAAGCGTTTGAACCATCCCAATTTGATACCTATCTTTCTGGGCATTGCATTTGGATGTATCTTAGGAAGTCTCCCTTTTGCATTTCCCGGCATACCTCAACCAGTAAAGTTAGGACTTGCGGGCGGGCCTCTGATCGTATCCATCCTTATCAGTCGTTTCGGACCTCAGTATAAATTGATTACTTATACTACCATGAGTGCCAACTTGATGATACGTGAGATCGGTATTTCCCTTTTCCTCGCCTGTGTAGGTTTGGGTGCAGGAAAGGGGTTTGTAGATACGATTATTTATGAAGGTGGTTATGTTTGGATAGCCTATGGTGCCATTATCACGATTGTACCACTGTTAATAGGAGGACTCATAGGGCGTTATGCGTGGAAACTGAATTATTACACACTAATCGGTGTGCTTTCCGGTACTAATACCAATCCGCCTGCCTTGGCTTATTCTTCCGAACTAACTTCTTGTGATGCACCTGCGGTAGGCTATGCAACAGTATATCCATTGGCTATGTTTTTGCGCGTACTGACGGCACAATTATTAATTTTGACACTTGGCTAGAGAATATAAGAAAGATTTATATTCATTATATTTTAGGTGCCGAAAGTGTGTGATTTGTCACATTTTTGGCACCTAATTAGTGATAGACCTGTAGTTCTATTTATTGATTTTATAATATTCCTCCGCTTTTTCTAGCGTTTCCGGCTTTCCTATATCGAACCATTTGAAACCTTGAAGTGGATAGCCTTGTATATACGTTTTTTGACAAACGGACAAGTAGAAAGGGATAATAGAAAATTTGCTCGTCCATTCTTCATCATCCATATAGTGAAATAAGGAAGGCGAAATGACATGTATGCCACCGAAAGCCAATTCCTTATACATCCCTTCCTGATAAGTGAAATCAGTAGGTTTTACTTCTCCGGTAGTTTTATTGATCCAGCCATGCAGATGGTGCTCTTTGTCGAATAAAAGATATCGGGACGTTTTCCGTTCACTTACCAATAGAGTTGCTTCGGCATTACTTTTTAAATGATGGAGGTAGAAGGCTTTGAGATCAATCTCGGAAATTATATCGGCATTATGTACCAGGAATGGTTCGTTACCGTCCAGAAAAGGACGCGCTTTTTTGATTCCACCTCCTGTGTCAAGCAACATATTCCGTTCATCACTGATATGTATTTCTGCACCGAAGTTATTATTAGCGCGTAGGAAGTCTATTATCTGATCGCCAAAGTGATGGATATTGACTGTTATTTCATTAAATCCACTCTCCTTTAATCGCATTATCACTCGCTCCAGCATAGGCTTTCCAGCCACGGGAATGAGTGCTTTGGGCATATTGTCTGTCAGCGGACGTAGGCGGGTGCCTAGTCCGGCGGCAAATATCATTGCTTTCATATGCTTTATTCTCAGTTTTTTGCTTTGAACGATTGTTCTATATTCTGTTCTCTGTGCATCAGATTCACCTGTACACCAAACTTCTGATTAAGATGTTCGGCCATGTGCTGGGCTGAATAAACAGAACGGTGCTGTCCACCTGTACAACCGAAGCAGATGGAAATATTAGTAAATCCACGTTCTATATAGCGTTTTACAGATGCATCTACCAATGCGTATGCATGTTCTAGGAATACAGCAATCTCTCCATCGTCTTCGAGGAAACGGATCACAGGCTCATCCAGTCCAGTGAAAGGTTTGTAGCGCTCATACTTACCCGGATTATTCACTGCACGACAGTCAAAGACAAAGCCACCGCCATTGCCCGACGAATCTTCGGGGATACCTTTCTTATAGGCAAAACTGGTAACCTTCACCACGAGGCGACGTTTTTGCAGATCATCAGTAAATTGCTTCAATTCCGTGAGGTCACACAGAACTTGGCAGAGATAAGGATATTCGGGATAGGGATCTTGCAACAATTGGCGAAGGTTTTCAATGGCAAACGGTACACTTTGAATAAAGTGTGGCTTCTTCTCAAAATAACCACGGAAACCGTAAGCGCCCAATACCTGCATCGTACGGAAAAGTACGAAGTGGCGGAGTTGTGCATAGAAATAAGACTCATCTACGGGTTGGTATTTACGAAGTGCCTCGATGTATTCCTGAAGCAACTCTTTTCGTAAACTTTCGGGATAATTGGCTTTAGCTTGCCACAGGAAAGAGGCTACGTCATAATATACCGGGCCTTTTCGTCCTCCTTGGAAGTCGATAAGCCAAGGCTCACCATCTTTAATCATCACATTGCGGCTCTGGAAGTCGCGATACATAAAGGTAGCCGAACCGCTGCGTAGCAATACATCCGCCATCTTCTGGAAATCATCTTCCAACCGGTCTTCCAGAAAGTCCATTCCGGTGGCTTTTAGAAAACAGTATTTAAAGTAATTCAAATCCCAAAGAATGGAGCGGCTGTTGAATTCAGATGCCGGATAACAGTGAGAAAAGTCCATTCCATCGGCTCCGGCAAACTGCACGCCGGGTAGCAGACGCATGGTTTTGCGTAACAACTGCTTTTCATCTTCGCCAAAGACACTGGTCTTGCGTCCTTTTTCAATAGCATTAAACAGTAATGTATCTCCAAGGTCTTCTTGCAAGTAATAGACATCGTCTTCGGACTTGGTCAATACTTGCGGAACAGGCAAACCTTTCTTGCGGAAATGATCCGCCATATAGAGGAATGCACGGTTTTCTTCGACAGACTCTCCGCTGACACCAATCAAAGTTGGATTTCCAACGAGACGAAAATAGCGGCGATTGGAGCCGGAAGAGGGTAGTTCGTCTATAATTTCCGGTTCATGTCCGGTATGTGCGATGTAGAGTTTCTTAAGTTCTTCGGTTATCATAATAAATCGTTTATTTTGGCAGCTAAGATAGGACTTTTGCAGGAGATATGCTTACCTTTGTCGGAAATATTCTTTGTAATGTGAATTATGAAATCAATTCCTCAATTTCTTATAGCTGCTCCTACATCGGGTAGCGGAAAAACAACTATCAGTCGCGGGTTGATGTCGTTGTTGGTACGTAAAGGCTATACTGTGCAACCATTCAAGTGTGGTCCCGATTATATAGATACCAAGTATCACGCGGTAGTGTGTGGTCGTCCTTCCATAAATCTGGATACTTTCATGGCTTCAGAAAAGCATGTTCGCCAATTGTATGCACACTATTCTGCTGATGCCGATGCTTCTATCGTTGAAGGAATGATGGGAATGTTTGACGGATACGATCGTGATCGTGGCTCGTCGGCGGAAATAGCAAAGCTTCTAGGAATTCCTGTCGTGTTGGTGGTCGATGCAAAATCGGCTGCTTATTCCATGGCTCCTTTGTTGTCCGGCTTCATCAATTTTCGTTCGGATATATCTATTGCAGGTGTAATCTTCAATCGTGTTGGTTCGCCTCGTCATTATGAGATGTTGCAGGAAGTGTGCGAAGATTTGAAGGTTACATGTTTGGGATATCTACCCAAAAATAAAGAATTAGAGCAAAAGTCACGTCATTTGGGACTTGATTTCAGTTTTTTGTTTGGGGAACAGAAAAATAGCAAAGCAACGGAAACAGAAAGTGAAATAAAGACACGGAACCTGCTTACCGATTTATTAGAGAAGCATGTGGACTGGCAATTGCTGTTGAAGAAGACTACTCTTTCCATGCCCGAAGTGCAAGAGAGAAAAGAAGTCGAAGCGCAAGAAGGGAAACAGGAAAAGGCAGGCGGGCTGCGCATCTTGGTGGCTCATAACGAAGAGTCTTTCTCTTTTGTATATGAGGAACATCTGGCTATTCTCCGTCGTATGGGTACAGTCTCTTTCTTTAATCCCGAACACAACCGACCTATTTCTCAAAAGACTGATTTGTTATATCTGCCGGGTGGATATCCGGAAGAACGTATCGAGGAACTCGGTGCAGCTTGGCGTACCAAGGAGTCAATTCGTAAGTACGTAGAAGCGGGTGGTAAAGTCCTAGCTGAATGCGGCGGAATGATCTATTTGTCACAGTCTATTGATTGTATCTTGGACGATATGGACAATCCTTCTGAGTCTGATAAAATGGTGGGGATATTCCCTTTTTATATAACCAATGAGAATGATTATCGAAAATTGACATTGGGCTATCGTCAGTTCGACTATAACGGTCAGCATCTTCGAGGCCATGAATTTCATTATACAACATTAGCAAAATGGTACCAAGGTGCCAAGACCTTTGAAGTAGCGTATAACTATCACCTTCCTCCTTCTATTGCTCAAGTTTATAATGCCAAAGGACAACCGGTGGATACTCCTGTTTTCAGATATAAGAATGTGATTGCCAGCTATACACATCTATATTGGGGAGAAGTAGATGTGATGAGTCTATTCTGAAAAAAGTGTGAATACTTAAGTTACAGAATTCTAAAATTTCAAGTAAGATGAATATAGAAGATTTTAGGACATATTGTCTTTCATTTAAAGGTGTTTGGGAAAAAATGCCTTTCCCGAATGTAAAGGATAAGTATAGCCAAAATGTACTTTGTTTCTACATTGGGAGTAAATGGTTCTGTTACGTTAATATAGAACTATTCGATCGTTGTTGTCTGAAATCTACTCCTGAAGAAGCGGAAAATCTTCGAATATGCTATGATGGTATATCTCCGGCATGGCATATGAACAAACGATTTTGGAATGATGTGTATTTTAATAAAGATGTACCGGACTCTAAGATAAAAGAACTTGTAAAAAGGTCTTATGAACTTGTTTACCAGTCCCTCACGAAGAAAGAAAAAGAAACAGTAGAAGATTTACGCATAAATATAGATTGATTGTTATAATGAAAAAAGTCTATACTAAAACAGGAGATAAGGGAACCACAGGCATTCATGGTGGTATGCGTGTTCCGAAAGATGATATTCGTATTGAAGCGAACGGTTGCTTGGATGAGTTGAATGCAGTAATAGGCATTATCCGTTCCATGCTTCCGGCAGAAGATGCATGGCAGGACTTGCTGCACACAATTCAGCGAGAATTAATGGTAGTAATGAGCCATGTGGCAACTCCTTCGGGAGTGGTCAATCCGAATCTTCTTTCCGCAGCTGAACTGGTTCTGCGCTGTGAGCAAGAGATGGATGCCATGACCGTGAAACTGCAAGACCATGGCTATTTTTTGTTACCCGGAGGTACGCCCGTATCTGCCCAACTCCATTTTGCCCGTACCATAGCCCGTCGTGCCGAACGCCGCCTGTGGACGCTTAACCGCCAAGATGTTGTTAACGAAGATATCCTACGACTCATAAACCGTCTTTCCGACTTATTCTTTGTCATGGCGCGCATGGAGATGCAACGTCAAAACTGGCCGGAGGAAAAGTGGCAGGAATTTGCGTATAAAAGGAAGAAATAGTGATTAATCATCATTTCTCAAATCATATAAACACGCTCGTACTTCCGCCTCACTACCGATATGCTTTCCCGCATCATCGGATAGCTTCACACATTCGCGCCATTCCTGGTTGACGTTCATTTTACACTGAGTCAGTTTCATTACGATATTGGAAGGTTTGTAGCCGGTGTCGTTAGTCAGATTAGTGCCAATACCGAAAGCACAGCGGATTTTACCGCGGCAATATTCTTGAATGTCGAGGGCCTTGCCAAAGTCCAGTGCATTACTGAATACAATGATTTTGGTAGTGGAATCAATACCCAATTCATGATAGCGGGCGATGAGATGATCTGCGAACTCAAACTCGTCGCCGGAGTCGCAACGTACGCCGTCGAATAGCTTGGCTTGTTTGCGACTCAAGTTGTTCAGAAAGACTTTGGAAGTGTAGGTATCGGAGAGAGCAATGCCTAAATCGCCGTCATATACATTCACCCAGTTTTCCAGTGCCATATAGTTAGCATGCTTGTAGCCGAACTGTGCACCATGAAACATGAACCACTCGTGCGGATGTGTACCCATAGGCTTCAGGTCGTACTTCATGGCGAAATGGCAATTGGATGTCCCGGTGCAATATTGGGAAGTTTGTTTCAGATAACCTATCACCTTGTCCTGTACATCGAAGGAGAACCGCCTGCGCGTCCCGAATTCGGAAAAGGATAATTGGTGTTCGTTGGATAGAGTGACTTTTTCGGAAAGCTTGCAGAGGATATCGTCTAAATCTGCAATGTTTCCGAGAGTTTGGTTTTTTATTTCCGAAACGATGGCGAGTAATGGTACTTCGTAGAGGGTCGCCTTGTACAAGTAATCTGTGATTTCTATGTTGAGATGACAATCTTCATCCAAATAGATTTTCACCTTATCGGGTTGGAAACGGAAAGAAGAGAGCCATTCCCAATAAACTCTGGGCAGGAAACGGCAATGACTGGTCATGTATTCCAATTCGTCGGTAGTGAGTGCAACCTGTGCCATATAGGTGACTGCCTCCCGGAGACTTTTAAGAAAAATATCCGTGTAGGCTGTTTCGTCTCTGTCTTTGAAACTGAATGTTCCCAAAGCATTCGGAAACAACTTGATGTAAGCATACGAAGTTGTGAATTTGTATAGGTCTGTATCTAATATGGTATGAATCATTGTCCGGTATTTCTAATTAATAGCAATCTGTTTCGGGCATGAAGATAGCGACTTTTTCTCGTTTTCTTGTCATTAATTTGTTAACAACCGCATAATCCTATTAAACCATGTTATAAGACAAGCTGTTGCGCCTGTATATTTTGGAGAATTCCCAAAACGTCGTACATTTGTACTGTGTTTTTCATAGTATTAGATTTAAGGTTAACAAAAGATTGGCTGTCTGGGATAGATAGCCTTTTTTTATGCCCTTTTTTGAGATTACACCCCTATGTTGTACTTAATGTCTTCCCCAAACTTGTACTTTCGCTTTTTTTATTCTTGGATGATGTCCCGGACCTCTCTTTTCTGATTTATAATAAACGATAACCTGCTTGATGACGCGACGGTTTCCACGAAGGTCGAGGTAACGGGAATTGGCGCCGGCGGGTACCAGTTGATTGAAATTCAGATCATCAACGGCTCCGTTGGCATACTTCACCAATACCCGCATGAAATTTACGGGAGCTTTGGCAACGTGAAAACGGATTGCTGTAAAAGTACCTTTATGCCCACACTCAATTATATCTTTATCTATAAACAGGTCGACAGAACGTTCTCCTAACTTTTCCCAACGACCCACTTCCTGGGCATATACACCACTAGATCCGCTTATGAGTAGCGTCATCACCAACACAATAAAAGAAATGCGACTTAGTCTTTTAGTATTCATCTTCATACAATATTAATTTGTTAAACTTACGAATGCAAAAATCAACTATTAAATTCAATATATGAATATCGATTAAATAACTTTCCGGTATTACTTTTTCTTTTTACTTAATATAGGTATATAGAAATGTTGCACAGCCAATGCACCGTATACTATAACCTGAATCCATAACGTAAGCATTTGTGGCCAGATATCTGCCAGGCTGGCCCCCATAGAGTTTAGTTTCACGAAGGCAAGTACTGCCGGGGCTACTGGGAAAACATAATGTATAGCCTGCCAATACCAAGGCATCAGTTCCAAAGGATAGGATACCCCGGACAAGAAGATGTAGCCTACCGAGAAGAAAGCTATCATCAGAAGTGGTGCTTCCGAATCGCTGAACCAACGTGAAACGGCGAGACCGAAGAAGCTTGTTCCAATCAGGAATGGAATCATCATGGTTGTTATGTCCCAGCCATTACCGATGTTTGGAATGCTAAATAGATGAGGCAATAAGCCCAATAAGAATACAGAGAATATCACATATAGCATGACATATACGAATGTTCTTCCTCCAACAATCCGCAACGCACCTTTCAGAGATTCTGCTTTCATGGATAATTGTCCTGCTCTTCGGGCTTCTGCTTCTTCTCCTGTTAGCATGGCAATAACCATCAGCATGGTTTGGAAGATGATGACGATCATCACAGCGGGGATAAGATAAGAACCGTATCCTTCTGTATAGTTGTAAAGTGCTGTTCCCGATACTTGGATAGGAGCCGATGAGGCTACAGCAAGTAGTCCTTGCGGAGGTAAAAATACGGCACCTTCGGCACGATGGGCATCATTCACCGCCAACATAACACGCGAACTGGATTCCTGTAAACCTTTGAAATTTAGAAAGGCATCTGTAGCTGCATATAGCGTGAATATCGAAGTCTCCCCACGAGCCACACGGGCTTCAAAATCAGAAGGTAGATAAAGAATTCCGGCTACATCCCCTTGTTCCATCCATTGGCGAGCTTCCAAGATATTGGGCGTTTGTGCGTAGACGGAAGTTTGTGGGGTAGCATCCAGCAAGCGTGTATATTCGCGACTGAGGGCAGAGTGGGAGTGATCGACTACCGCAACGGGAGCTTTACGCACCAGGTTGGGCGCATACATATAATTATATAATAACCCGTAAAGAAAGATACCACCTGCCAAGACAAGAAGGATGGCCGGATTAGTAGCAATGGCACGCCATTCGTGACGAATAATTTGGGGAATAGTTGAAGGGGCAACAAGAGGGTGAGTAGAGGAGCGATGGATTGTATCCTCTTTTATTATTTTATATATCCACCACCGCAAAAGTGGTAAGACCATTAAGGCTACAAGTAGAAATAAGAATAGGATAGCTACCGATTGCCAAATATAAGCAAACCCTGCATTGAAATAGATCATAGCCTGTGCCGCTTCAGTGAAATGACGTACCGGGAAAAGATAGGAAGCCGCATGTACCGGTGCATACATGGCCGATACAGGAAATGTAACTCCCGATAACGTAGCTCCTAAAGATCCTATCATAGACAGTACGCTGATGGTATAGGCTATCTTTGGAAAGATAGAAAACAGGAACACAGCCAATGCTTGCGTAGCAACAATGAACAGTATGGAGATGGCATTCATCAACCATAAATTACCTTGGAAAGGAATATGAAGAGGTCCGAATAATACATAATTTCCCAATACTGCGATCAATGAGAAGATCAAAGTATAGGGTAGTAGTTTACCGATTACGGCTGTAAGAATATTGCCATTAGCCACCTTTAACCACTCTTGTGCCGTATGGAATTTTAGTTCACTGCCTATAGCGTATACAGTGATAAGTAGAATGAGAATCTGAAAGAGAATAAAGAAAAACGGTTGGCTCAGATAAATGGAATAATCCATATCCGGATTATAAAGCGGATGCGTGCTGGCTTCTACGGGAAGCAAAAAGGTTTGCATCTCTTGTTGGCCTACTCCCAATGCTTCGGCTTGTACCACTATGGGTGATAGGGCGACGGGCGCAAGCGTATTTTCAAATGCTGCCATCAGCTCACTACCTACGGAAAGCAGGGCATAGTGATAATAATAAGTGAGGGTAGCAGCTCCCGGCGCATTGCTTCCTTCAGCACCACCGGGACCACCTGTTACAGCCTTTTGTTCAAACTGTGACGGAATGACGAGATATCCATATACTTTCTTCTGTTGTAACGCCTGGCGTGCGGAAGCTTCGTCGGTGAAGTGTTCGGTAACACGGAAGGTGGGTGCAGCAGAGATACGTCGGGAGACAGCACGGGAAGTAGCCGTATTATCCTGATCGACAATACCGATAGGAATATTCTCCATTTGCCCGTTTCCAAAGATGGTAGCCATGAAGAAGAGGCAGAATAGAGGCAGCACGACGCACACGCCGAGGTAAAGACGGCGCGAGGTCATACGATGCCACTCGCGGATCATGACCATGCGGAGTGTTTGCATGGTGTAGCTAAATTCTTCATTCTTCATTTTTAGTCCTTCATTGTTAAGAGTACTGACATGCCCGGTCGTAATCCTTCAACCGATTGGGTCGGGCGTGCATGTATCTCAAAAGTCTGCATATCATAACTACCCGTTTGCTTGGTCGACTTCCAGGTAGCAAAACTGCCTAACGGGCTGATATAATAGATGCGGAATTCTATATTTTTCTTGCCGATGGCGGGCACATCTGCCTTGAAAGTACCTCCTATTTTGAATTGGGGCATCAAGTCTTCACGAACGTTCAGTACCACGTGGGCATCACTCATGACGATGAGGCTCATAATAGGAGTGCCTGGAGCTACCAGCTCTCCACGTTTGGGAAAGATAGTAGCTATTTGTCCATCTTCGGGAGCAGTCAATCGGGAATCGACCAACAGAGCGGAAACCTCGTCAACGGTGCTACGGGCTGCATCTACAAGACTGCGAGCAGAGGCCCGGTCTTCACTTTGGGCACCATCCACTGCCATCTGATATTGTTCGTAGGCGGCACGTTCAGCGGCCTGAGCTGCTTTGTACATGGCCTCTACTTCGTCTTTACGCTGAGAAGTGACAACGCTATCTTTATATAGAGCTAGAATACGTTGGTAGGTTGTCCGGGCAAGGGTCAGGTCGCTTTGTGTCTTGTTCCAGAGTTGTAGGGCAGTGGCAACGATCTGACGTCGGGTGCCGGCATCTATCTTTTTGTTCTGTTCCTGCGCTACTTGTTCAAGAGCGTTTACCTGGCGATATTTGGCCTCGATGGTCGGGCTGTTGATGACGACAAGGGTATCGCCTGCCCGTACCCAATCTCCTTCTTGAACGAGGAATGAATCTATGCGCCCCGGAAGTTTTCCGCTAATACGGATTTCGGTGGCTTCTACTTGTCCTTGTAATATTAAGGGTTGCTGACGCATGAGTATCATGCCGATAGCTGAAACAACTGCTGTGGCAATCAGGATGAGGATGAATGCGATGCTGATGCTTTTATTATTGATCTTCATATAAGTAAATTATTTAATGTATTGTTCGAAATGTTCCGGTGTACCACAGATGGCCAATAGGTTCATCAAGGCCACATCATATTCATAATAGGCTGCCAGCTTGGCTACACGTACGGTGGCTAGCATGGTTTCGGCATCTACCACTTCAGTACTGGTAGCCATGCCTTCGGCAAAGGATTTTTTGCGGATACGTACCAGTTCTTCACTCAGTTCGACGGTGGTGTTGAGGGCACGAACGTTGTCTTGTGCTTTTTGAAGTTGGGTGTAGAGTTTGTCAATTCCTACACTCAAGTCTTCTTTGGCTTTCTCCTGACCAAGGGCAAGGGTTTGCTGTGCTATTTTGGACTGCCGGATGCGACGTTCACGTGCCAGACCGTCGAAGAGATTCCAGGTAAAGCCTATGCCTACCATGGTTCGGGGAACGAGATTGCTTTGTATGCCGTGTGCATAGAGCGTTTGTTTGCCAAATAGGGCGATGTCGGGCAGATAACCACTCTGATCTATGCGGAGTTGCTGACGGGCGATGCCGGATTGCAGTTGTAATTGGTTCACTACATAGTTTTCCGTACGCATGGCTTGCACGAATTCTTCTTTAGCAGGAAGTATGGGGTTGATGAAGAGGGGGGAAGTGGGTTGTATATTACTCGTATCTTTCAGATTGAGTAGGGTGCGCAAGGCGCTTTGTACAACGATGACTTCTTTCTGTGCGGCTTCGAGCGAGCGCCTGGCTTCATCCATATTGACTTGGGCAAAGAGGCGTCCGGCTTTGTCTATCATGCCTTGGGCTTCCAGCTTGAGGGCGTTTTCGTAGTGCTGCTTGAGGCTGTTGTAGGTCTCCTGCCTTACGTTCACTACTTCTTGGGCAAGACGCAGTCCGAAGTAGCTTTCGGCAAGTAGCGTGCGTTGAGTGGCATCGGTCTGCTCACGGCTTTCACGGGCAAGGTCAATCATTGTGTTACCTATCTTGGAAGCACGTATGCGCTTACCGCCGGAGAATACGATCCATTCGGCAGTCAGACCGACGGAGGTCAGATTGCGGGGAGCGAGAGGGAAGACAAGTGTGTTGGCTCCTATTTGGTCCAATATCCCCGAAATGAATTGGTCGTCGGGC
>NZ_JASLER010000085.1 GCF_030151085.1 Bacteroides sp. | reverse complement strand
ATAGCTTCTGTGGTAATAATAACGGTAGGTGTAACGGCTGCTTTGTTTTCAATAGGCGAAGATAAAGACAATGTAAATATAGCAATGCAGACCATTACTGTTCCGGCAGGTCAGCGTGTGAACCTCGATTTACCCGATGGTTCAAACGTTTGGCTGAATGCCGGTACCCGGATGCAATATCCCGTTTCGTTTATGAAAGATAAACGTGAAGTGATACTGGATGGAGAGGCTTACTTTGAAGTAGCTCATAATGAGAAGTGCCCGTTCGTAGTTCATACCAGTACGCTGGACGTAGAAGTGTTGGGCACAAAATTCAATGTGGAAGCCTATTCTAAACGGAAAGTATTTGAAACTTCACTGATGCAAGGCAAGGTCAGAGTGAAATCACCTGAAAATAAAAATATCTCTGTAACACTGCTCCCCAATCAAAAAACGACTTTAAAAAGTGGCAAACTCGTAGTGAGTAAAATAGATGATTATAATGTCTATCGTTGGAAGGAAGGGCTGTACTGCTTCAAGAGTAAACCCTTTGCTGAAATTATGCAAGACTTGGAAAGATACTACGATTTGAAGATTCAACTCGATAAGCAGAGCATAGCTAAAGTGGCTTTGACCGGAAAGTTCCGCATCTCCGATGGACTGGATTATGCCTTGCGTGTTTTGCAGAACGATGTAGCCTTCACGTATAGAAGAGATAAAGAAAATGACGTCATTTATATAAAGTAACCCTTGGTACTAACCCTTTAATTTAGAGTAGAGCCTATGCAGTAATACATCATGAAAAACAAAGAAGCCGACAGATGTTTGCCCCATCTACCGGCCTCGTACTAACACAATTTTTTTAATCAATCGTATTAATAACTCATTTGCAAAGATATGAAAAACATTCCTTTGCCGGATATTTATTGCCCTAAAAATCCGGACGTAAACCAATTATTTAGAATCATGCGAATATCTATATTCTTATTATTCTTCTGTGCCTTTAGCCTGATGGCAGAGAATAGCCACTCGCAAAACGCCCGGGTGACTATCAACCGGAACAATGTTCAACTGGAATCGATACTTAGTGAAATAGAGTCTCAAACCGACTACCTCTTTATATATAAAGAGGTAGTGGATGTGAATACTCGTAAAAGCATCCGTGTAAATAGTAAACCGGTAGCGGATGTGCTGAAAAATTTGCTGTCAGGATCTTCTATCCGTTATAAGATGGAGGGAAATCATATTATACTGACCCATAATGAAGCACTAACCACACAGCAACAACAAGGAGTAACTGGTATTGTGACCGATGCGTCAGGGGAACCATTGATTGGTGTTACCATCATGTTGAAAGGTGCTTCTCAAGGAACAGTGACAGATGCAAACGGTAAATTCTCTATAACTGCCAAACTTGGTGATGTACTTTTAGTGAGCTACATCGGTTATAACTCACAAGAGGTGAAACTGAAAGATATGAAATCTCTTCGTATAACATTGAACGAAGATATAGAACTGCTGGATGAAGTAGTGGTTATTGGTTATGGCTCTGTTTCAAAGAAAGAGTTAACTAGTGCTGTATCTCATGTTTCCAGCAAGGACATGTTGAAGATTGGTAATGGTAACCCTGCCATGCAGATTCAAGGCAAGGTTCCGGGTGTAAATATAGATAATACAGCTTCGGCAGACCCTAACGGATGGCCAAATATTCAGATTCGTGGCGTAGGTTCGCGTACTGCCGGGTTAGGTCCGTTAATTGTTATTGATGGTATTCCTGGTGGTAGTTTGGACAATGTAAACGAAAATGATATTGAATCTATCGACGTCTTGAAAGATGGTGCAGCTTCTGCGATCTATGGTACTCGCGGTTCTAATGGTGTAATTGTGATTACTACCAAGAAAGGTTCTGCCGATGGTAATATCCATACCTTCTATTCTGGTTTTGTAAATATTGCCACTCCTATTACCGAACTGGAAGTACTTAGCGCTGACGAGTTCAGACAGAACAAACGAGGAGACGATTACGGTGCCAATACCAATTGGTTTGATGAAATAACTAAAGTTGGTGTGTCTCACAGCCATACTTTACAAGTTACAGGTGGTAATGCTAAGAATAACTACAAAGGAACAGTGGATGTCAAGAACTCCGAGGGCATTGACCTGCGTTCAGATAAGAAAGAAGTAGGTGCTCGTCTAAGCTTCAACCATACAGCCAAAAGCGAACTTTATACCATCAATGTCAACGTAGCGCCCCGCACAATGAAGTATAATAGCTCCGATTATGGCGTGTTCTGGACAGCATTGACCGTAAATCCTACTATGCCTGTAATGGATCCAGACCAACCGAACAAATACTATAAACTGACGGGATGGGATACTTACAATCCAGTAGAAACCTTGAAATTAGAAGAAAATGGAGGTGAAAAGAAGATTCTGAACTGGGATGGAACTTTCAAACTGAATTTATTCCCATTACTGTGCAAAGATAAATCCCATTACCTCAGTACTCAGATTACCATTGCCCAACAGATTGTAGATACAGATGCTTTCTTCTTCCGTCCCTCTACTTCCACCCATGCCGAACAGAGCGGATTCAAAGGAGAAGCCAGTAGAAAATATGAGAAAAGTAAGCAAGAGTCTTTAGAATGGTTAGTGAACTATATGTTTGATAAAGGCGACCATCACCTGAAAGTAATGGGAGGTTATTCCTACCAGTATTTTGTGAACTCAGGCTTTAATGCTGAAAATAAAGACTTTGCTTCTGATCTTCTTAGCTATAACAATTTGGGATCGGGCACATACAATAGTGCAGCTATCGGTCGGTTAGGCATGGGTTCTTATAAAAATGACTCCAAGCTGATAGCCTTTTTCGGACGAATTAGCTATAATTGGGCAGATAAGTATTTTGCCACTTTCTCATTACGCCACGAAGGTTCTTCAAAGTTTGGTGTGAATAACAAGTGGGGTTCATTCCCTGCCGTATCAGCCGGATGGAGAATCAGTGAAGAAAATTTTATGAAAGATATTCGTTGGATAGATGAACTGAAGATAAGAGGTGACTTTGGTATTACTGGTAATCAAGACTTCGACAACTATACTTCTCTTACAACAATGGCAAGCTATGACCTCAACTATTACAAAGGTCAGTATATCAAAGGATGGTCATTTGCCAATAATCCTAATCCCAATGTGAAATGGGAAAAAGGAAAGAATTGGAACGTGGGTGTAGATTTCAATTTATTCAAGAATCGTCTTTATGGTAGTTTCAACTATTACTATCGTCAGCAGGCTGATTTACTGGGTACTTATAAGGTAGCCCTTCCTCCTAATGGTTCTCCTGATACATTTGTAAATGTCGGAACGATGAAGAATACTGGTATTGAAATAGATTTGAACTGGAATGCTGTTCGCAATAAGAATGTTGATTATACCATTGGTCTGATAGGGGCTACTTCCGACAATCGCTTTGTCTCTTTCTCTGACCAGACTTATAAAGGAAATTCATTTTATTGGATGGGTTCATTCCCACTGTATCCCGGCAATCCCGGTCCATTGCAACGAATTGAAGAAGGCGAACGTATCGGTAACTTCTATACTTTCAAGTATGCAGGAGTAGATGAGGCAGGCGGCTGGTTGATTTATTCAAAGAACGGCGAAGTGATTCCTATAGATAAAGGTGTAGATGAAGACAAGCGTATTGTGGGCAATGGTCTTCCTAAATTCACCATGTCTATGAGCCACTCGTTGAGGTATAAAGACTTTGATATGACGTTGTTCTTCCGTGGTAACTTTGGTTTCCAGATTTACGATGTACACAATTTGTATTACGGTCTGCAGTCGGCTGCTCCTAATACAAACGTATTGAAAACTGCTTATAAAGAAAACTCCGCTATTACAACAGGAAAGAATGTACACAATAGCTATTTTGTACATAACGGAGACTTTGTGAAACTGGATGTAGCAACATTGGGCTATAACTGGAATGTAAACTCTAAATGGCTCGAAAAGGTGCGTATCTACTTTACCGCACGCAACCTCTTTACCATTAGTGGCTACAAAGGACTGGATATGGACGCTTTTGCTGTAAATGGTATGGAGCCGGGTGTTCCAAGTAGTAAGACGAGTTATTATCCATCTTCACGTCAGTATTTAATAGGTGTTCAACTTAATTTTTAAATCATTCATGTTATGAAAAAGAGATTCTTTAAATCTATATTGGCCGGTCTCGGTATGTTGATAGCAACAGGTTGTACCGATTTAACAGAGACTACTTATGATATCATCCCACAAGATAAATTCTATCAGACCAAAGAGAATGTACTTCAAAGTTTTGTCCGTCCCTTCGGACATGCTTTTTGGTTGTGTTCTCGTACATCTTATTTGTTTGGTGAACTTTCAGCAGATCATTATATGACAGTACAGCGCGAAGAGCACTGGTATAATGGAGGAGAGTTTTTCCGCTTACATTACCATACTTGGACGATTGACGACTGGTATGTCAATTCAACTTGGGAAGATATCTATCGGGGTATAGTGCAATGTAACTCTGTTATTTCCGATCTTTCCAAACTTGATCCTGCCCAATTTGGTTTCTCCGATCAAGAGTTTAAGGATTTTATTGCCCAGCAAAGAGTACTGCGTGCGTGGATGTACATGACTTTATTTGACTTGGTACATAATATCGTTGTGGTGACGGATTACCCTTCTTATGACTTGCCGGATCAATCTACTCCTAAAGAAACGTTTGCATTCTTGGAGAAAGAGTTAACCGAAGCACTCCCTAACTTATTTGTCAAGGAGGGAAATGGAGGAAATGGTAAAAATCAGGGCTTATGGAACCAAGCAGGTGCTGCTTCCCTCTTGGCACGTCTTTATATGAACGCGAGTTGGTGGATTGATGAAGACAAGAGTGCTGAATGTGAAAAGTACTGTGAGGATATTATTGCCGGGAAATATGGTTCTTATGATATAGCCGATCGTTGGGATGCTCCTTTTGACTGGGACAATGATAATTGTGAGGAACTGATCTATGCCTTTCCTTCATCCTATGGTGGAGCGCATTGGGGGTATGATTATGAACTCCATTGGCAGGTTGCTCCGTTCAAGGCATCTCCTTACTTTGGATTTACCGATTGGGGAAACTGCAATCCTAAATATGCTTTACAGCCAGGTTTGGACTTGGAAGGCAAAGAATATACTTTTGAGAATGGAAAGCCCGTCCGCAAGTTTATGAAGTATCTGGACGATATTCGTCTGAAGAAGTATGTAAATCTGGGAAATAGTAAGCGGGAAGGAATGTTCTTGTATGGAAATCTGCCTTATACTGAAGCCGATGGTAAAGTTAAATATGTTCGCTCGGATAATGATGCTTATCAGTTGTATATCCGTGATCAAGTTGGAATCTTTCAGGATACAGATCCACTTAGTGTTGTTCCTCGGCCATCAAGTGGTAAGGAAACTCCTAAGTCTGCTATGCCTTATGGTGACCAGAATTCAGGTTGGTGCTTAATAAAATATCCTATTTATCGTTCTAGTGATATTGGTAAGATTGAGGCTGATTATGCGGTAATACGTCTTGCTGAAATCTACTATTATCTTGCTGAAATAAAGTTTAATAAAGGAGACAAAGCAGGTGCTGCGAAGTTGTTGAACTATGTTCGTAAACGTTATTATCCTACTGGTTCAGCAAGTTTATATAGTGAAGATGGTACTCAGATAACTAAACAGGAGTTATTGGATGAGTGGGGACGTGAATTTTTAGGAGAAGGTCAGCGTAGACGTGTATTATGTCGCTTCGGTGTTTATAATTCAGGCTCTTGGTGGGATAAAGAACCGGATGCTGATAATCACACGATGTGGGTTCCTCTGTCGCGTACTATGTTAGGATCAAATCCGAAACTGAAACAGAATCCGGGTTATCCTTCACTTGATTGATCATTTATATTTTTGATATAGGCTTTGAGACAAAAATATCCCTTTTTTGATCGTTTCATGCCATTTTTTTCTCATTGACTTTGCTTACTTTTAGCACTCAAAGGAAATGTATCAAAAATGTGACTGAGTAAGATGATAATAGATTTTACATTGACTTACTCTCTTTTCAATATTTTTGTTGATTAGTAAACTTAATACATAACAAATATATAACGTATGAATTTGAATAACAAACTTCTTCTTCCATTATGTGGTTTGTGTCTTTCAGTGCAAGTAATGGCACAAAGCACTACTTCGTTGGAAGAGCAAATGCAGAAGAAAGCACGTGAGGTAATTTCACAAATGACGGTTGATGAGAAAATCAGCCAGATGATGAATGATGCACCAGGCATCGAGCGCTTAGGTATCAAACCTTACAATTGGTGGAGCGAAGGCTTGCATGGGGTAGGTCGTAACGGTCGAGCCACGGTCTTCCCACAACCTATTGGGCTGGGAGCTACTTTCGATCCGGAGCTGGTGCAACAAATAGGTGCTGCCATTTCTACCGAAGGTCGTGCCAAATTCAATGTGGCACAGAAAATAAATAACTATTCCATTTATGCCGGACTGACTTACTGGTCGCCCAATGTTAATATCTTCCGCGATCCTCGTTGGGGACGAGGTATGGAGACATACGGCGAAGACCCTTATCTAAGCGGTACCATTGGAACTGCTTATGTAAAAGGTATGCAAGGCGACGATCCATTCTACCTGAGAGCTGCCGCTTGTGGCAAACATTATGCTGTTCATTCCGGGCCGGAGAAAGACCGCCACTCTTTTAATGCTATCCCAAGTAAGAGAGATTTGTTTGAAACTTATCTGCCGGCTTTTAAAATGTTGGTGCAGAAAGGCCATGTAGAAGCTATTATGGGTGCATATAATCGGGTATATGGCGAAAGTGCTTCGGGAAGCAAACTACTTCTGCTTGATGTTTTAAGAAACGACTGGGGCTTCAAAGGACATGTTGTGTCTGATTGTGGTGCTGTAACAGATATCTTTACCGGTCACAATATTGCAAAAAGTCATGCCGAAGCTGCTGCCATAGCTGTAAAGAATGGATTGAATCTGGAATGCGGTGGAAGTTTTCATGCATTGAAAGAAGCTTTGGCACAGAACTTACTGACGGAAGCAGATTTGGATAATGCACTGATGCCTTTAATGATGACGCGCTTGAAACTGGGTATTCTTTTTCCTGACAGCCAATGTCCGTATAATGACATACCGGAATCTGTTGTTGCATCCGACGCCCATGCGGCAATTGCCCGTAAGGCAGCTCAAGAGAGTATGGTATTGCTGAAAAATGACAATACCTTACCTATTAATAAAGAGATAAAGACGATGTATGTCATTGGTCCGTACGCTGCCGATGCTTTTGTATTGATGGGTAATTACTTCGGAGTGTCCAACCGCTACAGTACTTATCTGCAAGGTATAGTAGATAAAGTAAGCGAAGGTACAAGCATAAACTACAAATTAGGTTTTCTGCCTACCACTCCTAATATCAATGATATGGACTGGGCACTTGGCGAAGCACGTGGTGCGGATGTCTGTGTCGTAGTATTAGGTAATTCGGGTGCTAACGAAGGTGAGGAAGGTGATGCTATAGCTTCTACTGCCCGTGGTGATCGTGACCATATCTCATTGCCCGAACATCAAATGGAATTCCTGCGTAAAGTAACTAAAGATAACAATAATAAGGTGGTCACTATTCTTACAGGAGGTAGCCCTATTGATGTAAAAGAAATCTCCGAGATTTCCGATGCTGTTGTCATGGCTTGGTACCCTGGACAAGAGGGTGGTTTCGCTTTGGGTGATTTGCTGTTCGGTGATGCAAACTTCTCCGGTCGTTTGCCCATTACTTTCCCGTTATCAGTAGATGCGTTACCTGCATTCGATGATTATACCATGAATGGACGTACTTATAAGTATATGAATGATAACATTATGTATCCGTTTGGTTACGGATTGACTTATAGTAAAGTACAATATAGCGATGCAAAGATGCTGAATAAGAAATATAAAGGTAAAGAGCCTTTGCAGCTACGAGTTACATTGCGTAATGAAAGTAGTCGTGAAGTTGATGAAGTAGCGCAGGTATATTTGTCTGCTCCCGGGGCTGGGCAGACGGTTCCTTATGAAACATTGATAAGTTTTAAACGTGTGAAACTTCAACCCAATTCTTCGCAAGTAGTTGATTTTACCATTCAACCCGAAGAATTGAAGATGGTACAAGAGGATGGAACTTTCAAACTTTTAAAAGGTGATTATACGATAACTGTTTCGAGTGCGGCACCTGGAACAAGGAGTCAGGAGCTGGGAGTAGAAAACAGTAAAGTTGATTTTAAAATGTAGAATTGTAGTATTCCGAGCGAAGTTATCAATCACACTTATAGGAGTGTTGCCTCTCACTCCTATAAGTGTAAGCCAACGCTCCTATAGGCGTAGGCCTACGCACTTAGGTGTGTAAAAGCTCATCTCTTTCCTTTTTATATATTCCCTTTTCTGTATCTTTGTGGAGTCCTAAATACCACAAGTTATATGAAGCAATATTGTATATTACTCCTTTTGTGCATTGCCTCGCAATGTATGAAGGTCCAACAAAATATAGATACCCTACAATTATCCGATTATCTATCAAAGATAGAGGGGCAAGTTATCGGTTCCTTGACCGTAATGAAAGATGGGAAAACGGTTTTTACCCGTAGATTAGGAAAAAATCTTATTCCTAAAGAACATGCTATTGAGATTCCGCTTTACAGGATAGGGTCTATCTCGAAGATGTTTACGGCGGTTCTAATTTATCAGCAAGTTGAGAAAGGATTGTTGAAGTTGGACGATAAGCTGTCCCATTACTTTCCTGAAGTGCCACGTGCAGAGGATATTACCATTTATCAGCTTTTGGAACATTCGGCAGGATTGGGAAACTATATCATGAAAAACGATAGTTCTTACACTTGGATGCTTTCTGAGGTGCCCCATGAAGATATAATGAAAGAAATAATTCGGCAAGGTCTTTTATATGAACCGGGGAAGGGTTTCAAATACTCTAATAGCGGTTATTTTTTGTTGGCAAACATCCTTGAAAAGATTACAGGGAAACCTTATCCTCAGATTGTAGAAGAGGCGGTTTTTCACCCGTTAAAACTACAGAATACATACTCCGGCATTATCAATGCTACTGAGATTGTAACTCCTTACCAAAAGAATGAGGCAGGAGAGTGGATCGAAGTTCCTGATTTCTATTTCCCCAATGTGATAGGAGTAGGAGAACTTGCCTCTACTCCCGAAGATGTCAATCACTTTCTGCATGCATTATTTTCCGGAAAACTCATTTCATCAGAGCATTTGCAACAAATAATGAAACCTTTCGGTACTGACCGTCATGGCAGAGGAATGATGTATATACCTTACCAAGAGCATAAATTCTATGGACATACAGGAGATACCTTTGGGGTTCATTCTATCGGTGTCTATAATGAACAGGACGGTGTCTCTATTGCTGTGAATATGAATGGAGGAACTATTTCGTTCGCCGATTTTTTACTGGGAGTGTTCAGTAGTATTTATAAAGACTAATACTTACTACTATTGTTTCGCACAATCCGGGCACAGACCCTTCAAAACATAATTGATACTGTTTAGTGTAAACCCTTTGGGCATGGTTACTACCGGGGTGGGGATGTTTTTCAAACAGAATGTCTTGTTACACTTTTCACAATGAAAATGTGTGTGCAAGTCTTCTACATCACAAGAACAGGTTTCCCCGCAAACTGCATATTTCAATGACCCAGTGCCATCGTCTATGCTATGTGCGAGGTGATTCGATAAGAATAAAGTGAGGGTACGGAAGATGCTCGACTTATCTACGGTATCGAGTATATTCTCTAAGTCGAGCAATGATACAGTGCGGTTGGTCTGCATCATTGCTTGTAATACAAGGATACGGATGGCTGTAGGCTGTATATCCCTTTGAGTTAATATGTCTACATATTTGTTTTCTTCCATTTGGCTTTTATTTTATAAGTTTCTGCAAACGTATCGCGTTTGCAATTGCAATAAGTGCAACGCCTACATCGGCAAATACAGCTTCCCAAAGTGTAGCAAGTCCGCCGGCGCCCAAGACTAATACGAGCAGTTTCACGCCGAATGCCAATGCAATGTTCTGCCAGACAATCCGTCGGGTCAATCTGCCTGCACGGATGGCGGTGGCTACTTTGCTTGGCTGGTCGGTCTGAATAACGATATCTGCTGTTTCAATGGCAGCATCACTACCGAGTCCGCCCATTGCGATACCTACGTTACTTAAAGCGAGAACCGGGGCATCGTTGATGCCATCGCCCACAAAAGCAATCTGGTTCTCGGGAATCAGGCTCAGTTCTTCTATATGCTTTACCTTACCGTCCGGTAGCAAATCGCCATACGCTTTCTTTACTCCAAGCTTACTTGCAAAAGTAGTGACAATGGCTTGTTTATCACCCGATAATATTTGAATATTAGTGATATTTAAAGCTTTTAGTTCCTCAATTGCTTTAAAGGCATCCTCTTTCAGTGTATCTGATAATAACAAATATCCTACGTATTCTGTTTCGACAGCACAAACTACGATGGTATCGGGAATAGTTGACAACTCTTCGGGGAATTTCACCCCGAACTTCGTCAGCAGACGGGTATTACCTACTAAGACGCGAGCACCATCTATATGGCTGGATAGTCCATAACCGGCTATTTCAGTAACTTCTGCTGTAGAAACAAGCTTTATATTCTTTTTCTCCGTATAGCTCAAAATGGCTTTGCCTATAGGATGCGTACTTTTGCACTCTACTGATGCTATCCATTGTATTAACTTATCCTCGGATATGCCTGGTTGTGTTTGGCAGGATTGTACTGTAAAGGTTCCTTGGGTCAGTGTACCCGTCTTATCAAATACTACAGTGTTGATCTGAGTAATAGCGTCCAGATAATTCCCTCCTTTGAACAAGATTCCTAAGCGCGATGCTGCCCCGATACCTCCGAAATAACCTAACGGAATACTTACCACCAATGCACAGGGACAAGATATAACCAAGAATACTAATGCTCTGTATAACCAATCATTGAAGTAAAATACGAATTGTGTATCTACCAATGAATAGAGAAAAGGAAGCAGCACTATCAATACCGCCAATCCTGTAACGATGGGCGTATATATACGGGCAAACTTACGTATGAATAATTCTGCCGGAGCTTTTCTTTCGGAAGCGTTCTGCACCATTTCGAGGATACGTGACAGTGCGCTTTTGTCGAAAGGCTTAGTTACTTTCAGCCTGATAACTTTATCGGTTACAATCATACCGGCAAGCACTTCCTCTCCTTTACGGATATCTCTGGGTACACTTTCTCCCGTCAATGCCGATGTATTGAATGCGGCAACTTCGCCAAGCATTTCACTATCCAAAGGAACTCGTTCGCCGGTTTTTACTTCAATGGTTTCGCCTACCTGTACTTTCCGGGGGGATTCAGAGATGGTTTCATTATCTCTGACTACTGTTGCCGTCTCAGGGCGAACATCCAGCAAAGCACTGATACTGCGTTTGGCTTTGGCTACTGCTTTGCCTTGAAAAAGTTCTCCCAAAGAATAAAACAACATGACAGCTACACCTTCGGGGTATTCTCCGATATAGAAAGCCCCAAGTGTGGCAATAGTCATCAGCGTGAATTCACTGAAGACATCTTTTTCCCGAATACTTTCCCAGGCTTCTTTCATAACCGGTACACCTACCGGCAGATAGGCTAGCAGATACCAGCAGAAAGCCGTATATTTCTCTTGAAAAAAAGGAACATCCCATGCATTCATGATTATCCCGCTGAAAAGTAGCAGGGCGGAAAGCGAAATCATCCAATAATCCTTTAATATATTGTTTCTTTTTACTGCCTCATGGTTTGAAGTAGATTCGTGTGTACAGCAACATTTGCAACTCATTGTATTTCCTCCATTTTTTGTTTTCTGCTACAAAAGTAGCGAATGGCGGATGCAACCAAGTTGCAAAGTCTATCATTTATATTTCAAGCATCTTTTTCTCTCGTTCTAAATCCTTCTCATTCAGTAGTGGAGAGGGTACTGAACAGGTTTTGATATAATCTCCCGGCTGGCAAGTATAATTATAATAAGATACTTGTTTATCTGTAAGATTCTCTTGTGCTACGAGTTCTCCTTTCAGTTCAAGGAAATCGTCCATGCTGGTACTATCAGAATGTTTGATGAAAATAATTCTTCGCGCTATAGGGTTGCGATTGTAATCCAGGCAGAGGTAAAGTCCTTTCAGCATGTGCGGGAAGTCGTACATGGGAAGTTGTAGATAGATGGTGAATAAAGCCATTTGCGGAGATTCCCGCTCGTTAAACATCATATAGGAATTCTGATGATTATTGAAAATGCCGATGCCTGAGTGAGTGGTATTGTAAGCACTCATGTGTATCACTTTTACGTAGTCATTGTTTTCGGAAGAAGTGATAAGATAAGGTTCTACTTTCAGGGCATTGGATGAAGAAGAGAGGCTATAGCTGATATAAATACCACTGTAATTATATACTTCCTGCGCCGAGCGAAGCATTTCTTCCGTCATCATGTCCAGAAAAGGATTATCTTTTTGTCCTACGGTAGGAGCCGGTTCAAGTTCGAACAGCTGCTCTTTCAGTTCTTTCAAAGTACCAAGCAGGCGCTTTTTCGATACATTGTTCACTTGCGAAAGGGCGTAATCCAAAGCTTCCTCTTCAGTGTTCCCTTTCTTTATGCTACTAATAAAAGTAGGAAGTACGCTTGAATATAACGATGACAATACACTTGCCGCCATATTGGTATGATCGGCAATTTCTTTCATTTTCACTCCTTTGTTACGTAGGTATTCAATGCGTTTATAGATATCCAGTAAATCGTTCATAATATAGGCAATGTAATTAAAATGTGTGCAAAGAAAAAGGATTTATGTTATGCTTCCGTTACATGAATGTTTCATTAATGTTACATTATAAGATCTTGATTTCATGAAAATTATTAATAATGGAAATTCATTTTAGGTGCCAATGACTCCCTCTATCTTTGCCGTCGAAATCAAAATTCAAATAGAATATTAGTGTCATGAAGAGAATTGAATGTATCATTATGGATTGGGCCGGTACGGCAGTAGATTACGGATGTTTTGCTCCCGTAGCCGCTTTCCTCAAAGCTTTCGATGAGATAGGAATCACCATTTCGATGGAGCAGGCACGTCGTCCTATGGGTATGGCAAAGATAGATCATATCCGCGAACTGTTCAAAATGGAAGGTGTGGGAGAGCGTTTTGAAGAACTTTATCAACGTGCTTGGGGTGAAGAAGATGTAGTTGCCATGAACAAGAAGTTCGAAGGCTATTTGTTCGCTTCGCTGGCCGATTATACTACTCCTATTCCAGGAGTGATTGATACGCTTGCCAAACTGAAAGCACAAGGTATCAAGATCGGTTCCACTACCGGATATACTCAGGCAATGATGGATGTTGTTGTACCGAATGCGGCAGCTAAGGGTTATACGACTGAGAATCTTGTAACTCCTAATCAACTTCCCGGTGGTCGTCCTTATCCTTATATGATTTATAAGAATATGATTGACTTGGGTATCTCTTCTGTAGATAATGTTCTGAAATATGGTGATACTATTGCTGACATCAAGGAAGGTGTCAATGCCAAAGTCTGGACTGTAGGCGTAGTTTTGGGCAGTAACGAAATGGGACTGACCGAAGAAGAAACCATAGCAATGCCTGCTGCTGAGTTGGAGTGTCGTAAGACTGAAGTCCGTCGCCGCATGCTGGATGCAGGAGCACACTATGTGGTTGATACCATCGAAGAACTTCCCACCGTCATTGACGAAATAAACAAAATATTGAATAAATAACAATCCTATTAACTCAAAAAATAGATAGATATGAAACCGTATATTTTATTAACTCCCGGCCCACTCACCACTTCAGAATCAGTAAAAGAAGCTATGCTCACCGACTGGTGTACATGGGATGCCGACTATAATGTACATATTGTAGAAGAAATCCGTAAATCACTTGTAGCTATGGCTACCTGCCATACCGGCGAATATACCTCCGTATTGCTTCAAGGCAGCGGAACCTATTGTGTGGAAGGTGTTATAGGGAGTGCTATCAAACCAAGTGACAAACTTCTTATTCTAAGCAACGGCGCTTATGGTGACCGCATGGGAAATATCGCCGAATATCATGGCATTAACTACGATATGCTTGCTTTTGAAGAAACCGAACAAGTGTCAGTTGGTTATGTAGATGATTATCTTGCTCACAATGCTGAGATTACTCACGTAGCCGTAGTACATTGCGAAACTACTACCGGTGTGCTGAATCCTTTAAAAGAGATAGCACACATTGTGAAGATGCATGGCAAGAAACTTATTGTAGATGCTATGAGTAGCTTTGGTGGAGTACCGTTGGATGTTCAGGAATTGGGTATAGATTTCTTAATCAGTAGCTCCAATAAATGTATTCAGGGAGTTCCGGGCTTCGGCTTCATTATTGCCCGTAAATCAGAACTGTTGCATTGCAAAGGCATATCCAAATCTCTATCACTCGACATCTACGACCAATGGGAAGCGATGGAAAAAGGTCATGGTAAATGGCGTTTCACCTCTCCCACACACGTAGTTCGCGCTTTCAAACAAGCTATGGATGAACTGGCCGAAGAGGGTGGGGTAGAAGCACGTCACAAGAGATATTGCGCCAACCACGATGTATTGGTAAACGGCATGCGCTCTTTAGGCTTCAAGACATTATTGCCCGATGCGATGCAATCTCCTATTATTACTTCTTTCCTCTATCCTCATGCCGACTTTGACTTCAACTTATTTTATACGCAACTGAAAGCAAGAGGTTTTGTAATCTATCCCGGAAAGATTTCTCAGGCAGATACCTTCCGTATAGGTAACATTGGTGATGTTCATCCGGAAGATTTCCAACAACTGATTGAGGTTATTAAGGATTGCAAATATTAATTGTATTGAGCTAAATAAGATGTCTTGCCCAAGTATGAATAATATAATACTTGGGCAAGATTTATATTATTCATACAGATAAAACATCCTATCCATTAACGTCCATTTTTGGGCAGAAGATTCGCCGGGCTTGCATAGTTGGAAAGCTGAGACATACTCCTCCCACTCGGCTTGGCGGGGTAAGGATGCCAATTTTTCCATGGCTGTATCCCATTCAAAATCCAGTGGAGTTTCTACAATCATAAACAGGCGATTCTTATCTATATATATTTCCATCTCCAGTATGCCTACCGAGCGAATACCTTCTCTGATTTCAGGCCAGGCACCTTCTTTACTGTGGCATTCTTTATACTTGGCTATCAGCTCAGGATTATCTATTAATTCCAATGTCTGACAATACCTTTTCACTGGGCAGTTATACTGCTTTACTTTGTATCCTTCTTCTTTCATTTTGTATTTTATTAATGTGTTTACTTTTTGATTCTGAATACCGGGGCAATCTTATTTACCTGCTTGTCTGGTAGGTTAATAAGAAGACCCTTGTTTGTGCGAGTGAATAGAACCTTACCGTAACCAATCAATTCTACCTTGCTAATCTTGCCCGGATACAAGTCACTATCAGCAGCCAATGATTTGATAAGTATCTGTTTGGCTTCGGGCCACGCCAGAACGGTGGCATAAAGGTTCTTGTCGGTTTGTGTGAAACGGATTTCTTTGGAGGTTGCTTTGTCATAAGTTCCTTCATTGAAACCTTGTGCATTGATGGGTACTGCCGATTCTGCAATGGGGCCTTCGCCAAATATCTTCCATGGACGGGTATCGATGATACATTCTTTATTTGCAGTCATCCAGTCGCCCAAATCGTTGAGAATAACTTCTTCTTTCTCATCAAAAGTTCCGTCGGCTCGTAAAGGAACGCTTAGCAGGAGGTTGCCGTTCTTACTTACGATATCAACTAGTAGTTTCACTACGGTAGAGGCCGATTTATACCAGTTGTTTTCATAAATGGAAGTGGTATAGTGCCAGCCACCGATACATGAGCAAGATTGCCAGGGTTCATCGATAATCTTATCAGGAGCACCACGTTCTACATCCCAAACCAGTGCTTTACGTTGTTCTTCATCCAGTATCTTGCCAAACATTACAGCTTCCAACTTTCCTTTATGGGTTGCCATGTTATGATTGTAGAAGTGAGAGGCTATCTTCAATCCGGCATCACTGATGGGATAGAAAGGAACTACGGTCACGTCGAAATAGATTAAATCGGGATTGTAACGGTTAATAGCATCCAGCGTACGGTCATAGAAGTTGGTGCAATACTCTTGTGTAGGCATAGCTACTCCGTTTCCCCATCCCCATTGTCTGTGAATCATTCCATCACTCCAGCTTCCTTCACTCATCGGATGGTTTTGGGCATATAACTCTTGAGGGTCATAGCCTTCCCACCATTTGCCTTTACCGTCGGCTTTGGTCAATTTACCATCGTATGGGATACCTGCTTTCGGTCCATTACGGTCGTAACGCTGTGAGGGTTCATACCAGCTCCAGGCATGGTCGGCATGGAAGCTGATGCCGAAAGGAAGACCATACTTGCGGGCGGCTTTTTCCCATTCGGCAAGAATATCGTGTTTAGGACCCATATTTGTGGAGTTCCAAGCTTGATACTTGCTGTCCCATAAATCGAAGTTATCGTGATGGTTGCCCAAGGCAAAGAAGTATTGTGCACCAATCTTTTTATACAGTGCCACTAGCTTGTCCGGGTCCCATTTCTCTGCTTTAAACAAAGGAATAATATCTTTAAATCCTACTTCAGACGGGTGACCGTAATGTTCCACATGGTGTTTGTATTCATTAGTACCTTCCATATACATGGAGCGTGCCATCCAGTCGCCCGAACCTTCTACGCATTGCGGACCCCAATGTGCCCATATACCAAACTTGGCATTTCTGAACCATTCGGGTACTTTGTAGTTCTTCAGAGATTCCCAAGTAGGTTTGAACTTTCCTTCCATCATTTTCTCATTCTTCTCCGAAACGGGTATAGGATAGTTTTGAGCTGTCACAGTTCCCGTGCAGCAAAAGAGGGCTGAGGCTATTATTAAATGTTTTGTTCTCATAGTATAAACGTTTCGTTTCTATTCTCTTATTTCGATACAAAGATAGAGAATGAATTCTTTTTATGATTATACAATGAAGCGATTTTAATAGGATTTTTATGAAGACCACGCCTATTTTAACAGACTCTTTAAGAAAGTTACAGGTGTAACTCCTCAACAATATTGAGAAACATATAAAAAGTAATTTCGCTTGTTTTAATCAAAATAAGTAATATCTTTGTTGATAGGGCAAATGCTTGGCAAGTTTACGAATAATAACTTATAAAAAGATGTGATTATAATGAAGCGTTTCTCCTTATATATAAGTATGGCGGTTATCAGTTCGTTGTTTACCGGATGTCATAACCGACCGGATGAATCTGTGACTGCGGTTGTGCAGGATATTGTTTTTACGGACTCTACGTCTACTCAAGATACTACAGAGATCGTTCTTCCCTTTAAGCAGAAGTTACTGTCGGCTGCTGATATCACCCTTACAAAAGATTTGCTTTATGATCAGCATACATTGCAAGATACCTATCCTTATAAAGACACTGTACGTTCTTTTAAGTGGGATGTTATCCGCAATTGTCTTGCCTTTATAGAGAACATGCAGCGGGATACAGCCAAATGGGTGGTACTTCAGAATTATAAAAATTTGAATCGGGAAGCGCCCTTAGTACGTAAATTTGTCCGTGATGCTTATCGCCGGGTAGCCGATACATTGGGAGTGGAGCGTTATCAATCGGTTCCCTTATACCTACTTAATGATACATTGGCACCTGAAATTTATGGTAGAGACGGTACCTTGGCGCATCTCATGGGGAAGGAAGGGAGTTTTTACCGGATACGTCCGGCTACTCTTGAGGATGAATGGCTGGGTCCTATCCGTTACTTCAAGCAATTGGACGATAGTACCAGTTTTAATCATGTAATCTTTGTGGATCGCCTGGACCAGAATATTGCAACTTTGGAACGAACCTCTGAAGGCGAATGGAAAATACGAAGTATGAATCCGGCTACAACCGGTCGGCATGCTCCACCATACGCACAGGAAACCCCTTTAGGAATGTATTTGCTTCAAGATAAGAAATCGCGTATGGTATTTTTGAAAGATGGATCTACTGCAACGGGTGGATATGCTCCTTATGCCAGTCGCTTTACAAACGGTGCTTATATTCATGGCGTACCTGTTAATGTACCGGCTACTGCAATGATTGAATATAGCTGGTCATTGGGCACTACGCCACGCTCGCACATGTGCGTGCGTAATGCTACTTCTCATTCTAAGTTTGTTTTCGATTGGGCACCTACCGGACGTACTTTAGTAGTAGTTATTGAGTAGATATTTCTATTTTTAACTATCTGTGTAATAGGTGTGTGGAAGGAAAACCTTAATTTTGTACCCGTTATTTCTCAGAAAAAGATTATGCTGCGATTTTGGTTATCCGTTTTATTCTTGTTTATTCCTTGTTCCCTGTTTTGGTTTGACGGTCAGTCGGCTTGTACGGCTGAGGTTCCTGAAACTGTAACTACGGCTGAGGTGGAAGCTTGTGCTATTCTGTACCGTTCTATGGATTTGGAAGGGGTTGTGAGCTGGAAAGCTTTTCGTCAAGCAGTGGCAGGTTATCATAAAATAGGGAACCGTAAGCGTGATATTTTGACGTTGATTGATTTTTCCCGCCCTTCTACTGAGAAACGTCTTTTTGTATTCGATATGCGGCAACGCAAAATGCTATTTTCCTCTGTCGTCTCCCACGGTAAAAACAGTGGCGAGAATTATGCTACTTCCTTTTCCAATGAATATGGCTCCTATAAAAGTTCGTTAGGTTTCTATCTCACAGAGTCTACTTATCAGGGAAAGAATGGATATTCACTCATTCTGGATGGGCTGGAGAAAGGTATAAACGATCGTGCTCGCGAGCGCGCCATTGTAATGCATGGTGCTGCATACGCCAATCCCTCGGTAGTAAGTAAAGGTGGACGTTTGGGCCGAAGTTTTGGTTGTCCGGCTGTGCCGCAAGCATTGGCTCGTCCTATCATTGATACTATTAAAGGAGGTAGTGTGATGTATATCTATGCAGAGGCTCCAAGCTATTTTGCACAAAGTACGGTATTAGATTATGATGTGAATCAATCTTTATAACCATAACTTTTACTACTTTTGCATCCAATTTAAGGGGTATTGGATTTATGGCGACATCTAAAGAAATGACGGAAGGCAAAGCCCTTCCATTGATCTTCAATTTTACGCTGCCTTTATTGCTGGGCAATCTTTTGCAACAAACATATTCATTGGTAGACGCGGCTATTGTAGGTAAGTTTTTGGGTATTCATGCATTGGCTTCGGTAGGTGCAAGCACTTCTGTTGTTTTCTTGATTTTAGGATTCTGCAATGGATGTTGCGGTGGTTTTGGTATTCCGGTAGCACAGAAGTTCGGAGCAAGAGATTATAGTACGATGCGTAGGTATGTGGCAGTCAGTTTACAGTTGGCGGCAGTGATGTCGGTGGTGTTGGCAGTGATTACAAGTATCTTTTGTGCTGATATTTTACACATGATGCGTACTCCCGATGTTATATTTACAGGAGCTTACTATTACTTGCTGATTACTTTTATAGGTATTCCTTGTACTTTCTTTTATAACTTACTTTCCAGTATTATTCGTGCTTTGGGTGATAGCAAGACTCCGTTTTGGTTTCTGTTACTCTCAGCTGTGCTGAATATTCTGCTCGACCTATTCTGCATTCTTGTTTTAGATTGGGGAGTGGCGGGAGCTGCCATTGCTACTGTCTTTTCGCAAGGTGTTTCGGCGGTATTGTGTTTCTTCTATATGATGCGGCGTTTTGAGATATTAAAAATGACTACCGCCGAACGAAAATTCAATGGCGCTTTGGCAAGGACATTAATGTATATCGGTGTGCCGATGGGACTTCAATTTTCTATTACTGCTATCGGCAGCATTATGTTGCAAAGTGCCAATAACGCATTGGGTACAGCTTGTGTCGCAGCATTTACGGCTGCCATGCGCATTAAGATGGTCTTTTTATGTGCTCTCGAAAGTTTAGGTATGGCAATGGCAACCTATAGCGGACAGAATTATGGTGCCGGTAAGCCCGAACGCATTTGGTTAGGAGTCAAAGCGAGTGCATTGATGATGATGATTTATTGGGCGTTTACCTTCTGCATATTAATGTTTGGCGCCAAAGCGTTTGCTTTGCTTTTTATTGAACCTACTGAATTAGAGATCTTGGATAACACGGAATTGTTCTTGCATATTTCCGTATCCTTCTTCCCGATTTTAGGATTACTCTGCATATTGCGATACACTATCCAGGGAGCTGGTTATACCAATCTTGCCATGCTTTCCGGAGTATCGGAGATGATTGCACGTGTATTGGTTAGTTTGTTTGCTGTACCCACTTTTGGTTATATTGCGGTTTGTTTCGGTGATCCTACAGCATGGGTTTTTGCAGTCGCATTTCTGATTCCGGCATTTATTTATGTCTATCGGCGAATACTTCGGATGAAGAAAAATTAGTGTATCTTTGTATCGGAGTTAATGCACAAATGATCGAGCGTAAGATTATTCACATAGATATGGATGCATTTTTTGCCTCTGTAGAACAGCGGGACAATCCGGAACTACGGGGCAAACCGCTTGCCGTAGGGCATGCGGAAGAACGGGGTGTGGTAGCAGCAGCCAGCTATGAAGCCCGTCGCTTTGGAGTACGTTCGGCTATGTCTTCCCAAAAGGCTAAACGGCTTTGTCCGCATCTTATTTTTGTTCCCGGGCGAATGGAAGTGTATAGTGCTGTTTCTCGTCAGATACACGAAATTTTCCATGAATATACAGATATCATCGAACCTCTCTCTTTGGATGAGGCTTTTCTGGATGTAACGGAGAATAAGCCCGGCATTCCGCTGGCTGTAGATATTGCGAAAGAAATAAAACTGAAAATTAGAGAAAGATTGAACTTGGTTGCTTCTGCTGGCATTTCTTACAATAAATTTCTTGCTAAAATAGCCTCTGATTACCGCAAGCCCGATGGATTGTGCACCATTCATCCTAATCAAGCATTGGAGTTTATATCCCGCCTTCCTATCGAAAACTTTTGGGGTGTGGGACCTGTAACGGCAAAGAAGATGCACTCTTTGGGCATTCATAATGGCGAGCATTTACGAGCTCGTACTTTGGAAACTTTGATTCGTGAGTTTGGAAAGGTAGGAGCTATCTACTATGATTTTTCTCGTGGTATTGACCTGCGTCCGGTCGAAACAATACAGATTCGTAAGTCTATCGGTTGTGAGCATACACTGGAACGAGATATAAATAAGCGTTCTTCAGTTATTATCGAACTTTATCATACTGCTGTAGAATTGGTAGGACGTTTGGATCGTAAAGACTTTCGTGGAAACACGTTGACTCTGAAAATTAAGTTCCATGATTTTAGCCAGATTACCCGTAGTATCACACAATCTAAAGAACTGCTGACACTTGATGTCATACTCCCTCTGGCGAAACAGCTTCTGAAGGAAGTGGAGTATGAAAATCACCCTATTCGCCTGATAGGGCTTTCTGTCTCCAACCCTCGTGAGGAAGGGGAGGAGAAAGGAAGTGTTTGGGAGCAGTTGAGTTTTGAGTTTAGCGATTGGGATTCATAAACTAGGTATAAGTTGGAGTGCCTGTGGTAGTAATTCATGTTCTCCCTCAAATATAATTAACTTTATGTTGTCATATTGGCGGGAAAAATGAATGTTGCGGTCTAAAAGCATTCCTTCTTTCGAGCATTCCGGATTGATGCGCTTGGTTAGTAAATTTATAATGTTTTTTTCTGAAACTAAATCAGGATCGGAAATAGCTTTGGCTAAGATTTCGTCGGTCTCGGATATTCCGTACTTTAATTCTCCTACAATTCTGTTATACATGTAGATAGAGTGGGTGATGGGGACTGGTCCGTCATAACCGTCGTGAATACCACCATAAATGGATAATTGGGCGTTCTTGCGTTTTTCTCTAGGAAAAGCCTGTTTTAAAGGAGAACGGCGTATGGCTTCTTCTTGATTAAGAGTTCGCTTTGCAGATATGGCATTTAAGATATCTTGTGCATATCCTTCTTTTCGTCCCACTGACTCCCAGTACCAAGCTTCAATATCAGATATAGGTACCCATGCCGAAAAAGATTTTACCGGATATTCTATTTGCATATAAGCTGCCAACGTAGCAAATCCGCCCCCGGAGAGTCCTATGATATGCACGTCTTGCGGGTTGGTGCATGTATTTGCCAAGGCATAATGTATGGCATCCTCAATGTCAGCAATAGCCAATGAACTGCACATGGCATCAGGTGTCCAGTTTTGACCTCTGAAGTCAGGATGGATGTAATTCCATTCATAATTGAGGATCTCGTTTGCTAATGGATCCATCTGGGTATAGTTGCCACTCCAGGTATGCAAACTGATTATCAGGGGTTGAGGCATTTCCTTTTTGCTCCTGTACATATAAGCTTTTTGCGTTTTTCCATCAATACTTGAAGGAATATCAACTTCTACAAAAGCAGTGTCCCACTGACTTTCTGCCGTATAATCACCGGATGAACCTTTGTATGAATGACTGGAATCTATTGTTGCCATGGTCGGAATCGGATTTATAATCACAAAAATAATACATAATGGAACAACAACTATATTTATCTATAAGTTTATTATCTAAGAAATAACACTATATTTGCGTATAGAACTAAAATCAAAGATTATGGGTTGTTTATTGAATGTTTTATGGTTGATATTCGGAGGTATTGTCACGGCAGTGGAATATCTTATTTCAAGTCTGTTGTTGATGGTTACTATCATTGGTATTCCTTTTGGTATGCAAACTTTAAAGATGGCAGGATTGGCATTATGGCCTTTCGGTAAAGAAGTTCGTAGCGGAGAACGTTCAGGAGGCTGCCTCTATGTTTTGATGAATGTGTTATGGATATTCCTGGGAGGTATTTGGATCAGCCTTTCCCACTTGGCATTTGGAGTGTTCCTATGCATTACAATTATCGGTATTCCTTTTGGTATGCAGCATTTTAAGCTTGCAGCATTGGCTTTAACACCTTTTGGAAAGGATATTGTTACAGTATAGGAAATCTTTAACTGTGTAATCTCATCCCCATATAAATCCCGATACAATAAGGTATCAGCCAGATAAACCATACAACAATACTGAACCGGTTGAAATGTTCTTTTGCTTTCGTGGAACCTTTGTAATAAGTCCAGATAGCCCACATGGCGTGGATAAACATCAATATAATGGCAAGCATTCCTGTAATGGTATGCACTTCGTCATGCAAATGCGTAAGGTGGGCTATATGTTCCATTAAAGTAGTACCTACGGCATCTGCACCTAGTCCTAAGATAAAGAAGACAAGATGCCACCCTTTCAATGTTTTCTGAATCCGTTCAGACCATACACCGATGGTATAGAATACCAATGCAGAAGATATAACACATATCGCTGCTATCAAAAAATGAATATCTACTTGGTTGAATGTTCCCATAAACTTAATTTTCTTAGCTGAGAACAAATTTAGTGGTTGAAAGTTCTAATCGTCCGTATTATTTATCTGAAATGACGCAGGACTTTTTTAGAATCCCACTCTGTTTTTTCCTAATGAAAAGTCTATATCTCCATAGTTGTAAATTTCTGCCAATGTCATGGGGACTTTTTGTCGAGGAATATTTAATCCTTCCTCTTCAATGAGTTTATTTACTTTGTCAGTTGTAAGCTCTTTAAATTCGTAGCGGGCGGCCAGACGGCCTTTTCGTAGCAAAGCTTGGTCCATATCTTTGAGTGGAGCATTGAAAGTACAAATGAACTTGATGCATAGTTCATCACTCAACAGTCCGTCACTGATATTCAGTATGTTTACCAATCCAGCATTCATGCGGTTACCACTATTTCTGCTTGCTAGTAGTTCTTCGCAATCTTCTACGATGAGAATGGAATTTTTCTGTTGGCGGATAAAAGTGATAAAAGTAGGGTCGGACAATTTGTCTATCAAATCACCACCCATATAGATCATTTTCTTTTTGCCTAAATTGATAAGGTAGCGGATATAAGATGTTTTTCCAGTTCCTTGCTTGCCATGAAGGATGACTAGTCCACTCTTATTGTCCTCAAGCAGAAATTTTTCTATTTCTGTGGCAACCGGGGAAAAATCATCGTTATAGTGCTGGTTTATCTGAATGGATGTTTTGTTGATTTGCGATTGTTTCAGACTGAAATAATTATGGGCATACGTTACGATGAATAAGTTATTCAGGTTTTCATAGTCTTTCTTATGGTTTTCGCATATCTGTTTGATATGGGAAATTTCTTTTTCATCGATATCTGAAAAAGCGATTTTTATACATTCATCGAAATAGGTAATTAGTAAATTCTCTTTGCAGATTATGATTGCATCATAATATTCTTTAACCGAAATTTCCGATTTGTTAGTTGTTCCTTCTTCATCTTCCTCCCCGTACTCTTCTTTTGGTGCTTCATTCTCAAAATTGTTAGAGTACACATGGTCGAGTATATCGAATGAACTTTTTTGTTGATATTCCTTCTTTATATCATCAACAAAGCTTGGATTGATTTTATATTTTATTTTGCGAAGTGAAGGGAGACGTTTGAATAACTGATAAAATAAACTACTGGTACTGCTATCACTGAACCAACCACTTGAAAAGTCAAAAATATCAGCTGGGTCTGAAAGGACATATTCTTTACTCATTTTTTTTATATTAGTGGGGCAAAGGTACTCAATTATTCTTCGTTGAGGAAAATTATCACTAGGATTATTTTGATAAGAATTCCGTGCTAATAATAATGTTCGAATAGCCATAGTATGATCACATTTATATGCTCTTGTTCGATGTGTATCTTTATATATAAAAAACGAATAGATTTAGTTTTATTGAGTATATTTGTAGTGTTATTAACTGTTAAATAAATGTTTAGTTCACCTTTTTTCTCCACCTCTGGAAACTCTTTATCAGTGTCTCCGGCGAAAGTTCCTCCTCTGTTATACTGTATTTTTCCATAAACAGAAGAACTGATTTCTTATACATGATGCCTTGCTTAAATTTATTCATTAGCAGGAATTCGTAGAATTCGATTCTTAACTGCCATTCGATTTTTTTTCCAGAATTTGGGCATTTTCCCGGCTTAGGTAGTTGTAAATGTCGGGTGACTTGCCGATAGCGGGGTGGGGCAGAATGAGTGTCAGATTGCCTTCGTCTTTCCACGAAGCGCCTTTCGGACGCTTGGTGGTGAGTTGGTACAGGGAGTTGTAGAGGATTCCGGAACTGGGTAGACGGACGGCACCGTCTTCCGTTGACTGCTCATAATGTACACGAATGTACTTTGCCAGGTAATTCTTTACCGGCAGTGTGATTGTAACCATTTGTTGTTTATTTGTAAATTATAATGTTTTGCTCCTGAGTCTTTCGACAAAGGATTTCAGTATCTGCTTCAATCATAAAAATCCATACAAGGATTTGTAGGACGGATGCCTGGCAAAGCATTGTTATACAAATGGTTACACGGGTTTGCATTCTCTTTGTGATAAACGGTCGTTTCCTCTACGATAATCGGGCTGTTTCTCTACGATGAACGCTCTGTTTCTCTACGAGATTCGAGGCATTCACTCTATAGTCTTGCACAAAGCTATACAAAAAATGAATGAGGAGGGTCACATACCAATATGGAAGTATTTATGGTGTGTGGATATATATTACTTTTTGGTATTCACCTTTCTTTTTGCGCGCCCGTTATAGTAAAAAAAGGCTTTTTTGTCTTGATTATTTCCTGTTTTATGCCTAAATACTTTAACGATGCTTAACCTACCCTACTATCAAAACCTTTTGATCTCCTCTTGTGTTGTCTCATGATTTCTGATATCATTTTGGTATTTTTAATCTATGTATCATTAAAAAATAAGTGTTTTACCTTTAAGACGAAAGAATTATGAATGAGAGTAACAAAAAAGAGAACAACAAGAAAGGAAACAAGCTTTTGAGTCTTACGGACTATATGCTTAGTGTCATTGAGGAGTTGAAAGAAGAAGAGCGCTTTGGTACGGCGCATGTTTATCAGTATGCCCTACGTGCATTTACAGAGTATGTGGGCGGTGGTGAAATCTTCTTCGGAGGTTTGACCCGACGTTCCCTTAAACTATTTGAGAAGCATCTTCGTGCCAAGCTTTGCAGTTGGAATACTGTTTCTACGTATGCACGTGCCTTACGTGCGATCTATAACCGTGCAGTAGATAACGAGCTTGTTCCCGGAGAGTTTCGCCTTTTCAGTGGGGTGTTTACCGGTGTAAAGTCTGAACAGAAGCGTGCATTGCAAGCGGAACAAATGCACAGTCTGTTGGATGCGGATTTGTCGGGTGAGGAGAATTTGCCTGCTATTGTGGGTGAATCCCGTGATTTATTTTCCTTGATGATTCATTTACAGGGCATACCTTACGTTGACCTACTGCATCTTCATCGTGACGACCTCCACACGGATGCTTCCGGGCATACACTTCTTGAATACCGCCGCCAAAAGACAGGAACCGGATTAAGGGTTACAGTTACAGCTGAGGCTATGAAGTTGATAGACAGCTATCGAAGTACTGATCCTGCCTCGCCTTACTTGTTTCGTTTCTTCGACGGTTTGGTTTCCGGTGAAAGCATCTACCACGAATATTGTAGCCAACTCCGCAATCTGAACTATGGGCTTTCCCTACTTCCGAGGTATTGCGGCCTGGAAGGAGTGAAGGTTAGTTCATATACTGCTCGTCATACTTGGGCAACTCTTGCCAAGTATTGCCAAGTTCCCGAAGAAATTATTTCGGAAGGTTTGGGGCATTCTTCCCTTGAGGTCACACGGACTTATCTGAAAAGCTTTGAGGGTGATGAACTCGAAAAAGTAAATCGGATAATAATTGATTACATATATACAGGTCGAAGAACCTTGTGGAATAGGGCTTAAATTCTGTGTTACTCCGTAAGTAACGGAAAGCTAATTGTTGGCAAAGATATGAATAAAATCGTAAAAACAAATTATAAAAATTAAAATTTTATACAGAACTAACGTTTTTCAGCTTATAACCTCGACAAACAAACAATAAATAGACATACTGTGCATCCTTTTTGCTATGAGAACACCACATTTCTCCCTTCCACGTTTTTGTGCTCAACATGGACTCTACACTTCCTACGCTCATTTCTCACGTAATTCTTATTTTTTGATATTTTCCGTGCCTATAACGCTTTATATTTCTTGTATTTGTGACTTTCCGTTACTTACGGAGTAATAATACTCATTACCTGTTACTTACGGAGTAACAGTAAAAGTAACAAACGATAAACAAACAAATAATAGACGAGAAAAGCCATGTTAACCCCTCTGACTCAAACAGCTATAGCACTTTTAGGAGATATCTCTTGCGGTTCTTCCAACCGTTTGGAAACTTGTATGTGTTCCCCGGAGAATCTCTACCTGCTTTTATGTAAACTTGTATCGGGTGGGCTCATCCGTTTGAAGTCGCCCGACTCCGTTTCCGGTGTTCCGTCGTCCTATCTGCTTTGCCGTCCTTATGGAACCATATCTCTTTTGGACGTTCTGGAAGCTACCGGCGAACACTTGAACTGCAACCAGCCTACGAAGGAGGAATTATATACCCGCTTTCGAGGTGCTGCGAACCGTTTGGGCGTCATCAATCAGATGACTCGCATTTACCTTTCGGAAATTAAGATGACTGATTTTTAAGAATCGAACAAAATAAACAGTGATGATAAGAGCCCTTCTGATAGTATGCCTTTTCCTGTTACCGGCTTCCGCTTGGTCCTCCGGTAGCGACACGCTTTGTGGCAGTCCCTTACTGCTCCATTTCCGTTTCGACCGTTCTTTGGTTGAATATGACTATATGGACAATCCACATACTTTGGAAGCGTTTAGCTCCCTTTTTTCGGATAGCATTGCCGCTACCCGTATTGACACTCTGGTCATTGCTGCCTATGCCTCACCCGATGGCAATGCTCATTATAACTTCCGTCTGGCACATACACGTGCCGTTGCTGTAAAAGGTTATCTTCTGTGGAAATATCCGCACCTTGATCAACACCGTATCCTTATCCGTCCGCAGGGCGAGAATTGGACGGGGCTTCGCCAGTTGGTGACTGCTGATCTTTCCGTTCCCGATCGTGAAGACGTGTTACGGATACTGGCTGAGGTTCTCGATAGGGAGCGTTGCAAGTTTCTGCTGAAACGGCTAAACTGTGGTTTCGCCTACGATTACATCCAGAAAAAGCTACTTCCTTTGCTTCGTAACGCGGCAGTTTGTACGGTACAGCTTAAAAGTTCGGACACCCGACCCTTAGTGCTAACCGTAACTGCGGCGGAGCAAAGAAACACCTCCCTTGTATCTAACGACAAAGGTATATATAATGAAAATAATACCTTTTTCATCCCTGTCATACCGGAAACTTTTAGAACGAATTTGGCAGTCTCCCGTCCTAAATTGACGGGTGTTCCCCTCATTGCACTGAAAACGAATCTGTCTGCATGGGCGGGGCTCACTTCAGAGGGTGACCTTGCCTCTTTTCGTCCTAATCTTGCGGCTGAATTTTTCTTCGCCCACTGCTGGTCGGTTCAAGCCTCCGCAGAATACAGTCGTTGGGAAGGCGGCAAGGGTAATAAGTTTTGGGGGATTTCAGGCTATAGCTTCGAACCTCGTCTCTGGCTTTGCGGTACCGGTACCTACCGTTGGCTTTACATCGGCACTTACGGGCAATCAGGAGATTTCGACTATCGTATTTCCCCCGATGCTGACACGGCTTCGGACAATAATACTATCCCAAGAGACTTCTGTTCTACCGGTACTTATTGGAGCACCGGGCTTTCATTGGGCATTTATGTACCCCTAACTCGCCGTTTGGGTCTTGAAGCCGGATTACGTGGTGGTTACCGTAAGGCTTCCTGCAAGGCTTACGAATACGAGCCTCCGCATGCTTATTATCATCATGATTTCTCTTCAGAACATTGGGGGATCACGGGTATTAACCTCAGTATCAGCTACCGCTGGTTAACCAAATAGGAGGATATTATGGAACGTATGAAATACATATTCAAGCTATATCTGCTGTTGCTATCTCTGGCACTTCTTGCCTCCTGCACGGAGCGCTCCCTCGAACTGCGTCCCGAACCGGAACCTGATCCCGAACCGGTTGTTGTTCGTCTCTATACCGGCATCCAGACCCGCGCCGCCGTTGACGCTTTCGACGGTACGCCTCTCTGTGTGGCATGTGGAACTGCCACGAGCAGCTATACGGAGTGTTGGGATGGCGTGGCCACTGATAACGAAATAGTGCTTACCCCTGTACGTTATTATCCCTTGGATGGTAGTCCCCTGTACTTGCGCAGTTTCTATCCTCCCGCACCTTTGAGCGCGGACGGTACGCTGGTCCATACCCTTACGGGAGAAGAAGATCTGCTAATGAGTCCTGAACTTGCCGGTTCGCAGGATAATCCTTTCACGATGGAGGAGGAGCGGCGGCTTACCCATCGCCATCTTCTGACTAAACTCAGCTTCCATCTGAAATTGGATGCTGCCGAAACCGACAAATACAGTATTCGTGCACTTCACTTGAATGGCTTGACCCGTCAGGTGACACTTTCCCTGTTGACTGAAGAACTGAGCAGCGACGCTTCCACGATTTCCGTCACTGTTTATGACGCTACGGGAAACGGTTCCGGCTTCCCCTTCGAGAACGGTGCCGCCGATCTTCCGGGCTATGTGTTTGTGCAGCCGAATGCTGAATTTACGATAGACCTTCATTTGGCTGTTGATAACGAACCGGCCCATGACTTGGTCTATACGGAACTTCCCGTTCATTTTGAAGGCGGCTCGGGCGAGGGTGGAGTGGCCTATACAGTAAAGGTTGACATTCCTGATCCTGTTTCTCCCGATCCTGTGGAGATCAGTGTTACAGCTGCGGTAACTTCGTGGAAAGATGGCAACGGCGGTAGTGGCGAAATTGTTCCGGATAAGGATAAAAGCAAAGAATAAAGAATTTTATATTTAATAGTATATTAACTAAAACGAACTTAGAAATGAAAACAAGAATTGGTTTGGCAGTATTGACGCTATTGGCAGTCGGCTGTAGTGAGAGTGAAAACACAAACACACCCGATGTTCAGGTGAATGCAAAAGCAATCCGTATCGGACAGAGTGTGCAGGGATTGACCCGTGCTGTGGTAGCGGATGGTAATAATGTGTCGGCAACCGTGCTGATGTGTGACGGAGCAAGTGCAGACTGGAGCAGCTTCATTGCGGTAAGATCAAATGATATTACGTCCGGTATCGGTGAATTAAAAGTCCGTGCTAACACATCTACAGCTTCCTTTAAGGCTGGAACAAGTACAGAGGTTTCTTTGAACCCGACGCTTTACTATGATAATACATCGTCCACAATGAAATCTTATCTGGCGGCAGTGGCTCCTACCGGTAGTCTGGCTGCTTCGGGTACAATTGTTACCATGAACGATGTAGACGGACAACAGGACGTGATGTATGCTACGGCTGTGGATGCAGGTAGCGAAGGCACACCGGCTTCTCCTATTAATCTGTCTTTCAACCACCTCACTACCCAATTGAATTTTCAAGTGAAAATGACTGAGGCTTCCGGTACCGGTGATTGGGATGGTAAGACCGTGACTGTAAAGAATATCAAGGTTCAGAGCGCACAGCTTCCCCAATCGGTAAATGCAGCAGATGGTGTTGTTACCTGGAGCAGTGCATCACCACTGTTTGTACCTGGCATTAACAATCCTGCTTTGAGTGGAACACTTGCCAAGATAGGCAATCCGGTTATGATTAAGGGAGAATCTTTAGTGAAGTTGGATGTAACCTTGACTGTTGGCGGAACTGATTTGCTATTTTCTAATGTGCCCATTAAAGATACTACTTCCGACTTAGTTACTGTAACAGGAAGTTCACACCTTATTTCTTTGAATGTGACTGAACCTGAAGCGGCTTCCGGTTCCGGTGTTGCTATCATTGACGTTACTGCTACTGTAGCCAAGTGGGTAGTTGGAACTCCCGGTAATGCCGATTTGAAATAATGTATTAAACCTTGTGTCATGTGTATGAAACGGAAACTACTTGGAATTTTGTCAAGCTATTGCCTGCTCTTGCTTTCGCAAGGTTGTGCGGACATTACCGCTTTGCCTGATACGGACGAGGCGGTAGTTCCGATACGTCTTTGTGCCCGTGGAGGTGCAATACAAGGCTCGGTGGTTACCCGTACCGAACCCAAAGAGGCATTCACTGCTTCGGTTGCTTTCTCTACAACCCAGGGGAACTATACTTCCCTGAGTGACGACGAATATGAAGGCGTCTGGAAGGCATCTGTCGGTGCGGAGGGGACTATGACGTGGACATCTAAAGAGGGAAGCACTACGTCCGCTTCTCCTTTTTATCCTCGTTATGGAGCTTACCTCTATCTGGTGGCCTATTCCCCCCAGGCTGTACCAACCAATGGAGAGGTTTCTTACACGCTGACCGGGCAAGAAGATTTACTATATGTAAAGGAGTTGCAAGGTAACTGCTGGGATGGCGAAAAGTTCTCAGGAAATACGCAGTCCGATAAGGACAAATCCCTCACATTCAACCATCTTCTTACACGCCTTTGCTTTAAGGCATGCAAGAAGCAGGCGGATGGACTGGCAGTGAAGATTACACGTATCACGGTGAATGAGGCCCTGACGCAGGCGGTGGTTCCCTTGGCAACGGGAGTACCGGCATTTTCGGCTACAACTCCCGGCCTGTCATTGACACCTAAAGATGGCGGTAAGGACGTTACGGGTACTACTGCTGTGGCAGTGGGCAATCTGATGCTGCCGCCACTCGGTAATACCGGTAAATACACGTTGACGGTAGAAACCTCTGTGGGTACATTTAGCAATATCGAAATTTCCTATGGCGGAGTGTCTGCGGCGGATATATTGAAAGCAGGTATATCCCACGAAGTGACTTTGAGTATTGCCGATAAATCTCTTTCCATTACCTCAGTAGAGGTGAAAGAATGGACTCTGGTAGAGGCGGGTGATGTGGAGATAGGAGAGAGAAATTAAGAAATAGAAGAGATGATTAGTATGAATAAGCAAAAAATGAATCTCCGGTATATGTATTGGGCATTGCCTTGCATGTTGCTGTTTGCCGGATGCGAAAATGAAATTTCGCAGGATACCGAAAATAAGGAACCGGTGGAATTGCAGATAGATCCTATGGTGGCAACAACACGCAGCGCCATACAGGAAGCGACGTCTATGCAGAAGGTAGCCGTATATGCTACAGGTACTGATTATACCGATGCTAAGACTAATAATTATGCGGTATATACATATAGTAGTAGCAAATGGGGTAATAGCGGAACGGATAAGATTTACCTGACGAATGCAGAAGCTACTATCTATGGTTATTATCCCACCATACCAAAGCATGATGCCGATTTGAATATATCCGTTACTTTATTGGAGGGAACCGATGCTACCACTATTACCGCTGTCGATAATGCAGCAAGTGGCAGTACGGCTATAGCTTCTGCTGCTGGTGAAGTAGATTGTATGTGGGCAAAAAAAGTCGAAAAGGTATCGAATGCATCGGAAAAAAGCAGTGTGAAGCTTGTGATGAATCATGCTCTTGCTATGGTAAGTTTTCAGGTATATAAAGACGCCTCTTACCAAGGTGCGGGCAGTTTGACAAAATTTGTAGTGGAGAATGCGGCAAGTAGCAATGTGTTAAGTAAAGGCACCAATCCGAAAATGAGGATAACCGACGGTATGCTTACCCCCGGTGCTGCACAGAATGCCAAGTACACACGTACTATTCTAAATGGATATACACTGACTGCTGATAAAGGGACTTCTAGGAAGTTTAGTATTCTGGTATTGCCTATCAATGATGCAATAGGAACTGACAAGATAAAAGCAACCTTTACGGTAGACGGAGCCGATTATTCGGTGAACTTGAAACAACCCACGGCTAATTCAGGTAAATGGCTTGCCGGATCAAACCATCTTTATACGGTAAAACTGGGCGGTACGGAAGTTAGTATCACTGAGGTTGAAGTTACAAAATGGACTGAAGTGGCAGGTGGAGATCTTGATATAAAATAATATGAAACAAACCCTTTTACTCCTCTGCATCCCCCTTTTTATAGGGGGATGTGTGGAGGAAAACAATTTGATTGAAGAAGGTGACCGTATTGCCCTGCAACCCGGTGTTACTACCGCTGTCACAAGTCCTGCCGACAGCCGTTCCATCGTGAATAACGTTGGTATGGCCGCCGATCGGATTAATACTGTTGGCATCTATGTGGGCCGTGCGTCGGATATGACTCTTTATCCCGGAACTTCGGCTACAGGTACGGTTTTCACTGTACCTACGGTAGCAGGAAATGTGTGGACTTCGGCAACTAAAGTTTATGTACACGGCATAGCGGGAAGACTCTTTGCCTGGTCGCCCTCTGCACAGACTGTGAAGGGAAATGCGTCCGGAGGACCTACCATCTCTGTAGGTATACCTGCCGCGCAAACCTTCAATGGGGCGAACGAGTATGAGTGCTCCGTGAACGACTATATGTATGGTGCAGGTACGGGGCTTTCCGGCTCGGAAGTGGCTATCTCAGTGAGTAACACTGCATTCACTCCGAAGATCTATATGCAACACGCGCTGGCACAGATTGCTTTTCGCATGGTGAATGCCGCTGACCGCCCTGCGGATGCTGCATATGATTATGTGAAGAAGGTTACTTTGACCGCTAACAATAGCGCGACACCTTTTAAGGTGGTCAGCAGTGGTTCCATGACATTGGCAGCCGGTACACTGTCCGGGCAGGCAAACGCCGGCGAACTGACTTTTACCCCTTCGGCAAACCCAAAACAGGTGGGTGTTGTGGGTAGTCCTGCTATCGTAGCATACGGGTTGGTAGTTCCTAAGGCTGCGGCAACTACCGGTGTTACCATCAAGCTTTCTCTGTTGCTGGGTGAAGCCTCGCTGAGTAAGACAGATACGGAACGCCTCTTGGTCATTGAGAGTACCGATGCTTTCAATCAGGTTTGGGAAAAGGGAAAACGTTATGTTTATACCCTGACTTTAGGAAAGCGCGGCATTACTATCTCTGATGCGGAGATTGAGAGTTGGGGGAAGATTGAAGATAGTGCAGATATGCCTCCGGTGTTGAATTAAGAATGTATTGGAAGATGAAATGTATGAGAAAATATATAATTGGATGCTTGGCTTGTTGGGTGGTGCTATGTGCGGCTTGTACCGAAAGTGATGTTTTGCCGTTGCCGGATGGCAGTCCGCTGACCCTTGTTGCCGGTATTGAAAGCATTTCGTCCAACGAAACGCTTACCCGTGCTACTGCTGAGAATGAGTATGACCGCAGTACGTTCAAGGTTAACGACCGCATCCGTATTACCCGTACCCGTAGCGGTAGTGCTTCTTCAACGGTGGATTACATCTATAATGGCACGGCTTGGGCACCTGTTATTTCAGGCAGTGATTTATTGTTTGAGTCCGGTGCTACCTATCAGGCAGTTTATCCATTGGATTATAATGGTGTCCGTTCTGACCAGAAGACTGTGGAGAATTACCGCTTGAGCAACCGCTTGGAGACTCCGGCAACGGTGAAGGCTTCGAATACGGGTGTGCTGTCCTTTAAAAATCCGGACTGGTTTGTACATAAAAATGTGAAACTTACATTGAAGTTTGAGGGTAAGGTTACATTACCCGCCACTTCTGATTTCTCTGTACAAGGAGTCGGACTCTATTCCGGTGGCAGCAGCGATGAGAATGTCTATCCCTTCCGTCCGGACGATACGAAACATGACTGGCATGTTATCATTGCTCCGAAAGCTGTGGCTACGGATATAAATGTGACGGTAATTACTTCGAATGGGGTGAGTTATAAATGTAAAGTCTCCTGCGGCAGGGTTGCAGGAAAGAATTATATCTATACGTTGACGATACAGAATGATGTACTGGTTCCGGTAGGTGAAACAATCAAACCTTGGGTGAATGAATCTGTCTTTGACGGAAGTCTTTAAAAGTTGTATGGAAGATATGAATAAGATACTTATAATGATGTTCGGTGTATGGTGTTTGGTTTCCTGTACGCAACAGGAGGACGATGCGCCACGCATGCTGGAGGTATCGGCGGAGATTGCCCCGCAAACTACTACCCGCACGACGGAAAGTACCGTCAGTTCGTCGGATTACGACAAACTGACATTTGACAACACTGATGAAATTCTGATTCAGAAGAATAGCGAAACGGCAGTAACTTATACGAAAGGTACGAATACATGGAAGCCCAAGGATGCAAATACTTTCATTACTACCACCAGTAGCAGTGATCTATTTACAGCTTCTTATCCTACCGGTTATACAGGGATACTGCAAGACCAAAATACTTTTGCCGGTTTCTGGAAAAGTAAGAAATTAACCTCTACAGGAGAACTGAATGGAAATAAAGTGACTTTCAGTTTTACTCCGGCAGTGGCAAAGATAAGTGTGGTAGTTTCCTATGGCGATGTACAGAACTCAGTTACCGCTTCGGTAGCAGGAACCGCTATACGCGGAGGTAGTGGAAGCGAGACTATTAATCTTTTGCAAACCAGTGTTTCTACCAATAAGAAACGCTATTCTTTTGCAGGTATTATAGAGCCGGGAAACAGCAGGACATATATTATTACTTTGGTTGCCGATGTAGATGGTACAAAGAGTCATAACCAATCTACCTCTTTGACAATGAAGGCAGGGTATAATTATCAATATACCTTTACTTCGACGAATGAATTGATTTTGACGGGTGTAACGGTACTTCCGTTCAGCGAACCGATAGAAGAGGATAGCGGTAGTGCTACCTGATATGGAAAATGAACTATAATGGAAACAGATATGGATAAACGAAACTTCATACAAACAATAGGTTGTCTTTTCCTCGGCTCTCTGCTGTTGGGAGCCTGTGAGGGAAGCGGTTTACCGGATGTACCGCAACCGGAAGAGGAGGTACTGCAATTACAATCGGTGGACATGGCGGGAGATCCCGCTGCATCTACCCGCGCTGCTGTGACTTCTGTTGAAACAATCAGTGTGTATGCAACGAAAACCACTCATGCGGAATACGGCAGTAATCCGTTGTCAAAATATACTTTATCGGGAGGTAGCTGGAGTTCGGATAATGCACCGCTGATAGCGACCGAGAATGGCGGAGAAGCCTATTTGTATGCCTGCTATCCGGTGGTGAGCAGCGTGTCCAATCGTACGGATGGCAATCATACGGTAGCTGCATCGGTTAACGTAACTGCCGGTTCTAGGGACTTTAAGGCAACGGATCAGGACGATTACTTATATGCCAGTCCTGTTACAGGTGGTAAAAATACGGTGACGGTATCTTCCGTTGAATATACCCATGTCACTTCGTCGCTACGAACCGTTAGCTTTTCGATGCGTCATGCCCTTGCCAAGGTTAGTTTTAAAGTGAAGAAATCGACTGCCGCTACAGAGAAATTACTACTGAAATCGGTAGAAATACTTAGTGCCACAAACCGTTTGCAAACGGGTGTAGGGACTATGAACCTGCGTACGGGTGTTTTGAACGGTCTGGCATCTGTTTCTTCATTGACATTGACCGATGCAACAGGAGTAACTTTGACCACCACGCTGACTAACCCGAACGTGACCTGCCTCATTGCACCGATGACGGCATCGGAGTCTATCCTCTCATTTCGTCTGACGGTACGTGTCGACGGCGAAACGGCAGACCGTACTTTTGAAACAAAGGTGGTGAATGCCGTGCAATGGACTGCCGGTAACCACTATGTGTATACCATTACGGTGGATAAGATGAAAGCAGGGTTGAACGGCATCCAGATAGATGACTGGAAAAGTGATGCAAACCAGAATACGAATATTGGTATTTAGTAAGGAAAGGTGGATATGAAACGAAAACTTTTAATGATAGGCATTTGGATTTTACTTTCTGCGGGCGTAGTAGTACCTGCCGGATGCAGCTCTGCAGATATATTGCCTCCTGTGCCCGAACCCGATGCAGGAGAGCCGGTTGCTGTGAGTTTCTCACTTTACTGCTATACGGCAGAAGTGGAAGAGAAAGCGAACACGCGTGCCGAAGAGGTACGGCAGGATATGGCAGTGGGAAAAACATTCCGTGTATATGCTTATCCGAAGGATGCTACGGATCTGACTTCACCAAAAGCGACCGCTATTTATACGGTAATTACTGCTGCTACAGTCACCACGTCTGCCATGGCAACGGGGGACCTTTATCTGTATCGTGGTGCGTACGACCTGTATCTAGTGTCTTATAATCTGGAAAGTGAAACACCGGAACTGATAGCCGGAACAAGTAATATTAAAACCGGAAACGGTAAAGACGTAATGTACACCATATTGAAGAATGTAGTGGTACAACCTAACAGCACGGGTGACAGCAAGCTGGACGTAGAATTGAACAATCCGTTTACCCGTTTGGGTGCGCAGGTGAAGGTAAAGGTGAAAGGAAACTCTAATTCTCCGGTTGCAATTACCGGGATTGACCAGCCGAACTATATCAAGATAACCGGATTGCCTTTGTCGCTGATTTATGGCTTGGGTAATTCGGATTGGGATGCTATACCGGCTGCATCTTCTGCAGATGTGTATAAGGACTCTTATACTTTTGGCGGATTTACAAGTGAGAACAAAAATGACTACAGAATACCTTGGGTGAGTGCACCATCTGTGGTACTTCCGGTGGATGGGTCGCAGTTATTGAATTTTGATGTTAACCTGACAGTATGGTATGAGAATAAAACCAAATCTGTTACGGATTCCTATGAAGCTTCCATACAGAAAACGTTATTGCCTGGTATGACGTACGAGTTTGAATTTACCTTGACTTTTTATGGAATATTGTCGCCTACCGATTTGACGCTGGCAGTGAGAGAATATGATACGATCACCCTTTCTTCAGATGGGTTGGGAGGCAACTGAACTAATAACTTTCGGATATGAAACAGACAAGATATATTTGTAAATGGCTTTTCCTGTTTTGCTTGGGAATGATTTCCGTTGTTTGGAGTGGTTGTGCCGAAGAGATAACAATTCCGGAGGAGGAAGGAATGATTACTTTTCAACTTTCACTGCCTCCTGCTTTGGATATAACCACTCGTGGCGGAGCTTTAGATTATATTACCATTAGTGATGTATGGGTATTGCAGTATAATGAAAATACGGGAGCCTTCATTATGGGGAACAACTTCTCCGGTGATGCCATTGGAAATACGGAGACTAACCAGACAATCAAGGTTACCACCTCTAATTTTTCCAATGTGAAAAGTAACTTTTATATTATAGTCAATGCAGGTACTGGTTTTCTGACGGACTTTATCAAAGCAACAACAGCAGACCGAAGTGAGGCGGCACTGAAAAAGAAGACCGTCAACCTTAATCTGGGAGAAACGGTCCAACCTTCACTTTTGACTTGCGGTCCGTTGAAGTATTCCCCCGATGCGACCGGTAAGGTAGTGCTGGTAGCTCCCTTGCAGCATCCGTGTGCACGTATTGCCGTACAATGGAATAAGACGGCTGATTTTAAAGGATCTATAGAGATAGATTCGGTGAAAGTGAAAAACCTTCCCCAAAAGATGGCGCTTTACAGCCGTGGAGGAGGAAAATTATCGGACACTTATCCGGTATTATCGGAGATTGCGACTGGTTTTGTTGTTATCAGGAACTCTTCACTCGATTTTGGAACTCCTTGCTTTTTTTATATGCCTGAAAATTTGCGTGGTACAGGCACGGCAACCTCTTTTCCGGAGAAAGGACTGGAAGAGAAAGGGCCGAATGGTACATTGGCAGGATGTACTTGCGTGGTGCTGACAGGAAACTATAAATATCCCAAGACGTCTACGGAACAATATCCGGGTATCGTAAAAGTGGAATATCGTATTTATCTGGGAGGTAACTTGTTGAAAGATTACAATATACAACGGGGATATGAATATAAACTGGCTGTAAACATCAGTGGCGTTAATAGTGGCGATATACGTGTGACGATCACTGACGGGGCGGTTGTGGTGTTTGATGATGTGGAGACGATTAAGAAGGAAGTGGAGTTCAAATAAATGACAGGATAAAAATGGGACTAATGAAACATATATACCGGATAGGCTTAATGAAAGGGTTGTTTGCAATCGTTCTACTCGCAGGAACAGCTTCTTGTGTAGATTATCTGGATGCACCTGCTCCGGTTATACCTGACGGGAAAGAGGTACAGGTGGAATTATCATTTGGCTTTGCCGATGAAGAAGACGGGTATGACCTTTCGGAAACAACCCGGGTAAGTGGCACGGCAGTGGTGGAGGCACAGAGTGATGCTTTTGTAGTGACACCTACTCCAAAAGTACGGACGCGGTCGGGAGAAACGACAACGGAGATTACTCAGCCGGATGCGTTGTATGAACTTCATGTGATACAATATACACAAGCAGGGGGATTGATTGGAAGTGTGAAATATACTGCCGGAGCTACCACCATCGGTGAAAAGCTTACTTTTACTTTGACGCAAGCGGATAATTGCCAACTGGTAATTTTTGCACGGGGGCAGGGTAATACGAAACCCAGCGTTTCGGGTAATCTTTCCAATTTCCAGAGCTTGATAATGCCGAGCGAAGTCTTTAAGAATATTCCTACAAGTGGGGCAACGCAGTCGCAGATGAACAAGATGCCTTACATCCTCCATTTGCCGCATGTAAACGTAACGAGCGACGGCAAATTACAAAGCTTGACAGGTGCTCACGATGCCCGTTTGCTACTGAAACGCCTTGCTGTGAAGTTGACCGTAAACTGGAAAATGTCGGATGCACTGACAACGGATCATTATGGACTGAAGGAGGTTAAGCTTTGTCAGGTGCCGGTTGACTTTCGTATTCTTCCGACAACCGAGTCAACGGAATGGGGAACGACTTATCCGTCGGCTGTATCAGAGTTTGGCGATACTTATCGAATAACAGATGCTACAGAACTGGCGACCCTAAAGCAAACCGTATGGATACCTGCCAATGTGCGGGGCAGTTCGGCAAAGGCTACTTCGCCTTATTACCGCACGAAGGAGAATGCTCCTGACGCTGCTTCGTATGTAGAATTGGTGGTGGACAATTCGGTGAAGCAGGAGCGTCTCTATTACCGTGCCTATTTGGGTGGTAAAGAGACTACCGACTTCAATCTGAAAGAGAACACGGATTATGATTGGACGCTCACGGTGAATTCCGCTAACTATCGTACAGATGGACGTATCCAGTTGCTGGACCAGACACCGGTGGTAAGTACGAACCTTGTGCCTACATCGAACTGCCTGATGATGAAGCCCGGCACGAATATTTGTTTCAATCCGTATAAACATACATCCGGGACAGGTGGATGGAATGATGAATTGGTATCAGGCGGCGTAATATTACAAAATAAAGCAATCAGTTCGGTAAAGGTATTGTGGCAAACAAAAGACGCAGGAACATCGGGCGATTTGGTGATGGGGTATGTGATTGATGACAATCACCATGAAAATTTGGTAAATGTATCGGATATTGAGGATAAGGACAATGCTTTAGTACATGTGAAAGTACCTATAACCAAAGGAGGAAATGCGGTAATTGAATCTAAAAATAGTTTGGGAGAAACAGTTTGGAGTTGGCATATCTGGATTAGTGATTATGTACCTGTTGTGATGAATGTTAGCAATATAACCAATGATGCTACACGGAGCATGGCTATTGCGGCTGCTCAAAACGCAACTCAGGGCGGTATGGTACAGGTATATGGAGGTGTTTCATGGACAAGTTCCGACGGTGCTTTCTATAAGTCGGTGATAATGGACCGTAACTTAGGAGCAACGAAAGCTGGTTTGCAGGCAAATTTGATAGACAGGGTAAGTACTTTCGGATTGCTTTATCAGGGAGGGCGGAAAGATCCGTTCTTCAGTACGGCTGATGGTACTACTAATGAGGTGAAGACAATTTATGACGGATATGGGAAAACAACTGAAATAGGGAAAATCAGTAGGAGCAGTGTACCTTATCAGACGCTGATACAATTTCCGCTTAATTTTTATTATCCGGGAGGAGGCGGTATTCTAAATTCAGATAAAAGTTCTGCTTGGAATGGTAGGAACAAGACTATTTACGACCCATGTCCTGATGGCTGGAAGGTTCCTTTGAATGAATACAAGACAAATAGTGCTAAATATTCTTTGTGTGCAGGATTTGGATCAACGAATGCTTCCACTGTCTATGAAGATGCATACGGAAATAATGATAACATCATGTATTGGAATGGCGAGAACCTTACTTCGATGAAAAGTAACGGTGGCATTTCAGCGAATGGAGTAGATGTACCGGGAGCCGGTTTTCTATATTTTGGCGGTTCCGGTGAAAGTGCAGGCAGTTATTCAAACAAGTCTGCTTTCTTTCCGGGGGTGTCTTTGCGCGAAACGACTTCCGGCAAGTATCGAAGTTCGGTAAGTAACAATTCGGTCTTTCTTTGGGCTTCTACTTTGTCGAAAACAGCTAATCATTATATCTATCAAATTCAAACAGGAAAACTCTCTTTTCAGCATCCGGTGGAAGATGGGTATGGGTTTTCTGTACGGTGTGTACAGGAATAAATAACAGATAATTTTCGATCTTTGACATGTTGGAATAACGGAAAACAATTAGTATCTTTATAAGAGGGTACTACTTTTTTAGTTATAGAGAAGATTTCCCATTGTGCAGAAGAAATTGAGTTTAGGAAAATTGGTCGTATAAATGGCGGAATAGAAATACCGACACCTTTGCATCGGAATGTTTATGAAGCTTTAAAATATAATCCTAAAATAAAAGCTGCAACTTTGGCTGATAATATAGGCGTTAGTGAGAGAACTATTACGCGTATTATAGCAGATTTAAAAGCTTTAAATTTGATTGGTCGTAAAGGTGGGTATAGACATGGGGAATGGATAATTAAAAATGTAGAGTAAAGTAGTAACGAGACATGGGGTTTGTTTTCCGTCCCGCTTCGTGCATAACAAGTGCATGAGGCGGGACGGCTTGTTTTCTGTTGTTCCGATAGGTATAAATGAATGATATAAATATAATAATGATATGAAATGGATATTATTGATTTTTTGGGGGGTATTGGTCACTTGTGTGGGATTAACGGGATGTGATGAACGGATTGATGAAACAGTATCTCCATCTGTGGGTGAAAAACTGGTGGCGGTGTCGCTGAACTTTGGTTTTGCAGAAGATACTGGTGATGAGTTGTACCGCAACGGCTCGCCGCAACGGCTCGCCGCAACGGCTCGCCGCAACGGCTCGCCGCAACGGCTCGCCGCAACGGCTCGCCGCAACGGCTCGCGTTGAAAGCAGCATAGCTGCTTTCAACGCGAGCCTCGTACCTCCGGTGTTAACACGTGCTTCGGCAGGTACTCCCGATAAACTTTATAACCTTGAAATCCGGCAGTATGAGTCAAACGGGAATTATATAACGGGAACAGGAAATGATTATGGAAATGTGGAAATTGGGAAATCTTTAAGTGTTAATTTGAAGGAACGTAGTGATTGCCAACTTGTACTTGTGGCACGCGGAAGTGGCGGAGCGGTGAGTGCTTTGGGTAGCAATTCTTTAGGAAAGGTACAGAGCATGATTATAAAATCGTCAGTTATAAGCGCGGTTGACCCTTCTGGTTCGGGAGGTATCAATGAAATGCCTTATGTGCTTCATCTGGAGCATGTGAAGGTAGCTGTGGTTGGCGGTATCCCTGTCATTCAGAGCAAGGAAGGTAATTACGATGTCCGTCTTTTATTGAGGAGGCTTGCGACACGGTTGACGGTGAACTGGGATGTATCCGGCGAATTTACTACTGCTGGTTACAAACTAAAGGAAGTAAAGCTTTGCCAAGTGCCTGCTGATTATCGGCTTCTGCCTAATAAAGAAGAAACTGAATGGGATATAACTTATCCTTCTACGGTTGTGGAATTTGTGGACTACTACCGTCTGATGGATACTGAACTGGCAAATGCAAACGGTACAAAGACGGTCTGGATACCTGCCAATGTACGTGGAATATCAGCCAATGCTACTTCGGCTTATTACCGTACGAAAGAGAATGCACCTGTTGCTGCCTCATATGTGGAACTTGTGGTGGATAACTCCCAAAAGAAGGAGCGTCTTTATTATCGTGTCTATCTGGGAGGCAAGGAGACTACCGATTTCAATCTTTATGAAAATACGGATTATGAATGGACGGTTCATATCAACTCTGCAAACTACCAGTTGGACGGACGTATCCAGCTGCTGGACCAGACGCCGGTGGTAAGTACGAACCTTGTGCCTACATCGAACTGCCTGATGATGCTGCCGGGTACAAATATCTGCTTCAATCCGTATAAACATGAAGCAGGTGAGGGTGGATTGAACACATATCTGAGCGGAAAGAGTATTGCGAAGGTGCAGTTACTTTGGCAAAGTAAAGATAACGGAACGTCGGGGGAACTGGTAATGGGATATGCGATAGATGCCGATAACCATCAAAATTTGGTCAATTATGAGAACATTACTGACCACGATAATGCACGGGTGTACGTTAAAGTACCTCAAACGCAAGGTGGCAATGCTGTAATAGCTGCTTATGATGGCAGCGGTACAATTATCTGGAGTTGGCACCTCTGGATAACCGATTATGTGCCGGCACGTATCAATGCCACCGCAATCAGCAGTACTGAAACTCAGAAAGCGGAGCTGACAAAAGCTGTGAACGCCACTTCCGGAGGATCTGTCCATCAATATGGTGGACCTGCATGGGCTTATAGTTCCGGAAAATTTTATGGCAAAGTTATAATGGATAGAGCTTTAGGTGCCTTGCGCAACACCTATTCGGAAAACAATGCACTTGAATCGGCCCGTGCTTACGGGAATATCTACCAATGGGGACGCAAAGATCCGATGCCCGGTTCGGCCGATGGAGGACGGGATGATATCGGCTTGATGTTTGATGCGGTCGGAAAAACAATAGAGCTGCGAAAATTATCGAACGGAAGTTTAGAACTGGCTATACAACACCCGGATGCTTTTTATAAAGCCCTTCATGTAGATAATTGTTGGGGATCGGGGATAAAGCAGATTTATGATCCATGTCCTTCGGGGTGGAGGGTTCCTGATTTCCAGAAAGCAGATGGCACAAAAAATATTTTCTCTGAATTTAGTTGGAGTACACTTAGGATGCTGACCGGGATAGAATGGAGAAATAGCAATGTATCTATAACTGAAAGCGTTTTCAATATCAGAAATGGTATGGAATATACAACTCCGAGAGGAGATAAGGTCTGGTTTCCTTTTTTTCGAATGCGTGAATATGGAACGGGATTACTTCGTGACCCATACCGGAGTAACGCTACTGGAGAAACTCAAGCCTTTGCGGCAAGCTTAGTTCCTGCTTTTACGATGTACAGCGCTGCTGAATCAAGTAGCATTTATGGTTACTATGTCGAGTTTAAATACGCTCCTCCCGGAAGTGATTATGGAACGGTAGACAAAGCATACGGCTTCAGCGTACGATGTGTGCAGAACTAATTATGACAGATAATTTTTGATCTTTGACATGTTGGAATAACGGAAAACAATTGCTATCTTTGTGTCACTAACGATACAAAGAAATAAGCTATGGATTCAATGTTGCTTCGTAAATTACCTATAGGCATACAGACTTTTGAGGATATCCGAAAGGGTAATTATTTGTATGTGGATAAGACTGCTCTGATGTGGCAGATAGCCAATACAGGTAAACCCTACTTTCTGAGCCGTCCGCGCCGTTTTGGTAAGAGCCTACTACTCTCTACTTTCGAGTCTTATTTTCTCGGGAAGAAGGAGTTGTTCAAGGGGCTTGCCGTAGAACGGTTGGAAACGGAATGGAAGCAGCATCCGGTGCTTCATTTGGATTTGAATGCGAAAAAGTACGAAACTCCGGCAGATTTGGTAGCAATGTTGAATCAGCATCTGGAGAAATGGGAGATGTTGTACGGTGATGAAAAGAAAGGTCGAAGTCCGGAAGAACGCTTTGCTTATGTGTTGCAACGTGCTTACGAGCAGACGGGTTGCCAAGTTGTGGTTCTTGTGGACGAATACGATAAACCACTGTTACAGAGTCTGACTAATTTACCTTTGCTGGAAGATTATCGCCAGACGTTGAAAGCTTTCTACGGTGTACTGAAAAGCTCTGACCGCTACTTGCGTTTCGCATTCCTTACGGGGGTGACAAAGTTTGCACAGGTGAGCGTGTTCAGCGATTTGAACCAGTTGAACGACATCAGTCTTGACTATTCTTATGCCACCCTTTGTGGGATTACCCGACAAGAGTTACAGGATACTTTTGTACCTGAAATTGAATCTTTTGGTAAAGTTAACCAGTTAACTCCTGAAGAAACGGTGGCTGCTATGGAACGGAATTATGACGGTTATCATTTCCATCCCAAAGGCGACGGGGTTTTCAACCCGTTCAGCGTACTGAATGCTTTCAGTAAAAAGGAATTGGGCAGTTATTGGTTTCAAACCGGTACCCCGACTTTTTTGGTGGAGTTGCTTAAACAGAGCGATTATGATTTGCGCACTCTACTTGATGGCATCGAAGCTCCTGCTTCTTCCTTTATGGAATATCGCATGAATGTGATGAATCCGATTCCTCTTATTTATCAGAGCGGGTATCTGACGATTAAGGGATACGATAAAGAGTTTGACAATTATTGGTTGGCTTTTCCTAACGATGAGGTACGTTATGGTTTTATGAACTTTGTGATTCCTTACTATACTTCATTGAAAGATAATGATCAGAATTTCTATATCGGTAAGTTCGTTCAAGAGCTTCGTGCAGGTGATGTTGATTCTTTCCTCACACGTCTTCAAGCTTTCTTTGCGGATATTCCTTACGAACTGAATGACCAAACTGAGCGTCATTATCAGGTGGTGTTCTACTTAGTTTTCAAGCTGATGGGGCAATTTACGGATGCTGAAGTTCGCAGTGCGCGTGGTCGTGCAGATGCCGTGGTGAAGACTCCCAAATACATTTATATATTCGAATTCAAACTGAACGGTACTGCCGAACAAGCTTTGCAGCAGATTGATGAGAAAGGTTATCTGATACCTTATCAGACTGACAGTCGCGAAGTAGTGAAGGTCGGCGTTGAGTTCAGCGCTGAAACTCGTAATGTGGGTCGCTGGTTGCTATAAATATATTTTTTCTTATTTAATTTAATTGTTTTCCGTCCCGCTTCGTGCATTGTAATGTGTATGAGGCGGGACGGATTGTTTTCTGTTGTTCCGATAGATATAAATGAATGATATAAATATAATAATGATATGAAATGGATTTTATTGAACTTTTTGAGTTTGTTTGTTATTTTCATTGGACTGACAGGGTGTGAGGAACGGATTGATGAACCTGTATCTCCATCAACGGGTGAAAAATTGGTGGCGGTGTCGCTGAACTTTGGTTTTGCAGAAGATAATGATGATGGGTTGTACCGCAACGGCTCGCCGCAACGCGAGCCTCGTATCCCCTGTGTTAACACGTGCATCTACGGATACGCCTGATAAACTTTATAACCTTGAAATCAGGCAATATGAGCCAAATGGAGATTATATAGCAGGAACGGGGAATGACTTTGGCGATGTAGGAATCGGAGAACATTTGAGTGTTAATCTGGTAGAACGTAGTGATTGCCAGCTGGTACTTGTGGCACGTGGAAGTGGTGGAGCGGTAGCTGCTTTAGGCAGTAAGTCTTTAGAAGATGTGCAGAGTATGACAGTGAGTACGTCGATTATGAACGGAATAGACCCTTCTGTAAGAGGAAGTATGAATGCGATGCCTTATGTGCTTCATCTGGAACATGTAAAAGTGGCTGTGGTTGGCGGTAATCCCGTTATCCAGAGTAAAGAAGGCAGTTATGATATCCGTTTGCTACTGAAACGGCTTGCTACAAGACTGACAGTGAATTGGGAATACAATGTGTCGGGATATAAATTGAAGCAACTCTTGTTACAAAGTATTCCACTGAATTATGCGGTGGTAGACAAGCAGGAAAGTGATGGAACTTATCCTTCATTACTATCACAATTCACTACATTGGAAATCCCGGTCAGCGATACTAATGCAGCAAAAGGTAGTTATTCTTATTGGGTTCCGGCTAATGTAAGAGGTGAAAGTGCTGCTGCTACATCGGATATACAGCGTACGAAAGCAAATGCCCCGACAGGTAGCGCTTTTCTGAATTTTGTAGCAGTGAACACATCAGATGCTAAAAAGAAACTGGATTACCGAGTCCATATCGGCTCCGGTGCATCAAATGACTTCAATATGTACCGGAATAAGGATTACGTTTATGAAGTGAATTTTAATCATGTAGGTATTCCTACGGGCGACCGCCGCGTGACCTATATAGACCCTATTCCGGCTTCGGAGAATAATAATAATTTAATTTCTACTGCCAACTGCTTTATGGTGGCACCGGGTGGGGCATTCTGTTTCGACCCGTTTGCGTTTCAGCAAAATGGTTCGGAAATTACCAATTCACGGATGACTAGTTGGTATAGCACTGCCGGTACAGGAATAAAGTCTGTGAAATTGCTTTGGCAAACCCGTGAGAATGGCGATGTGGGTGATCCGGTGATGGGACTTGCGAACTCTGATAACGACCACACGAATATTGTGGATATCAGGCGGATGGATGGCAGTGATATAACTGTCTCTCCTGCTAATAGTAAGGGGCAGTGCCTGATATATTGCCGTGTGGCGGCAAATACTTCGGGCGGTAACGGAGCGATTGCAGCGTATGACGGACCGAATGGTACGGGCAACATAATATGGAGCTGGCATGTATGGATAACTGACTATAATCCGGACACAAATGGAACAGAACAGATATTAGAGCCTGTCAATAAGCGTAAATTACGCTTTACTTTGGGCAATAACGGTATGTATCCTATGATGGACCGTAATTTGGGAGCGATGGCAGGATATGTGGATGCAGCTCCGGCCACTTATCTGGAAAAGTCGAAAACAAATGGGCTGCATTACCAATGGGGACGCAAAGATCCATTTCCTAGTAGCTATACGGAGAAAGATATTTCTACTATTGATAATAAGAATTCAACAACGCCACCTGAGGGTATGCTGAACCGTTATGGAGCTAATGGAATGACTTATATAGTAAACGGAGGTAGTATGAGCCTTGGAAACATACAATACACTTGTCGGAATCCTACCGTATTTTATGCCAAAGAAGGTACCGGTGCATATGTAGGTATGGGTGTTGGTCCGGCATGGACTAATGAAATGAGTGCTGCCACATGGGGTAATACCAAAACACTGTCGGACCCCTGTCCTGCCGGGTGGCGGATAGCATCGAAAGCAGAGATGGGGGCCGTGGTCAACAAGGGGAAGAATGTAAGCAATGACGCCACGAAAAGTAAAGACGGAGGTTATCTGATCTATTATGAAGCACAAGGCAGTGGTCACACTTCTTATTTCCGTTTTACAGGATATGGCAGATATTTCAATACGTTTGTGTCTATTGGTAGCTTATGCACTGTTTGGTCTTGTAATCAGTATAATATAGATAGCGGTTATGCTACAAGACTGGATACAGATAAAGTGTATGAAGCTCCCAGTATGTATAAAAGTGATGCCCATACGGTTCGTTGCATTCAGGAACGTACTGACTGATACTACAGGTGAGTTGTGGAGATAGATTTTTCGATCTTTGAAATGCTGGAGTAACAAAAACACAGCTATAGTCACCTGCCTTTTGTCCTTTATTTAACTCGATTGGCCTCTTTTGTACTGTAAATTGTTGTTCTACTCCTTCTCCGAATATTGTAAAGGACAAAAATATGCATAAATATTTGTGTCCTTTCACTTTTTTACGAGTTGTCCCATCTTTGCAGCGTTAACGTTGACAAAGAGATTATTAACCATTCAATTAATTAACAAAATCGTAAAATTATGGCAATTCGATTTAGAAGAGTAAACCGCCTATTTGATTTAGGCAATCCCAATTCGGGAAAGAAGTATTATGCTCAATTAGTGTACAAGTATGATAACCCGGCAACCTTGAAAGAAGTAGCTAATGAAATTAGTACTCAATCAGGAGTTAGTGAAGGTGAAACGATTAGTGTTCTCAAAGACTTTCGTACTTTGTTGAAGAAAAATCTTCTTTCCGGTCGTTCGGTAAATATTGACGGCTTAGGATATTTCTATCTTGCTGCCAGTAGTGAGGGCACGGATAAATTTGAAGATTTCACTGTAAGTAACATCAATGGACTTCGTATCTGTTTTCGTGCAAATAATGACATTCGTATTCATACTTCCGGCACTACTCGTTCCGATGGTCTTACCTTTAAAGATCTCGACCGTCTTGGTAATAATGATTCTCCTTCGAATGATGATCAAAATGGTGGTAACTCAGGTAGTGGTGGTGATGAAAATGATCATCCTCTTGGATAAAAGATTAGTGAATCATTAAAGCATGAATTATAATGAAGAAAAAAACAATTTGGACTAATATCCTGAAAGTCTTAGTCGCCGTAGCCACTGCTGTTTTAGGAGCACTTGGCGTAAATACGATGAAATGAATTAAGAAGTAAATGTGCTAAACCCGGAATTAAGTAACGAACTTGTTTATAACTGGGTATGAAAAAAAGAAAATGCTTGAAGCTCGGAAAAGGAGGTTCAAGCATTTTCTTGTATGAAGTACTATAATTTTAATCTGATTTTATTTACAATATCTATAGATATATCACGAACCTCCGCTGCTACTGTATCAAGATAAAGAAGAGGTTCTTTTGTTGTCAAAGCTTTAATGGCATAAAAATAAGGAGCCATGCTTATGTTATACTCATTTTGACTTAAATGATTTAATAGAAAATCTGCGTATCCCAATTTATAAACTTGTCCAGCGAAATAAATCCAATTATCTAATTCGTTTGTTATGTTGGTTGCATTTTCCTTTTTCAGTAATGTAGATAAAAGGTCACCTGCACTCCCTTCATTTTTATTGTAAAGTTCAAATAGTACTTGATTGAGAATATATATATAGTTATGAAATTCTTCTTTATCTATACTCAAGAAGATCTCTTCTGCTTCTTTTATTCGGTTCATCCTATCACGATATAAATCAATCAGACTATATTTGAGCGAATTGCTGTTTTCTATTACTTGCGCTTTTAAATAGGCTTCTTCTGCTTTTGCAAAGTTTGATATATGATATTGATATAAATCTCCAAATTGTTCCCATATATCAGCTCTATCTGGTTCTAAATCTAATGCACTTAGATAATATTTCTCTGCATTCGAATATTCTTGATTATTCTCATATAAATTGGCTAAAGACAAGTAAGCTAGTGAACTAGGTGTGTTGTTTATTGATTGTTCATACCACTTAATAGCTTTTTCAATATCCTTTTTTTGTTCGCTTATTATTCCCAGTCCTATTAACGCCTGTACATTAGTTGAATCTATTTCGATGACCTTTTTGAGTATTATCTCTGATTTAGAGAAGTCATTGCTAACTATATAAAGTGCTCCTAAATTGATGTATGCATCAATTTCTTGAGGATTTGATTCAATGATTTTTTCGTATATTTTGATAGCTTTTTCATTGCATTCAGTTAATTCATATAAGTCTCCTAAATTATAATATGCATCACTGTCATTTGGATTAATCTTGATAACTTTTTTGTACAGTTTCTCCGCTTTATTATATTCTTTTAGATTTTTATAAATTGTTGCAAGATTATAAAGCACTATTTCATCATGTGGATCTTTTTTGATTATTTTTTTGTAAAATTCGATAGCTTTGGATGTGTTTCCAATATCATGATAAATATAGGCTGAATAGAAAAGAGAAATCGGATTGTTGGAATTTATTAAAAGTGCTTGACTGTATGCTTTTTGTGCTTTTTCATAGTTGTGATTCTCAAAGTACACAAATCCAAGTGAATTGTAGAACTCTATATCATCCGGTTTTAGCTCAATAGCCTTTAAAAACATTTTCTCTGCCATCTGAATATTGCCTAAGTTTTCATGATATAATTTCCCCAAAAAGTAAGCTCCCATTGGATTGGAGGGATTGGCTGTTAGTGCTTTTTTGCACCACTTTTCAACTTCATTATAATCTTTTTTATGATCGTGGCTAATTATTGCAAGATTGATATATGATTCTACATTATTATTATCTAGCTTTAAAGCTTTTTTAGACCATTTTTCTGCAGTATCAAATTCTTCTGAAATTATCAGACTATCAGCAATTAAGAGACATATGCTGGCTTTTAGTTTAGGATTTTTGATCCTGTTTATAAGAGTTTCTGCTAAGAATTCAGATGTAGTCCAATCTTTATTGTCAATCTTATCCTTTAATTCATTAAATAGGGAGGATAAATCACTCTTTTCATATAGATCACTTTGATCGAAGATATCTAATAGCTCTGGCTGTTTTTGAAAATGATCGAAGATGAATTTTCTAGATTTCATATAAAGCTGCTCACTAGTCTTTTTATCCGGAGTTAGTTTAGCTGCGGCTAATGCTTCAATAACTTGTTTAGTACAAGTAAAAGAAGATGTAAGGCAGCGTTCTGCTATTTCCTTTATTTCTTCTCCATAATAAGCTTCCATAAACTTCGATAGACAGAAGACACTTCTTTTTTGCCTTCTACTGCTTCTTCTCATTAGAAACCAAATATTGAATATTCGTTCACTTATCTCATAAGCACCATTTTTACCTTGCCTATTCGTTGGTTTCTCTATCCAACCGGAATCAACTAGTCTCTTAAGTTGTGGAGAAAGTTGGCTGTTTTCATATCGAGTCGTTTCTCTTAATTGTTCTAATGTAATTGGTTCCCAATTCATTGCTATAGCATCGAGAATGATTTGCATCTGATCGGACAATTCTTCGAAGCGAGCTTTATAGATAGGAGTAATTTCGTCCAGTAAGGCTTCAAGATCATCGTTGATATCGGAAGAGAAACCTTTGAGAATAAGCCTGAATAGCATTACTGCGGTGCGTGGGTTGCCTCCAGTAAGTTGATATAGCGCTCTTAATCGGGCGGCATGTAGATGAATAGAGGGAATAACACGAGATTCGTGAGTTATATTAGCTAAGTTTATAAGTATTTCAGTTAACTCTTCTATTTTGAGTTTATTTAAATGATGAATACGGAATGCATCATAAAATGGTGCTTGATAGTCGGTAGTTCCTTCCATCATAATAGAACTGGCACCTATAATAAGGGGTGCACCATTTGCGCTCATTAAGGATCGTAGAGTATGCTGCTCCTTTATGTCCATTCGGTCAAAAATTAAACTGAGATTATCTATAAGCAAAACTGGTCTTCTGTTTAATCTTTTTGCAGCAGCAATCAAAAATCCATATGCTTCGTTAGCTCTTTCGTTATCATCGGTGATACCTGCCAAATTGCCTACCACCTGATCTATTTCACTGACCATTTCTTTTTTATGTTCTAACTCTATTACATCAGCCAAAGCGTCAATACAATTGAGCCAAAACTCAGATAGGTTTCTTACATTATATTGTTCTTCCGGAAAAAGTAATGGAATGAATCTCTTATTCCATGGGCCGGTACGAAGTTCCACTTCAATTCGTTTCAACAGAGTAGTTTTGCCCATTCCCCTTTGAGCAATAATGAGCTGATGTTGTGGCATGTCATCTTCTTGAGTACGATCAAGCGTATCCATGATTATTTCAAACTGCTTTTTTCTAGCTATAAATAGCTTCTTTGCTTGTTCGTCCGTTACTCTTTGAGTGTTGTACAATCCAATTTGGGTCAAAGTAAGTTTATCCATATTCATAAATATCAGGCTATAAATTTGTTATACCAAAAATCTCTTAAAAGGAAAGAACGAAATTGATATTTATTTGTTTCCTTATTTCGTATTATATATCCGTCGTTACTAAGAATTTCCAAGATAGAACCTAAGATTTCATCAACCTCATCAATATCATTATATAAGGTCAACATCTTATTCTTGATCATATCCCTAGATTCTCCTTCAGGTACTTTAGACAAATTGTCTAAAATTAGTTTCATGGGTTTGTTGAGAGGAGTGTATTCTTTCAGTCGCTCCTCCCAAGTGTTAAAATACTGTTTGCTGAGTAATTTTTCATAAGCCTCATTGACATTTTCAATTGTTATCTTGATCAAGTCATTATAACAAGAAAGGTCTCTAATTTCCGAGAATATGATTTGTATATAGAATGGAAGAGCCCATCCAATCTTTTGTAATATATATTTTTTACATTCGTCTGGCATACTAATTTGGTATGAGTCACTAAGTGCAGTTAATAATTCAATCGCTTCTTGGTCACTTAATGCTCCGAGTTTGAAAGGTTCTATATCATTTACAGTATGACTCAGTTTATGTATGGATAAAAAGTTCTCAATGCTGACAGAGCTGCAAAATATCCATAAATGGGCACACTCTCTATTTTGTCTGAAGCTTCTTAACCAATTTAAGAAAAACTGCACATTTTCAATATTCTCTTTGTCTTTTCCGATTAGATAATCTAAGAAAATAGCCAGTTCATCCAAAACGATTAGGATTTGTCGTTTTCCCATCTCTTCTATAAGGTGAGCTAAGTTTCTGAATACATCTGCCCTTTGGTCTTTCCATCCTAGTCCAATATCTACACCTCCTGCAGAAATTGTAGTTTGAACTTGCTTGATTATATCAATGATTTGTTGACCTCCTCTCGCTACTATGCCCTTCTTAGCATTCAACTTATCAATAAAAGTAGCAACAAATTCTTTTTCACTGTGAACTCCTTCTAAATCCAAGAATAGAGTATCCCATTCTTCTTGTTCAGCCATCTCTTGTAACTTTTTTGCAAAAGAAGTTTTCCCAACTCTTCTAGGAGCTGCTAGTATAAGTGAATTTCCATCACATATCTTTCTCCATGCAATTTTTAATTCTTTTTCTCTTCCAAAAAAATTCCCTTTTTCTACAGAAGCTCCGGTTTTATTTTCAATCATAATCAATCTTCTTTTAATAATAATGCAAATATATACATTTTTGTATATATACAAAAATGTATATATCTATTTTTGAATTTAGTATTTGATAAAGTATCCATTTAGCTCTTTTCACTTTTGATTTGGAACATACGAATATGATTAATTTTATACTCCCTATACTTACTTACTATATTAGTAGCATTTTCTTGTATGAAGTAACAATATACCTAAAAATGGGGATAGGCGGATAGGATATTTTCTCCGACCTTTGCAAACTCGAAAAAATGAGTAGAATGAAAAATTTGCATATACTGTTTGTGATGTTATTTGGTGGCGTGTTTCTCTTTCCAGTGAAAGCTCAGGAGACAATATCTGTGGGTACATGTCATCGTATGTTTTCCCAATTGCTGAATGAAGAAAGAATTTATTGGGTTTATAAGCCGGAAACTCGGTCGGGAGAGCCTGAGAGGAGTTATCCGGTTCTTTATTTGTTGGATGGTGATTCTTTTTTTCATTCGGTTGTAGGTTTTACACAAATGTTTTCAGCTTCCAAAGTGTCTTCATTGCCTCCGTGTATAGTGGTAGCTGTATTGAATACAGATAGGACGAGGGACTTGACACCAACAAGTTCTGCTGCTCGTCGTGATGGAACTGTTCAAGCTGGAGATAAGCCGGAAGGTGGTGGAGCGGAACTGTTTTATCGTTTTTTGGTAGAGGAATTGCGACCGGAGATTGAGAAGCAGTTACCTATTGACGGGACAAATTATCTGGTGGGGCATTCGTATGCCGGACTGTTTACTCTTCATGTTTTGTTGACTCATCCGGAGGCTTTTGATACTTATATGGCGTTGGATCCCAGTTTGTGGTGGGATCAGGGATATTTTATGAAACAGGCAGAGGAAGAAATTGCGATGAGTGATTTCTCCGGTAAGCAGTTGTATATAGGGTTTGCCACTCAGCCACGTCCGGGAAAGAAATTGATACATTTCCCATTGGTGGATAGCTTTTTGACGAAGATAGCTCCCTGCATGGAAAAGCAGCATTTACGGGTTATTTCAAGAAAATTCCCGGAAGAAACGCATGGTACTATCGCTCTTCCAGGAATCTATGATGGGTTGAAATCTTTATTTTTAATTAGTCGTCAATATCAATAACTCTCATTTTGGAGTCAAACTTGATTTCCCAACGATTGGATAACTTGATTTCATATTCTTTTTGGTCTCGTTCTATTTGCAAAATCTTAGCATCGGGATAATTCGTCTTTACATAAGTTTTAATAGCTTCTGGAATGATTTGTGCCGGAACTTCACTCTGACGGCATTGTATTTCCGTCCATTCGCCAGACTTGTCAAATTCCAGTTTTTCGCCATTAGTGAATACTACATCATAGCTCTTATAGAAAAGTTCTGTTTCTTGCTTAGCCAATGCAACTTTATTATTTTTGAAATAGGTGTTGATAAACGTCTGTGCCTTTGCTGGAAGTTGATTTACTTCAATAGGTTTATCGTTACCTGCCATTACCATTGTGTGCATCGTGAACATACAGATTAATAACATTACTAACTTTTTCATACTTCTTTATTTTTAATGATTAATACTTTATTGGTTTCTATATTGCAAAGATGAGAAGGGAATCTGGAAAAAATTGGGAAAATGCTTTATATTTGGAAAAAATGCAAGCATAACAAGAAATATAGTATGATAGAAATAAAATCCTTTGCCAATATCGGTTTCGATGTTTTATTCACCGCATTTGAACAGGCTTTTGCTGAATATGAAGTTCAGCAGGACAAAGTACAACTCCAGCGAATGTTAAAAAGGCGAGGCTTCAATCCTAATCTTTCATTCGCTGCTTTCGAAGGTGATAAGATAGTAGCTTTTACTTTGAACGGTATTGGAAATTATTATGGTGTTCGGACCGCTTATGATACGAAAAGTCTGTACTCGTCTTCAAGTGCAGAACTCCGTTTCTCCTTATATAATAAAGGAAATTAATATTGCTGACTATCTAGTTTCTGATTTTTGGGATTTCTGCCCTTCATGGCAAAATAGTTTTGAGGCCATAAGCAGAGTACCTGACGTTTTTATTACTTTGGGAATATTTGCTGAAGATATTTTATTGGGATATTGCATATTTGAATCTCAGTCCGGGGATATTACCCAAATAGCTGTTGATAAAGGTTGCAGAAGAAAAGGTATAGGAACATTACTGTTTGAAGAGGTAACCAAGTTAATAAATAGTAATCAGATAAAGATTATAAATACAGAACTGTCATGTGATGCTATCACTCGTTTTCTGGAAGTAAAGAAGATCGCAGTAAAAGGAAAGCATTTTGAAATGATAAAAATGCTTTGATTGGAGTACTTTTTTTGATTAGCCTCTAATAGCTATAAATAACTATTTCCTGACTTTACCTTTCTCTCTACCTTTGCCCCAAAATCAACAAACAATGAAAGAAATACTAGAATTAGCTGCAAAAAATCAGCAGAAAGCATGGGAAGTGGTTCGTAAAACGGACATTATTGATATCTGGAAGTCGATAGGGGCGGAAATAAATTTGGTCGGTTCCTTGAAAATGGGGTTGTTGGTGAAACATCGAGATATTGATTTTCATGTCTATTCATCAACTATTACTCCAGTTGATAGTTTCCGGGCAATGGAGAAAGTGGCAGCAAATAATTCGATTAAGAGGGTAGAGTATAATAATCTGCTGGATACAGAAGAGGCATGCTTGGAGTGGCACGCTTGGTATCAGAACGAAGAACATGAACTTTGGCAGTTGGATATGATTCATATTCTGAAAGGTTCTCGTTATGACGGATACTTTGAAAAAATGGCAGAATGGATTTCTGCAGTATTGACGGACGAGACGAGAAATGCGATTATGAAACTGAAATACGATACTCCTGAAACGGATAAATTTATGGGAGTGGAATATTATCAGGCTGTGATTAGGGATGGTGTGCGGAGTTATGAGGAATTGAAAGAATGGAAGCGGCAACATCCGGTTACAGGTATTATTGAGTGGCTACCTTAATATGCAGGTCACATATAGAACGATCTGGCAAACTACTTATCCTATACTTCTCAGCCTTTTGGTAGAGCAATTAATTGGTATTACCGATACTGCTTTCCTTGGACATCTGGGGGAAGTCGAGCTTGCTGCTTCTGCTTTGGCAGGAGTGTGCTATCTAATACTCTATGTTATAGGCTCAGGCTTTGGAGTTGGCTTACAAATATTGATTGCACGGTTAAACGGAAAAAAAGACCAAAATGAAATTCGAAATATATTCGGTACGGGAATATATTTCCTTTTGGTATTGTCTTTCTTGATTATTGGATTATCTAAAGTCTGTTTTCCTTTTCTTCTGAATTATTTTATCCATTCTGATACTATCTATCAGAATGTGATTGCTTATATGGATTGGCGATTGTACGGGCTACCTTTCTCCTTTCTGATAGTGGCTTTCAGAGCCTATTTTGTTGGAGTTACTCATACGAAAATCCTGGCGGTAAGTTCGTCGGTTATGGTACTTGTAAATATAGTTTTTAACTATGTACTGATCTTCGGAAAGTTAGGTTTTCCTGCTTGGGGGATAAGTGGGGCGGCTATCGGTTCGACTATTGCAGAAGGAGTAGCGGCGTTGATACTTACTGTTTACATAGCCAAAGGTGAGAGGAATATCATGAATATAAGCAAGTTAAGAATACGTTGGCAATATATGAAACGTATTCTGAATTTATCTACTTGGACGATGTTGCAATCGTTACTTTCGTTTGTATCATGGTTCATGTTCTTTATTACGATAGAACATCTTGGAGAACAATCGTTGGCTGTTTCCAATGTTGTCAGAAGCATTTCGGCGATACCATTTATATTTGTAATGGCGTTTGCCTCTACTGGAAGTGCGTTTATCAGTAATATATTGGGTACGGATAGAAGAAATCCGATAAGCAATATTTGTAAGAAGATAACGTTGCTTTGCTATACAACTTGTTTGCCTATTGTGTGCATTGGAGTATTGTTGCCAACTTGGCTTTTACAGATATATACGGATAATCAACTGCTTGTCGGCATGGCTATAAATCCACTATATGTTATGTTTTCATCGTACGTTATCACTGTACCTGCTTTTGTATTGTACTATGCAGTTTCCGGAACGGGGAATACATTCTCTTCATTAGTAATAGGTCTTTTATCACTTTCAGTTTACTGTATATATATTGTGCTGATTGGGAATTGCAGACCAGATCTTCTTGGGTTATGGGCATCAGAACATGCTTACGCTCTCTCTATTTTTCTATTTTCGGCTTTCTACTTGTGGCGTTTTAATTGGCGGAAGAAGATTGTGTAATTAATTCAGTGCACCAAGCTCCAGACCTCTGTTGATAGCTTCAATAGAGTTTTGTACCCCTAACTTATGCAAAAGATTTTGCCGATGGATATTGACAGTATGTATGCTGATAGATAGTTTATTGGCAATCTCTTTACTTAGAAAACCATTTTGGATAAGGCGCAGTATCTCAATTTCTCGTTGGGTGAGATTGATTTGTGGTTGTAAGAGGGTTTGAGGGGAAAACATTTTTCCATCCTTAAGATTCAGAACGGTGCAATCTACCTGTTCTGATTCCTTCTGATTGGGAGCAATATCCATATCTCCCAAGATAAGCCATGCTTTTCCAGTGCGGTCTTGTTCCAGTACACGTTGCTTACTAATGACGCGAATGTATTGTTGTCTGGCGTTTAGTACCCGGAAACTATAGATATTGCAATAATCATTGCGCTGCTTTAAAGGTTGATTGTAGATGAATTGAGCTAACTGTACTTGTAATTTTTCCAACTGCTGCCTATCATCAAGATGAATCCGGGATTCCAAATAATCTCCCTGCTTCTCCACTGTGGCGATTTTATGACTTTCATAACCTAATAAATCTACAAAGTTGGTAGAGGCAAAAGCGTATCTGCATTTATAAACATCAACCACGAATGTGCAACTGCGGCTAATAGTGGAAAGTTGATGGAGAGCAGTCTTGTTACGCTCCCATAATGCATAATCAATGTGATTGGCGGATAATTTCTGCTTTGCCCACATTTGTTCTCTGGTAGGGGTAGTAGGTTTCATACAACGAAGGTATGTCTTTTCTTGTGAAAAAGTTGTGTCTAATTCATATTTTTATGGAGGAAATTATAAAGATGCCTATTTCGGATAACTAAATTTGAGATAGGCATTGTATTTTTGTAGTATGGATCAAATAGCAGATAAACAATATTGCCAAAGTTGTGGAATGCCTCTTCGTTTCGACATTGAGGAATATCTGGGGACGAATGCCGATCACTCCCGTAGTGATGAGTATTGTTACTATTGCTTGAAAGATGGAGAGTATATAGTCGATATTTCTATGGGTGAAATGGTTGATATCTGGGTGAAGTACACGGATAAATATAATTGGTATTCGGGTACGAATTATACTCCGCAGGAATTAAAGGTGCTCTTGAATAAACGCTTGCCGACTCTCAAGCGTTGGTGTCAGAAGGAGAATACGCAATGTGTGCATCATGCAGCTATTAATCGGGTGAGAACTTATATTAATCAAAATCTTTTTTGCGATCTTACTCCTGAACAATTAGCCGAAATGGTTAATTTGTCGTTCTATCATTTTAGAAGAGTATTCAAGAGTATTACCGGAGAAAACGTTGGTACCTATATTCAGCGTCTACGTCTGGAATATATAGCCCATTTATTGATTGCTACTATCCAATCTATTGAGAAGATACGAGAACAGACTAATTACCAAACAAAATTCAGTTTGGCGAAAGCATTTAAGAAGCATTTTGGGCTCTCTATGTCAGATTATCGTGCGAAATACCAATCCGTGGGCAATCAGTTCGTATCTGATAGCTTGCCTGAGCCTGAGATAAAACGAATCAATACACAAAGGGCGGTTTGTCTGGAAGTAGGGGATACTTTTTATAGTAAACGTGCCTATACCAGTATTTGGAAGGAATTGGTATCTTATAAAAAAAAGTATCTGAAGTTTGATATAAAGAATCGTTACATAAGTATTAGCTTGGATAATCCGATTGTTACACCAAAAGAGCAATGTCGGTTTTATATCGGGATAATGCCGGTTGAAGAAATTAGCCATAGAGGCAAATTTTCGATACAAGAAGTACCTGGCGGTACGTATGCAGTTTTTAAGTACAAAGGGAATTATGCTGATTTGCCCTATTTTTATAAAACGATATATGAGGAATGGTTTCCTAAAAGTGGATACTATCAAAAGCAACCGTTGATCTTTGAAGTTTATTGTAATACTCCGAATGAAACAGCTCTTGATGAGTTATTAACAGAAATCTATATCCCGATTGATAATCAAAAATGAAAGAATAATATGTTGGAGTTACCCGAAGTTCTCACGCTGAGTAAGCAAATTAATCATGTTTTGGCTGGCAAGACGATTACACAAGTGTTCAATGCTACCAAGCCACATAAGTTTACGTTTTATAATAGTGATCCGTTGCAGTATGGCAAGTTATTAGTTGGTAAGACTATCTTGTCATCTAAAGGATTTGGAATGTTTGTCGACTTTAATCTTTCGGATAATGTGACGATGAATATTGGTGACGGAGTTATTGTGCGCTATTATAAACCAGATGATAAAATTCCTGCTAACTATCAACTATTGCTTACTTTCGCTGATGAATCGTTTCTTGTTTTTACAGTTGCTATGTATGGCTTTATCAATGTTTATCTAAATGATGTTATTGATAATAAGTATTATAAAATAAGTCGTGATAGTATCTCCCCTCTGAGTGGAGACTATACGGAAGAGCAATTCGACAAGCTCTTTGCCGAAGCTAAAAATACCCTGACCGCCAAAGCCCTGCTTGCTACTGAGCAACGTATTCCGGGAGTAGGCAATGGAGTAACTCAAGATATTCTGTTCAATGCTAGCATTCATCCGAAGCAGAAAGTACTGAAACTGTCGGATGCCCAAAAAGAAATTCTGTTCCGTTCTTTGAAAGACACTTTAATGGATATGGTTTTTGAAGGTGGTCGTGATACACAACCCGACCTTTATGGCAATTATGGTGGATATAAAACGATTCTTTCTGCCAAAACATGGAAGAATCCTTGTCCCTGTTGTGGAGGAATGGTTGTGAAAGAAGCATATTTGGGAGGATCGGTTTATTATTGCCCGCAATGTCAGAAGATAGGAGAATGAATATAAAGAAAAGGGCGGGAGACTTTTCAGTCTTCCGCCCTCATTCATTTTATTTAAAGGTGTTGTTTACATGGTAATATGTGACTGCTTTGCAAGCAGTTTTTGCAGTTTGCCATTCAAAGTCTGGCACATAGTTCCGTTTCCCATTGCTTGATAGCGTTTGATACGGTACTGTAACATCATAATTTCATTTTCATTCTTTTTCATAATCATCTTCTTTTTGTGCCTTCCGCGTTTCGGAAAGCGATTATACATCATTTATTGTTTTCTCTTATCAACGCTGCAAAGATATGAAATGTTTTCGAGAAATATGTTTTATAGCATAAAAAGATGCATAATTCATTGCGCTTTTATTGAAAATACGTAATTTTGTAATCTCTATATTACAAATATATTACATATCTTTGCAATACCCTACTATATAATACATATAACGGAATGAATAAACTGACAGAACTTTTGCATAGTCCTTATCCTGCACTTTGTCAACGATGGAAGACGGTATTAATACCCTCGGTGATCGTTTTTCTGATTATTTATTTGCTGCAACCATTTGGTATTGCTCAAATGCATAACGCACACAAGCTTTTTATTTTATTAGGGTATGGAGTAGTTACCGGTATGGCATTGGGAGTCTTTGTTTATGTATTGCCTGCTTTTTTTCCGAATTATTATAAGGAACAAAGGTGGACCTTAGGCAAACAATTACTTAATATATTAATGAATTGTGTGTTGATAGCAGTGGGTAATTGGCTATATACTTCTTGGCTATATGGTCTGGAACCAAGTTGGTATTTGTTTTTGGTTTGTATGTTATGGGTTGCCATATTAGCTCCTTTTCCTACCACTATCTTTTTGATGTGGAATCGGAATTTGCTTTTAGCCCGTAACCTGAAAGAGGCGACGGAGATGAATTTCTATCTTTCAAGGAAGATAGTATCCGAAGATAAAAAATCATCTACAGAAGAAAAAGGAGATTGCCCGAAAGTTTTAATCTTTTCAGGAGGAACAAAAGAAGTGCTAGAAGTAAATGCTGATAATTTTCTTTATGCCGAAGCTGAAGGAAATTATGTGAAGGTGACTTGCTATTCTATTAAAGATGGAAAGGCAGTTCAGAAATTATTGCGAGTTACGATGAAGCAGGCGGAAGAAACGATAGCCAGTTACTCTTATGTAATTCGTTGTCACCGTGCTTTTCTGGTGAATGTCCGAAAGGTAGTAAAAGTAGAAGGAAACTCACAAGGATATCGCTTACGATTGGAAGGATGTGAAGAAGAAGTTCCTGTTTCAAGAGCATACGCCAAAGAGGTGAAAATGTTGATAGAGAATGAGGTAGCAAGCTAGTCATTCGTCACAGAAATACGTCATTCATCACAGGATGATTGCCATTAGTCACATATCCGGGCTGTCTGTCCCGGATATTTTTTTGCTCTGAAATCTTCCTCTATGTTTGCAACAGCGAAAGCAAATTGCATGTTGGTAATCGAAAATAAACATAGAGATATGAAACGGAAAATTATCCTTTTAGCTTTAAGTATTTTATTCTTTGTGCATCCATCCATAGCACAAAAGGCGATAACAGATACGATACAACTTAAATTCAATATCGATAGTGTCGGATTGGAGGAAGTCGTAGTGAAAGGACGTAAAACTCCTGCTGCTAATAGTCGTTGGAGTGATATGCATCCGGTAGAACTGGTTACGGTGGGCGGTGCCAACGGTGATTTATACAAAGCATTGCAAACATTGCCCGGTACGCAGGTGCAAGGTGAAACCGGCGAACTGCTGGTACGCGGCGGCAGTAGCAGTGAGACACAAACCTATATAGATGGTATGCATGTATTGAATCCTTATACTTCAAATGGTATCAATACACCGGCTCGAAGCCGTTATTCCACTTTTATGTTTAGCGGGGTGAACCTTGCTTCCGGTGGTGCTTCACAAGAATATGGAGAAGCGCTCTCTGCCGTACTGCCTTTGGAGACAAAAGATTATAGCCGGGTTAATAAAGTGGGAGTGAATGCTTCGGTTGTCGGGGTAGGAGGCGGAGGTACACACGTTTTTGATAAAGGCTCTTTGTCGGTGGATTTGAACTATCAGAACTTGGGATTATATGATAAGATTTATTCCGGTCGTAAAAAGTTCTCAAAACCCTATCGGATGTTTTCAGGGGCCGCTCAGTTCCGGTATACTCCTGATGAGGCTACTGCTTTGAAGATTTATGCCCAGTATGACCGTACCGACCTTTCTACATACGAAGGAGAAGAACGTAGATTATTTGGATTGGGCGAGGATAATGTTTATATCAATGCAACTTTCCGCCGTCGCATGTCGGGTGGATGGAATTGGTTTGCGGGTGCAGCCTATTCGTTCAATGAGCAGAAGATAAATGGTGCTGTTATGACAAGTGACGATTGGTTGGAGCGTCAACAAGAATTGCATCTGAAAACTAAAGTTTTTAAACGTTTGTCATCGACTTTTCGCTTGGATATGGGATTGGAGAGCTATATCCGTTCTTATAAGAATCATTATCTGCTTTCCGAAATTGATGATAGTAATAGTATGTCGCCCACGGTTAGTGCAGGATTCTTCTCGGCTACTTATTATCCTGTAGAACAACTTAAAGCCGAACTTTCTTTTCGTACGGAGTATACTTCACTAAACCGAAAAGTGAATTTCTCTCCACGGTTAGCATTGAACTATCATTGGGGAGATGTCATGTTTTCAGGAACCATAGGGTGCTATACACAATTACCGGAGAATGAATATTTGGTTCGCCAGCCTGATTTGAAGTCTGAAGAGTGTTTGCAATATAATCTGGGTATCCAGTATGGTAACGGTGGACGCTTTTACAAAGCCGAATTCTATTATAAAAATTATGATCGCTTGGCATTGACTGAAGTAAATGCTTCCCCTGAAGCTATCTTCTTGACATCTAATGGATATGGACATAGCAAGGGTATCGATCTTTTCTTCCGTGACCAGGCTTTGCTTAAAAATCTGGAATACCAGCTTTCTTATACCTATAATATATCCAAACGTAAATACCAAGAGTATACCGAAGTGACCACACCTCAGTATGCTACCCGACATAATGCAGCCTTGGTAGTAAAATACTCTTTACCGAGTTTACATACCATTATCGGTGTAACCAATCGTTTCAGTAGTGGTCGTCCTTACCATAACCCTACTTTACCAGGCTTGATGAACGATGAGGTGAAACCCTATAACAGTTTGGATTTGGGACTAACTTATTTGGTTAACAAGAAGGTGATTATCCATGCTTCCGCAACCAATATCTTGTGCCGGAAGAATGAATTCGGGAAGGTAGACAATAAAGCCATATTGGCGTCCAGCGACCATTTCTTCTACATAGGAGTATATATCACCCTTGGTAAGAAGGCTGCTTACGATGTATCTAATTTCTAACCCCTCGTACCCCTGAAGGGGATGGAGAATACCCTTAATATTAACTTTTTAAACTCAACGAAAATGAAAGCAATGATTATCTTTTTAGTATTTGTATTGCAAGGTGTAGCTCAGCTGCTGTTTGCACAGAACTTAACTATTGAAGTGCGTGATATAGAGAAAACGGAAGGTTATCTCTACGTAGCCATCTACAACTCTCAAGAGACATTTATGAAGAAGCCATTGGCAGGTTTCCGGGTCGACGTAAAGGACAAAGTACTTTCTATACCTTGTAAGGGATTGCCTGCCGGTACATACGCTATTTCTCTCTATCAGGATGAGAATGGAAATGGAAAACTGGACACTGGGGCTTTCGGTATTCCCACAGAGAAATTCGGCTTTAGTAATGATGCCGAAGGTGTAATGGGAGCACCTTCTTTCGACAAATGCTGCTTTTCTTTTACTGAAGACATGACTTTGGTGATACATTTGAAATAGATTCTTAAAAAAATCTTTAATTTTGTAGTCTGTACCTTAGATAGACGACATTATGAAACAATTTGTATTACTTTTAGGAACCATTTTACTGTTTTTACTGACCGCTTGCGGTGAATCCCATTTCATGACAGATGCTTCTTATCGCGAACGCGTAGAGCAAGATTTCCAGCAGAAAAAGGCATTGATGCCAAATGGTGATTTATTTGCTATATTCAATACGGAACTAACTTCGTATGAACGAGAGGCATTGGAGTTTTTGTATGCCTATATGCCTTTGACTGATATTACCGATTATTCCGGGGAGTTTCATTTAATGAATATACGGGCTTCGCAGCGGGCGGCGGCTGAAATGCCTTGGGGAAGTAAAATACCCGAAGAAGTATTTCGGCATTTTGTACTTCCGGAGCGAGTGAACAATGAACAGCTGGATAGCGCACGAGTTGTATTTTACGAGGAGTTGAAGGATCGTGTAAAATCGCTCTCTCTTTATGATGCAATTCTTGAAGTAAACCATTGGTGTCACGAGAAAGCTGTTTATATGCCTTCCGATTCCCGTACCAGTTCACCTATGGCAACGGTGCGTACGGCTTACGGAAGATGTGGTGAAGAATCTACTTTGTTGGTTGCTGCACTTCGTTCGGTAGGTATCCCGGCAAGGCAAGTATATACACCCCGTTGGGCTCATACCGATGATAATCATGCGTGGGTGGAAGCTTGGGCGGATGGAAAATGGTATTTTTTTGGAGCTTGTGAACCGGAACCTGTGTTAAACTTAGGATGGTTCAATGCACCTGCCAGTCGGGGAATGTTGATGCACACCAAGGTCTTCGGTCGATATGAAGGTGCGGAAGAAGTAATGTCTGTGACTCCTAATTATACGGAAATCAATGTAATAGAAAATTATGCACCTGCTGCCCGGGCCTCTGTAATAGTAAAAGATGAACAAGGAAAGCCGGTTGCCGATGCCCATGTAGAGTTTAAACTTTACAATTATGCTGAATTTTATACGGTTGCTAAAATGCAGACTGATACTTCCGGTATCTGTAGCCTGACTGCCGGAAAAGGCGATATGCTGGTATGGGCATCTAAAGATGGAAAGTTTGGTTTTGCCAAACTATCTTTTGGTAAAGACAATGAACTGACTGTGAAACTGGACAAAAAAGCTGGTGATGACTATTCTGTGGACTTCGATATGGTACCCCCTGTAGAAAGTGCGAATCTCCCCAATGTTACTCCTGAACAACGTGCCCGAAACGATCAGCGCTTGGCACAGGAAGATTCGATACGTAATGCATACATAGGTACATTCATGTCAGAAGAGTCGGCACGTAATTTTGCGAGAGACTATAAACTGAACGAAGATGCCGTTGCTAAGATTCTGGTAGCTTCTCGTGGAAATCATGGAGTCATTCGCAATTTTATGGCGCGTTTGCGCTCTGAGAAATCAAAAAAAGGAGGAATAGACCTTTTGCAGCAGATCTCGGCAAAGGATCTTCGTGATGTTAGCTTGGGCGTATTGCTAGATCACATGTTATCCCGTCTGAATGCAAATACGAATGCCGAATATTTTCGTAAATATGTGCGTAATCCACGTATAAGTAATGAAATGCTGACTCCTTATAAGGCCTTCTTCGGTAAGGTAGTTCCGAAAGAAGAGACTGAGGCATATATTGTAGATCCGATGAAGCTCGTAGCATGGGTAAAGGAGAATATCCGGTTGGATAGAGACTGTAATTTAGGTGGAGCCCCTATTTCTCCGGAAGGTGTATGGAAGGCACGCAGGGCGGATGCTCATAGTCGTGATATTTTCTTTGTTGCCATGGCGCGCAGTCTGGGTATTCCCGCCCGTATTGATGAGGTGACCGGTAAAGTGCAATTAATAGGTAATGAGAAACTTATAGATGTGAACTTTGAGGAAGCTACGCAAACTAATGTTCAGAAAGGCAAACTCATTGCTAAATATACACCGACTAAGACACTAGACGACCCGAAATATTATTCTCACTTCTCCATTTCTCAAATTACACCACAAGGCAATTTGCATTTACTGGCTTATGATGAGGAGGGTACTACTTGGAGTAATTTGCTAAAAGAGGGTACCATGCTATATGCCGGAGATTATATGTTGGTTACAGGTACTCGTCTGGCAAGTGGTGCAGTGCTTTCTAAAGCAGTATCTTTCCATATAGAGCCGGGGAAAACAACCAATATAGACCTGATAATGCGTGAGAGCAAGGATGAAGTGCAGGTGATTGGCAACTTCAATTCCGAATCGCAGTTCACTCTGCTGCAAGGTGTAGGAAAAGAAACCGCATTGTTGGATAAGCAAACTTTGCTACAGATCTGTGGCCGCGGCTATTTTGTAGTGGGCATTTTGGGAGCTAATCAAGAGCCTACCAATCATGCTTTACGCGATATTGCAGCATTGAAGTCAGATATGGAAAAATGGGGAAGAAAGATGGTATTGCTGTTCCCGGATGAGGCACAATCCAAGAAGTTCCGTCCCGAAGATTTCCCTGGATTGCCTTCAACGATTGTTTATGGTATAGATACGGACGGTATTTCCAATCAAATAGCCGAAGCAATGAAGCTGAAGCATAAAGAGACATTGCCCATCTTTATCATTGCCGATACCTTTAACCGTGTGGTATTTATTTCACAAGGTTACACTATCGGCTTGGGTGAGCAGTTGATGAAAACAATTAATGGGCTTTAATAGGTATCTCTTTTTATTTCGACGGGGAGCAAATGACTGTTTATTTGCTCCCCGTTTGTTTTTTACTTCAAGGCTTTCCGTATTCTTTCTTGAACTTCCGGGTTGGGTACCTCTGTTCTATTGACGAGTATGTCTGCAAAGTTGTCGGCCAATGCCTCTTCCGGGTCAATGATATATCCCGTATTCTTCCCTATCTTTTCAAAAAAGTCTTCTGCTTCTTCGATGGAGTAGGTCACGGTCTTTCCGTCTTTCTGTTCGGCTTTTCCGTCTTTGATGGGCACCAACTTCAGTGTGAGGTAGTTGAAGAATACCCCTCCTTTATAAGGAGATGAAGCATAAATCACCATGCCGCAATCCCTTTTCTCGCCCTTGATGGAGAAGGTGGCGTAGCTATCGAAGCGGTTTACGTCAGGATTAGTGATACGTAGGTCCATGAGGTCGGTCGGATATTCAAACTCTTTGGGAGAAATTTTGAAGCCGATGCATTGGTATAATTTCTCGCGAAAAGCAGGGTGGTTGCGGGTCAGAATATGGAAAAGCTCGTGGGCTAGCAGATGTTTCATGGTCACGGAACGATAGTTGGCTATATTGCTTTCCAACACGATATAATCCTTCCGGGTGTATCCGCCGGCGCCTCCTTCTTCTTTCAGCGTAGTTTTCAAGATCTTTACTTCTTTGGGTAGCGGAAGGTTGAGTTGCTGTTCGCTGATGAGAGCATTCAGTTCCGAGGCGGCTTCTTGCAACTTCTGTTTATCTTCATCGGTCCAGTCTAATGCTTGTTCGGTAATAAACTCTATAAGTTCCTGTTTGGTAGCACCGTTGCGTCCCAGACGTGACTCGTAATCGAACCGACTCCATTGATGAGTGGTAGCATCTTCTATTTGCAGCAGTTTGCGGGCTTCGGCGGCATCTACAAATCGCAGATTGATTTGTGAAATGGCTGTAAGGCTGATGAGAAGACTGATGATTGATAGGTTAATTCTCTTGCTCATAAGTTGCTGATTTATAAATGGCTGATAGGTTGCAAAACTTCAATCGTCTTTTTTACCCTATTCTGCGTGGTGACCGGGTGCGAATATTCTTCGATCTGCACCGTGCCTTCCATGGATACTGCTTCGTTGCGGAATTTCATACCGCTGGCCACATTCTCCCTAGCCGAAAAGTGGAACTCGTTGATACCGGTCTCTGCGGATATTTGTGCGATGTTCTTTTCGTTTACTCCGCAACCTGCCAGCAGAATGATGCGTCCGGCAGCTTGTGCCTGGAGTTCTTTCAGCAACGGAATGCCTTGCTCGGCTGTGGGTTGTTGTCCGGAAGTGAGGATACGGTGACAGCCCAGGTTGATAATCTCTTCCAATGCCTTGCGTGGATCACGGCACACATCGAATGCACGGTGGAAGGTAACGGACATGCCTTGCGAGGCTTCCATTAGCTGCTGCATCAGTAGCAGGTCAATGTCGCCTTCAGCCGTCAGACAGCCGAATACTACACCGTCGGCACCCAGTTGGCGGGCAATCTCAATGTCTTTCAACATAATGCGCTGTTCGAGCGGGGAGTAGAGAAAGTCGCCTCCGCGTGGGCGGATAATGACGTGTAGTCGGGTTTCTTTCAGCATTTCGCGTGCTATTATCATGTCGCCATACGACGGAGTGGTGCCACCTTCGGGGATACTTGCGCATAATTCTACACGGTTGGCACCTCCTGCTTGTGCTGCCAGGCAGCTCTCTACAGAGTTGGCACAGACTTCGAATAAGTATTCTTTCATAATAGAGTGTTTCTGCAAAAATAAGAAAAGGGCGAATATAAATTCGCCCTTCTATTCATTTAATTTTCTGTTATTTTACTTAGCGTAGCTCACTGCACGAGTTTCACGGATCACGGTAATCTTAACCTGTCCCGGATAAGTCATCTCATCCTGTATCTTCTTCGCAATTTCACCGGAGAGGTTTTCGGTTGCCTTATCGTCTATCTTGTCAGCACCTACGATAACACGCAATTCGCGTCCTGCCTGGATAGCGTATGTCTTCGTTACGCCAGGATAAGACATTGCCAGTTGTTCGAGGTCGTTCAAACGTTTGATGTAAGCTTCTACAATTTCACGGCGTGCGCCCGGACGTGCACCTGAGATGGCATCACATACCTGTACGATAGGTGCCAGCAAACTGGTCATTTCCACTTCATCGTGGTGAGCACCGATAGCGTTGCAAATATCCGGTTTTTCTTTGAACTTCTCAGCCAACTTCATACCATAGAGTGCGTGTGGCAATTCTGGTTCTTCATCGGGCACTTTACCAATATCATGCAGCAAACCTGCACGTTTTGCTTTCTTTGGATTCAATCCGAGTTCCGATGCCATCACTGCACAGAGGTTGGCAGTTTCACGGGCATGTTGCAATAAGTTCTGACCGTATGAAGAACGGTATTTCATCTTACCGATGATACGGATCAGTTCGGGATGCAGACCGTGGATACCCAAGTCGATGGTAGTACGTTTACCGGTTTCAATAATTTCTTCTTCAACTTGCTTGCGTACTTTGGCAACTACCTCTTCGATACGTGCCGGGTGGATACGACCGTCTGTTACCAATTGGTGCAATGCCAAGCGGGCAACTTCACGGCGAACCGGGTCGAAAGCTGAGAGTACGATAGCTTCCGGAGTATCGTCTACAACGATTTCCACACCGGTGGCAGCTTCGAGGGCACGGATGTTACGACCTTCACGACCGATAATACGTCCTTTGATTTCGTCTGACTCGATATGGAATACAGTAACTGAGTTCTCGATAGCCGTTTCAGTGGCCACACGTTGAATAGACTGTATCACAATGCGCTTGGCTTCTTTACTTGCAGTCAGTTTGGCATCGTCCATAATATCGTTGATGAAAGACTGAGCTTGAGTCTTAGCTTCTTCTTTCAGGGTTTCTACCATGCGCTCTTTTGCTTCTTCGGCAGAAAGGCCGGAGATAGCTTCCAGTTTCTCAACTTCCTGGCGTTGCATGTGGTCCAGTTCTTCTTTCTTTCTATCTACGATTACAAGCTGGGCTTCCAGATTTTCCTTTACAGCTTCGGCTTCCATCTTCTTGCGTTGAATTTCGTCCTGACGTTGGTTCAACACCAATTCGCGCTGTTTCAACTTGTTTTCCGCTTGCTGTATCTTCTGATTGCGGATCGCAACTTCTTTCTCTAAGTCTGCTTTCTTATTCAGGAATTTCTCCTTCACTTCCAGCAACTTATTCTTTTTAATCACTTCTGCCTCGGATTCAGCATCTTTCAGAATACCGTCGTACTTGGACTTCAAACCGTGCTTGAAGAACATATACGAAGCAAATCCTCCGACGATGAAGCAGGCAATGGATACTACTATTGTAACTACTGTCATTCTATTAATTTGTTTAAGTATATAAATAAAAAAAAGCACTGCATAAAAGTCTGATCTTGTAAAGACCGGACTTTTGTACAGTGCGCGAATTATCTCTCTCGTTTACTGAGTAGAAGATGGATCACTTATTTTTCTTTAAAATAGTTTTCCAAGACTTCTGTCAGTTCTTTTATCTTATAGGTATAAGGTTCGGTATCATTACGATCCTTTATTTGAAGGTTCTCTAAAGAGAATTGATAAGCTACCATGGCTATAATTCTCTCCGGAGACACATTTTGATAATGTTCCCTATACGCATTGAGCCTGATATCTACCTGTTTGGCGGCTTCTCTTACCATTTCCTCGTCCTCACGGTTGATTGTGAGAGGGTAGGAGGCTCCTGCCATTTGCAGGTTTATCTTTATTTTATCGTTCATACATCTTTATTCATTCAACAAAGCGATGCATTTATCGACTTCACGCACTAATTTAGACAATCGCAGTTTCGTCTCTTTTACGTCACTGCCGTTAAGGCTGATTGTCGTAGCTGTTTTTAGGTTCGTGTAGTTAAGTTCCAGCTCTTTATAATCGGCTTGTATCTTCTCGCATTCCTCTTCTTTGGCTTCGAGAAGTTGCTTTAGTTCAGCATTTTCGAGCTTTAATTCATCATGCAGATAGATTAAATGCCGCAGTCTAGCTTCAAAGGTACTTAATAGCTTCTTTTCTTCGTCTGTCATTACTACACCAAAATTGTACACAAAAATACGATTTACTTGGATATTACAAAAACTTTTCGGAAGAAAATGTTGTAAAAGCGTAGAAATAGCATTAAATGTGTCTGTATCATTGGGCAAGAGGTGCTGAAAAAGGTTTGCCTGAGAACTATTTCCTTTCATGCGATACCTTATTCTTTTTACTGAAAGAAACTAATATCAGGCTTACTAAGAATTAATCGTTCGACTATTATTGTTTATTCATTCGACATCCGTTATCTATTCATTCGACATTTGTCGAATGAATAGATAACGGATGTCGAATGAATAATTCTTAGTAAGCTTGATGTTAGTTCTTAGTAGCGTTATCATTTATTGTTCGCAGGGTGAGAAATAGTTTTGAGTAAGCAGAAGTTGTAATTCATTGGAATCATAAAATAATTTATAAGATAATTTGGTTTATAAAATAAACTACTTATATTTGCAGCGCAGTTCGAACCCAAAGAGTGATTTTTTATATGTATGTATAACTTTAAGTAAAGTGTGATTATGAAAGAGAAGAGTTGGAATTCAAAAGAATACTTGGGGTCTGTTGCCCCAATGGTGCAAGGCAGGAACCGGCTTTGGTGGACTGTTACGGCATTGATGATTGTATGTCTGTATTGGCTTTCGAATGTAGTGTTGTGGGTTCCTTGGAGCCATAGTCCGCGGTTGGGTATTGTGATGATGCTTACGGTAAATCCTCTTTTTTGGGGAGTGGGCATATACACCTGTTTGGCTTGTAGAAACGGCGATGAAAATTTGATGAAGAAGGCTCTGAATATATCCTTGGTTGCTGTTGGAATCTCTCTGATTTCAGATTATTTTTTCTTTGCGGTATGCATGAAGTCAAAGGATGTATGGCATGTTACTACTTTCTATGGCTACGCTTGGTTGGTGGTACTGGCATTCGGTGAGGTATTCTTGTTCGGAAAAAGGCTGGCAAGTAAACAATATGCGGTAACGAAAGAACTGTTGTTGTCTTTGGTAGGCTGCTTACTACTTTTGCTGTTTCTTTTGATTTGTTTAATTTAATAAGGTTGGAAATGGAAACATGGCTTGTTTATATGTTTGTGGGAGATTGGGTATTGATGCTTTTACTAATACTGAACGTATTTGATTTTGATTAATAACAGATATAACATGGATAATAAGAAAATGAATGAGAAAGAAAGTCTGGAACTCATCACTCAGATGATACAGAACACCAAGTTCCGGATGGCAAGAAATGCGGGAGTGCCTTTTCTTGTATGGGGGTATATGACTGTGGGGCTAACTTTACTGGTTTGGCTGCTTCTGACGGAGACCGGCAATTATAATTGGCAATTCTTGTGGTTCCTGCTGCCTGCTGTAGCCTTTCCAGCTACTTTGTGGAGTCAGAGGAAGAATCAGAAAATGGCGAAGTCCTATATCGACCGGATATTGGGATACGTATGGACGGTGTTTGGGTTAAGCGGATTTCTGATTTCGTGTACTTCCATATTCTATTGGAGTTTGCCCATCCTTTTTATCATATTGCTTATGATGGGAATGGGTACGGCTTTGACAGGGTTGATTGTGAACATGAAGGTGGTGACAATAGGCGGAACATTGGGAGCATTGTCGTCATTGGGATGTCTTTATGTGGATAAATTCGAACAGATTCTGATTTTTGCGTTTGCTTTCATCTTTATGATGATTATACCGGGACACTATCTGAACAGAGTGGCAAAAGAAAACTAAAAATTCTATGATTATGGAAGACAAGAAAATGAATGAGAAAGAGAGTTTGGAACTTATCGCTCAAATGATACAGAATACGCGACAGAGGTTGGATACTGGTAGCGGAAATATGTTTTTGGTGTGGGGTTATGTGGCTGTGGTGGTAACATTGGTTACGTGGGCAGGAGTTTATTTTATGAAGAATCCGGAATGGATGTGGGGCTTTTGGGGAATCCCAGTAATTGGTTATCCATTGACTCTTATCTTATTGCATAAACAGAAGAAACCGGTAAAGATGTATGGTGATAAAGTACTGAGCGAAATGTGGCAAATATTGGGATTCTTGTGTATGGTGGTCGTTATTGGTGCCACTTTTACTAAATCTTTTGCTTTGATTCTGCCGTTTTGTGTTGTTCTTATGTCTTTAGGTAGTATTTTTACGGGATGTATTATTCGGTATACAGTATTTTCCGGTTTTCCTAGTTTTGCAGCAATATTAGGATTGGATATGATGTTTGCTGTTTGGGATAAAGTCCCTTCACACTTGATTTTGCTGGAATTTGCATTAGCTGTTGTTCTTGCAATGATTATTCCGGGACATATTCTGAATTATAAGGCGCGAAAAGAGATTGCAAACAGAAAGTGAGGAACCATATGAAAACAATCAATAATACGTTGGATAAATTTCTGCTATCATGGAAATTTATTGCATTGATAATTGTTATGCAAATCATTTTACCCCCAATTGCAACGAAGGGGTTTCAATGGGAAAATATTGGAGGCATAATTATCGGCACATTGTCAAGTGCTCTTATACAAAAGATGTATCCGTATGCCTGGATTTTCCAAATATTGGCAATTGGTATGCTATTGCTGCTTGTGGTTCGAAAGGAGAAGGTGTCCCGTTGGTTTATGTTCTATGCCGGCTGTTGCTTCACGCTATATACTATTATACAGAATGTAGCTTTAACGGAAAAGTATGGTTTTAGCATCGTTACTATTAATGTATTGATGATGATGTTGGTTGCTTTCTTATGGTTCAGGGGAGCATTGCTTGGAAATTGTCATTTTACTTTCAGTAATCTGAATTGGAAGACGGGCTGGACTATTCCTGTGGCATTCTTTTGCTTGTGGTGGCCTATGGATATGACACAAGGAGCAACTCCGGACTGGAATGTGATACATCTTTTTACCGGAGGTTCCGCCTTGGCATTTTGTCCGATGACACCGATTTTTCTTACCCTGCTTATATTGAGCAAACGAGATATTGATGTAACTTTGTTGCGGGTAACGGCAGTTGTAGGATTCATTATCGGTTGTTACAATATGGGGAATTTCGCTAGCGATGCAGGATTTTATTTGGGACTTTATCATTTACCTTTAGTGGGGATGTCTCTATACGCGTTGTTGGTTAGTATAAAGAAGAAAAAGAGTTGATATGTTTAAAGAACTGAACCCTTTGCTCCACTCCGAACTGCGGCTTGCGGTAATGTCGTTGCTTATCAGTGTTGAGGAAGCGGACTTTGTCTATATTCGTCAGCAGACCGGAGCTACGGCAGGAAATCTTAGTGTGCAGATTGATAAGCTAAGTACAGCCGGCTATGTGGAGGTGACAAAGACATTTAAAGGAAAAATGCCATGTACTATTTGCAAGATCACACCGAAAGGGATCGATGCTTTCGAAGAGTACGTAGAGGCATTGAAGAGTTACATTATTAAATAGCAATATAAGTGTATGAGAATTTTAGTCACTTACGCCGTACAAAATGAATTTACGGAATTGAAATTTCCCGGACTGATAGGGGAGGATGAAGTACAAATTGGTTATCTCCGCACTGGAATAGGAAAAGTGAAGTCTGCCTTTTATGTTTCGGAAGCAATTAACCACGGTCAACCCGATTTAGTTATTAATGTAGGTACGGTGGGAACCGTTCGCCATCAAATTGGAGATATCTTTGTATGCCGTCATTTCATTGACAGGGATATGCAAAAGTTGGTGCCTTTTGGGGTGGAATTTAAAATAGATTCATCGGATTTGCTGGCACAAAAAGGGTATTGTCTGCATTGGCAAGGCGAAGGTGTATGTAATACGGGTGATACTTTCTTGACTGAGTTATCGGATGTTGAAGGCGATGTGGTAGATATGGAAGCATACGCGCAGGCGCTGGTATGTCGTGCCAAGAATGTACCGTTTATCTCCGTAAAGTGTGTAACGAACATTATCGGACAAAATGCGATGGAACATCTCGGGGACAAACTGGCGGATGCACGAAAAGGACTTAGTGAGTTCTTTGAGAAAACAGGTGGTGCAGTTATTCTTTGATGAAAGCGATTTTTCGAACTTTCTTACTGCGAGCAAGAACATAAAGAAGGTTTTAGGGGTTATTTTTGCATGAAAGCAGACTGCTGTTACTTCAAAGTCTTGAATGAAAGAATGTGATAAGTGACCCCTGCTGCTATAAGGAACATTAACACCTTGACCCAAATCAACGGAATCAAGCAGAAGATGCAGTAAAGCATGGTTCCCCACATCAACGTCAGGGAGATTATCTTTGCACGCAACGGGATGGCTTTGTTTTCACGGAAGTTACGGATATAAGGACCGAAGTATTTATGGTTTAACAGCCATTGATATAATCGGGGCGAACCTCTGAAATAGAGCGCTGCCGTGAGTAGCAGAAAAGGAGTAGTAGGCAGCAAAGGTACGAAAATGCCGATGATGCCGAGTGCCAGGGAAATAGTGCCTATAATGATACAAATCGTTTTCATGCCGCAAATGTAAGAAAAATAAGATTGATAATATGTATGCGAATAAAGTAAAGAAAGTTGTTGCCGTTCACGACCTTTCGGGGGTAGGACGGGTATCTCTGACGGTAGTCATTCCCATTCTCTCATCTATGGGCTTCCAAGTATGTCCGTTACCGACGGCTGTATTGTCCAGCCATACCCAATATCCTGAGTTCTCTTTTCTTGATCTGACGGACGAAATGCCGAAGATTATTTCAGAATGGAAGAAACTGGGAGTAACTTTTGATGCTTTTTATACAGGTTATCTGGGTTCTCCCCGCCAGATACACATTGTTTCTGATTTTATAGATGACTTTCGTCAACCGGACGGTTTAGTTGTCGTAGATCCTGTACTAGGAGATAACGGGCGACTGTATGCTAATTTCAACGATTCTATGATTCGTGAAATGAAGCATCTTATCACGAAAGCAGATGTTATCACGCCTAATCTGACGGAACTATTCTACCTGCTGGATACCCCTTATAAAGAACAGAATACGGATGAGGAACTGAAATTTTATCTAAGTCAGCTTTCCGATTGTGGTCCCGAGGTAGTGATTATCACCAGTGTACCGGTGCTGGGAGATAAACACAAAACTTCTGTATATGCCTATAACCGGAATGGTGACCGTTACTGGAAAGTGACCTGTCCATACCTGCCTGCCCATTATCCCGGTACGGGAGATACCTTTACCAGTGTAATAACAGGAGCTTTATTGCAGGGCGATAGTCTGCCCATTGCGTTGGACCGTGCCACGCAGTTCATTCTGCAAGGCATTCGTGCGACTTTCGGTTATGAGTACGATAACCGTGAAGGCATTCAACTCGAAAAAGTATTGCATAATCTCGATATGCCCATCCAAGTATGTAGTTATGAACTTTTATGAAGGGTATGCTTCTATTTTTCTTTAGCTTATAACTCATAACTTATTAAAAATGGTTATGTTTGTGGCATGAAAGTCGGGCGGCAGATGTTCTGCGGTCTATCTAATCTAGTTTTATGAGAAAGAAAGTAATTTTAATGCTGCTCTTTTGTAGTAGCCTATTTACTGTTTTGGCGCAAACTGCGTCAGACTCTCTTGCTCTTGTTTCTGCCGATTGGCAGGTGAAAACTTTGCAAAAAGGCATTCTCTACCGGAAAGCAGTATTTGCATCTTTATATGGAGTACCTCAGGAAGTTTCCATTTTCGAGATATCCCCCAAACAGAATAATTTTGATGTACTTATACATAACCCTAAAGAAGAGACAAGTATGGCCGCTTGCCATGCAGGCGCTGTGGCAGCTATCAATGGTTCTTATTTTAATATGGAGTTGGGTAACTCTGTTTGCTATCTGCGTAGAGATGGTGCGGTGATAGATACGACCTCGATAGGGACTTTGGCAACTGTTTCAAATGGTGCTGTATTTATTCGAAAAGGAAAGCTCCGGCTTATTCCCTGGAGTAAACAAGACGAAAAGTTGTGTACACTGAAAAAAGGTACTGTTCTAGCATCAGGTCCTTTGATGCTGCTGAATGGAAAAGTACGTGACTTGTCTGCTTGTAACCAAGGTTTTGTAAATACTAAACATCCTCGAAGTGCTGTGGCACTTACTAAAGATAAGAAAATACTGCTTATAGTTGTGGATGGACGTTTAAAGGGAAAATCGGAAGGTGTTAATATACCCGAACTTACCCACATGATTCGAGTACTGGGTGGTAAAGATGCCTTAAATCTTGATGGAGGAGGGTCTTCTACCTTGTGGAGTGCCGCTTTACCGAATAAAGGTATTGCAAATACTCCTTGTGGTAGTGCTGAGCGACAAGTGGGAAATTCTCTTTGTGTATTCCAATAACTGTCGGAGATGAGATAGATAAATTCTAAGATTTTTGTATTTTTGCGGCTGCATCGAGGTGACATTAGATGTGGTAACTTATATAATAGTATTAATTAGCGTATTAACAGTATGTACACAGTCATTAAACGAATGGAAGTGTCGGCAGCCCATAGTCTGAACCTTTCCTATCGTAGCAAGTGTGAAAATCTACATGGTCACAATTGGATTATCACCGTTTATTGCCGTTCTCTAGAGCTCAATGCCGATGGGATGGTGGTTGATTTCAGCCACATCAAACAAGTTGTGAAAGAACAATTGGATCATCGCAACCTGAATGAGGTGCTTTCTTTTAATCCTACAGCCGAAAATATAGCCCGTTGGATTTGCGACCAAATTCCGACCTGTTTTAAAGTAGAGGTGCAGGAGTCTGAATCAAATTTTGCTGTATATGAGAAAGATTAACGAGATCTTTTATAGTTTGCAGGGGGAAGGCTTTCACACTGGTACTCCCGCTATATTTATCCGTTTCTCCGGTTGTAATTTAAAGTGTTCTTTTTGTGATACACAGCATGAAGAGGGTACATGGATGTCTGACGATGAAATACTGGCAGAGGTGAAGAAATATCCTGCTGCTACAGTAATATTGACCGGTGGAGAACCTTCGCTTTGGATTGATCGTAATTTTGTGGATATTCTGCATCAGGCTGGTAAATATGTTTGCATTGAGACCAACGGCACACGTCTGTTGCCTGAAAATATAGACTGGGTGACTTGTTCCCCAAAGCAAGGAGCAAAAGTAGAAATAACTCGCATCAATGAAGTGAAAGTGATATATGAAGGACAGGATTTAGCGGTATATGAAGAACAGTTTGCTGTCGAACATTACTTTCTGCAACCGTGCTCTTGTAGCAATATTAGTGAAACAGTGGCATGTGTGATGCAGCATCCCCGATGGCGACTCAGCCTGCAAACCCATAAATTGATAGACATCCGGTAAAGTTTATAGCTACTTGTGTAATAGGTGGAACTGTAATATCTGAATTATAAAAGAAAAACAGCTGTAGATAATTTATTTACAGCTGTTTTATTTAGCACGGGAGGAGAGGCTCGAACTCCCGACACCCGGTTTTGGAGACCGGTGCTCTACCAACTGAGCTACTCCCGTGTTTGCGGCTGCAAAGGTAATGCAAACTTTCAAATATACAAGTAATCAGCAAATTTATTTCTATAGAAAGTTGCTTACAACATTTGTAAGTCCTGATACATAATACGATACGCTGCTGCTTTTTTTTCTAAAGCAAGTGGATAGGCTCTTGAAGAAGAGGGCATCCGGTATAGGCGCATCGGATGATTTTCGAAAAGAAATTCCGTAAAATCACCAACTTTGGGCTTTTCTATCGAGAATTGTGCGCAGAGAGTATCGGTTGCTTTCTCACCTGTAGTAACAATAGCTTTGCATTGCGGTATTTGATGGAGTAATGCAGGAATATCCGTAGGCTGCACTACTTCCAGAAATTTATCCGAAGCATTGTCCTGCAAACGATGTATAGAAGAAGCTGTATCGAATATGGCAATACCTTTCTCTTGCAAGAAACTGATAAGTGACTCTTTGCGGAAAGTTTTCTTTGCTTTATCTACAAAGTGGTCCTTATCATTGAAAAATAAGAACCCGACGATCCTCCACATATCGTTGTTCCAGTTGGGATAATAAAATTCCATAGACCACCGTTTCTTTTGTGGAGGGAAACTCCCCAACATTAGCAGACAAGCATTACTGGGGAGGAAAGGTTCTAAAGGATGTTGTTCTATTTCCATACTTTACTAATTCATTTTATATCTGCAAAAGTACGGATAATTTCGGATATGCTATTCGGCAATTTCCAGATTACTCATTCTTTCAGTCATCTTGAACGGAAAATCGGGATATTCATAGAGGCTGAACCGGGATTCGGTTTTACCTTCTGTGTAATTCCAGATAGTAGCATATTCTTCCGCATCTTCACCCATGGCTTGTAATTGGCGTAGGTAAGAGGCGATAGACTTGTTTTCAACGATATACACTTGTCCTAACCTGTCAATGATGGGACTGTGACGTCGAGTGCCGTCATGGTCGAAACGCAAGATTCGTTTGCCATCATTAGTGATTCCTACCATATTGAAGGTCATGCTTTTACCTATTGCAGGCAGATTTAATACATTTCGGTCGGTAGCAAGGAATGGTAAATGATTCGTCTTCAAGAAACGGCGGATGCAGGCAGCTGGGTCAGAGGCTGTTTGTAACAATACAGACAGATTGTGTGCATCTTCTTTAGATAGCTTTCCGAAACGCTTTTCTTCCAACTGTTCTTGTACGGAACGGCTGTTCGGAGCGAATACTGCATTATTCTCTTCGAATCCCTTTACGGAGAAAGTGTAGTAACCAACTACACCCAACTGATTGAGTACTTGCCGTAATCGGGTAGTATGTCCGCGTCGGGATGCTGCAACATTATATACCAGCTGGTTATCAATGAGCCAGCCTGCTGACAGTAGTTTGCGTATTCCCTCTGCTGCTTCAGGAGTTACTTCAAGTGGTGTCTGGAAATGAGTTTGGATGATGAACTGACGAATACCTATAGTGGATGCTTTTTCCTTAAACTCTTGCAAAATTTCTATTAATTCGTCGTTGATACGCATGGGTAGATAAGCGGGCAGACGAGAACCCAGGCGTATTCGTTGTAGTTCTGCATACTTTTCACCTTCAGGACGTTCCAAGTTTGCTTTTCGTTTACGTACTGCCATTCGGTAAACGGCATCCAGAATATTACGTAAAGTTTTGTTTTGACTCATCAAAGCATCGCCACCTGTGATGAGAATATCACGGAGTTGAGTATCTTCTTCAAAGTATGTCATTAAACGGCGTAGTTTCTTTTCCCAAGACTCTTTGGGACGTAGCTCTTCAAATTCAAAATTAAGCCGTTTGCTTTGGAAATCGTACATGCGTTGGCAAGATGCACATAGTCCACCACAAGCACGCCCCATGGTATCGGGAATGAGGATGGCTACTTCCGGATAGCGGCGGTGGATGTTATGCCCATCAGGCAGTAACCAACCGGCAGCATTGGGCTTACCTTCTTCAACCACATCTTCGCGTTCCCAGGCACGGATTTGCCCGTAGGTATCAACCAGTTGGGGGGAGTAAAGGATGTAGCTACGCAAAGCTTCATCATCATATCCGTTGCCGGTACAATTCAACAATGACAGATAATAGGGAGTAGCGAAGAATGGCATTCCTTTTTTACGAGCTTTTGTGAGCAGATACATGGTTTCGGCAGAAAGAGAGTTCCCGAGCAGACGGTTTAATTCCGTAGGACTCTTTACAGCCATTGCAAGGTGAAAACGAAAGTCTTCCCACCATTCGCGGACAAGATTTAGCTTTTCTTCGTAGCTAAGTCCTTCTTTAAAATAGAAGCGGGATGCGGGGTTTTTGCGATGCTCAATCTTTTCGACTAGAATATGTAGCATACGCTCTTTGTTTTTGTTACGAATCAGTAATACATCCTCATCCAATCCTGTGGCCCATCTTTCGGTCAGCGCTTTAATTTTTTGTCCCGAGGGTAGGGCAGCTGTAGATTGTTGGAGGCGTTTGAATTGTTGGAACAGGTCAATATACAAATCCGTTTCTGTCTCCTCTTCCCATTGTCTGGTCAGGAAAGAATAGAGCATTGATAAAGTTGATATAGGCAGTTGCTTTTCGGTGGAGAGCTCGTATACGTCTTGCCCGTCAAATTCAATCAGGAGTCGAATTTGCTTACCAGCCTCACTTTCTGCTTGCGGATGTCCGCTAATATACTCCGATAGACTGGCTTTAAAAGTCTCTGCATTGCTACTGTTAGTGGCAATATCAACCAGTTCCGGGAGTTCGTTTCGATAGAGTTGTTCCAGTTGTGAAAGAGTGAGTGCAAGCATTTTCTTTTGTTTCATAAGCAGTTGTTTTTTAGAAGTTAATAATAATACAAATAAGCGCTGAATTGCGCATAGAATTCCATGTGTGGGAAAATTCGAATTGATAAAAGTAACAAAAAAAGGCGAGAAAACCCTTTCCCGCCTACTTTCTTATGGAATTCTTTAGAATTCTTTTTCTTTTGCTAACAGAATAAATTACCTGCTTGCTTTTTGTTATTTATGCTTTTGTTGCCTCCGCGTCCTTGTTTCTAGGTTCCTTTTTGGCTAAGATTACTACGTTATACACATATTCTGCCATCCATTCTTCCGAATAGCCCAATCTTTCTTTGTATTGGCGTACAGTCATGGCTGTTTTGTGAACATCATCTTTCTTCCATACGGTCTTGGTGCAAACATCGTGCACAGTCTTTGCTGTCATACTGCGTAGGGCGCCTTTGAAAACAGCAGGCATACGGAATTTCCATTGCATTAGATTTCCCATCAGCATCATTAAGTCACTAGAGAAACCTTGGTACATGAAGAGGTAACCTTGCACATCGTTTTGGGTACGGCAATGTTTCTTGATGGATGCGTCAATTTCTTTGAAGAAGTTTTCACTGATTCCATAATCCTGCATCAGCATCTTGCGGGAAGCAGCTTTTTCAGCTTGTCCTAAACGCCCACCTTGGGTAGGGATTTTGAACAGGCGCTTAAAGTTGGCTACATCCGGCACATAGCGAATGTTAGTGATGCCCAGATTGGCAGCAATCACGGATTGGAAGTAAACACGTGTCAGTGAAACAAAGTCTTCCACGTTTTTCGAAGGGATTCCTTCGCTATTCTTGTTAAATAGTTTGCTAAATATTCCCATTTGATTTATGAGTTATAATTTATAATTTATAGAATGCTGAAGCAATTACGGTTGCAAAAGTACGAAATAAGTTGATTTACACCAACAATTGTATAAATCATAAATTATAAATCACAAAACTTCTTACCAACATTCAATATCTCCTTCAAAGTTTTTCAGCCTATCTTTTGTGAAGACAGGATCTTTGATGCCCGCTCGCTTCTGTGCACGGTAATCCTCGAGGAGTTTGAAAGCATATTTACCCAGTAGGCTGATAGCGATAAGGTTACAAAGTGCCATAAGTCCCATTGTGACATCTGCAAGGCTCCATGCTACATCGAGAGCTGCAAGAGCGCCGAACATCACCATGCCACCTACCAGAATGCGATAAGCACTTACTACCCATTTTTTCTGTGTCAGGTAGCGAACATTCGCTTCTCCGTAATAATAGTTTCCCAGAATACTGCTGAATGCGAAGAAGAACAGGGCAACCGCAACGAAGATGCTACCTGCCGGGCCGATCTCATTAGTCAGTGCATACTGTGTCAGTTGCACGCCATTTGTGGAGCCATCCAGCGGAGCGCCGCTAAATAGAATGATGAAAGCTGTGCAAGTGCATATAATCAGCGTGTCGGTAAATACTCCCAAAGTTTGAATCAGTCCTTGTTTTACAGGATGACTGACATGGGCAGTCGCCGCTACATTCGGTGCCGAACCCATACCGGCCTCGTTACTGAATAATCCACGTTTGATGCCCTGCATAAGAGCGATACCTACACCGCCTCCCAAAGCTGCATCCCATCCGAAGGCATGACTGACAATCAATTCTATAACAACAGGTAGTTCTCTGAATCTTATGATAACAATGACAAGTGCCAAAGCGATATATCCTAATGCCATCACCGGTACAATGATGCTGCTTACCTTGGCAATACGTTGCACGCCACCGAAAATAATGATTAAAGTTAATACGGTAATGATGCTTCCCACAATGACATGGTCGAATCCAAAAGCACCCTTAAAAGCAGCGCACAGTGTATTGCTCTGTACGGAATTGAAAGCAAAACCAAAAGTGATAGTGATAAGCACAGCAAATAAAGCGCCCATCCACGGTTGTTTTAATCCATTGCGCATATAATAGGCAGGACCGCCGATGAATGAGTCTTTTCCTTTTATCTTATATAATTGTGCTAATGTAGATTCTACAAACGAACTGGCTGCTCCGAATAAAGCGATAACCCACATCCAGAATATGGCTCCCGGACCTCCTACGGCAATTGCTGTAGCTACTCCTGCCAGGTTACCCGTGCCTACGCGGCTGGCAATAGAAATGGCGAATGCCTGGAAAGAAGAAATGTGCTTTTCATCGGCTCCTCCTTTTCCACTTGAATCTCCCAATAAGCGTACCATTTCCTTTATCATCCGGAACTGTACGAACTTGGTTTTTATAGTGAACCATACAGCGCATCCCAGCAATAAAGCAATCAGGATATATGTCCACAGTACATCATTGATCAGATTGATTATTCCCATATTCCATTATCTTATAAACCTTTCATTCTTACTATTTTGTCAGCCTGAAATGAAACTTATGTTCTTCGAACACGGGTTCCACAATGTCATAACGAACAAATTTAGCTAACAGATGTTCGGCTGCGGAGCGTGAAAGATGAGCTAGTTTACAATAACGGTTCAAAGATAAACGGTCATTTTTCTCCAGTAAGTTGAGGAGTAACTGTTCCCGTTCTGTATATTCTATCAATTCGCCTTTAGGACTTCCGCTTTGTTGCCAAACTCGCAAATGGACGGGAGTAGCCAGAATATTTTCATCCTTGATGCGAAGGTAAGCCAGATATTTGCCCGATTCATCTTTGGCACATACAGGTTTTTGTTCGTTTTCGTTAATCTGAACAACAAGAATGCTACGCCCTTCTACTTGGTAAGTTTGCATACTGAAGTTTATTTCCGGTCGGCAATAAAGTTGAGCTGCCGCTTCTATCATATATTGCTCTTCATCAGAACGTACACCAGCTATTTTTCCATTATCTTTCACTCCGATAAGTAATCTTCCTCCCTTTGTATTGGCAAATGCTGAAAGAGTTCTGGCAATTTTTCTGGCATCAGAAATTTCGAATTTGAAATCCTGCTGCTGGTGCTCTCCTTCGGCTATGAGAGCGTGTATATATTCGGTGTCAGTAAGCGGTTTCATACCTGCAAAAGTATAGAAAAAACGCGTATGAATCCTTTTTTATAGCGATTTTGCGGAATATTTCAAAAAAAATATCGTTTTTCTGCATTTATTTCGAGAAAGAGTGTATTTTTGTCGGACATTATTAACGAAGTAATTAAAAGGATTATGAAAGAATTAGTTGAAAAAGTAGCAGAATTGTATGCTGCATTCGCAAAAGATGCAAATGCTCAGTTAGAAAATGGTAACAAAGCAGCCGGAACTCGTGCTCGTAAGGCTTCTTTGGAAATCGAAAAAGCAATGAAAGCTTTCCGTAAAGCATCTTTGGACGCTGCAAAGTAAGAAAAAAAGCATAATCAATGCTGTGAAAGACTGCCACGATTGGCGGTCTTTTTTTGTTTATAACAAGGATTATTGCTACTTTTGGCACGAGTATTATGGATGAAAACGTACTTAATAAGTTGAAGATACTGGCAGAGTCGGCAAAGTATGACGTCTCTTGTTCCTCCAGTGGCACAGTGCGCTCGAATAAAGCGGGCATGCTGGGCAATACTGTAGGTGGATGGGGGATTTGCCACAGCTTTGCTGAAGACGGACGTTGCATCTCATTGCTTAAAGTAATGCTTACCAACTATTGCATTTACGATTGTGCCTATTGCATCAACCGCCGTTCAAACGATTTGCCGCGAGCCACTCTTTCGGTGAGCGAATTGGTAGATCTTACAATGGAATTCTATCGTCGTAATTATATAGAAGGATTGTTTCTTAGTAGCGGAGTAATACGTAATCCGGATTATACCATGGAACACCTTGTCCGTGTAGCCAAAGACCTGCGTACCATTCATCGTTTTAATGGCTATATTCACCTGAAAAGTATTCCCGGCGCAAGTCGTGAGTTGGTGAACGAAGCCGGACTTTATGCCGACCGTCTTAGTGTGAATGTAGAAATTCCCAAAGAAGAAAATCTGAAGTTACTGGCTCCTGAGAAAGATCATAAGAGTGTGTATGCCCCCATGCGATATATTCAGCAAGGGGTGCTCGAAAGTTCGGAAGAACGAAAGAAACATCGTCATGCACCTCGTTTTGCTCCTGCCGGACAAAGTACACAGATGATTGTAGGTGCAACATCAGAGTCGGACAAGGATATTCTTTATCTTTCATCCGCTCTTTACCGTGGACCTTCTATGAGACGCGTCTATTATTCCGGTTATATTTCAGTGAATACTTACGATACTCGTCTTCCGGCATTAAAGCAACCGCCTTTGGTACGTGAAAACCGCCTGTATCAGGCAGATTGGCTGATGCGATTCTACCAATTTAAGGTGGAGGAGATAGTGGACGATGCTTATCCTGATCTTGATTTGGAGATTGATCCTAAGTTATCGTGGGCATTGCGTCATCCCGAATGTTTTCCGGTAGATGTAAACCGTGCAGATTACGAAACTTTACTTCGTATACCAGGTATCGGTGTGAAATCCGCCCGTTTGATTGTGGCTTCCCGCCGTTTCTCTAAATTAGGTTTTTATGAGCTGAAAAAGATAGGTATCGTGATGAAGAAAGCGCAATACTTCATTACCTGTAATGAGTTGCCTATGCGTACAGTCAATGAATTAACCCCGCAAGGAGTACGTGGTTTGCTGATAGCCAAACCCAGTAAAAAGAAAGTGGACGAGCGCCAACTACTGCTCGACTTTGGCGAATGAATATTTTTCTTTTCGATAATACCTTTGAGGGATTGTTGACTTCTGTTTTCGAAGCATACTCCCGTCGTACTTTTCCTGATATACTGCTTATGGAAGGAGAACCGCTTCCCTTGTTTTATGATGAAGTCTTTACTGTAATAACCGATAGAGAAAAAGCCGACCGTGTCTGGCATGGATTACAAAAGAAAATTTCTTCTTCAGCCTTGACTTGCCTCGTTCAATGTTGGTTGGCAGAGGAACCTGAAACGGCTTTGCTGTTATTTCGGTATATCCGCAAGGCTATAGATGCTCCCCGTTCTATTGAAACAAACTTTGCCGATCCTGATGTACTGGAATTTTCACGCATGTGGAAACGGGTGGATTGGGAACGGTTGCGTTTATTGCAATTCGTCCGTTTTCAGAAAGCAGCGGATGGTACTTTTTTTGCTGCGGTAGAGCCGGAGAAGAATGCGCTCCCTTTGGCAATAGATCATTTTAAAGATCGCTATGCCGATCAGCGTTGGTTGATATATGATATTAAACGGGCATACGGATATTACTACGATTTAAAAGAAGTACGCCAAGTAAACTTTGATGAGAACAGCCGTGAGTCCCATCTTGTAACCGGTATGTTGGACGAGAGTTTGATGGATAAAGATGAAAAACTCTTCCAGTCTCTTTGGAAAACCTATTTCAAAGCAATCTGTATTAAAGAACGACTCAATCCCAAAAAGCATAAGCAAGATATGCCGGTGCGTTATTGGAAACACATGACGGAAAAGCAATAATAAACTTTATTCAATCCTTTCTACACTGACTTCCGGGAATTCTTGCATTAACTGCAATAAATGTCCTTCGTCGTGGCTTCTCTTAGATTTGATAACCATCGTTACCTGATAATTTAGGTGTTCTCCTTGACCCTGTTTTTTCATATTATAAGATATAATCATGTAATCCCGGGAATTAAAACGTTCCGAAATATCTTTGAGAGTTGCTTCGTTGTGAGTAGAAAATGTTACTGAAGAACTTTTCATTCCGATGCTTTTGAATATAATGCTGAGAAGTTCAAGTCCGGCTAATGTCAGCAAAGTAGCCGCAATGCTGATGGTGTACATACCCGCACCTACAGCCAACCCGATGCCGGCAGTTGCCCAAATACCGGCGGCGGTTGTTAGACCCCTGACAATCTGTTTTTGGAAGATGATGGTTCCTGCACCGATGAAGCCGATGCCACTAACCACTTGGGCAGCTACACGGCTAGGGTCTAATGTTACACTACTTTCTTTGATTATCTCTTGGAAACCATATTGAGATACAATCATGATGAGTGCACTTCCCAAGGATACCAAAAAATGAGTCCGGTAGCCTGCTTCTTTAGCGCGGTATTCCCGGTCCAGTCCGATAATAGCTCCTAATATCCCTGCCACCAGTAGCCTGAGTACAAAGTCGAAGTTTAACATCATAATCTACCCTCACTTTCTTTTAGTTGATTACCCAATTCTTATTATAAGGTACTGTTTTCTTAGGATCATAATGCATGCCGGCTTGTGTCGGTATTTTTAAGACATAGGTACGTCCGCTTTTATTCATTAAAGAGGTGTCGCGCAGCCACGGGTTGGCATCTTTCAGTTGGGCAAAAGTTATACCTTTCTCTTTGGCATATTTTGCAAGGTCGCTGATGCCTGTGGTGACTGTTACTTCCGTGTAAGGAATAGGCGGATAAAGATGTTCCCGTTTTAACAGAAAACCATATTGTTGCGGGTTGTTGATGACTGCTTTGGCTGCTAACAGGCGGAACATATAGCGGGAAGTTTCTTCAACCAACCACAAATCGACTGCCTGATCTACCATTTGCTTCTCCAATTGTGAAGAGATACGACCTTGTCCGGCGTTATATGCAGCAGCAACACAGAGCCAGTTACCATATTTATTATAGGCTTGTTTCAGGTATTTGCAGGCGGCTTTTGTTTCCTCTTCTATAAAGTAACGCTCGTCAACACTGTTGTTAACTTCTAATCCGAATTCTTTTCCGGTGACAGGCATGAACTGCCATAATCCGGCGGCACCTGCGGGAGATTTGGCTAGAGGGTTGAGGCTGCTTTCGATAACAGCAAGATATTTGAAGTCATCGGGTATGCCATTCGCTTTTAATATAGGTTCTATAACCGGAAAATAACGATTTGCCCGTTTTACGATAAGCATTGTAGTAGAATGCATATAAGTAAAAGACATCAATTCGCGATCCATGCGCTCGCGATGGTCATAGCGTTTCAAGTCAATATCTTGTCCGGCAAAGTTTATTTTATCCGGTACGGTGGGAGAGGTGACACAATAAGGAACTTCCGATTTAACAGAGTCACGTTCAGGGTTCAGAGTACTGCTACCGGCAAGGAAAGGCAGGGTGGAACCTACACACAAGGCAATGGCAGCTGTAGCCAGGATATATATAGAATTTCTTTTCATATTGGATATATGTTTATGTTTGTTAGCGTAAAGATACGAATTCAATTTTTTATAGGCAACCTTTCCCATATCCATCGTGGAATCATCCGCCAAAAAAAGACCAATATTCGATAACGAACATCTATCACAACCACCCGTTTCTTTTGGTCTAAAGCTTTGATAATCTGCTGTGCTACACGATCAGCTTGCATCAACATAGGGTATTTCTCATTTTTAAGTAAATCGGTGGCAACAAATCCCGGACGAATATCTGTAAATAGGATATTCAGACGTTGCATTTTTGATAATTGTGCCAAAGCATCAATGTATGTATTTTGAAATCGTTTGGTGGCAGAATAGGCAGGAGCAACTCCTAATCCTTTAGTACCTGCAATGGAACTGATAACAGCAATATGTCCTCCCTTATTTTCTTTGAAATAGCTGAAAGCTACTGTTACCATACGGATAAAGCCCTCTACATTAGTACGAGCTGTATTCAGTTCCACTTCCGGATTTAAATCCTTATTTTGATAACCGATTCCTGAACTAAGGAAAAATAAATCCATTCCTCCAAGCTTTTCTATCAGTTGGTGCAAATGTACTGTGGCATCTTCCTTGGTTACGTCTAGTTGTTCTATTTCTATCTGAGTGGGGGCGGTAGTTTGCATTTCTTTCAAAGCGTCTTCTCTTCTACCCGCAATACCGATTCGCCAACCTTGCTGTATTAGCAACTTGGCTACTTCTTGTCCAATGCCCGAGGTGGCACCTATGATAATGGCATGTTTCATAGAACAAATATACATTTTTTCAGAGATATATTAAGGTGTTATATTTAAAAAGAAGGCTTAGTTATCTTTTTTTTTTGTGAAAAGATACTTTACTTTTTGTACTTGCGGGAATTAGAAGTATATTTGTTTCCCAAATAAATAGAGAATAATGGAAAAAGTGATTATTAATTCGTATGAGGATTTTGAAAAGCTGGTAGGTCAGCAGATTGGTGTTTCGGAATATGTAGATCTTCCGCAAGAGCGTATCAACCTCTTTGCCGATGCTACGTTAGACCATCAGTGGATTCATGTCGATACGGAGCGCGCGAAAGTAGAAAGCCCTTTTAATAGCACTATTGCACATGGTTATCTGACATTGTCTATGTTACCTTATCTGTGGAATCAGATCATTGAGGTGAACAATCTTAAGATGATGATTAATTATGGTATTGATAAGATGAAGTTTGGTCAGGCTGTATTGTCAGGACAAAGTGTTCGTCTGGTAGCCAGTCTGCACTCTTTGGCGAATCTTCGTGGAGTGGCAAAAGCAGAAATTAAGTTTGCTATCGAGATTCAAGGTGAGAAGAAGAAAGCACTCGAAGGAGTAGCTATTTTCCTATATTATTTTAACTGATTATGCGTAAAATGGTTTGCCCCCAATGTAAAGTGGGGGCATTTTGTGTGATGAACACGCAAGGAGATCGCTTGCCGGTATATGTTTCTGACAAAGGAGAAGTAGTTCCAAAAGATCCGGAGGCTTCATTGGAAGGCTATGATTTGAAAATAGTTTACTGTTTATGCTGCTCTTGGAAAGGTTCGCCAAATAGTTTGGTCAAATACTGATGTCCGTATTCCCTCCACAGATGCCGGGATGCTGCGATAGGATGATATAGCAGCATTCGCGGACCTGAGAATTTCATTACTTCCCTCATTCGTTCTTTCATTTCCTGTTTGTAACAGTGGATGGGGCAGAGCCTACATGTAGGCTTTCCCTCTCCGAAAGGACAACGGGTTAATTTTGTATGTGCAAACTCTAACAATTCACGACACCTCGGGCATAATTCTTTATTCCCTTCTTTCTTTACGCAATAAAGGCGGATCATTTGCTCTACAGTCTGCTTCTCTTTTTCTATACGTGTCATGCCCTTCTTTTTTAGCTTATGCTTGCCACCGCTTTAGCGTCGGGAAGAATTCCTTCATACCGGCAATGGCTTCTTCTTTGGTAAAATTAGTGCCGGCATCTTTATTGAATTCAGCAGTGAATTCTGCACAATGTTCTATCATTTGGTCCATGGTGCAGTCTTGTGTATACTTTCCATTCTGATAACAATAAGTACAATATTCATGGTTCAAGCTACCATCGGCGTTAGTGCCGAGAACTTCATCGGATGCCAGGGGCATTCCACAACTTTGGCAAAGTTTTGCTTCCATACTGATTCCTTTTTAAGTGATTGGCAAATATAGTTTTTTATTTTGGTTGAAATAGCTTTTGTGCTTAACCTTTTCAAACAAAACTCGAAAGGTGCTGTTGTTGACTGTACAATTATAATCTGAATAAGTTATGAAAAAGTTGAGAATCTCTTTTCTGATGCTTCTGTTGATTGCATCAGCTTCTGTGTTTGCCGATTGGGCGCCTGCCAATGTTCAGGCGTCTTTGAAGAAGTTATATCCTACGGCTAATGATGTAGCTTGGTTGCGCGACTACGAGTATTATGTAGCGAATTTTATGCTGAATGGTTTTGATACTAAGGTTTGGTTCAGCGCCGATGGCAAATGGGCAATGAAGCAGACGGATTGGGAAACGATGGATCAGGCCCCTGCTGCTGTATTCAATACTTTCTCGATGAGTCAATATGCCGGTGGGGAGGTGCAGAATGTCACTTACGTGGAGTTTCCCGAATGGCAGTCTATGGTTGCGGTTGAGATAGGCATGTCGAATTCGGAAACTAAGTATCAGTTGCTTTTCACTGTAAAGGGTGATTTGATACGGGTTCGGAATGTGACGTATATGTATAATATACTGGGTGCGAGTACTTTTTTATAGATATAGTCCTTTAAAATCATTAAAATACAGCTCTGTTTTCTATCAAAAATGGGTTTCTGAAAACAAATGAGAATACGTTTCGTTGATTCCGCAATATATAAACTAGATGTACCAGAATCAAGAAAAGAATACTCTACTGTTATGAATCCAATTAATAAAAACGGTTTATCCGTACGTATGTCTCTTCGGAAGCAAATAGGTTATTGCCTCCTGTTTGCTCCGTTGTTGCTTTCTTCTTGTATCCACGACGATTTAGATTCGTGTCCCACTTTGCAGGTGCAACTCACCGTGATAGATAAAAACTATTCCAACGTGGGAAGTGTACCACAAGAAACTCCAAAAAGCGAGACTCTTGCTTTCGATGCATACATCCCCACGCTTTACTACGCCCTTCGCAATGCTGCCACCGGTAATATAGTTGAAGAACGGGGCGTGTTTAACGTGACAGGTAGTGAACAGGCTTTGCCCCTCAGCTTTGCTAACAGTTTACCCTTTGGTAAATATGTGCTGACTGTTTGGGGCGGACTGGCGGACAACTTTTCGCTTACAGATCGCTCACTGAGCAGTATCATACATAAAGGTACACAGGAAGGAAGTGATATTTATTTGGTACATGACACATTGGTGTACGACATCAATCACTATACCTATACATTAGGAATGAAGCGTGCCACCGGAAAACTTATTCTGGACGTAACGAATCTTCCGGCTTCCGTGCGCTATGCCAACAAGAGCATAAGCAATATATATCAGCAGGTAAACTATCAATTTGCTTATACCAATCCTATCACTGTAAACAAGTCCGATACTTGGGCACCTGAAGAAGAAGTTGTGCTGCACACCAAACTAGCACCGTCTACAGGTGATTTCAAATCTCTGTTACATCTTGATTTCTATGACAATCCGGCGCTTATAACCCCAACTCTTACGCCGAAAGACGTAAATGTAACTATGAAGCGCAATCAACTGACTACATTAAAATATGTATATGATGATAAAGCACGGGACTTCAACATTTATATGTGGACAGAAGATGGTTGGGAAATAATTAACGGTCTAGACATAAATTAAATATTTTCTTTTTTTACTGATTGTATAATTCTAAAACTTAACTAAAATGAAAAATTATTTGTTCTTTTCCGCTGTAACAGCTATGATGTTTGCAGCATGTAGCAATGATGACGCTGTTCCTCTGGAAAATCACGATGTAGCAGCCGGACAGCAACTAACCCTGACCCTGAACAGTGGCGGCGACGGTCCTGGTACTCGTTTAGTACGTCCTGTAAACAGTTCTGAAGCAGAAAATAATGTGAACTTTGTGAAATTGTACATTTACGCTCCAGATGGAACAGATGTTACCACTGCTGCACTAGCAACCGGTATACAGAACCCACTTGCATGGACAGCAGGTCCAACGGATACCGCAGTTCCGGGAACTACTACACATGAGGCAAGCCAGACAGTAAAACTGAATAAGTTAGCAACTGACGGTAAATATATGGTTGTAGCTTACGGTTATAACACTACTCCGGACTACACTATTACAAATGGTGGTCCTGCTGCAAATGCATTTACTGCTACTCTTCCTGCATTGACTAACGAATCCGAGTTTTTCGCCGGAAGGGACAGCTTTATGGTAGTTAATGGTAACATCCAGTCGGGTACTAACAGCCAGGTGGTTTTGAGACGCCAGGTAGCAGGTTTACTTGGCTACTTCAAGAATATCCCTGTTCTGTATCCTAACCCGATAGGTGGTCTGCCAGACGTAGTAGCATCCGTACGCGTATATGCTTCCAATCATGGTACTTCTTTCACCTTCCCTAACACAGGATTAATGAACGGTACCGGTAACAATACGAGAACCAAAGTTTTAGAATTCAATCTTGTGACATTGCTTACCGACTATGCAGCACAGGTTACTAACGCGGCTTCCAATCTTGCCGCTGTATTTAATATTCCGGCTCCTACCGGTGCTGGTGTAGCATTGGTACCGAACAGTGTATTGTCCGGTAAGTTCCTTATTCCTTTCCCACAGGTAGCATCTACCACTACTTTCACTGTACAGTTGGAAGATGCACTGGGCACTGTTTTGAAAGAATGGGATGTAGTGAACGCTGCTGCAACCAATCCGAAAGTATATGATGTAAACCGTAACTACTTCTACTCACTGGGTCAGAAATACAAAGCAAGTACTACTGATGGTGGTACTCCGGGTAGCCCGACAAGTGACGATGACAATCCGATTGACTTGTCACAGGAAACGGTTATCACCCTTACAGTCAACGATGCTTGGGATATGATTTACAACCTGGGAATTGAATAACAACTTTGTGATTTAAAAAGAAGGTGTGGTAACACACCTTCTCAAACTTCTTTTTAAACAAGCTCTATCGCAATGAAAACGAAACATATCTTCATCATTTACGCCTTCTTCTTCGGACTATCCGCTTGTCAGGACGAAGATCTTTTTACAGTTCCCGAAGCCGATATTTCTTCGAAAGGTGCCACTACCTTCGCTGCATCCACTTCTGCTCTTACCACCACCGATGGAGGTGCTACGTGGACTGCCAACCGAAGGATACCCCTGGTAGGTCAAGGACGTATCGTGGATGATATGTCGAACGCACTGATAGCCGTACTATCCAGTAACTCAGGTATCGCTAATATGCTCGATACCGACATCACTAACTCCGCCTCATTCGGCGGTGTAACCAATGCCCAACTTGTAGGCAACGAAATAGCCTCCGTTCGCGACGTCAACCGCACGTATGCAGGAGGACAAGTAGCAGGATTCGTCTACTCGTTGAGTAACGTTTCCTTAATCGACCTCAATGTACTGAAAGGTTTCTATTTGAAAACCTATCTCAAAGGGGTCTTCCAGGAAATGAAAGGTAGCGACACACAAGCGGTGTCGGCCTTACAACTAGACCTTGCCGGTGCCGCTAACAATGGTACTCAGCAGGCACTTTCCTTTACAACCACCTTTACAAAAGACTTTGATGAAATAAAATTGGGCATGTACGGAGTTTCGGCTACTGTACTGAGTGCCTTGAGCCTATACTACGCCTTCGTAGGTGATAACCCCATACAACCTGCTATAACAACTAACCCTTACTTCACGAGTGGAGTATCGGTACATGATAATACTCTCCTCGATTTGACGTGGACCACTGTACCAAACAGTGGCCAACTGATAGATGCTAATGTAGCAAATGGTCCTACATTTGGTTTAATAGGAGGCTTATTCCAACCTCGCGCCACTATTAACTTCGGGCAAACAATACCCGTTGGAGCCGAAGTCGGTTTCAATCTCTCAAGCCTTGGGCTGGCGAATATTGGTTTGTTGGGTAGCACCATACTCACCACGTATGATGCTTCAAGTAACCAGCAAGAACAAGTGACCATCAGCAGCTTGCTAGGTTTATCGGCAGTACAAACCGGAGGTACGCAAATCAGTATGATACTGAAGAAACCGGCCTCGCAAGTCAAAATCCAGTTCTCGGGTATCAATGTCAACCTGAGTGCTACCACTATCAATTATGCTTTTGTGCGCGATCCGATAGTAGTTGATGCTTCCAGTTACTTTGCACTAGGTAACGCCACTATTACCGGTAATTCTTATCAACTGTTCACTCCAACCACAGGAAGTGTTGCTTATACCGTCACAGGTCCTACAGGATCTACTCCAACCATAAGTAGTAACATGATAACAGGTATGACTGTTAATGGTGCTTATACTGTGACCGGGACTTATACCGGTACCGATGGTACAACTTATACGCAGACCGCCACCATTACCCGTAATGCCAGCGGCGTAGGTGACACGTCGGTATGTAACAATATGATTACCATAGCCAGCAACGGTGCATCCGTTTATGGTCCTACGGGAGGAGGATGTCTGCTCTGTGCCGGCGAAGGTACTTCCTTTACAGGAAAGAACAATCTGATAGACAGTAATCCGGATAACTATATCACCTATAATAATGTACTGAGCTTGGCTGCCAACACTTCTATAGTGGGCATACAGACTAGCGCAACCCAACCCGTTAATGCTACTCAAAGTAATATCCGGGCGGGGTTCGTTGTACAGACTTCATCGGGACTGTTGAATGCCAATGTGCTCAAGCTCTTTGTCATCCGCCTTTATCGCAACGGGGTGAAGGTATTTGAAAGTACTGCCGATGGCAATAGTGCTATCTCTGCCGGACTGATTGGTGACAATGGGGGCAAAGTACGTCTATCGGTCAATACCAACCAGACGTTTGATGCCATCGAACTTTGGACAGCTGGCTTGCTCAACCTGAACCTGAGTGCTTTCCGTATCTATTACCCTTTCTGGGAAAATGCCAGCGCTTCTTGTTATAGTGGCAGTCCGGCAGAAGCCTGTATGCAACTGATGACTCCGGCAAGTTACGGAGCCAGCATTAACTATGCCGCAACAGGCACTACGGATGTTGCTAATGTGGCGACTTCTTTCCTCGACTTGGGCAACCTGATCGATTCGGATGTCAACACTTATTCAACCATCAATACAACGAATGTATTGGGAACAGTCACTGTGGCTGTGAAATTCAACAAAATAAATCAGAAACAGCCCGTAGGTTTTATTGTAGCTACTCCGGCAGGTGTGCTGGGAGCAGACGTGATAGGATGGACTACTATAAGCCTTTATAATGGCGGTGTATTGGTAGGAAGTACCGGAAACGGCGGTGTATTGGGACTCAACGTTATCAGTAACAACGGAAATCAATACCTCGAAACGACCCCGTCGAGCGCGCCTTTCGACGAAGCACGCATTACATTGACAGGAGTTGCCAACGCTGTGAAGCAAATTCAGTTGGCAGGAATCTATACCCGTCCGGACAGTAATGGCGACGGGATACCCGACTGTGCCGATGCTCCTCCAAGCACGGGTGAGACTATCGACCTGGTCAATGTGACCTCTCACGTCTGCCAAGGCACACCGATTGTTATCACTGTGAATGGTGGTACGAACGGTAACAGTTATCTGCTACGCATGTACAATGTAGCCAACGGTAATGCGGTGACCAATACTACGGTTACTCTGACAAGCCAAACGTTTACTTTGAGCAATGTACCTGCCGGAGATTATTATATTTCCATCTACGACGCTGCCGGTACAAATCTCTATTATAATGGTATTCATGCAACTGTGCACCCATTGAGCACCACCTGGAAGACCAGTCCGACCTCTACCGATTGGAATACTTGGGCAAACTGGACGAATGGTAGCCCGTGGCAATGTACGGATGTTGTTATCCCATCCAATGCTTCGCAATATCCTGTGCTATTGCAGAGTGCAGCTAACTATTGTAATAACCTTCACTTCGCCCCGAATGCCGAGATTGTGAATACTCACTACCTTAATTATGCACAGGCATGGGTAGAGATGGCATTACAAGCAGGACGTTACTATATGTTGTCTGCCCCATTGAAGGCTATGTTCACGGGGGATATGTTTATACCTGGTGCTATGAACGGTACCCAGAACAATCCAACTTTCACAGTACTGAATGCTTCGACTTCACCTGAAAACCGTTTCAGTCCACGCGTCTACCAACGTTTGTGGAGCCACGACGCACCCGGACAGAAGTTCACCGGTGGTACACTGACCCCAGTCTCCGTGACTCCGGACAATACGAACTGGACACCTCCGTTCAATGCTTTGAGCCAGGCGTACGGCCTTGGTATGGGATTCTCGATGCTTGCTGACAAAGAATCTGCATCGGCTAGCACGCTTACGTTCCGCTTTCCGAAGGTGCACACACAGTTTACCTATTTCAATCTGTCGGGCTCCAGCTCTTCATATAGTGAAACGCTGACACGTACCCTTCCAGGACGCTTTATCTACGAGAATAGCAGTGGTTCTGTCACCTTCCCTCTAACAGTGGGTGCTACAAACAAGGTGGCAGGTACAACTTTCATCGTAGGCAATCCGTTTATGTCGCATCTCAGCATCAGTCAGTTTATGACGGACAATCCGTTGATAACTTCGGTCAAGGTGTATGACGGTAATACAAATAATTCTGTTATCAAAGCCGACGGACAATTAGTGAGCAACGGAACAAATTTCCAGTATATTGCACCGATGCAATCGGTCTTTGTTACTGTGGCGACTCCTTCACTGACGCTCCCTATACGTTTTACTACTGCTGCTTTGACACAGGCTCCGGGTTCCGGTGGGCTATTGCGTAGTGCAACTGCTGCAACTCAGACACGTGCTATCAGTACGGGACGCCCGACGCTGGTTCTGACAGCTAGTGTAGGTAATACTTCTTCCAGTTGCATCATCCGTCTCCATCCGTCTGCACGTGTTGCTTTCAATCCGAAGGAGGATTCGGAAATATTGCTTGACAATGAGGTAGTTCCGACTATCGCTGTGTACAGTATTGCAAATGAGAAAGCTCTGGATATACAGCAACTCAACGATGCCGAACGCATTCCTATAGGTTTCAATCTGCGTACGCCCGGACAGGTAAAGCTGAAATTGTCTCATGCCAATGGAGATACTTGGAAAAACTGGTCGTTGCTAGATACGGAAACGAACAAACGTACTCCGCTTTCGGGTTCAGAAGTTATAGTGGACGCAGGTACGATGTCTTCGCATGTAGGCCGCTTTTATTTAGTTAGAAACTGATAATTCTTAATTCTTATGAGACGCTTTAGATTCAAAAGATATGTACTTGGTGCATTGTTCCTATCGGCACTGTTGATGACAGCTTGCCAAGGTGATGATGCATTGGACGAGGTTGTTCCCGATACTCCGGGCGGAAAGGCAGGGGATGTAGTGCTTAACTTTACCGTGACGGGTGACTTGTCTGTTGCCGATGCGGATAATACGGGCAGTACTCCCGATGCTACCCGTAGTCAGGGCCCAAGTACTCGCACCACCTTGCCGGGGTCGGGTAATGTGCAACACGTAACGGCAATCCAGCTTTATATCTTCAACGGTACGAGTCCCACTGCTATTTGTGTGGCATCCGAGAATGTAGGTTGGTCGGCTCATTTCGGCAATATTCCGCCTACAGTTACTTCGTCAATGAACTATCACGTGAAGTATGAGGGGCTGGTTAACGGAAATTCATATACTTTCCTGGCAGTAGGGATGGATGATATGTCACCTGTTACTTACGGATATCCGGGAGCTATTGTAGTCGGGATGACTCAACTGGGAAACGCTTTCGCAACGTTGGCAGGTACCGAATCTGCCACATGGACGAATATGCGTCAGGCCGAGTTGTTTGCCGGTGCCACTACCCTGACAGCCAGTTCTTACGGTACGCAAGGTAATGTTAACCTATGGCGCCGGGTAGCCGGTGTGATGGGATGGTTCACTAATGTTCCGACCAGTATCAGCGGTACTACTGTTAGCAGTATACGCATCAGTCTGTATACGTCGCAGAACAAGAGTGTACCACTTATCCAACGCAGTCAAACGCCTGTATTCGCAGATTATATACTAAATCCGGTGGTTACAAGCGGAGGGCAGGTTTTAGCAGAAATACCAGTTCCGGTCGGCACACTTCCAGTGATGATGTTGTCGAAAGGCTCGTATGTACTACCTGTTCCTGCTCCTGCCCCAGTGAACGCCAATGACTACACGCTGAGAGTGGAATTGATAAGTCCTACAGGTACAATTATACGCTCAAACCGTGTTACTCTTGCCGGAACGGATGATTCTAATTCGTCGCCTGGTAATGGTACGGGAGTTATAGATCCGCAAGGTATCTACCGCTTCCCAATTGTAGCCAACCGATTCTACGGTATCGGAACTCCTCTTAGCCCTATCAACCTAGGTGGTACTGTTCTTAGAAGTTCAATTCGTGCCCGGATTATTACGGATATGAATGAAGTGAAGATTGGAGAATAGCAATAATTTGTTTTATCTTTGTCCTGAAAACAATATCACATGGATAAAGATACTTTTCAGCAGGAAGTGTATAATGTAGTTTCTGCTATTCCTCCGGGACGAGTGGTAACGTATGGGCAGATTGCCTATCTTATAGGTAAACCTTTATGTTCGCGTATGGTAGGACAGGCTATGCATAACGTTCCTCCGGAGTTACATTTACCTTGCCATCGGGTAGTGAACAGCCAGGGAAGACTGGCACCTTTCTGGCTTGAACAGAGAGTCTTGCTGGAGGAAGAGGGTGTGAAATTCAGGCGGAATGGATGTGTGGATATGAAAGCATCTCAGTGGGAATTCATGAGAGAATAGTTTCATTAATAACTAAACATTATAGATTTATGAAATTTATAGGTGCACACGTATCAGCTAGTGGCGGAGTAGAAGCAGCTCCCGTCAATGCTCATGAAATAGGGGCAAATGCTTTTGCCTTGTTTACAAAGAATCAGCGTCAGTGGGTGGCGAAACCTTTGGCTGAGGAGAGTATTGAACTTTTTAAGGAGAACTGTGAAAAGTATGCTTTTGATTCTCGTTACATTTTACCCCATGACAGTTATTTGATAAATCTGGGGCATCCTGAGATTGAGGGGTTGGAAAAAAGCCGTGCTGCCTTTCTGGATGAGATGCAACGTTGTGAACAACTCGGTTTGAAGTTACTGAACTTTCATCCGGGCAGCCATTTGAATAAGATTTCTGTGGAAGCTTGTTTGGATAAAGTAGCTGAGTCTATTAATATCACTTTGAGTAAGACCCGTGGAGTTACGGCTGTTATTGAAAACACTGCCGGACAAGGTAGTAATGTAGGAAATGAGTTCTGGCAGTTGAGATATATCATTGACCGTGTAGAAGATAAGACCCGCGTTGGAGTTTGCTTGGATACCTGCCATACTTATTCTGCAGGTTATGATATTGTAGCTGATTATGATAATGTATTCAAAGAATTCGATGCAACAGTGGGATTTAACTATTTGCGTGGCATCCACTTAAATGATACAAAGAAAGCTTTAGGTAGCCATGTGGATAGACATGACAGCATAGGAAAAGGCTTGCTTGGAATGGATTTTTTTAAACGCTTTATGAAGGATTCTCGTTTTGACGATATGCCCATTATTCTGGAGACACCGGATGAATCACTTTGGGCTGAAGAGATACAATTGCTACGTAGTTTGGAGTAATCTAAGTGATTAAGGGTGCGAACTAATAATTCTGCTTCTTTGTTATTATGAGAAAATAATTATCATGAGGGTAGCAATTACCGGGGCGTCCGGTTTCATTGGGAAGCATCTGTCGGATTATCTGGCAGCATTTGATTATCAAATCGTTCCTTTAGGAAGAGGACTTTTGTGTGAAGAATATTTTCAACAATTGGTTGAAATATTAGAAGATTGTGATGTACTAATTAATTTGGCAGGTGCTACTATCAACCGACGTTGGACTCCTCAGTATAAGGATGCTATATGTAATAGTCGTATTGGTACGACATCTCGCCTGGTGTGTGCATTGAAGTCTGCTAATCGAAAACCGGGACTTATGATTTCTGCCTCTGCCGTGGGGTATTATCCTTCAGAAGGAGAGTTTGACGAACATGATGATGTGGTTGCCGAAGGTTTCTTGGCATCACTTTGTAGAGAATGGGAAGCGGAAGCGAAGAAATGCCCTTCAGATATGCGGGTAGTTATCACGCGTTTCGGAGTCGTCTTGGCTCTTGATGGTGGAGCTATGCAAGAGATGGTAACTCCTTTGATACGGACAAAGGTTTCTGCTGTAATAGGTACAGGCAAACAAGCCTTTCCGTGGATAGCTTTGCAGGATGTCTGCAAAGCGATTCATTTCTTGATGGAGAAAGAAAAAGCGAAAGGCGTTTATAATTTGGTTTCACCGCAGCAAATTACTCAAAAGCATTTGGCTCATGCATTAGCTAAGGCATATAGGGCATGGGTTACTTTACCCGTACCAGGTATAGTATTTAGTTGTCTTTTTGGCGAACGAAGCAACATGTTGCTGGAAGGGCAGAATGTACGTCCTTCACGATTACTTGAAGCCGGTTTTACCTTTTCTGTGTCGACGGTTGAGAAGTTGTTGAATTTGCCGGATGTTAAGGTTGCACATGGTCACTCTTGAATACACATTCAATGCGGTTGTTTTTAGAATTCTGATTCTTTACTAATCTTTATTATTTCTCCTGTCAGAGGATGTACAAACTCCAGTGCTTCGGCATGCAGATACAGACGATCCGCTTTCTTTCCATACAGTTCGTCACCTACAATGGGGCAATGCAACCCAAGCAGATGGGCAGCATGTACACGGAGTTGATGAGTACGCCCAGTACATGGATAGAAGGCAATGCGGGTACAGTTGTCTTTACGATCTAAAACTTGGAAATCAGTAATGGCAGGTTTACCATATTCTGCATGCACCATTTGACGGGGGCGGTCGAGCGGATTCAGGCAGATAGGTAACTCAATGGTTCCTTTGTCTTGCGGAACAAGCCCATCGAGTAGGGCGATGTAACGCTTCTTCACTGTTCGGCTCTTGAATTGTGCTTGTAAATGCTGGTGTACACGCTTGGACTTGGCTATAATCAGCAGACCGGATGTTGCCATATCGAGGCGATGTACTATCATTGGTCCATCTGCATCGGGGTATTTTTTATGCATCAAGCTATACACAGATACTGTATCTTCTTTCCCAGGAACAGATAACATACCTGTCGGTTTATTGATAACTACCAGCCATGGGTCTTCGTAAACAATATCAAGTTCCAAGGAAGCATTCTGCATGCTCTTAAGCATTGGGTTTTCTTCTATATCAAGCCCTTGCAGCATGTGGTTCAAGATGGGCTCACACTTTCCTTTGCATGCAGGATAGTACTGCCCATGTCGGCGTATTTCTGTTTTTGGAGAGGTGCCCCACCAGAATTCTGCCATAGCAATTGGTTTCCAGCCATTCAGATAAGCCTCTTGCAGTAACTTAGGAGCTGCGCATTCGCCTGCTCCGGCAGGTGGGGTCTTCTGAACAGTCTGCTCGAAAATTTCACAGAGTGTTTTGATTTCTCCCCGACGATTCAGCATTCTGAATTGTTCAAACAATTGTTGTTGCAGATTAGCGGAGCGTGTTTTCCGCTCAGACTTTAACTGTTGTATTTTGTCTTCGTGGGCGGCTATAAGATTTTGTAGGGGAGATATTTCTTCTTTCCAGATACGTTCCATACGTTTGTACTCAGCTTTTTGGAATTGACTTTCGCGTATCAGTTTAGCTTCTTCTTCGGGAGTGAGAGTTTTGGATTGTCTACATTCTTCCCGATACTTTTTGGCTGTTTTTAGTTGTTGTTTTGCTTCATCTAAAGCTTCTTGTGCGGCTTGCTGCAGTGCTGATAATTGGGTAATCAGACTTTGATAAGTTTCGTCTTCCTCTAACTGCATGATTCGTACATTGATTTGGGATATCTGCTCTTCTTCTATTTTGAAGAATCCTTGCGGTTGTAACAAATCATATATTGGTGGGACAAAGAACGAGTGTCTATTTTTGCCTGCCAGAATGCCGGAGAATGCAGCTAAATAACCAATTTCTCCTTCTTCCGTTTGTACTACCAATACTCCGAACATTTTACCTTGTTTCAATTCTTCTTCCCAATCTTTTTGCCTGCTGAGATAACTCTGAACTTCTTCCGCCGCCAGTATACATAGCGGATGAGGGGTATAGCAGAAAGGATAGGTAAATCTTTCCGGCAATGGAATATCAGCAATGGAAGTTGTGAAACGGTGTAGCATAATGTTGCAAAGATGAATATAAGATGAAGAAGCTCATTCAATCAATTCTATAATTATTTGAATGACTTCATTTGTTTACCTTTCTCAGTCAGACGATATTTTTGCATCCGGCTATTGGGCTTGTTGGGTATTGTCATTTCTATTATTCCCATTTCTAATGCTGGCTTTAAGTAGTTTAGACGGAAATATTCTCTGTCGGAAAGGTTGAGTTTTGCTTGTATTTCTTGTCTATTCATATCACAATTCAATACCTTGGTCAGTTCATTGACTTGCGGGGTGACTTGCGGGGTGACTTGCGGGGTAACTTGCGGGGTAACCTCCTCGGAAGACGGAAAAATCATTCTCAAGAAGTTCTCTGTGAAGACAAAACACTCTTTTCCATAGCTTCTCAATATGCGGGGAATTCCCGAACCTAAGTGTTCTACTAAATCTAAATCTCTGAATACGCGCATCAACTCTTTATTACGAGGAACGGAGTATCCTTCAAAAAATTCCTTTTCGGTGATTCCTTGAGGCAAACTGCCGAACGATGTAATCTCAATTCTATTGTTAAAGAATTCAAACTTGGGAGGTATTTCGGAAGTGTAGTCGTTATGAACTATTGCGTTGATGATGGCTTCACGTAAGGCAACCGGATTCCAAAGTTTCTTTTCCTCTCGTTCTTTGTGGGTGATTTTGGCCAATGTCTTGTTTTCTACATTAATCTTGTCCAATATCTGTTTTGTAGCTTTTATTAGCGAGCAGTAACCATATTCATTGTTCTCGGTTAAGTCTACGCGGTCGAGACCATTGTATTTTGCTACTTTCATGGACATGCTGTTTACGTCGGACAATAAGTAACCCACGTAATTGTAAACACCTTCTTCGGTCAGCAATTCGAGATTGGGGGCAAATTGGCGGTTTAATGTTTTGTTTGCTCCTTCATAGTAAATTTTGAGTTGTTCGAAAGTTAGGTTTTGTTTGGGAGATTTTATCTTGCCTATTGAGTTCCGGGTACGTTTGGCAAACAAAGACTCAATCATTCTTACAGGCATCGGTTCTGCTGCCGTACCAACACGGATGAATGTACCCTTTTCGGACATTCCTAACTTCTTAATGTAGTAAGGTTTTTCGGTGCCACTGGCAAATGTGACTTTGATGACATCGACCGAATTGATATTTTCAACGGCAACATCGAATAGTCCCATACAAGATGGCATGATGTTATTTCTAAGGCGGTCTTTTATTTTTAGCATATCGGTGTCTATATCGGCCACTCCAATGGGGTCTCCTGTTTTATAGACTCCTATATAAATAACTCCTCCTTCTTGATTGTTCAGAAAGGCAACTGCCTCTTTTTCTAAATCTTCGGTGAGGTGCTGTTTGTATTCTATGCGATTGGTTTCAGTATTCATAATGCTAATTGTTTTTGAGCCCTTTCGTTACTCTGTATAGATCATCTTTTTTGTCATGCCTCCGTCAATAGTAATATTTTCGCCATTGATGAAATCATTTTCGTCTTGACAAAGGAATATGCATATACGTGCAACATCTTCCGGTTTGCCAACTCGACCGGAAGGATGTTGTGAATGATCTTCAGCTCGTAATTGTTCATAATCGTGTGTCTCAATCCAGCCCGGCGAGATGGAGTTTACTGTGATACGTAGCTCTGCAAGCGATAAAGCCAACGCATGTGTCAATGAATAAATCCCACCTTTGGATGCTGCATATCCTTCACTGCCCGGCTCACTCATCAGATAGCGCGTGGAACAGAGATTAATGATTCTTCCGTAGGTATTCGTGCTATTTTGGCTTTTCCGGTGTACTGCCAGAGCGTGTGAAGTAATGAATACAGGGCGTAGATTCACGGACAATATTTTATCGAAAGTCTCTACGCTCGTTTCCGTGATGGGAGAAAATTCACTGATGCCGGCATTGTTGATAATTATATCAATATCTCCCCATTCTTTGAATAAGGTTTGCAGGCAAAGCTCTAATGCATCTTTGTCACTTATATCGACGGGATAGAATTGTGCTCCGGTTGCTTGGGCTGTTTGTTGTCCTTTAGTCTCATTTTTGTCACAGAAAGCTACCTGATAATTAAGATTACAAAAAGCTTCTACAATAGCTTTACCAATACCCTCGGCACCTCCGGTTATGAAAACTTTCTTTCCCGATTGTTTTTGGAGAGGTGTAGGCTTTTGCTGCGTTTGTATCTTACCTGATTTCTTTGCTTTCTCCCAAGCCGCCTTGCGTGCCTGGTATTGCTCGTATTGATTTTCAAGATAATTATCGGCCATGATTATTCTATATTATAGAAGACAAAGTTACTGAAGTCCGTCGACATATTCATAGACTATCTGTGAAATATTTGCAATGATCTCGGTGCTTACTTTGGGATTTTCTTCTGAGTTCTTCACGAAAACAGCTATACTATACATGTGTTTATTAGGCAAAATAACAAAACCGATATCATTGATAGCAATCAGTTGACCTTTAGCATTTTTATCTCCGGTACCTGTTTTGTGACCGATAATTACATTCTTGCCGGATAGGGGGGCGAACAAACGGTCTTCACCGGTTTTGCATTCTGTCATGGTTTGATAGATAAAGTCTTTATAGGTTTTACCAAAAAGAGGTTGATTAAGAAATATTTCCAGCACTTGAGCAGCAGCTAGAGGTGTACTCCAGTTCTGGTAGCAGCGGTTTATATCTTCGTGCATATCATTTTCGGTGAAAGCGATGGAACAGGAATCAACTCCTAAAGAATGGATGTAATTGTTGGCTGATTCAGGACTACCTTGGTAATGGAATAGAATGTCGCAAGCATTATTGTCACTTTGTTGCAGGGTGTACTCCAACAATTCGGCAATACTTAGGTCGATACCTCCTTGTGGATATTTATCTCGTAGCGGACTGTAAGTATTTGGCTTCAAATCGGAAGCCTTAATGTGTAAACGGGTATCCAAAGGTATATTCCGTTGACTCATATAATCGGCCAGTGCCAGCGCTTGATGAAACTTGAATACGCTCATTAGTGGATACCTGGCATTGTTATTCACAGTTATGGTATCTTTTCCATCCAGAATAACCGCAATTCCAATTTCTGCTTTTTTGCCTTTGATGGCATTTTCTAATTGCATCGTGAGGCTGCTAGACTGCGCTTGGAGGAGAGCAGGGAACAAACATAGGAAGGTGATGAGGGTGTAAAATATTCTATTTTTCATATTCGTGAGATATTATTTGTTTTTAGGGATAAATATTTCTTAAGGTGATTACTTTTGTAAAAGCTCCATATATTCTTCGTAACTAATGAATCTACCGCCCATTGACTTCAAGTGCGGTGTTTCGAACTGGCAATCTATCAATGTACCGCCATGCTTTTGTAAGAACTGCGCCAAATGAATAAGAGCCAATTTTGATGCGCTGGGTACCAGTGAAAACATACTTTCACCGAAGAAACAGTTGCCTATGGTCACTCCGTAAAGGCCACCAACCAGTCGTTCTTCTTCCCACACTTCTATACTGGCTGCAAAACCTTGTTCGTGCAAACGGATGTAGGCATCCATCATTTCGCGACCCAGCCAGGCGCCTTCCATATCCATTCGTGATTCGCCACAGGCATGTATTACTTCTGGGAAGGCTTTGTTGACAGTAAGTTGATATATTCCTTTGTTAATGAGTGTGCGCATGGAGTGGGAGATATGAATTTCATTCGGAAAGATTACAAAGCGTTCCATGGGGCACCACCACTGTATCATACCTTCCTTGAAAGCATACCATGGAAATATCCCATTGGAATATGCCAGGAGGAGGCGGTCTATCGAAAGGTCACCACCTACAGCAAGCATTCCATCAGGATCTCCGTAGTGGGGATCGGGGAAGGAGAGTTTATTAGTTAATTGATAAACCATGCGGTTACCGTTCTTTTCTCAGAATTAAATTATTCTTTTCAACTTCTACGCAAACTTTTCCACCGACTTTGAGCGTACCGAATAAGATTTCACGCATCAGCAATGGTTTCAGGTGCGAAGCTATTACTCGATCCATTTCGCGGGCACCATATTCGGGCAAGAATCCTTTTTGTAATAACCAGTCACGTGCCTCACTGCTCAGTAGCATTTCTACTTGGCGGGCTGCCAGTTTACTGTTTAGTTCACCTAGCTTCTTGTCGAGGATGAGTGTCGCCATTTCCCGATTCATATCATGGAAGACTACTGTAGCGGACAGGCGGTTAATGAATTCCGGTTTGAAGGTTTTCTTTACCTGTTTCAGCATGGCTTCACCCGCTGTTATCTGGCTGCTGAAGCCGATAGAAGCTTGACGGGCAAATTGTGCTCCGGCATTGGAGGTCATGATAAGCACTACGTGACGGCAATCGGCTTTTCTTCCTTTGTTGTCGGTGAGTACGGCGTAATCCATTACTTGCAGCAAGATGTTGAAGACGTCGGGATGCGCTTTCTCTATTTCATCCAATAATAGTACACAGTGGGGAGTTTTACGGAGGGCGTCGGTCAGTAATCCACCGTCTTCATAGCCTACATAGCCTGCGGGGGAACCGATCAGTTTGGCAACCGTATGCTTTTCGGTATATTCGCTCATGTCGAAACGTTGCAGGGCGATGCCTAGTTCGGTTGCCAAAACTTTGGCTACTTCGGTCTTTCCAACTCCGGTGGGACCTACAAAGAGCAGGCTTGCCAACGGTTTGTTTTCATCCAGCAGTCCGGCTTTGGACATTTGCACGGCTTCCACTACTTGACGAACGGCTTCCTCTTGTCCGTAAATCTTAGAGCCGATACGTTCGTACAATGTTTCCAATGTAGCAGTGTCTTCTTCCTTCATGGCTAGTGCATCTACTTTGCAGACCCGGGCAAGCACATCGGTAATCAGAGCTTTGTCAACGATCTGTGTCTGGGTAGAAGAAGGATGTAAAACGCGATAGGCTCCTGCTTCATCTATCAGATCAATGGCTTTATCGGGCAGAAAGCGGTCGTTGATGTAACGTGCGCTTGCTTTTACGGCGTATGAAATGACGTCGGGATCGTAAGTTACTCCGTGGAAGGCTTCGTATTTCTCTTTCAGACCTTCTACAATGTTTATGGTTTCTTCGATGCTCGGTTCTTGGATGTCAATCTGTTGAAAACGGCGTACCAGACCTTTACTGCGGGAGAAGTAACGGTTGAATTCTTCGTAAGTAGTAGAACCGATAAAACGGATATCTCCTCCTTCCAGATAAGGTTTGAGCATATTGGAGGCATCCATGGAACCGTCTCCGGTACGTCCGGCACCTATCAGGTTGTGTATTTCGTCGATATAGATAATGGCATTTCCTTCGCCGCACACACCTTCCATAATGGTTTTCAGGCGTTTCTCAAAGTCTCCCCGATACTGTGTACCGGCAATCAGATTGCCTAAATCCAGTTCGTAGATGTGGCAACCAAGAAGTCGCTCAGGAACGTCGCCTGCTTCGATGCGGGCTGCCAGTCCGTAAGCTAGAGAGGTCTTTCCCACACCTGGCTCTCCGACATGGAGCGGGTTGTTTTTCTCTTTACGGCAGAGTACTTGTATGGTTCGTTCCAGTTCGGCTTTGCGTCCGATAAGTGGGTTATGGTCTTGAAGACGGTCGTTGAGGCAGGTTACATAGCTACGCCAAGGTTCGCTTTTTTCCTGTATGGATGATTCAGCGGTCTCGTCTTGTTCGGTATCTTCATAATTGGAGATAAGCGAGCTTATAAACTCTGGTATTTCTTCGCTGATAACGTCTTTCAATAAGAAGCATGCTTGAGAGTCTTCCAATTGGTACATGCCTTGTACGAGATGGGGTACATCCAATTTTTCAGCACTCGAAAAGTCGGTCACTAGATAGGCATGTTGCAGTAGGTCGCTAAGTTGGGATGAAATTTCCAATTCGTATTCTAGTTCTTTGGGGACTCTTTCCATGTCTTCTATAAGATAATTTTCTATGGCGAGAGAGAATTGGTGAACGTCAAAGCAAAATTCTTCCAAAGCGTTTACAAAGGGAATTTGTTCCATAAACGCGCTTAGAAGATGTTCGGGAGTGATGAACTCGTGCCGATACTGAATGGCCTTATGTTGTGCAGAAGCGAGAGCCTGGTTTACGGCTATTGTATTTTGTATATCCATTTTTTTTCTTGAATTTTATTCTTCTTCCGGTGTAACGGTAAGTCGAAGCGGGAAACCTTCGTTTCGTGCCATACGTGTGGCTTTTTGAACTTTAGAGCGGGCAATGTCAAACGAATAAATGCCCACTACGGCCGATTGGCTTTGGTGTACTTTCAGCATCAATGCTTCGGCTTCCGCCGGTGATTTATAAAAGATGGTGGTAAGTATATTTACTACAAATTCCATCGTGGTGAAATCATCGTTGTAGATGGTAACCTTAAAGCGTCTCGG